>NZ_JAPHOT010000001.1:3082144-3699289 GCF_026191115.1 Legionella sp. PATHC035 | reverse complement strand
GTAAAATCACTCCGAAATAGTTGCCAAGACATTCAATGTCTTTGGCCCGGAAGTGTTCGAACCGAAAGAGGTTCGACAAAATGCGCAGCGAAAAGCACGAAGTGCGGCGCAGCATTTTGGACGCGCTTTAGCGCGCCGCAAAGCGGTGAGGAGCGAACAAAGTGAACGACGAATCCATCCTTCCTCGAATCTCGGTATCGATTAAAATTAATTCTATATTCTAAATTATTCGCCTTAGCCAACCTTCCGGGCGCGCCATTTCCAAGTAAAAATCAAAAAGTAAAATCACTCCGAAATAGTTGCCAAGACATTCAATGTCTTTGGCCCGGAAGTGTTCGAACCGAAAGAGGTTCGACAAAATGCGCAGCGAAAAGCACGAAGTGCGGCGCAGCATTTTGGACGCGCTTTAGCGCGCCGCAAAGCGGTGAGGAGCGAACAAAGTGAACGACGAATCCATCCTTCCTCGAATCTCGGTATCGATTAAAATTAATTCTATATTCTAAATTATTCGCCTTAGCCAACCTTCCGGGCGCGCCATTTCCAAGTAAAAATCAAAAAGTAAAATCACTCCGAAATAGTTGCCAAGACATTCAATGTCTTTGGCCCGGAAGTGTTCGAACCGAAAGAGGTTCGACAAAATGCGCAGCGAAAAGCACGAAGTGCGGCGCAGCATTTTGGACGCGCTTTAGCGCGCCGCAAAGCGGTGAGGAGCGAACAAAGTGAACGACGAATCCATCCTTCCTCGAATCTCGGTATCGATTAAAATTAATTCTATATTCTAAATTATTCGCCTTAGCCAACCTTCCGGGCGCGCCATTTCCAAGTAAAAATCAAAAAAAGCTGTACCCGTTGAACGAGGTACAGCAATTATTAAAATGACCGATAGCACCCTCAGAGTTTTTAAACGAAGATCATTGCTATGTTGTATACGAGCTATGCTCATACTCGCCTTGAGTCAATAATGAGCGCAATTGTTCAGCAATAGTATACCAGTAGTTGCTATCATAAGTTTTTCCCGCTTGTAGTTTATATTCATCACCTTGTAATAAGCGATTGAATTCATTAAATAAATAAGAGGCAAATGAATGATTTTCAAATCGTGTATTCGGATCCTCAAAAAAACGTTCCATCAGCTGCATAATTACATCAGGATTGTCGCTTGCCAAGGCTGCGCTTTTAACCGATTGCGCCTTTTTTTGCCCATGAACTCCGTGGCGCCACCAACTAAACCATCCATTAGGCTGGCCAGTATTGACACCCAGTTCATAGTATTTATTGTAAGCAATCCATGCATCTTCTATGCTTTTCTTCAACACTTTGAGTGAATCTGTAGTTGAGTCCCTATCGGGAGATTCACTTGGGATTTGCTCATTCTTTTTTAAAAAATCGAGTGCTAATTGGTTCGCTTTTCGTCGTTTTGGTGAGGGTTTTCTGTGCTCAAATTTTGGTCTTGACTTGGTAAGATGAGTCAGAGGGGTGGCATCCACGGGTGCCAATGCCCTCAAACTGGACTGTTCTTTTGCGGCAATTAATTCTGCTCTTTTTTGAGCAACTAATCCTGTAGGAATAGCAAAGTTGTTATTTTTTTTAATTAACGTTGTCTGCTTCTCATTTTTGTCCATCATAGTTCATTATCCCTAAGTTAAAATAAGTGCTTTGAATTTTCCCATACTCAGCTCAGTTTTGATCTCTTTTTGATATGCGGATATGTGGCAGGTTTTCAATTATGGATGAATTTCATTCACGACCTATCCTCATTTTCTGTATGATTTATATTAATTAACTCATAAAGCCAGGTTTAATTTCTATGCTTTTGATAAGTTTTAATTTTGGAGCAGAGCTATGAATCCTTGGACCCTTTATTTATGGCCCCATTTGTAGCCGTATTGAAGGTATGGCAGCGTGGACAAACAATATGCATGCCGTCGCTCATAATCTCAACTCTCACTTGCTTGTTCATAAGTACTTTACCTGAAATTACCGTGTGATCAAATCATGCATTGTTCATCCTATCTAAAGCAGATGTAGAGCAATTGCTCACGGTTAACAGTTTGTAGCTGGTCATTTGAGCCATTCGAAGTTGCTTTTTAAGTTTTTTAATAATCTCTTAATAAACCCCAGATATAATTTGGCCTGAATATTAATTGTTCATCCAATTATAAGACGAATGTCAAGCATGGATGAATGGAGGACAGGTAAACTTAGTTACTCTCAATCAATAAACTATGAGCAATAGCACAGCTTTGTTGGAGTAGGTATTTAAGTGAATCAATCCCGATATATCATAAAGTCCCTTATGTATTTTTAAGCACAAAAGGTTCGATTCTTCATGCTTCCCGAAGGGGTAACAGACTGTTTCTTACTCACAAATCCCAAACTCCTGCTCACGAATTACTCCATAGTTTTTGTTGATACATATCTACTTTTTATCGAATGAACATTGTCCACCGGTGCTTCAGCTTATTGCAAAACAAAGAATAGAAAATACAGAGGTATTTCGAATGAAAAAAACTTTTTTCTCAGCATCTGATAGTGAAAAAAACATAACTCAATATTTCTTAAACCAATTTCCATGCATCGAACTTTGGCGTTTTTTTGTTGAACGATCGCGATATGATGACAGACAATTTGCTTACGATCTGCTTATTAAATGCCTGGAAGGTATAAAAATTAATTTTCATGGCGCTTATAGGATCCTCGTGAAAGAGGAAATCATGGAGTATCTCGAAACGGTTAAACTCAATGAACTATATCAGCTGGCAACCAGAGAATTCTCTAATTTAAATTTGTTGAATTTAATTATTCATTTTTTTAAGTTTGAGGAAAATGACCAACAATTACTTAAAGACTATATCGAAAAGCGTAGATGCTGGACCGGTTTTGAGCAATCAGAGCCTGGTTATCTGCTTGGTATGGCTCATGGTTTTGTCCTAATTATAAAAAAGTTACATGAGCCTGATACGGTTCTTGATATAGAATTCATAAAATCTCTTCATGCCTCATGTACCCAATGTGTCAAGAATCTATTTACGATTACAAGACCAGGTGAGTTCAGAAAAAACTCGTTCGTTGGATGGAGATTGGACTCGAAACTAAATACATTGGATGGTATTTTTGAAATTTTGCAATATATGAAGACTGCTGAGTGTAGAGGAATCTCTTTTATTGCTAATAATGGTAACGTTCTTATCAGCACAAGGGATAAAGATTTTGATTCTAGAGAAAAGGCTCAATTTATTTGGGATATGCTCAAGCAAGGACAGGCAATAAGCATCCGATCCTCTGAGATGAATGAACAGATTGTTGATGTAGAACAATACCTTAATGAAGTGTGTCACTCACATTTAATGACTTATAGAAAAGAAATCGCAGAATCAAATTCAAAGCAGGAGAAATTAACAGCCATATTCAAATATATAAAATTCACGGTTTTACATCACCCATTCCCTGATGGTGTGGGTCGTACATGTTCCATGCTATTAACCTTTTATTTATTGATGAGTAACAATTTATTACCTGTTATATTAACAAATTCAAATAATATTCCTGGCTGGTCGGTTAAAGAGATGGTTGAGGAGTATTTATGTCTTGAAAACGAAATGAGGGAAGTTTTGCGAAATCCCAATTATCTTTCAAGTGAACTTTTTGCACCAAATAACATCGATACCGTTAATTATCTAAAGCAACTTCCTGAGGATCTTCAAGGTCAATTTAATGAGGCAGTTGAAATGATGCACACTGCGATAGAATTATATAACATAGAAACTCAAAGCAATAGCTCCTCCCCTGGGATAAGTATCAAGTTGTAAGAAGAAGCAAACGACAGTCGTTGATGTTTTGGGGAACTGCTGATAAGAGATGAATGAAATTAGGAGCATCACCAGAATTATATTCATCTTAATCCGGTGCAGCATTCCCAGGTCAAAAAGCATCTGACTGGAACTTTCCAGTATTCAAAGGTGTATTCAAAAGGAATTATAACCAGCAAGTGGCAGTATAGGCTCTGCAACCGTGGCTCCTGCTCAGAGCGCTATATGTGCCTTCACTTGCCAATGAGTCATGTAGGAGCTTTGATATCCCTCAATCAACGCCACTTGTAAGGCCAATTGTTTTTCCCATAGATTAGGTTTGAATGCTTTATTCCAGGCAATAAATAATTTTTTTTGTGATGGGCTTAAGGTAAGTCCATAATGTTCCGCCATAAACAAAAAAGTACGCGCGACAACGCCTTTGGCTGAATCAGGTGGTACCGCACAATGAGAACCTTTATCGATTTTCATCGCACACCCTAAATAATCAATTTGTTGATGTAGCCCACTCAATTGATAATTCGAGTGGGCTTGATTCATCATGCGAATTTCTGGCCATAAATTATAGAGGTCAGCTTCCACATGAGGTAATTGCTCATCGAACTTCTCACAGCATCTTCGCCCTTTATAAGGCCGGCGATGATCCTCTTCCATCATTGGCTCGCGCCAATATTCAAATGGCCGTCCAAAATACTCGGCCGCCATAACATGCTTCCATTGAATGCAAAAAGCATGTTTCATGGAATCCTCAGCCGGCATACCACAACTCGCCAAACCCACTTTTTTATCTCCATTAGTACATGGAAAATAAATGGTTTCATGATGTTTCATTAAGAATTGAGCTGCAATTATCTTGGACTCTGAAAAAGATTCTGGTGTTTGAGCATAAACAAATGAACTGATAAAACACAGCAACAGTGCAATTCGAAACATAGAAATATCGTAAAAAAATAATGCAGGTATTATTATAGAAGTTTATGGTTTTATTTCTATATTTTTTACTATCCATCCAGACATATATTATATTTGACCCAAATAATAAATGGTATTAAGAAATTATCGATGTAATGTAACTTCATTATCTTCCCCCAATTAATGAAAACGCATCCAGAAATGAGCAAAAACTCCATCCTTACCTGCTCAAAGCGACCTTCGTTCTGCCCTCCTCCGTCCTACGTCTTGATCCCTGCTCCTGTGTCGCATTGATATATTGCGTGAACTCTTTTGCTTTGCTCACGCATTCATTAACTATTGTGGTTACCTTGTTTTTATAATCCAGCAATTTCTCTGGATTGGCAGGTAAAGGCAAACCCAGTATGCGTCTTCGTGCTTTTTTATAATAGCGATTATCATCACTAAAACAATTTATCGTCTGCAACAGTTCATCAGGCAGTTTGCTGCATTCTCGCTCCACTCCATTTTCTCCTTGAACCCGCGAACGATGGGGTGACTTCATATGAAAAAAACGAAATAAGGGACTAATTTCTGGAATTTGCATCAGACGAGACAGTTCCGCATCGCGGAATTTAAAAACCTCCTCCGCAAGCTCGTTCAAGATTAACTTGGTTTTTAACGATTTAGGTAATAATGCAGTAATTCGTTCTTTGATCGCCTCACTTTGGCTATCAATCACGATGCTTTGCAAGCTAGGGCACTCATTAAATGCTGATTTATCAATAGCAGTAATCCCTTTCGGAATGGTTATTGTCTCCAATCTGCTGCAGCAATAAAAAGCCTCATAATTAATAGAGGTCACTTGTTCAGGAATGGTGATGCTCTGTAACCTACAGCAGTCCATAAAAGCTTGGTTGCCAATACTGCTAACTCCTTTGGGGATGGTGATCCTCTGCAATTCACTGCAACCATTAAATGCACCAGCCCCAATAGAAGTTACCCCTTCTGGGATGATGATGCTTTGTAATCTACTACAACCATAAAATGCACCGAATTCAATAGCAGTAACCTCTTGAGGAATAATAATGCTCTCTAATCCACTGCAACCATAAAATATCCTCATAGGTATTCGGGTAACTCCTTTAGGGATAACGAGACTGCGTATTCCACTGCAACCATAAAATGCATAACCCTCAATAGAGGTAACCCCAGGTGGGATCACAATGCTCTGCAACTCACTACAGTACATAAATGCCGAGCTTTTAATAGAAACAACCCCTTCTGGAATAATAGGTACTTTAATTTACTGCAGTTTCTAAATGCCCCTTCTCCAATAGTGGTAACCCCTGCTGGAATATCAAAAGCACCTTCTTCGTTGATATCGTCCTCAGTTACTTTAAGTAAGATCTTGCCATTAACACTTAACTTCATAGTACACCATGCTCCCTGCCCCATTTTGACTTGTCATGCTCATAAGGATTATAGAGCCTGCATAAAAAAAATTTTAAATTGATTTTTTAATCGCAATCAAACCACTGTGATTTAATTTTAACCATTATGCCATGTGGGTGATAATTTACCCAGGAGCATGAACCTTGGGTGGCTTGGACAAATTTTGCATTACGATAAAATCATCTACAAGCGTGTTTATAATGATTTAGGCATTCATAGAATGAAGAAAAAAAATAATCCATATCAAAGCTGTATTTATTTTACGATTGGTGTAGCAAATTGAGAATAACCTGAAATTTAGTGCCTATTGATTCAACTGGGGCAGACATTTATTGCAAAAATTAGGGAGGGGTCGAATGTATTGATAATTAAAAAGAGCTCAATAAATTAAATGTATTGAGCTCTTTTTAACAAAACTAGAATCTGGAGCATTGAACGACCATTTTTCTATCACTGGAAGAATCCCAAAAATTCTTCCTCAGTAAGTTCTTTTAAAGATTCTTCTTCATCAGAAACATGGAACATTGATTGAGCTCCCGGAGCAACCAGTTTTGTTGTATTCTGAGTAGAACTTTGGGTCACTGGAAAAGGATACGGCAGTGGATCGGGTTGAGGAACAACAGTATTCCTCTCAATAGAAGTGCCAGGAGATAGAAGCGTATTAGATGCTGGAACAACACTTGTACCATTCGATGAAGATACCCACTGAGGTTTACTATTATTTCCAATTGAACTTATTTGAGATGCGAAGAACGTTGGTGTGGTTTTGTTTTGTAATTTCAAAAGATGAGTTTGACTTTTTGATTGCGCTTTTTTATCCCATTCCAGATAAACTTTATCTACAACAGTAGCTCGCTCTTTCGCCTGTTTATCTGCAAGGCCTTGCTTAACCAAATCATTGATGAGAGGAACATAAATGGGTTTACCATAAATTTGTTCTAAGTAATCACCTGAAACCAGTAAAATAGGTCCCTCACACGCCATAGTCATGTGTTCACTATTACTTAGAGGTGGAATCTCTTTCATTTTTTTATCATCTCTAATTTTTGCTGCCAACATTTTAGCAATCCTATGACTCGAACAACCATAGGCTGTATACATCGCATGTCCTTGATAAGGTTTAGCAGGCAACCAAAGTACATTAAAATTATCACCAGGTAAAAATAGTCCATTAAAACTGTATGCTGCCTTTATCTGTGCAGTACTCTCTTTATACCTTTTACTATAGGGAGCAGCTCCTAGAAATTCTTCCGCAAAATCAATTAAATCGGGCTCCCCAATTTGTTCCGGTACCATACGTTTAATTGTTATTGAGTTTTCATTGGTACGTACTAAAATCAAACGGGGCCGCAAGTACTCATTCTCGTCATTCATTACCTTATCGATTAAGAAAAACTCTTTATCAAATTTAGGTTCATGATGAACTTCCTCAACTTTACCATCAAAATATTTTTCCAAAAATTTCATGGATGCAACCACATAATTTCCATGCGTATCCAAATAATAATCCCATAATGGGGATTCATGCTCTCTTCCATCAAAATCCATAGAATCATTTGTTTCGAATGCTGATTGTATTGTTTCCAGCATCTGCTCAGCATCTTCTGATTTGGGACATTCATAAACACACAGATTATCCTCCTCATCGAATGGAGATTTGGACTCAGTTACTATCCATTTTGTTATTTCAAGGTTTATACCAATAACAGACATCAGCTTCATGTATAATTCTCGCTTATTTATTTCGGATTTTAATTTGCAGTTAATTTCTAAAACCAGTCTTACGGGAGCTAAACTGAATTAGCACATCAATTGAACGAAGGGCTTGAATTCGAACACGGAATACACAAATATACCAGATAAATTATTTTATGGGCAATAAGTTAAAGATGCCTGCACGCAAGCATCTGATTTGAGGTATTCATACCAACTTGACTCTCGTTGAATGAATTATTTGCTTCGACTTCCTCCTGTTAAGGATAAATCAATTTTTTGCTTTAGTTCCACAATCGATTTGACCAAAGCCAAGCTCTGATGGTTCATTTTTTTTGGATATTATTAATATCTCGA
Organism: Legionella sp. PATHC035; assembly: GCF_026191115.1. Taxonomy (NCBI): domain Bacteria; kingdom Pseudomonadati; phylum Pseudomonadota; class Gammaproteobacteria; order Legionellales; family Legionellaceae; genus Legionella; species Legionella sp. PATHC035. Next base: position 3,691,064 of record NZ_JAPHOT010000001.1, on the reverse strand, counting down.
GCTAAAGTGACCTAATTGGCTCATAACAGACATTACCAAGGATGTCGTTTGAGTCATAGCGGAGTCAAGACCTGTAGTAGGTTCAAAAGAAATTTTTAACGATACTTCCCCCAACCAAAGATTTGGATTCTTATCACTTAATACCATTCGCTTGGTAGTGTAGCGCTAAAATCATGCCTTCAAAATTTTATTCTACATAAGTAACTGCCATAGCGGGATAAAAAGAAACCGGGCGTCAGTCAGTTATCATTTGCAAGCCGACAAAAGTCTAATTGATGTTGCTTTAGAATCGGAAAGCCAAGAGATGCTTAGTTGGATCTTGAACGATGCTCCATCTCTTTTTTCAACGTTAAAAACAGATAAATTATGGATATCATAAAATAATACTGCAACTTTTCCCCAATTTTCAGACCAGTGAAGACTTTCCCATTTTAAAAGGATTGCAGAAGAACGAATCGATTATTTGTTTACTAAGTTAAAATTGGTTCAAGGCGATGATATGGCATTGATATTAGCCGCTCAAATGAGTAAAAAACCTTATCTTAATTCTGTTTTTGTTATTAAAAAAGAAGATCAACTTTCTTTAATAACCGAGCAAATTAAAAAAATATTGGCGAATGAAACTACTGAACGCATCACAAGATTTCGAATAATATAGTACAGAGGGCATGGGTGTTATGGAGAGTTCGAAGTATTGAGGGCTTAGTGCAATTTTGTGATGAGCAGGTAACGAGTAAACCTCAATACATGCCTCATTGAACCGCATAAAGCTAGAAGTAGGATTTTTTCCACAACGTATTGCAACCTTAGGCAGTACAAACGAACAATATAAGCATCAGTATTCTATAATTTAAAAAATGGATTTGCTTTGGTACTGATCATGATACTCACTTTAAAAAATACTTTTTTAAAGATAGTGATTGCAGCTTTTTTATTGTTTGATAACGATGTATTCGCTTGTCAGTGTTTTAATTCATTCTTTTTAACTTCCATTTTTTCTAATAACCCAGAAATGACCTGCATTTTATCCAGTGATTACAACAGAGTGAGTCTTTCTGACGGCAGACAGAGCGCTATTTCCTCAATTTATGGCTGCTCGTTAAATTCTATCAGTAGTAACATCCACAGGGACTTCTTTTATTATTCTAATGATAATGAGTTATGCGTTGAAGAAATCCTAAATGCTTGCCGTATGCTCAACATTGAGATCCAATCTTACTAGGATTGCTAGTTTTCTCATCATTGAATCGAATATTCATGGGTGTTTTAAAAATAAATTCCTGACACATAAAAGAAATAATTCCAGGCCTTATAGTCAAATTTTACACATAAAGAACATTTTATGATACAATTTGCACCAACTATATCACTTGAGTGTGTTTTGACATGGCAGAATACAAAATTGAAAAGCCTGAATTAGGTACTCATTTTGAATCGTTGTATGCAAAGGTTGTCAAACAAATGAAACAGAACAATAATGCATTTGCAGGCATACCCCATAAAATTAAAAATCAATTTTTGAATTTTCATCATTTGCTTCCCAATCAGCAACTTGAATTGATAAGTAATTTATCAGAGATTCACGACTTGCCCCAAGAGATAATTGATGTAATGAATGAGTTTCCCTACTTCGAAACCATTTCTAACGAGACTCTCACAATAATTGGCGACTATCTCAAAAAGAAAGAACACAAAACCGATAAAGATATCAGCGCACTGATACGAACAAACAAAAGACCACATGTGCTGTTCCAACCCAATCGACTGGGCGATTTACTCTCTTTATTGTTGTTGAATACAGCAACAGGACAACAGGATAGAGCAGAAAAAATAGTCGATATGCACCCTGAATTGCAATTACAGTGCGGCACATTAACTGACTATTCGGGTAGAACATTTAAGAACATCACTGCATATGAATACGCCTACTGGGCAAAGGACACCCACATGTGCCGTATGCTGGAAAAATACATGGACGCAGAAACCAGAGCAGCGATGCTCAAACGCTGTGAGGATATCGAAAAGAATGGCTTGACGTACATTCAACATGGCGTCGAGACTAAGGGTTCCAAACATTTTGATTTTACCCCACTCAAAACAGCTCTAAAATATTATATTGAGGGTTACGACACCTGGTTGAGCACACGAAATTGGGTGGCTATGGAGGCTGCCTGGAGGAAAGTAGCTATCTTGCAGCGCGATGTACCTGTCCATGTAGCCAATGAATATTGCCGGAAAGATCGTGGATTTGACCCGCTACCTACGTTTAAAGAAAAAACTTTGCCACGGGAGTTAGGCTTTTATAATTTTAGAACCCGAAAGGAAGACTCTTGGTTTCCCTTGGCGATTTCGGACTCTGGCAATCCAGTCATTGATTTTGTGATTCGCGGGGCCACGCAGCCTGTAGCCGGTGTTCTGGGGTGGGCGACAGCCTGTGCAGTCTATGATTTGGCAGCCCTAGCGCACCTTGATAAAGTCAGAACTAACGAACTCTCCCAGCTGCGTGAAAACTTAAGGAGGGTTAATCCGCTCCCCCCGGGAAGATTTCCCTAGTCCCAAACGATGTGTTGAGCCAGCCTAGTTGGGTATGTCGCCAGGTTATAGTACCTCAATGCACACCTAACAAACATCAAACCATAGGACCAAAAATCTTTAAAACTGGCTCCTTAAGGGGAGACAAAATGTTTATACATTGACACGTACCTTAGCCCCCTTTATTTGATAAACGCGAATAATAGACTGAAAAGAATATCACAATAGCTATGTTTGCCATCAGTCGTTCACAAATCGATGATGAAAGAGCAAGAGATCAATGTCGACGATTGTAACTATCAAAATGCCTTTTTATGGCTAGAACGAAACAAATATTTCGCTGGATTTAAAAAAATGTTGCACTGCAAATCATTTTTTGGGTATTGGGTTCAATAAGTCTGTTTTTTCGATCAGAGATGATTATAAAAGAATTTTAATGATTAAAATCCATTATGAGCTTACTGAATTAAGATTTTTGTAATTTTTTTGTTAGCAGATGCACAATTTGTTTGATTATGTGCTACATTCAAAAATACTACTTGTTGGTTTTCCATCAAGAGTTATTTAGTTGAAACAGTTTGATGTATATAACTGGTTAGTTGGCAATTTCATTGTTGTTGATGGCTGTGTCGAGTTTTGATTCTTAAAAACAACATCATTAAAAATAAAATCACTGCATAGACCTTATTTCTAACCTGGTTAACATTAATTGGGAGAAAATGGTATGGGCTCTTTAGAGATTTTAAGTGTTGCATCTGATTTACCTCAACAGTGTGTAGCAAGCAAAGACCTTTTGGATAAAGCATCAGGACATCTTAGTACGCAAGTACTTGATATGCTTCAATCCATGGATATAGATAAACGATATTCAGTTGTTGAAAATTATCCCCAATATTTAGCTGGTGAAGAGCAACGTAAGCTGATGTCGGGTGTCAATGAATTGGGCGCAAATTCTATCCGAAAATGTTTAGCGCAATTTCCTCACGATTTAGATGTTGGTTTACTGATAGCAGTCACCAATACTGCCGAAAGGCCTTTACCCTGTATGGCATATGAGCTTATTTCTATGATGGATGATGATATGATGCCGCATGATATTAATATTATTAACATGCAAAACCAGGGATGCAGCGCTTTAATAAAGGCCTTTGAGATTGCCTCCTACTTTTTACAGTCACACCCCCATAAACATGTAGTTATTTCTGTTGCTGAAACCCATACAGCCATGGTTTCATCTGTGCTTGCCAATAAGTCTATAGTTTCTTTTGGTGAAATAAGGGAAATTCAGGACCTTACTGAACAAAAAGAGGCGCAGATGGCATTAAATAATTTGATTAATAGCTATTTATTCGGTGATGGAGCCGTTTCAATACTATTAGGTCACGGAACTCAAGAGGATAGTTTTGAATCCTATCACTTGACCAATATTGATGCCAGAGACAGTGAAATACTCTGCATGAATGAAGGCGGAAGCAAGATTCCATGTTATGAAAACTTTCCCCAATATACCTTGGGAAAAGTGGTTCCTGCACGTGGAGCACGATATAGTGAGTTGTTATTACGCCAAGCCATAAGTCATAATAATGACCATCTTACAAAAGAGGATATTAATTTTTATTTAATCCATACTGGAAGTAAAAAAATTATTAGTGCCGTGCAAAAAAGTCTAATGCTCGATGATCAAATGGACAAAATATCCGTTTCTTATTTTATACTTAAAAATTATGCCAACCTATCTTCCTGTTCCTTAGGATTCATGCTGGAAAGACTGATCAATCAGCAAAAGGTAAATGGTTCTCTATTGCTTATTTCCTTTGGAGTAGGATTTAGTGGCAGTGTCGCCAAACTAAAAATTTAACTTGAGAAATGGGCCTTATGGCCCATTTTAATAAACAAAGAATTCATCGCATCCGAAGCTAGGATATAAAAAATATCAGGTTGGGTTGGTATATTTTCTGAGCAAGTGCTTTTTATAAATAAATTCTTAACTTAAGAGAATTCTAATAAAGATCACCTGATCAGGAGCCTTTTACTTGCAATTTATTCTGTCTTTCACAAAGTTCCTCTAAGATACTGAGAAATTGCCCGGTATCTGAACCAAGACGACCATCCTTGAGGATCTCTAATTCATGTTCTGTAATGGTATCTTTGCCAGGACTATTTAATATGTCGATTACCTTTTGTGCCGTACATATCTTGTCTTTAGCGGTATACTGTGATTTCCACCACATAATTTTATATTTGTATTTAGCTAAAGGATGGGGATTAGTGTTCGTCTCGTCATAGGAAACTTCACCATCTGAGACAACTTTCGCCTCTTTAGCTCTTGTTTGAATGTATTTTTGTAAAGCATATATGAGCCTTTCGTTAGGATGGGAGGTTTCTGATGGTTTCCTATACTTAGCATTGATTGCTCTCTCACAAATTTCTTTAAAAGATTCCTGCTGCACGAGCTTCTTTTCAACAGTCGGCACTCGTTTGACTGGCAAATCCTTAGATTGTTCTAATTCCTTTCCTAATTGATATATCTCATCTATTTCTTCTTGAGGAAGCCTTCCTTCTTTGGAATCTATGTCCAATTTTATAAGGTCAGGATCTAGGGTTATTAATTGAGGATCTGAGGAATAACTTCGAATATATTTATTCTTCCCTCCAGAATAAAAAAAATCATACAATTTCTCGGACTCATCTTTTAATTTAAAAACAAGATCCAATGAAGGATCACATATAACCCTATCTTCATCACTGCCCAAACTAACTACCACATGGTTGTTACCATGAACCCCAAGGACATGAAGGTTCATATCATCAAGCTTTTCAGGATAGTTTTGTTGAATATAATTAAAGGCCAGTCTGCTAAATTCCCCGCAATTACCTATCTCTTTCTTTAAGAAATGGTATTCTAAAGCATGCCTTCTAACGGACTCACCGTGCTCAGATTTTAAACTAATACCTTTTTTTGCACAAAAAGCTTTCCATAATTGTTGCGCTTGTCCCCGCATCTCAGCTACTTGTTTCTCAAGTACAGTCGTATCCCAAAATTCTAAACGGCTAAATATTTTACTTTCATCATTCCCCTCATTTTCAAATTGTTTATACCTCTCAGGATATTTATCTTTCAGTTCTTTTTTTCTTTTTGCAGCCATGTCTTCCTTAAATAAAGCTGCATTCTCCTTATAGAATTCTACTTCAGGTGTGGTTCCGCTTTGTTTTATATTTTTCCTAGCGTACGCACATGCTTTTCGGGCAATATCTAATAGTTCGACGTCTTTCATACAAAATACAATGATCCCATGCTGTTCATTATGTGTATTTTATAATCCAAAAGCAAAATGCTTCATGGAAAAGTTAAAACAACTTTTAAATGATGGTTGAATAATTTGGGATAGTCACCTTTTTTTGTACCCTGTAACCTTTAGGAGCGTATTTTTTTATATCAAATCTTTTCAGAGCTGCCAGCAATGTCATACAAGCATGTCATTTAGATGATTTCCGAGTACTCTATGCGCTATAGTATAAATATCATATTGGATAGAGAGAGCTATGGCAGACATCATTAATCTTAATAAAAAAAGAAAGGCTAAAATTCGTTTGACAAAAGAAAAGAAAGCTACAGAAAATCGAATTAAGTTTGGAAGAAGCAAAAAAGAAAAACAGATAGAGAAACAAGAAAATGAACGTCAGGAACGATATCTAGATGCTCATCAGTTGGATAAAAAGGAAGAAAAATGAAGAAAGCAATACTATCCTATTTATGTTAATAAGCGCCCCGGTCTCTCATTAAGCCTAATTCTTGATGATGACACTTGGTTCTTTCAGTTTTTTAACGAATAATTAATGAACACTAAAAGTCTTTTTCCAGAGTGGATTAATATCTATTCATGGAATTATAAAAAGCTATATGTTAAATTTCTTTAATTTTTTTTAACAACCAGCTGATCATGACCCGATTTTTTAAAATGAACTCAGAAAAAAACCAGCTTGAGGAGTGTAATAGTTCTGAGAGTCCCGAGTTTATAGAAATTTATTGGAACTGGGTTGCACTCGCCGTTCCGATAGTACTAGGTTTAGAGGATGCCGTAAAAAAGTTTAACGATAGATTTGAATTGGTTGATGGCTCTTACTCAGTGATCAATCCGTCAACTTGGTTTGCCCTATTTGAGTACAATTCAAAATACTGCTCAACTCAAGAAGCCGAAGTTCTCTCTAAAGCAACTTTAGCGATACGTCCATCCTAGGAGATTAAGGTTTATTTTATCGCAGGGGTTGATTCTATCTGTCGATTTTTAGGTTCATTTACAATTGACTTAAAAATTGGATTCAACTGACGATCTAAATTTCTAGAATGAGCTGATTTATTGGATTTTTGAAAGCACTGTCAGAAGAATGACAGTGCTTTTCAAAATGACTAACTATCTTATGCCATAGCTGCGGCTTTCTTTTCTTTCTCTTTGGCAATTACTGCCTCTGCCACATTAGCTGGGCAAGGAGCATAATGTGAGAATTCCATTGAGAATTGGCCACGGCCAGAAGTCAGAGTGCGCAATGTACTGATGTAACCAAACATTTCTGAAAGAGGAACATCCGCTTTAATACGAACACCAGCTGCACTGGGCTCTTGGCCTGAAATCATCCCACGACGACGGTTCAAGTCACCGATCACATTACCAACATCTTCCTCCGTGCTATAAACGTCAACCTTCATGATTGGTTCAAGCAATTGAGGACCAGCTTTGGGCATGGATTGACGGAAAGCTCCTTTTGCAGCGATCTCAAACGCAATTGCCGAAGAGTCCACAGCATGGTAAGCACCATCGGTGAGATCAATGACAACATCCAATACAGGGAAACCTGCTAAAGTACCCGTGTCCATCATTGAGCGGAACCCCTTCTCAATCGCAGGAAAGAATTCTTTAGGAACGTTTCCACCCACAACGGAGGTAATGAAAGTGAATCCGCTATTTGGCTCGCCTGGCTGAATCGTGTAATCAATCTTACCGTATTGACCAGCACCACCTGATTGTTTTTTATGAGTATAGCTGTCTTGTACTGTTTTGGTTATGGTTTCACGGTACGCAACTTGTGGCTGACCTACGATTAACTCAACATCGTATGTACGCTTTAGAATATCCACTTTAATGTCAAGATGTAATTCACCCATACCACGAAGAATGGTTTCACCTGAATCTTGATCAGTTTCCACTCTAAACGTTGGATCTTCGGCAACCATCTTACCAATAGCAATAGCCATTTTTTCAGTAGCGCCTTTATCTTTTGGCGTAACGGCAATAGAAATAACTGGCTCAGGGAAAACCATCGCTTCCAGTGTACACTCATGATTTGGATCACAAAGAGTATGACCGGTTCGAACGTTTTTCATGCCTACAATCGCAATAATGTCGCCTGCTTCAGCGCTTTGTAATTCAATACGCTCATTTGCCTGCATCTCTACCATACGACCGACACGTTCCGTTTTACCTGTAAAGGAGTTAAGAATAGTATCTCCCTTATTCAATTTTCCTGAGTAGATACGTACGAACGTAAGCGCACCAAAACGGTCATCCATAATTTTGAATGCCAAGGCACGGAATGGCTCATCAGGAGAAACGATAGCGAATTGACCGTTTGGCTCACCCTCTGCATTAGTCAGAGGTTGTGGATTCACTTCATGGGGAGCTGGCAAATAATCAACCACTGCATCCAATAATAACTGCATTCCTTTATTTTTAAAGGCAGAACCACAATAAGTTGGGAAGAAAGCTAATTCAAGCGTGCCTCTACGGATACAACGCTTAATTTCTTCTATAGAAGGTTCCTCTCCTTCTAAGTAAGCCATCAGCAACTCATCATCCATTTCAAGTGCCGTTTCAATTAGTTGTGCACGATACATTTCAACATCATCATGCATATCGGCTGGAACATCAGTCACTTTGTAATTTTCTGGTTGACCAGATTCATCCCAAACATACGCTTTACGGGTTAATAAATCGACAACACCTACGAAGCTGTCTTCATAACCAATGGGCAACGTCATAATTAAAGGATGTGCACCCAATACTTTTTTAATTTGATCAGTTACTTTCAAGAAGTTCGCGCCAACACGATCCAGTTTGTTTACGAAAATCAAACGAGATACTTTGGAATTATTCGCATAGCGCCAGTTGGTTTCTGACTGAGGCTCAACGCCGCCAGATCCACAGAATACCCCAATACCGCCGTCGAGTACTTTTAGTGAGCGATAAACTTCTACAGTGAAGTCAACGTGTCCTGGGGTATCAATAATATTGAATCGATGATCTTTCCAGAAGCAACTCACTGCAGCTGACTGGATGGTAATACCACGCTCCGCTTCTTGCACCATGAAATCGGTTGTAGATTCACCATCGTGAACTTCACCAATTTTATGGATTCTACCGGTGAGCTTAAGAATACGCTCAGTAGTGGTTGTTTTTCCGGCATCTACGTGGGCGAAGATACCAATGTTTCTGTAAAGGTTTAAATCAGTCATAGCACTCTTAAGTTAAAATTAAATGGATAAAAATTTGTCAGGTATTATACAGTATTTTATCTGGATTTGCAGCATAAATCGTTCTATTCATCTTTTTTTTATGATTATTCCAGCTAATGCTTACAAAGCGAACCACTGACACATACTGCAAAATAGTAAAAATGGCTCTAAAAATAATAATTAAACTGCTTTAAAAAGCCGTTCATCAGCACTAGAATCCAATTCTTTCAAATCATGACGAGACGTCTTGAACTTTTGCAGATAGTTTAATAATAGATCATTAGGTATAAAATTAGTAGAGATTAATGATGAACATAAGTATTACAAAAAAAGAATATGGCACATTACTGGATATGTTATGTATTGCAGATTGGGTTTTGAATTTATATACAACAAAGGCACCTAAGCTGAATGAGTATGACGCTTTGAAGCAAAAATTTTTGTCCTATTTTAAAGAAATGGATGCTAGTGACAAAATTGAGTTTTCCTCAGAGTTGAATGAATATTTTGAAACAATAGAGTATGAGCAATCTTTGAGTGACAATTTTATCCAGCCCTATGAAAATAAGCTGTTTTGGGATGAATTAACTCAGAGATTGAGTGAGCGCGATATGATTCAAAAAATAGGAATGGAACAATATAGTCAGATGAATCCTATTGAACGACTAAAAAAAGTCGAGGAAATCAAAGAACAATATGCGCAGGAATTTCAAAAATATGGATTAGAGCGTCTGAAGATTGGCGCATAATTATCGCAGTTGATGCGCTGGTTAATCCTACTTCAAGCGATTAACAGCATAAGGAGGTAATGAGCATAGGCTAAATTTGCTTCCAACTGTACCTTATACATCAGTTCGTATCGATTTTCGGCTCCGAAATTTTGATGTACTGCAGCGAGAACGCATTATCCAGGTAAATCTAATCGTGTACAAGTGAGGTCACTGTTTCGTAGAAATCAGGGCCATTAAAAAATTTTGTTGAATTATTGCAAGGAAATCCAGAAAATGAAATCGAAATTATTTAAACCGCAAAAGCCAAACACAAAAGCATGTCCATACGCCCTCTTTTCAAAACAAAATTCTGCAAGTTCCCCCCATGAAGCGTTGCCTAACATACCCGAACCTGAAACAACCGCAATAGCTATCCCAGAACATCAACAAGGCTGGCGTAACTTAGGGCGTTTATTCGAACAGGGTGCTTCTCCTTTCTTTTATGAAATGGCTGCGCGGACAAAACAAAAGTTTTTCAAAATCTACATTGGTACAAAGCCAATTTATATAGTAACTGATGGCAATATCGCCAAAGAGCTGCTGACAAAATATCCTGATCTTGGGCGTGGAGATATACTTGAACCGTTTACGCATATGGTAGGAAGAGTTTTTTTCGCTGAAGACGGAGCGGCAGCTTCTGAACCACGCAAAGTGTTTTTGAACACCATAGCCCGTGGTCCGATAAATTTTGAAAGAATCGCTCAAGTCAATGAACGCACCCTCTCCTCTATGCAACTCGCATCAAACGGAGGAGTTGATGATCTTTACGCCTATGTCGCTTGGCATACTATAGGTTGCATTGCTGCATGCTTCGTAGGTACTGATGATCTCTCTGTTCTACCATCAGATACACACCAAATATTCATGCAAGCGACACGTCTCATTACCAAAGCCAGCATGGATCCCCTAAGCCGTATTATCCATCCAGGACTTCGATCTGACTTTCGGGAAACCAGCAAAGCTATGGCAGATATTGCAAAGAAACTTCTTAATTCAAACATAGACAACATTTGCAAAGGCAATAATTACATCTGGGATTTGGGAATATTTCGCGCCGAACAATTACATCCGGAGATGAATTTTGATGACTGTACCCACTTTGAGGAACACAATCCCAAAGCAAAAATTGTACGCGATCTTATCGAACATGATCAATTTATAAGAGAACACGGACCTCTAACGATTTTCGCCTCCTCTAATGTAGGAGCAACGATGTTCTATCTGCTGGATGTACTGAGTCAGAGACCTGATGTGGCCAATAAGATGCACGAAGAGATTGCTCGTGTTTTGGGTAAAGAGCCTTTTACATATAAACGATTAGCGGATTTACCCTACGTACGTGCAGTCGTTGAGGAAGCGCTTTGGCAAGCAACACCTATTCCTAATTTTCCCCGAGCGGTACTTAAACCCTTTCAAGTGAACATTAATGGGGAAACAGTATCGTTTCAGAAGAACGATATGTTGATGTTTCTTTTTAGACCCATGCAGGGACCCAATCGGGTGTTTTCGCCAGAAAAGTGGATTGAAGGTGATCCAGACCTATATTCTTTCGGTGCAGGACCAAGGCGTTGTCCAGCTAATCCATTTGCAAAACAAATGCTGTGTCAGTTTTTGGTCGACATGGATATATATGGGCTGCGAATTACGCCAACGAGAAAACCCACATACACCACCCGCAACGGTTTGTTAGGGCCCAATTATCAACCAGAACAACCTCTGTCTGCCGAGGTGGAACATGCTACAGAAGAAGAGTATCCGAGAGCAATTGCACGATTATAAAGACTTTTCTCGGGTGCGGGTTTATAGCCGACACTCACGCCATCCCTAGGGCATCCTGAGATCTCGACCGTGCTCTAGGAGGTAGAGCTCTTTGCAACTGGAAATGAGCTTCAGTATACGTTTTTCGAGGCTCTAAACTGGACTCAAGCTAGGGGATTGCCAGCAGGGCATTCCCAGAGCTTGCCACCGACGAAACACTAAAGAAATGAGTTAGAACCTATCACCATTAAATTAACCTTGACTATCGTAAAAAATACTCTTACAACTTGAAAGATATTCACATTCTTCCCTCTAGATTCATGGCAAGCTTAATTGGTTTAAGGCAGTACGTGATCATAGGGTTTTTGTTATTGAACTCCCCATTACATGCCTCTTTTATTGAGCAAACAATGGGAACTGCTGTAGTGAAGGATGCTACAGCCGTTTATTTTAATCCGGCCGCATTAACTATTTCGCCTCATAAACAACTTATCCTTCTAAGTACACTGGCAAGAGCGCAATTTGAGTTTAGCGGGAGTGCGCAAAAAATACCTTTTGGGATTACCGAGTCGGGATCAACCGCCTCAAAATCGAATTTTTTCTTGCCCTCCATGTATGTTAGCATTCCTATGAATGAACGATTCGTGGCTGGTTTTGCTGTCGTGGCAAATGATTTCAATCGCGAACTGGATAACAACCCAATTCTTCGCTACATCCTTGCACGCAATCAAACGAGTAATATTGATTTTATTCCCGCGCTAGGCATTAAAATTAATCAATTTCTTTCCATAGGGGGAAACATCAATTTTACTTATGCTCATCTCATTCAGGAGCCTATTACTGCAGGCATACCCCGTTTAAATATTCCTGAAAGCCGTAGCTTGAATGACACTCAAGCGAACAGTTTTGGCGGTGACGTTGGTATACTCATTAAACCCGGAAAAAAAACAGCTTTGGGGGTTAATTACCGCAGTGCCGTAACTTATAATTTACAGGGCAGTAGTACAATAACCAGTTCGCCAGGTATTTCTTCGGAGGATTATCATTTTCAATACTGGACACCAGCACGAAGTGTCATGACTCTAAGCCATTTTATCAATGAAAAATTAGGCTTTCTAGGAACTGTTCAATACCTACAATGGAATATCTTTAAAGAAGTTTCTGTATATAATTTTGCAACTCAAGTCGCCTCTCAAGTCTTTGTTGTCCCTAAGGCACGCATTAATTATCATTTTCATAACAGTTGGCTGCTAACCCTGGGAACAATTTATCAAGTTTCGCCGAAGTGGGTAGTCCGAGTAGCAGGAACATACAATCAGTCACCCTCAAATGGGAAATTTCAAATAGGCCCTGGAGACAGTTTAGTCACTGGTTTTTCCATGGGATATCAATTGATGAACCATCTCGCTGTTGATTTCGGTTATGGCCATGCTTTTTTTAAAAAGGAACCAATTGATATTCAAACGCCTCAGAATATTATAACTGGCATCAATCAAGGCGCCCATGACGCCGTCTCGCTCAAATTTACACTCACTGCCTAATCGTGATTACACCAAGCATGTTCTGGTGTGTTGGAGAATAATACATTTTGAGATATTGATATCTCACGAGGCTTGGGCATAGAATTGGTCGTTCTGTCATTACTGCTTAACCTACTGTTATTTTGTTGAAGCCATTTAAACAAACACAATAAACAGCTAAATATTTTAAAACTATAGATTGAGAAATTAATGGAAATGACCACTAAGAATGAATAGTGGTTATTATGGTATAATTTCATACATTTTAATGAAGATGTATTATTATGAATATTTTATTGTGTTTGAAAGGTTTTATTGCAACTGTTGATAATAAAAGCTTTTCAAAGGCTGCGCAAAATTTATATGTTTCACCATCTAAATTAAGCAAACAAATTACCTGGCTAGAGGATGAGTTAAAAACCAAATTATTTCTACGTTCTACAAAGGGATTAATTGTGACTGAGTCAGGAGAGAGACTTTATCGAGAGGCATTGAGGCTTTTTGAACAATTAGGTGCGGTTAAGGAGATTGCGACTCCCAAGCCATTAGAATTACAAGGTCTGATTAAACTGTATCTTACAGTGACGCCTGCAATACCTTATTTAACTGCATTAAGTATTGAGTTCATGCAAAAATACCCCAAAATGGAAATTGAGATTATTGTAGGCTCTGATTCAAAAGAACTTTTATCTACTGCGTTTGATGTGGCCATTTCATTTGATGATGTCAATTCATCAAAACTGATTTGCAAAAAATTATTTGCCATTCAACGAGAGGTCTTTGCATCACCTGCCTATATCACTCAATATGGATTTCCCGAAACAATTGAGCAATTACAAAAGCATAATTGCTTGATTAATACCCTTTATGGACTTCAAAATAAATGGATATTCAATAAAAAACTTGTCCATGTCTCAGGAAACTTCAAAAGTAATAACGCAAGTGTTTTAAAGCAGGCTGCCATTGCAGGTATGGGTCTACTATGGGCTCCGCATTTCTCAGTTGGCGAGGAAATAAAAAATGGCACATTAATTCAAGTATTACCTCAAGAAACTTCTCCTGAAATTAATCTTTATGCAATTTATCCAATGTATTTAATCAATGAGCCTAAAATTAATTTACTCTTGAACTTTTTCTGTGAAAAAGCCTTATCAACAAAAATTACTTCTTCCTTTGTGGAGCATAAGCAATGAGGTTTTGAATTGTGAGAAGAAGATGAAACACATTGAAAATAGTTAATATTTAAGTCCTTTGATGGAGAAGCCCTGCCCTCCTAAAATCTCTTATACACTCGCCTTTCGCTGGGACTCTTTTTGTCAAATACTTATTAAAGCGAATAAAATTTCCGGTATTTCCTCTCATCAAAATCCCTCAGAGCTTGTTTCTTAATTGGAAAAATTTTCTTTCCAAAAAAGTATATTCTCCCCTCGCACTAAATTGAATAAAGTTTACCCTTACCAGTCAATCCATAGCCAACTATAAGAAATAACAATCAACGCAGTTCCTGCTATAGCTTTGCAGGCCACTATAACCTGAGTGGTATTCAGAACATCATTAGGAAATTCAATGCAAGATAAAATACAAAAAAATGATCCAGCAGATGCGGAAGATAGTGAAAAAACATTCAATATAATGAATGAAAAATTGCCCCCTCAACAAACTAAAAGAGACAAAGAACTGAACGCTGAAGGAAACAAAATTCATAAAGAATGTAAAGAATATGAAACAGCCATTGAAACAATCCGGACCATCCATCAGAAACACATCGGCATGGAGGCCAGTCAAGTTTTAATTACTTTATTAGAAGACTATGTAGCAAAAATAAATTCTCCTTTACAGCGTTGCTCCATGTTGCTTCACTCAAATCAAATAAAAGACTTTAAGCTTGCGAAGCACTGTCTTAACCTGTTAAAGCCTAATTCTGATTCTAACCCTATAGGTGATGAAGCCATCTATAATTTACTGAAATACTGGAATCAAAATGCTGATGAATTGGACATTCAACAAGGTACAACACAAATACTATGCGCCTTCTTTTCTTGTTACAAACACTTTATCCTCCTGTCTGAAAAACTGACGACACAATTACAGGTTCACGATTTTTGGCGAACTGCTGTTTATAATCAATGGATCGCTCCTATTCTGAATGAGATAGATAATGCAAACGATGATGTACAAAAGCGTGCTTTTGAAAAACTATCTGCCCTAAAGAAATGGATACCTGGGTATCAGACCGGTTATCAGAAATATTTTACTCAGCGTATGTTATCGAAATTGCAAGACCCTACACTGAACCTTGAGGGCCAGAAAATACTGATAAAGACCCTTATTAATTTGCGCGCCTGGATTGCTCCGTCTTTGCAAAGCTCAATTATAGAGCGCCTTACTGTTCTTGTAAGCCATAGCAATTTAGATATAAAGCTCGGTGCAAAACTGGCATTAAAAAAATTAATGGATGATAAAACCTACTCTATTCAAATTGACGAAGCGATTGAACGCATATTTAAGAGGAAAGAACGAAGTCAGTTACTTCGATTAGATAAAGTATCGATGAATTATATTCTTTTAGAGCTCAATTTTATCAGTGTGTTTGCATCTTCTGCTATGCAAGTGAAATTGATGTTGCATTTCATAGAGGGATTTCTACAGGCATCCGATCCTATTTTTGAAAGCCTTTTTTGTCATTCACTTGCCCAAATACCCGCAGCTTTACCCGAAATGCCTCAAACAATGCGAGAAGGAGTGATTAGAAAAATAACCTCTTTCTTAAGCTTTGATGGAAGGGAGAATCCAGATCTGGCTATTAATTTTGAATATTATTGTGAACTCTTCATGCGTATCAAGGACAGTATGGACAGGAGTTCACAAGAAAATATTTGCTATGATCTTTTTAAATATTATCTCGAATACTCCCATGATGAGTATATTCAGCCTGTGACCAAGCGGCGTGCTCAGCTCATCGCGATGATGTCTTCGGAAAAACGACTCCAACTTGTGGAATACGCATTCTCTCTGTTACTCGCCGAATTCAATCCCGATTTATATGAAGATCGGAAATTTTGTTATTTATTAACTCAAACAGAGAGAGTAAGAGCGCTCCAGATTATAACTACCCTAATGGATACATCCCCTGATACAATGAAAATGCAAACTCAATTTTTTAATATGCTTTTGACGATTTATAAGGATGAAGATGAAGCTAATGTTACTCGGTTAACGGCTCAAGAAATACTTACTACATTCAACTGGCATCTATCTGATGAATTTAAGAACACAACCATTGAGAGTCTATTTGCTTTAATCGATCACCCCAAAATCCCTTTGTTCTCTCCCCCAAATAACCATTCTGCCTTTACGCTAAAACTGATGAAACATCTCACATCATCCATGGGTAAAACGGCGTATACCACCTTAAATGATAGGTTACTTGCCCTTTTTCATGCAAAAGAGAATCCCTTGTTACAATTTGATATTGTCCAAACACTAGCAGAAATACAACCTCAGCTTGATAAAAATAAACGTATGGATGTTGCCCTGTCTTTAATTAGCTTTTTACAAAATCCTACGAAAAACAGAATAATTAAAGAGTCTATTGCTCACTTCATTGCGCTGGAACAAAAACGGCTGTCTTTACCTGTATATGACTCTGCTATTCCTGTGCTAATCCATATCATTGCACAGAAAACGAAAGATAATAACTTACAAAAAGCGGCGTATAAAGCGTTACGTCAATTCAGCACGTCCAACTGTAACTCCGAACAAAAAGAACAAGTGACTGGGGTTTTACTTAAAACCATCAAAAAAACAAAAGACCCTCATATGTGGAAAGGACTATTCAAAACAATCGCTGCATTAAAGGATTGGCTATCGCCACAAAAAAAAGAAAAATTTATCAAGTACTTAATTGAAAATATAGACGATACTGCTCGGGATGTCGCTCATTATCATTTCTTTAAAAACCTTTTTTTCTTAAGGGATTGGTTGCCCGCTGAACAGCCATCTTCCTTCCTGGAAGCAAAATTGAAGAACTTTCTTCTTAATCTCAACTTCAATTCTAGAGAAGCTTATGAGGCACTTGACGACTTAATGCCTGTGCTCAATGAAAATGAACGGATCTTCGTCATTCGCCATTTGATCGCCAATCTGGATGATCTCCATCTCAATTTGGCACAAAAACTATTCGTAACATATGCTGCAGTCCTCAGTGAAAATGATAAGATCACCTTGCTTAGCCGCCTAGAAAAACTTGGCTCCCTTGAAGAAAGCAATACAGCAAATGAAGCCCGGTCTCACTTTATCGAGATTTACAATCTTTACTCTCAAAGTATTGTAGAAAAACTCGTGTATCAAGCAGCTCAACAACATCATTTACCCATGGAGGTGACGCAACATATCTGGAGTTATGCCTTGTAATCAGCCCGGTTAGCCCAACGTAAAATAGGAATAAACCTTAATATTAAATGAGATTAAGTGATTGCCTTGGTTTTGTAACAACGCGAATAATATAATCTTAAGTAAAATCGTTAATGAAAAATAATGAAGTTAAAATAATATTAGACGTAGGCAATTATAAAGGATGATATAATCAGAATACTCTGTTCTAACGATTATAATAGGAGTTTCGGGTGAGCAAGGCTTTTACTAAAGAAGATGATGAGTATTCAGAACCAGAACGTCGAGAATTAGCGTTACCCGTTATTAAAAATCATATGACCCCTAATGGTTTTGCAATGCTGCAAAATGAATTACGAAATTTAATGAGTAATGAACGGCCGGAAATTGTAAAAGTAGTAAGTTGGGCAGCAAGTAATGGGGATCGATCGGAAAACGGCGATTATATTTATGGAAAAAAACGTTTACGTGAAATTGATAGACGCATTCGTTATTTGACGAAACGTTTAGAGAGCGCTGAAATAGTCGATCCCAAACTTCAAGTGGGTCTTACTCAAGTATTTTTCGGTGCCACGGTCCAATACATCAATGAACAGAGTGAGTCGCAATCGGTCAAAATTGTAGGTTTGGATGAAGCAGATATTAATGTTGGAAAAATAAGTTGGGTTTCTCCCTTAGCGAAAACATTATTGAAAGCAAAAGTTGGTGAGAGTAGGACGTTACGGATTGGTGATAAAGAATCTATTTTAACGGTAACCAATATTTCGTACATCGAATAATTTTATAGAACGAACAGATGCCTTTTACCTATCATTACAAACAACCTGACGAATATCGCTTTAGTCTTGATTCAATTCAGCTTGCGAAATTTGTTGCTACACAATTCAAATCCCACCCAAATCTTGATTCATTACGTGTCTTAGATCTTTGCGCTGGTTGTGGGGTCATTGGGTTTGAGTTGTCGTGGCATCTTCAAGCAATACGGCAAATTGAGTTTATTGAGATACAAGATATTTATACTGAATATTTTTATCAAAATTTGGCTCATATTAACCGCCCTGAATTGCAATTTCGCTGGCATCTTTTAAATTATAATGCGTTGCATGAAAAAGAATGGGAAGGAAAATTTGACTTGATTATCAGCAATCCACCCTATTTCCAACTTGGTCACGGAATGCTTTCACCCTCCCAATTTAAAAATCGTTGTCGGTTTTATATAGATAGCTCTTTTCAGAACTTCATCAGAGCTCTAGAAAATTCGCTTGCAAACGACGGCAAAGCCTATTTTTTATTACGCTCCCTAAATCACCATGGTTTTGATTTATTTTCTGATGTCCAAAAAATGCTCCAGAAAACATCGACAACAGCAAAAAAAATATCACATGTCCGCGGTACTGATATTATCTTATTAGAAAAACTGCTTTGATTTTTTTTGTCAAAAATTAATTCCGCATGACATCTTTTTGTAACAGCATTAATAATTAATAAACACAATATTTTTTTCTGTGTTAAGCTTGGTTAATAGAGGAAAATTGAGTTTGGTCATGATTAAAATTGGGCAGTTTAATAAATTAAAAATGGTACGGGAAGCTCCTTTTGGGGTGTATCTTCAAGGAGGGGAATGGGGTGAAATTTTACTACCCAATAAATCCGTGCCCAAAGGAGCTCTAGTTGGTGATGTGCTGGATGTATTTGTTTATTTTGATTCAGACGACAAAATTATTGCGACAACAGCACGCCCTCATGCCCAATTAGGCCGCTGTGCTTTTTTAAAAGTGATTGATGTGAATGCGGTAGGGGCTTTTCTTGATTGGGGATTAGATAAAGATTTATTAGTACCCAAACCAGAACAACATCGTCCTATGGAAAAAGGCAAATCTTATCTTGTCTATTTAAAGCAAGATAATCAGGGGCGCATTATTGCGAGCTCAAAAATCGATTATTTTTTGGATAAAACAGAAGCTCACTTTAAACCTGGGGAGGAAGTTAGCCTACTTATTGCTGATAGAACACCTTTGGGGCAAAAAGTGATTATCAATAACAGTCACTGGGGATTAATCCATGCTGGTGATATTTTTCAAACATTAATTTATGGCAAAAAAATAACGGGGTACATTAAGAGAGTACGTGAAGATGGTAAAATAGATGTTGTGTTAAGACAAATAGGACAAAACAGTATTAATGAATTAGCGCAGCGTATTATATCTAAGCTTGAGCAAGCTGGTGGTTTTTTAGCATTACATGATAAAAGCCCTCCTGCAGAGATCCAACAACTATTTGCAGAAAGCAAAAAAAATTTTAAAAGTGCACTTGGACAACTTTATAAGCGGGGTTTGATTCATATTGAAGAGCAAGGAATTCGTTTACATACTTTAGATAAGAAGACTTAGACCACCCCACTTCATTCAATTACAAGGAAGCTACTTGGATTCTTTAATGGCAAGCAGCCTTTTGATGTAGGTTTTGCTTGCCTTTAAGGCTCGCATCTACGCTCACTTGCCATTCATTAATAGGTCTTTTTAACTGGACAAATTTTTAGAGTCTCTACAAATTGAGATACCCCCCTACTTCTTATTTTCCAAAGTCAAATAATGTCTATACTTTAATCATAATGAATTTTAATTATACATACACTGTACACGAATTGATTTTCCTTTTTGAAGTATGTTGTATTTAGGAGTGTTCTTATGAGTTTTGGGAAAAGCCTACTAGGTCTTTTCAAAACAAGGCCTCAAAGTATTACCCAGTTAGCGTCGTCAATAGAGCATAATATACCCTATTATAGAATTCACAGTGCTTGTCCGGAGAACGGTTTGCCAACTAGGGGTAATTTTGACCGAGTCACTATTGAAGCACTAGTCAAATACATATCGGTAAACAAACCGCATGTAGCCTATGGAGGATCGGTGCTGCTTGAACACTTGTTCACTGGATTTTTACAAGGTAAGAAAGTCGAAAACGGAGTAAGTGGATTAATTGTGGGAGTCCCTGGAAGAGTTATCGAATTATCTTCGCTCTATGAACCCTTACTTGATTATTTTACAGCTTTAAATCCAGAAGAAGCGACTAGTGCGGTTGCAAATTTTATAAAAGAGAGTGAAGCAATCATTGAAAATTTATCTGAAGATCGCATCGTTGCTTATATAACTGACTTAGAGGATTTGCTGCAAGGGGAAGCCGTAAGAAATCACTTCGCTGATTTAAATCCCTTATTACCTGAAAAACTAACCATACATGAACTGCAAGATACTGATTTTGTCCGCGAATTATGGGAGGGGATGTCCTCTAAAAATTCGTTAAGAAGTGAATAATCATTAAATGTCACCTATCCACACCATGCATTGAGAACACCTTAACTTTCTATGTCTCTCTTCATGAATTATAGTACTTAATATTTTCTTAATAATTTGTCTCTATATTTATCAATCTTATCAAAAAAAGGGTTTATTATGAAATTTGAAAATTCTTCATTAGAAGAACGCTATAATGAGTACTGGAATAGAAATGTTGTGATATTAGATACCACCATTCGCAATATTAATATGCAAAGTTTATTTGCAAATCGAGCTAATGTTGGAGATCTGATTAAATCCTATCAACAGCATGTATTAAATATGTTATCCAATTTGAATCGTCAAGAGTATCTGTTTGAAGACAAAGGATATGTTCAGGAATACATAAAAAAAACCATTGAACAAGCGCATGAGGATCTCACTTTTTATTCACGTGTATTTCCGGAGTATCAAGAAAACATAGCTGTATTGTTAAGCGCTATCGATAAGGATTCATCTTTAAAAATTGATGAAGCTCCGTCGCTTGCTTACAATTTTGCCAAATAATACAGACGCGATCTTGCCTGTATCAAAAATTAAGTAATTAATACAGGCAAAATCCATGTTAAAACCTTGTTATTCCTGGACATCAAGGAATCCATTCCTGAGAAATTTGATATTTAAGTTAATTCTCCACCAGGGTGGAGATACCTGTTTCGATACTCGAGAATTATAAATGGTAGTACAGCCCCACTTTCGTTGTTGGAAGTGTCCTAATTAATAGATTCAGCAGAATACCTTCTTTGAATTGATTCATGGTGATCCAAATCTTCCGTATGATGTTGAAGTCTCTTCGCTTTATCCATGTCAAAGAAGTATGGTGAATAGGTTAATTCCTCTCTTGGTGATTTTTTAACAAAACAGAAAAAAGTTGCCTTTGCTACATCCCCTACAGAGCGAATGTCCTCTTTAACTAATGTAAATCCAAGCTGCCCCATAATCGCATCAAGAATGTTTTTAGAAAAATAATGCGATTGATATTCAGATTTAAATTTTGAAACAGCTTTCATGGCATCTTCAGGGGTAGGTATTTGATTTTTATCAATACTATATCTTAGGTTTAATAAAATATGAGAGAGATCCAAAACTTCGTCATCAAAACAATTCGCATGCTCGGATAAAAAGAGAATCCCACCCGGCTCTAAAATTTGACTTGCCTGTTTCAAACTGTCAAATTGCGCTTTGAAAGAAGGAAAATGATGTAACGAATGATTGTACATCACCACAGCAAACTTTTTCCCGTTAAGCGCACCTAATAAATCACTCCCATCATAGACATAATGACGGTTAATTTGTTCCCTATACTCATTTTTGTTTTTCTTATCACTACTGTTTTCGCCACCCCAATCAATATTCGATTGAATATCAATTCCATTTCCTTCCATCTTCAGTGCTTCGCTCACTAAATAAGTCATAGCGCAATCACCCGCCCCTATATCCAGAAGCGCTTTTCCCGTTAACCTCGCTCTACTTTGTGGGGATAAGCCCGAAGTAATAATCCGAGCAATATTTGCGGCTTTGGACATCTGATATTCCTTATCAGTCATAACAAATCCATGTTTATTTTGCATTCCCAATTTAAGGTACCATTGATGAATTGTTGCCGCACATACTTCATCCGAAGTATCTATGGGATACTCTTTCAGCGTGCTCATTAAATCCAATACTGCTTTTTGATCTACATCTGCAAAAGTGTAAAAAAAAACGTTTCTTACATCTTTTTGTCGACTCGGAGATTTTAATAATTTAATTATATGATTGGGCTTTAATATTTGAGGGTCAGTTTGTGAAATAGATTCAGAAATCTTTGATTCATTTTCATTATCAAGATAATGAGTACCATTCAAATTTGTTGTCATATCATCTCTTTTCTCAATTTAAATTGAATGGTCATTATATGACAATTATTATTATTTTTGAATCATTATGAGTTTGTTTTTTTCATTTAGTGTAAATTAACTTTAATCTATTGGAGCAGCATAGAGTATGCCCTGCTGCACAGGGAAACTATTATGAATAGCAAGCAACAGTATGACTCAAAAATTTCTTAAGGAAATAGAATGGGAGACAATTTCCATGTCATGTTTTAAATTAAGAAATATCCTTCTGTGCTTTTTCCGCAGCTAAATAAACACTAATGATGGTAATCACTGCGAAGATAATGAGATAGACTGAGACAGGCCAAGTACTATCATGCGCCCACTCTACGAGACCGGTAGCAATTAATGGAGTTAATCCTCCAGACAAAGCTGCTGATATATGATAGGCGATGGCTGTTCCACTGTAACGGATTCGTGTTTTAAAGAGCTCCGAATAAAATGCTGCCTGAGCCCCATGCATCATTGCATGAGGTCCACACATACCAAAAATTACGGCAAAAAAAATCAAATGTGGGCTTTTTGATTGCAACATCCAAAAAAATGGGAATGCAAACAAACCCATCAATAAAGCGCCACAAATGTATACTGGGCGACGTCCGATTCGATCCGAAATCATGCCGAAATATGGAATCAGTAGCATCTCAAAAATAGATCCCACCATTACTGCATAAAGAAGAAGAGTTTTTGATAAATGCAGATTATAAGTTCCATAACTTAATACAAAAACGGTTAAAATGTAAAAGGAAGAGCTCTCAATTAATCGGGCTCCTATGGCTAAAAGAAAGTTCTTAAAATGGGAGCGCAGTAGTTCTAGAGCTGGAATCTTGGGTGGGCGTTTATTCTTCGAGGCCGCTACAAAAACTTTACTCTCCATAATCTGGAGCCGAATATAAAGGCCAACGAGAAAAACAACGAAACTGAGTAAAAATGGAATACGCCATCCCCATGCTAAAAACTTCTCACTCGGCAGTGCTGAAAAGATAAGAAATACCGCAATGGAAATAACTAAGCCCAATGGAGCCCCTGCATTTGGCCAGCTTGAATAAAATCCTCTTTCTTTTTCTCTACTTACCTCCGCAGACATAACAACTGCTCCAGCCCACTCCCCTCCGACAGCTATTCCTTGAATACATCGCAAAATTACAAGTAAAAGTGGAGCAAATATTCCTATGGAGTTATATGTAGGAAGAAGTCCGATCAGAAAGGTAGAGGTGCCCATTAGGGTTAGGGTGATAATAAGCATATTCTTTCTACTTAATCTATCACCAAAGTGACCAAAAATAAGCCCCCCTAATGGCCTTACAAAGAAACCAACGGCATAAGTTGCGTATGCAGCCATAATTCCTGCAACAGGACTGATTTTAGGAAAAAAAAGTGTGTTGAAAAACAGCGCAGAAGCAGTACCAAAAAGATAAAAGTCATACCATTCAATCGTAGTACCAACCAAACTGGCAAGAGAAACTTTTCTTGAGGCTTTAGATTTAGGATCGCGTCGTAGTATTGCCATAATTCCTTATATTAACAATAGGATACCTTATTTTATCCTATATGAAATCTCATCAAAATGCGAGTTTTACTTGAATATATCAGAATTCTCTTTGTACCAATTCATTTTGCTATTTCATTCGCAAAATCGGTCTTCGAAAAAAGATATCCGAATTATCAATAAAGCCTGGTTGCAAGGTTATCTTAGCCAAATGCTGTATGTGACTATGAGGCAGCATCTTGCCTAGAAGTAGCAGTGTAAAAAAACCCTATTATTTTGTTTTCATTTTTTTTGCTACTCAACTAAAATCGACGATTAAAACTTGGAATCTAGGATAAGGAAATTCGATATGAGCTATATTGAGCTTATAACAAAAACATTGGATAAATTTGCGCAAAATTTCATTACACTGACTCCTAATCTCATTATCGGTATTATTTTTGCTTTTGTGACTTACTTTGTTGCAAAAATAGTGAGTCGACTCGTAAGTTCTCTTTTACCTAGAATGGCAATTCGTGCCAATTTAGTGACCATTTTTCATAAGCTGACCATTATTATAGTTTGGTTTATTGGAATATTAATCATATCAGCGATTATCGTTCCATCAGTAACCACTGCCAATGTCCTAGCCACCTTGGGGTTAACCTCTGTCGCAATCGGTTTGGCCTTTAGAAACATTTTTGAAAACTTTTTAAGTGGCATTATACTCTTAATCAGAGAGCCTTTTAGTATTGGCGACTTTATCACCGTTGACTCACAACAAGGCTATGTTTATCGTATTTCCGTACAAAACACTCATTTACGCAAAACAGACGGAACTCGTGTCTACATACCTAATGCCAAATTGTATACCAATACAGTTGTGGTATTGACTGATACGCCGCTAAGACGAAAGAAAATTGGGTGTAGTGTTGATTTTGGTACGGATGTAGATAAAGCACGTTCGGTGATTTCCAGCGCATTGGAACGATGTGAGACTGTTTCTAAAGATAAGTACATTCAAATTTATGTAGTTTCATTTTCTTCGAATGGAATTGATTTTGAAATCTATTGGTGGACAAAACCTAAACCCAGCGATCAACGCCGTTCACTCGATGAAGTACTGACAAACATTAAAAAAGCGTTTGATGCGGAACAAATTCCGATGACCTACTCTACCCCGATAAGTTTTGTGGAACCGTTAGCAATCAAAAATAAAGGAAATCATGATGACCCTAATGTCGAGTAAAGCACATAAGCCCGGGTTTGCTCGATTAGCACTATACTGAATCAATTAAAAAGCATAAAATCTACTTTTATTCGCTTAAGCTATTGCCCTATCTATTTGGATGTTCAATATGAGTCAATTTCTAGACCTGTCTCTTCTAAAAAAAAATCGTGATTTCAGGCTGCTCTATTTTGGGCAGTTCATTTCATTTATAGGCACCATGATCAGTAGTGTTGCCCTGCCCTATCAAATTTATCAAATGACCCAATCAACACTTATGGTGGGATTATTAAGCTTAGTACAATTGTTACCTCTATTGGTTACTGCCCTGATTGGTGGGGTATTTGCAGATCGATACAATCGTCGTGGGTTATTAATTTTCAGTGAATTACTCCTTGCTGTGGGTTGTTGCATGCTTGTACTTAACTCCTATCAAGCGGCACCTTCCCTGATCCTGATTTTTATCGTTTCAGCGTCCATGTCAGCGATTACCGGCCTACATCGCCCTGCTTTTGATAGCATTGCACAACAAATTGTTGATCCCAGTGATTATAAAAAAATGGGGGTACTTGCTACATTTAAATTCAGTTTTTGTATGATTATTGCTCCAGCTCTTTCTGGGCTTATCATCGCTCAATACGGCATTGTTATTACTTATTTAATTGACTTAATTACATTTTTTATGTCATTAGTCACCTTAATTAGGTTGCATAATATTCCCAAACCCGTACAGCACGTCCATCCATCCATTCTCTCTTCATTAAAACAGGGAGTTTCCTTTGCTTTTAATCGAGAAGAATTAATGGGAAGCTATCTTGTTGATTTTATCGCGATGGTTTTTGCATGGCCCAACTCCTTACTTCCTGCTATAGCCCAATCATTCGGTGGTGCAAAAACTTTGGGTTTACTTTATTCAGCACCTGCAGTAGGTGCTTTGATTATTTCATTTTTCAGTGGTTGGACGGCAAAAGTAGATCGTGATGGGAAAGCCATTGCCATTGCCGCTGCGCTATGGGGAGCCTCAATTATTGGATTTGGTTTATCCAGTTCACTTTGGCTTGTCCTATTTTTCCTGGCGCTTGCTGGTGCTTTTGATGCTATCAGTGGAATATTTCGTGGCACTTTATGGAACAATACCATTCCAACAGAATATCGCGGCCGATTGGCAGGCATCGAAATGATCAGTTATTTAAGTGGACCTAAATTAGGAGATACCCGTGCCGGATTTATCGCATCCAGTTTTAGCATTACCACTGCTTTGATATCGGGTGGTGTATTATGTATTATCGGCGTGACTGTTTGTTGTCTCGCCTTTCCTAAGTTTTGGCGTTATCGTTCACATCAACCCTAACCTGGTCTAGTCATCGGGAGTCGTCTGTCATCCCGAGCGCAGCGAGAACCCCCTACCCAGCAACCCACGGTTACGAGCGAGTATACCTCGCTGCGCTCTATTTTATATGCGACATGAGTGAATCAAATCAAATTTTGGATTGTATTCCTTTGCTTTGACATCAAAAAGCGACAACAGCGTTGAAAATAAATAATCATGCGATATCGGGTCAGATTGCTTATTAAGCAAACAATTTTTGTTCATGGCTAATTGTTTCGATAATCCATCTGATAACCAGAGAATCATAGGAACCTTCTTTTGTTCGTCCGGAGCCATAAAATAAGGTAACCCATGAAGAAATAAATTATGTTCCCCAAGTGACTCACCATGATCCGATACATAGATTAATCCTGTATCGTGGGATTTAATATTATGTAACAAATCAATTGCATGAGCTAATATCGAATCTGTATACAAAATCGCATTATCATAAGTATTTACCAATGCTTTTTGTGAGCAAGTGGATAAATCCGTGGTTTCACAGATAGGAGTCCAACGTTTAAATTGCTCTGGGTAACGTTCAAAATACGCTGGACCGTGATTACCAAGCATATGCAAGATGATCAGCTGATCCCCCTTTTTATTAACAATCCGTTCCTGAAGTTGATGCAAAAGAACCTCATCAAAACAACGTTTGCTTTGACATAAAGCATCTTTTTTTAATTTTTCCACCATGGAGTCTTCACATACCCCTTTACAGCCTGATTGGTTATCACGCCACAAAATAGAAACATGGGTACGATCCAATAAATGGAGCAGAGATTCCGTTTGATCAATTTTCTTACTGTTGTATGCATGAATGCCATAAGGAGAAAACATACAGGGCAACGAAACTGCTGTTGTCGTACCGCAACTGGTGACTTCACTGAAATTAATCACTCGACGTTTAGCAAGTTCTGGGGTTGTTTGTCTATGATATCCATTTAAACCCCAGTTTCCAGCGCGAACCGTCTCGCCAACGACAAGGATAATAACGCGTGGTTTACTATTTTCAGTGCGTGGAAGCTTGTGAGCATCTGCTCCAATCATAATTTTTGTTTTATCAACATGCGCCTGTCGCGCTCTCCAATACGCTTTTGTTGAAGATGAAATGATATTTAAAGGAGTCAGTAAATAGACGATTTGTTTTCTTTCCCGAAGAATGGGACCAAGTTCTTGAAATATTGCCCACGAACCACCAAACATCATACACAATGACAAAAAAATAGTTCCTAATCGTCCAGCCCAATAGGAAGGAAGGCTTCTTTTATAAATTTTAATATGCCAAATGATCCAGCAAGGGACTACTCCTAGGAATAAAAAATAAGGAAGAATACGCCACTGCAAAAACTCGCTGCTCTCCTGATAGTCGGTGCTAACAACATTGGTAATCATGGTGGGATCAATGTACACATGAAATGTACTCATAAAATACACAGCAACAGATGTGACCAGTAACAGCCCCATAGTAAACCATTTGAAAGTCCAACGATTAATCACTAAAAGAAGTAAGAACCACTGCAAACCAGTGATTGCAGTTGCTGTACAAAATATAACAAACCAGGTATGTGGATTTGCTAATTCTTTGCCTTGAAGTAATTCTGTCCAGAAAGAGCTATTACATGCTAAGGTAAAAAAAAGGCTACACACTAAGGTGATGAGTTCACTAGACCAATAACTTGTACGACTTGTTTTGATAATTTTCTCCTCAAAATAGAGGTGTATTTTACAAATTTTTTTTTATATTTAATAGTGATTCTTATTCAGCCTTATCTTGACACTAAAAAAGCTGATTTAGATAACAAAATGGACGGTATTAATTGAGTTCTCATGATCCAAGAGCATTAGTGTTCACGGATCACGAATTAAAACTTAAGTGGGATACTTCAACCAAACTGGCATTACCTTATTCAGGTACACCATAAACTTCCATAACCCCACCTGAGACTCGACATTGCCATAAATATCAGTCTTTGTTTCGGGATAAGCAATACCTAATCCAAACAATCCGGGCCCAATGATGCCAACATAGGGATTATGATGCGCATTTTCGTAATCACCAATTACAATGCTTTTTCGTTGCTCAAAACCTACTGCATAAACTACTTGGTCGCATTCAGGTAAAAAACGTGCAATATTAGGTTCACTGAGATTATAACGAACCAGATTAGAAGGCAAAACACCATCAATATGTTCACGTGCCCAAGCCGCAGTTTGCCCCTTAAGTCCAGTATTATCGAAAAGAATCCAATCATCCATTTCAATAGCATAACGACATGGGGAACGATAAAAATTAATCACCTTTTGAACCTTCAATTCGACAAGATGCTTTAAAATAATAATTGCTGAATGTGATGAACCGAATACACCAAAAGTCTCATCCCGCTGAATCACAGATGACAGTTTCTCTTTATCAATCGCTGTATCAAAAGGAATGACATTAACACCGGGATAATTTAATGTAGACGGGAGTGCACCTGTAGCCAATACGACATTTTTGGCTTGGTAGCTTTTTGAGTCTGAACATAAAGACCATAAACGCTTAGATAAGGACATACTGCGAATTGTTGTTTTTACTGATTGAACCTTTTGTAACAAATGTTCCGTAATCCACTGTAACGGTTCAACAATGAAACTTAAAGTGCATGTTTCATCAACAGGTAAATGATTTAATTGAAAATCAATCGGTGCATCTTGGTAATGAAAAGAACGAACTGCCAATAAAAAATCATTAAAAAATTTTACCTTTGTATTACTCGAAACGCTGCCCCAGTAAAGACCTAAATCGCCAACCTTAAAATGGGGGTCAATCCATAAAATATCTTCCGCTAAAATACCATAATCTAATAACTTACCGACTGCCGCTATCCCCGCAGGACCAGCCCCTACCACTGCCCATTGATATGTCTTTTTATCCATAACCCTTATTCACATGTATTAAGCAACTCACAAGTACCTGAACTGCAGTCATCTATTGTTTGGCATGAAGGATCATAATAACCTTCTGCAGGCACTCCAATAACCACACCGGTATTATCATTCAAATTATCATCATACCAAATGTCGTCCGTGTTCACATTAACCCCATCTCCATACCAATCATCGTTGTGATAGTAATTACCGTGGTAATTATTATAATTAGTGTTGTTATGATACCCATTATCGTACCCAGTATTTGGAGGAGGTGCGCCATGATAGCCGCCACCGACATGCCCCTCAAAAGCAAAAATAGAGATACTTGTAAGAAAGGATAAAGCAAACAGGAAACCGCGAGCACATACTTTCATTTTCTTTCCTTAGAGTAAGCGGCCAGACATTAATAAAGTATAGTACTCGAAATGAGAGTAAGTGAAACAAAATTCTACGACAAATAAATATGAATTTTGAATGATTATGATACACTCGAGTAATTGTTTACCCTTATGAAGAAGTATTATGATTTATCTATCAATTCCTCCTGGCAAAGTCTTTAAAAAAGTTATTGAAATCGACGAACATGGTTCTCCTAAAGACGCTAAAGATTGTTTTGTTGATCTGGAAGATGGCTCCATAATTGAGTTGCAAGACTTAATTAAGGAAGCCTTACAAAACACGAGACGAAAAAGCGAGATTACTTTAAAAGCATTTACCATTTATTTGAAAACACCACCTGCCACTGAAGATTCTTTTTTGGCCTATACTCCAAACCATAATGGTAAATACTCAACTGACGTAGAGCCTGAAATTGTTATTGGAAAGAACGTTCAGAAATATAATCCTGGAGCACAGACTAAATATGGATCTTTTTGGTACAGTCAACTTTTCTTAATAACCGATAAACAATTAGAAATCGCGGCAAAAATGAAAGCCCAGAAACAAGACCGACGACATGTTGGCGATAGCCCTAAACCAACCTAAATTCTGCAAACGAGTGATCTCCATGTTGTAGTAACAATACACTGGGGATCTCTCGTGATGTTCTCGATTCGACAACAACTCCCGAACTGGTCTGAAACCTAGTATCAAATTGGATTCGGTGACATGTATAATCAGTTATGCTAAGATGGTGTTCGTTCCAAAACCATGAATACATACAGTTCTTATTCAGCCTACACTATAATTTATTGGAACAAAATTGAATAACACTTTTGGATCACCTATGGCAGTTACTATAAAAACCCCTGATGAAATCGAAAAAATGCGTGTTGCCGGCAAACTGGCCGCAGAAGTTCTTGAGATGATTGGACCCTATGTACAAGAAGGCGTCACTACAGATGAACTGAATACTATTTGTCATGACTACATCGTCAACACACAAAAAGCCATTCCTGCTCCTTTAAATTATAATGGGTTTCCAAAATCCATTTGTACCTCAGTCAATCATGTAGTATGCCATGGGATCCCAGGAAAAAAGGTTTTAAAAGATGGCGATATTATCAATATTGATGTCACCGTAATCAAAGACGAATATCATGGCGATACAAGTAAGATGTTCATAATTGGTACGCCATCAGTCAAAGCAAAACATGTAACTCAGGTGGCTCATGAGTGTTTGTTTATAGGAATTGACATGGTAAAACCCGGGGTCCATTTAGGTGATATAGGACATGCCATCCAACAGCATGCGGAAAAAAATCGTTGCTCCGTTGTCCGTGATTATTGTGGCCATGGCATAGGACGTATTTTTCATGAAGATCCCCAAGTACTGCATTATGGAATACCTAACACCGGAATGAAACTGGAGCCTGGGATGACATTCACCATTGAACCCATGATCAATATTGGCAAACACCACACTCGTTTATTACCTGATCATTGGACTGTAGTCACTAAAGATCACAGTCTTTCCGCCCAATGGGAACATACCTTATTGGTTACCGATGATGGTGTAGAAATTTTGACTCTGCGCAATGAAGAACGAAAATAAACCTACAAAAAGTCATCCCTTTGCACAAGCACTTGATGCAGAAAAAAAAGGGATGACCTTAGAGTTGCAACATCTTAAAAACTCTCTAAGACAATTTAAAGAAAAATTACGCGAAGAATTCGATTATAAAACCAATATCACCACCATTATCCGTAAACTTGTTGCCTTCATCGATGAATTGGTAATCAGTCTATTCACTAAAAATCAATTGGATCATGAGGTTTTTTGCCTTCTCGCCCTGGGCAGTTATGGGCGTCGAGAGCTGCATCTCTATTCTGATATTGATATATTATTGCTGCACACTGATAAAGTCTCGAAATCACAATTACAGCGCGCACAAAACTTTATCCAGGATTGCTGGGATGTTGGGTTGGATCTCAGCCATCAAATCACTAGCGTTTCCTCGTGTGCGGATCTCGCATCTCAAGATGTTGCTGTGATTTCAAGTCTCATGGACATGTTTTTATTATGCGGTCGAGGCGCATTAATGGAAGAATTGACTTATCAAATCCATCCCCTGCACATGTGGACAAGTCATGATTATTTTTTAGCAAAACTTCAAGAGCAAAAAAAACGCGATGCTAAATATGGTGAGACAGCTTATAACCTGGAACCCAATGTCAAATATGGCCCTGGCGGTCTACGAGATTTGCATATTCTACTCAGCATTGGTAAGCGTCATTTTAATATTAAAAAATTAGCAGATGGCATAAGCTATGGATTCATTACGGATAAAGAATATGAAAAACTAACATACTGCCAGCATTTTCTCTGGCGCGTCCGTTTTGCCTTACATGTATTAGCTGAAAAAGCGGAGGAACGCTTATCTTTTGATTATCAGATTAAACTAGCTCAGTTTTTTGGCTATAAAGATAAACCTCATTCACTAGCCATAGAACAATTTATGAAAGATTACTTTAAAGTAATCAAACGGAATAGAGAACTTAATGAGATGTTATTACAATGGTTTGATGAAACTATAGCTCACTCCCCCAAACAAAAACTATTTCATCTCGATAATGAATTCCAATTGTCTAATAACTACATCGAAGTAAGAAACACTCGCATATTTATCCACCATCCGCAAGCACTATTAAAATTATTTCTCTGGATAGCAAAACGCCCTGATATTGAAGGAGTCCGAGCGAATACTATTCGTTTAATTAGAGAATCACTTTATTTGATGAATAAGCGCTTTAAAGCTTCTTCAGAAACAACTGAATTATTTATGAGTATTCTTAAAACAGCGGATGGACCTTATAAGGCCTTACATCGAATGAGCCGATATGGTGTTCTAGCCCATTATCTGGAATGTTTTGCTATGGTCACTGGGCAAATGCAATATGATTTATTTCATGTGTATACAGTAGATCAGCACACATTATTCGTAATTCGCAATCTGTCACGTTTCAAAGAAAAAAACTATGCCGCGCAATTTCCCCTCTGCGTACAAATCATGTCTACTTTAAACAAACCTGAACTACTCTATCTAAGCGCATTATTTCATGATATTGCCAAAGGAAGAGGCGGCGATCATTCTGAACTGGGTGCAGTTGAGGCATTACATTTTGCGCAAAATCACAAACTTGAAAAAGAAGACTGTGATTTGCTTGTGTGGCTTGTACGGAACCACCTCATCATGTCCCAAACCGCACAACGCCAGGATATTTATGATCCCAATACGATAAAGAATTTTTGCCAACTCTTACCCCACCCTCACTATTTGGATTATCTGTATCTGCTCACGGTTGCAGATATTTGTGGTACCAACCCCACGTTATGGAATTCTTGGAAAGATTCTCTGCTTAAGGAGTTATATCGTGCTGCCAAACATATGTTACATAAAGAACAAGAATTAATGGATGAAACAGAACTCATTAAAGCACGTAAGCACTATGCTTTATCGATATTGGTTGCTGAAGGAACATCAGCAAAAATGGTTGAAAACTTATGGGAACAATTTAGAGATAAATATTTTTTACATGAATCTCCTGAAATCATAGCCCGTCATACCAAGGCAATTCTTGCATGCACAAAATTTCCCTTAGTCATGATTATGCCTCATCATAGCCAAGGTGGAACTGAAGTTTTTATCTATATGCCCCATCGAGATGATCGGTTTGCCATTGCGACAACTGTTTTAAGCAACCACAATGTCACCATTCAAGAAGCAATGATTCTTACCTGTGATAATCAATATGATTTGGACACTTACATTATTTTAGATGAGCAAAATCAGGCATTTTTTAATAAACAACGCTCCCATGATATTCAACAGGCTTTATGTACCCATTTAGCGAAAACAGAACAATTGCCTGCCATAGCTCGAAAAAGACTTTCAAGGGCTTTGGCACATTTTAATGTTAAAACTCAAATTCATTACAACGATGATCTGACTAATCATCAAACTCGATTATTCATGGTCACTGGAGATAGACCTGGCCTGCTGGCAACTATAGGTAGGGTATTTTCAACCTTAAATATTCACTTACATAATGCAAAAATTGTAACTGCCGGAGAACGTGCAGAAGATACATTTTATATTACAAATCAAAACAATCAGTCATTAAATAATGATGAGAAGGAAATTCTAAAGCAAAAACTAATTCAGGAATTACTAGTCTGTTCAAAGTAACATCTCAAAAAAGATAGAATATCATCACATACGGAATGAAACAAAAAAACACCGAAATGCTGGATTTATTTTCATATTGCCATCAGCTTGACTATATTAAGACAAACAAATTCAATCCGATATTGTATGAAAAAACGTCAGGTAGCTTCGATTTTGCGAACCTATTGGAACTCCAATATTGATGAAATTGAAGAGCTAAAAAAAAGTTATAATACTTTGATACATCTTGGTGATGAAGAAGAAGTTCCCGAAGAAATAGAAGAGGAATATCATCATGTTTTAGAGGTAATCTCCAGCCCCTCCGAGCCTCATTATCCATTTTATTTAAAAGAATTTATTCCCAATATTCTTGAAGAAAACTTAGATACCCTGTTAGATGGATTTGAGGAGGGGGATCTAGTTTATGGAATAAGCGGTTCACGTATTAGTTTATTTTATTTTTTGAGAGCGCAAGGAAAAGATGTTTTCGCTAAAAGAGTAGACGAGCTATTTAATGCAACTATTGACCCCTTTCTTGAACCCCTTGTCGATCCCAGTTTTGCAAAACCAAGCAATGCCTTTTATGCCCCAGCACAAACATTCAAATCATATGCCAGTCTTTTAAACAATGAAATTGAACAGCTTTCTCCCTTAACAAAGCAAACTGACAAAATGCCCTTCATTAAAAAAATGTCAAAGATGGGCGTGTTTTGGACGCTTAATAATGAACATAAGCTACATTTTGTTTTGAACAAAATAGATTATAAGATGTGTTTTGATAAAAAATTCGACAAAATAACTTTTGCTGAACTTCGCTTTCTTTACCGCTATTGGGAGCAATTCAAACCTTATTATGAACGGGGACAAATCAATTTTTACTTCTTAGACGAAAACAATCAATTAAAAAAAGTAGAAGCCCCTTGGGAGTCAAATCCAGAGATTGTAAGGACTTATACACCGCAAAATATCCCCAACAGAAAATACCATGCATTTTTTAATAGTTTTATAATTGATCTGCTCCAGAATGAAATAAAAAAAGGAATATGGAAGACGGGCTTCTTTGGATTAGGAGGAGGCAAGACTATTGTTATTGATGGACAGGAGAAAACAGTCCCTCACCGTGTTGCGCATATTTATAAAATTGCAACTGACCCTACTTTAAGTTCGGCAGATAAATATATAAAAATCCTGGCAGCTGCCGAGAGAGCGATCCGTAGCCCCAAAAAGTTACAAAAGCCAGAAACTACTGAATTTTATCAAGCAATTCTGGACTTTGATAAGAGGATGGAACCCGTTGAAAAAGATAAATTAAGATTTTTTAAGGGGCATACGATAGCGGAAAAACAACAGGGGATTCAGGAAAAAGACCAACCTAAGCTACAATAAGTTCTATATTTACTTAATCCAAATTTAGTCATCATCCAAGCATGAGAATGTTTCAGTAATTTACAGTTATCTCCGGTAATTCATAAGTACCTATGAATTCCAATAGAAAAAACTTTAAAAAAATTTACCGCAATATTTGAAAAAATTCTGTCAGCAATAAAGAACATTCCGCTTGCATAATTCCCTCATCAATTTGAACTTTATGATTTAAAGGATAACCCTGCAATAAGTTGTAGACGGATCCTGCGGCTCCTGCTTTAAAATCTCGGGTTGCAAAAACTACTCTTTTAATTCGGGCATGAACAATAAGTCCCGCGCACATAGCGCAAGGTTCAAGAGTCACATAGAGCGTTGTATCTAATAGTCGGTGATTTTTTAGCTGTTGCGATGCATGCCTGATTGCACGGACTTCTGCGTGATCCGATGGATCATGACTGTTTTGTGTGACATTTCGTCCTAAGCCTAATAACTGATTATCTTTGCTTACCAATACGGCACCAACAGGAACTTCTCCTTCATTTTGGGCTAGAATTGCCTGCTCATATGCTTTTTGCATCCAATAGTGATCGTTCATTATTAGTTATAGAAAAAATTTTAAAATTTATAGCTTAGGTGATTTGTAGCCCGGATTAGCGGCAGCTTAATCCGGGCATTTTTGACCTATAACCCAGCCTACAATTATTCCCATTCAATTGTAGCTGGTGGTTTACCTGAAATATCATACGTTACACGAGATACCCCATCTACTTCATTAATAATGCGATTCGATACATGGCCGAGAAAGTCCCAAGGTAATTGCGACCAATGTGCTGTCATAAAATCGACCGTCTCAACAGCCCGAAGACAAATCACATAATCGTATTTACGTCCATCCCCCATCACACCCACACTTTTAACCGGTAAAAATACCGCAAAAGCCTGACTGACTTTATGATAAAGATCAGCTTTTCTCAATTCTTCAATAAAAATAGCATCCGCTCGACGTAAAATATCTGCATATTCCTTTTTCACTTCTGCCAAAATTCGCACCCCCAATCCAGGACCAGGAAATGGATGGCGATAAACCATGTCATGTGGCAAACCTAACTCAAGACCAATATTTCGCACTTCATCTTTAAATAATTCACGGATAGGCTCTAATAGTTTTAAGTTCAAAGTTTCTGGCAATCCACCTACATTATGGTGCGATTTAATGACCACAGAAGCACCATTGGTACTCGTTGCTGCCGACTCAATAACATCAGGATAAATCGTTCCTTGTGCCAACCATGAAACTCCAGGAATTTTTAGTGCTTCCTCATCAAATACTTCGATGAAAGTACGTCCAATAATTTTTCTTTTTTCCTCAGGGCAAGTCACCCCTTTCAGAGCATTTAAAAATCTCTCTTCTGCTTGAACAGCAATCACTTCAATACCCATGTGCTTGCCAAACATCTCCATAACTTCATCTGCTTCATTAAAGCGCAGCAAGCCCGTATCAACAAAAACACAAACTAATTGTTTGCCAATAGCCTTATGCAATAAAGCAGCAACTACCGAAGAATCGACACCACCCGATAGACCAAGTAGAACCTTTTCTGTTCCTACCTTAGTTCTGATTTTACTGATTGCTTCATCAATAATAAGTTCTGACGTCCAATTGGTTGAAGCCTTGCAAATATCTACAACGAAACGATGTAAAATACGCATCCCTTGCAGAGTATGGGTTACTTCTGGATGAAATTGCACACCATACATATGACGATTTTCATCAGCCATTCCGGCGATGGGAGCATTACGCGTTTCACAAATTACCTTAAAACCAACAGGTAATTTCGTCACCTTATCTCCATGGCTCATCCAAACATCTAATAAAGCATTTCCATCAGTATTAAGGCGATCTTCAATTTGCGAAAACAATTTGCTGTGACCATGCAACTTCAATTCAGCATAACCAAATTCTCTCATAGAGGATGACTGCACTTCGCCCCCTAATTGTACTGCCATGGTTTGCATTCCATAGCAAATCCCCAAAATAGGAATTCCCGTTGTAAATAACCATTGGGGTGCTCGTGGGTTTTCATCGTGGGTTACAGTTGCTGGGCCACCAGATAAAATGATGCCACAAGGACTTAGAGAAGCAAACTCTTCTTGGGTTATGTTGAAAGGATGAATTTCACAATATACACCTAGCTCACGTACTCGGCGAGCGATCAATTGTGTGTATTGAGAACCAAAATCAAGGATCAGTAAAGGATGTTGCTTTAAATCGTTCATTATTAATTATCCACCTGATAGTTTGGCGCCTGTTTCGTAATACTGACATCATGGACGTGTGATTCTCTCATTCCTGCATTAGTCACTTGTACAAATTCAGCCTTAGTATGTAATTGTTCGATATTTTCACATCCTGTATAGCCCATGCAAGAACGCAAACCACCTAACAACTGGTGAATAATTGTTTGCGCCGATCCTTTATAAGGAACACGACCTTCAATTCCTTCTGGAACTAATTTTTCTGAACCTAATGAGGCGTCCTGGAAATAACGATCACTGGAGCCTTGTGATGAAGCCATGGCACCAATTGATCCCATACCTCGATAATTCTTATAAGTTCTACCTTGATATAATTCAATTTCACCTGGTGACTCTTCTGTTCCTGCAAACATGCTTCCAAGCATTACTGTATCAGCACCTGCAGCAAGTGCTTTACACACATCACCAGAAAAACGTATTCCACCATCTGCTATTACAGGAATTTTTCCTTTAAGTTCTTTTGCCACATTGGCGATGGCAGTAATTTGTGGAACCCCAACACCGGTTACGATCCGCGTAGTACAGATAGAACCTGGGCCTATACCCACTTTTACAGCGTCCGCACCTACAGCATATAAATCACGAGCTGCCGCAGCAGTAGCTATATTTCCTCCAATCACCTGTATCTCTGGATGGTGCTTCTTAATCCATTTAACACGATCGAGTACGCCTTGCGAATGTCCATGAGCCGTATCTACAACAAGGACATCTACACCGGCTTCAATCAGTGCACTAATACGTTCATCAGTGCCCTCACCCACACCAACAGCTGCGCCAACACGTAATTGCTCCGCATCGTCTTTACACGCATAAGGATTTTCTTTAGCTTTCTGGATGTCTTTTACTGTAATTAACCCACGTAATTGAAAAGCATCGTTTACCACAAGCAGTTTTTCAATACGATGCTTGTGTAATAAACTACGTACTTCTTCGCGACTCGCTCCCTCTCTAACCGTAACTAATTGCGTCTTAGGAGTCATCACTTGTTCGACACTCAAAGACAAATTGGTTTCAAAACGGATATCACGACTCGTTACGATACCAACTAAATCTTCTCCATCAACTACAGGAACCCCTGAAAAATTATACTTAGACATTACATCCAGTAATTCTTTAACAGTGATATTAGGAGTCACAGTGATTGGATCCCTAACCATGCCACTTTCAAATTTTTTCACTTTTCGAACTTCTTCAGCCTGTGCCGTGATGGTCATATTTTTATGTATAATACCGATACCACCTTCTTGCGCTAAGGCAATGGCTAAGCGCGCCTCAGTAACAGTATCCATGGCTGCTGATATAAGAGGAATATTCAAGTTAATCGCACGAGTTAATTTTGTTCTCAAAGACACATCTTTAGGAAGTATTAAAGAGTGTGCAGGAACAAGTAGTACATCGTCAAAGGTTAATGATTGCTGCACAATAGAAAGCGCCATTTTATTCTCGCTATCAGGAGTTAAATTAACCGAATAGTTTACTATAAATTGTGGACAAATTAAACAGATAATTTACAATAAACAAAATAATTCCTTATAATTATAGGACTTAATCACTGCTCCCATCAAAAATCCATTTTTTTATCCTTGGGTCGTCATTTCCCCTTTTTTTTCGAATATTGCTAAAGACTAAAGCAAACAATGAAACGTAAAAAAGGAAAAAAAAGTATTTTTATCTCACTCAATTTTGGAAAATGTTTTTCCTCAGATCACTCCTGCACTACTTGAATTATTAATCGATTAACGTGTACACTGTTGGTTAAATATTGTGTTGAATCAAAAAAAATAGGAAGGGTTCAGCGTTGGCTAAAATAATTGTAATTACATCGGGCAAAGGTGGAGTAGGAAAAACTACTTCTTCTGCAGCTATTTCTTCAGGGCTTGCTCTCTTAGGGCACAAAACTGTGGTTATTGACTTTGATATCGGTTTAAGAAACCTTGATATCATAATGGGCTGCGAACGACGAGTCGTTTATGATTTTATTAATGTTATAAATGGCGAAGCAAACCTCAATCAAGCCTTAATTAAAGACAAACGTATCCCAAACCTTTGTATCCTCCCTGCATCACAAACACGAGATAAAGATGCACTAACACTGGAGGGAGTTGAAAGAATCCTTAATGATCTTTCAAAAGATTTTGACTTCATTATTTGTGATTCACCTGCTGGAATTGAAACCGGTGCATTAATGGCTATGTATTTTGCTGACCATGCAATCGTTGTAACGAATCCAGAAGTTTCTTCAGTCCGCGATTCCGATCGGATACTAGGAATTCTTGCAAGTAAGACTAAAAGAGCTATTGAAAATAAAGCACCAATCCAAGAACATTTATTATTAACACGCTATGACCCAGAACGTGTCGAGCGTGGTGACATGCTTTCTGTAACAGATGTAAAAGAAATATTGGCCATTCCATTAATTGGCGTTATTCCTGAGTCAAAGTCAGTGCTTAAAGCTTCAAATACAGGTACACCCGTAGTACTTGACGAAACAAGTGACGCCGGTATTGCATATCAAGATGCAATTGCTCGTTTTCTCGGTGAAGAAAGACCAATGCGCTTCATCAGTAGTGATCGTAAGGGATTGTTGCGTCGCTTATTCAGTAAAAACAAGGAGGAAGTGACGGTATGAGTATTTTTAATTACTTGCGTAGAAGGACTGCTACAGCATCAGTTGCTAAGGAACGTTTACAGATAATCATTTCTCATGAACGCTCACAACGCAATACACCTGACTACCTACCCAAGCTTCAAGAAGAAATTCTCGCTGTTATTGCGAAATATGTCCATGTCACACGAGATCAGGTCAGTGTGAATCTTGAGCGCATGGGAGATAACTCAGTGCTCGAATTAAACATCACCATGCCAGATGAGGCTAAGGAAAACGCTTAAAGATTTTCAGAAAATGTTATTGTAATATGGAAAAAGAAACATGACTCATGGGTCACGTTAACCGGAATAATCATCCATTTTAAATTATTATTTTTGTTCCCTAAAACATAAAAATTTTCTGGGTTTTTCTCAAGTGCATACTGATTTTTTTGAAATTCAGTTTAATATTCATATTGATTACTTCGTTTTATACGATTAAACACCTCCTAATCATACTCCCTTGTTAACATTAGAGTCGTTTGGTACTCTGAAAAAAAGCTGCTGTAGAATTATTGACTCAAGTCTATTGCTGCTTTGGCTGAACATAGGGTTTAGGTTGTACTTTTGGTCCAGGTTGAACATACGGTTTAGGCTGAACGGTTGGGCCGGGTTGAACAGCTGGAGCAGGCTGAACTTTTGGGCCAGGTTGAACGGTTGGGCCAGGTTGAACGGTTGGACCAGGTTGAACGGTTGGACCAGGTTGAACGGTCGGACCAGGCTGAACCTTTGGGCCAGGTTGAACGGTCGGACCAGGCTGAACAGTTGGACCATGATGAACTTTGGGACCAGGTTGAACGGTCGGACCAGGCTGAACTTTGGGGCCAGGTTGAACAGTTGGACCAGGCTGAACGGTTGGACCGGGTTGAACCTTTGGGCCAGGTTGAACGGTCGGACCAGGCTGAACAGTTGGACCATGATGAACTTTGGGGCCGGGTTGAACAGTTGGACCAGGCTGAACGGTTGGACCGGGTTGAACCTTTGGGCCAGGTTGAACGGTCGGACCAGGCTGAACAGTTGGACCATGATGAACTTTGGGACCAGGCTGAACTTTGGGGCCAGGTTGAACAGTTGGACCAGGCTGAACGGTTGGACCGGGTTGAACCTTTGGGCCAGGTTGAACGGTCGGACCAGGCTGAACAGTTGGACCATGCTGAACTTTGGGGCCAGGTTGAACAGTTGGACCAGGCTGAACGGTTGGACCGGGTTGAACCTTTGGGCCAGGTTGAACGGTCGGACCAGGCTGAACAGTTGGACCATGATGAACTTTGGGACCAGGTTGAACAGCTGGAGCAGGCTGAACTTTTGGGCCAGGTTGAACAGCTGGAACAGGTTGAACATACGGTTTAGGCTGAACAGCTGGACCATGATGAACTTTTCGACCAGGTTGAACGGTTGGACCGGGTTGCACTTTTATGCCAGGTGGAACATTTAGCCCAGGTTGAATATTTTGGGTAGGTTGCACATTTAGACCGGGCTTCACTTTGGGATTTGGTTGGTTCGGAACTAATTGTCCAGCCGGGAATTGACCAGGCACTGAATGAACAGTTACTGGAAGTGATTGCGTGATGATACCTGATTTTCCAGCATTTATATTCTGAACTTCTGCTTGAGTCAAAGGTCTGCCTCCATTTTTTAACAAAAACGGTTTTATTTCTGAGAAAGAAGGCGTTGCGGGAGGAGGCTGAGTTTTGGTTATGATTGGCCTTGATATTATTTGTGCGGGAGGTATCGCCTGAGTAACTCCCTTTCCTCCCAATATACTGACAGGTTGGGGCACAATAGGTGCGACATGAGTTTGCGCCGCATTAAATAGAATTTGATTAGGAATACGTGAGCGAAGATTCTTCACTATCCTGGAATGAATAAAATCATCTGATGACACAACAGTAACCCCATTCTCAAACCGTACATTTCTGTAATTAATTAGCTTATTTGGATTTTTGTAAATTTTATTAATAAACGCTGCATCAATAACGGTGTTACTCAGATTGATTGCAGTAAAATAGTCTCGGCTAACGTAATAAGGAGGAATATAAGGTTCCCCAGGAGCAAGAGGAAACCAACCAATGCCATATCCGCCATTGATCATGAATTGGGGATTATTGCCGCCAATGAATACGGTTAATGCAGGTGCATACATTGGACGAGCACCTATTGGTCCAGGGACCCAACACCATCGATTCCTAACGAAGGCCCAACGTCCATAGTGAAATGGTGCAAATCCCCAGGGTTGATTACCCACCCAAGTCCAACCCCAAAGACCTAGCCATATCCATTGACCATTTTGGTATGGTGCCCAATCTGACGCTACATTATTAGGATACCAAACAGGACCATATTGTTGATCTTCAGTCCAAGAACCATAATTACCGAGATCTTCATAACCTATAGTATCTGAAGAAATATATTGAGTAGAGACTGTTCCTGCCATTTTATCACGCTCTAAACTCCAGCTCTCAAAATCATCGTAGGCTACACCCAATGTAGTGCATTGAAAATTATCTAGATTAGTCCCTGTGGCACTGCATGAGTTACCCACACTAACCGTATTGGATGTACTCTCTCCATAAGCTGTCCCCTGCCCCATTCTGACACTTACGGTAGTCATATTCTCTTCCGCTATGACATCGAAACGATAATATCCAGGCTCAGTAACTAAAAAAGCTAAATTCGGCGTATCCACTTCGTATGATTGTTGGGAATTGATTTTTTTGATACTTAAAACAAGAGTTCCCTGTTCGATTTGAAACTGTGCTATTTCATCATTTAAATTCAAAATTTTTAATGCAGTTTGACTTCCAACACGGACATTAGCCCCAGACAGTTGCATTTCAGCAATCGAGCCTGTATCAGACCATATTTGATCATTTGCAATTAAAGGACGATTGAGAGTGACACCTACCCACTGTGATTCTCCGGCGGGTAAAAAACTCACAGTCCCGTTAATGTAGCTTAGTCGAGCAACTTGAGTGGGAGGATCTGCCAAAGACGTAGTCGATATGGATGTTAACAATAAAAAACAACTCATGAATAGGGTCATCATGATCGAGTTCTTCACTGAACCTTTTTTCATGCTAACCTCCATATTTTTAAATCATTCCCAACATCAAGGAATAATGTTCTTTAGACTGTAATCGCTTTGATTGGATGACTTTGTCTAATTATAGACCAGAAAAGCCTGAGTGCATCCTATTGGTCTCCCTGCGCACCCAGACTAAACTATTTTTGAACTGGCAACGAACTCACAACGAATAATACATAGATCAAAGTTAAATCATCTCTGACTCTATATCATCTTTATTTACAACAACTTTTTTTCCTCGTGTAGATTTTACAGATGATGGGCGTCTTAGTTCCTCATCATCGAAATCATCTACTTTAATCACATCTTGTCGAGCCAATTCCGCTTCTTTTAATTGCTTGGCTTCTGCATCAGTTAGCAATCCACATACTAAAGCTTCATTGATCTGCTCAAGCAAGGTAAGTGACTTTAAAACATTATCTTTTACTGCTCTCATTACTTTTCTTTCTAACTCATCAGCAGCGCAAATTTTATGGAAAGCCTCCTCCATGCGACCCAACGGACAATTATCACTCGCTTTACTGTAAACCAAACGAGTGATACGCGTACGCGTTTCACCAGGTTCTATTAATATTCTAGCTAATTTATGACCAAGTTGATCATTTGGTTTATTTCTTCGATTACCTAGTGGTTTGATAATCAAGCGTAAAACGACTCGTGCCCAACGTGCTGGAAAATTCACAATAACACCATGCATTGCCATTTCACACTCATGCAATAATTGTTGACAACTCCACTCAACTAAAGGTAAATCGGCTTTAGGCTCACCATCGTCATGAAACCGTTTCAAGACTGCTGAAGTCAAATACAATGCACTCAACATATCGCCAAGGCGAGAAGATAATTTTTCTTTACGCTTTAAATTGCCACCCAGAACGCTCATCGAGAAATCTGCAAGAAAAGCCAAGTTAGCACTGTACTTATGCACGAGTT
This sequence comes from Legionella sp. PATHC035, assembly GCF_026191115.1. Lineage (NCBI taxonomy): Bacteria > Pseudomonadati > Pseudomonadota > Gammaproteobacteria > Legionellales > Legionellaceae > Legionella > Legionella sp. PATHC035. The sequence continues at coordinate 3,646,445 of NZ_JAPHOT010000001.1, read as the reverse complement.
GATAGTACCGCTTCATGCTACTCACTGGTGCTTTGGACATATGTGCATCAGTCCAAGCAAAAATGACAGACTTAGTAAAATTAGCAATGACAAATCCAGCATGAGCAAAAAATGCCTTATCGAATTCAATCAAATTATTATTTCTTATACTTTCAAGTTCCTTAAACACATAAGGATGACATCGAATTGCTCCCTGGCCAAAGATAATTAAACTTCGAGTTAAGATATTTGCACCCTCAACAGTAATGGCAATTGGAGATCCCTGATATCCTCTACCCAAATAATTATTGGGACCGAGACAAATTCCTTTACCACCATGAATATCCATCGAGTCAAGCGAAACTTGTCTTGCACGTTCCGTAGTATGGTATTTTAATATAGCACCTACTACAGAAGGTTTAGCTCCGTGATCAATTGCAGCCGCAGCCATTGTTAATGCCGCATCAATAATATAAGTGTTCGCTGCAATCCTAGCTAAAGGCTCCTCAATGCCTTCAAACTTTCCTATTGGCTGGCTAAATTGTTTGCGAATGCGTGCATAAGCTCCAGAAGCTAAAGCAGCGGCTTGTGCACCTCCATTAGCACTCGAAGGCAAGGAAATTGCCCTTCCAGCACTCAAACACTCCATTAACATACGCCAACCACAGCCTGCCATGGATACACCACCGATCAAGTAATCCATGGGAATAAATACATCCTTACCTTGAGTAGGACCGTTTAAAAAGCCTGTATTTAGAGGGAAATGACGGCGGCCTTTTTTAATGCCAGGAGTATTCGCTGGTATCAACGCACAACTGATACCAACATCTTCACCCTTACCCAGCAAATTATCTGGATCAAATAATCTGAATGCTAATCCAATTACGGTAGCAGCTGGGCATAAGGTAATGTAACGCTTATCCCAATTTAACCGAATACCTAATGTTTTTTGACCATTAATTTCTTGATGACATACTATGCCTTTGTCTGGTATCGATGCGGCATCAGAGCCAGCATTAGGTCCTGTCAAAGCAAAGCATGGTATTTCCCTTCCGTCAGCCAATCGTGGCAAATAGTAATTTTTTTGTTCTTCAGTTCCATATTTAAGTAATAACTCTCCTGGTCCTAAAGAATTGGGTACAGATATAGTTGTGGCCGCTGTAATGGAACGCCCATAGATCTTTACTAAAACTGACATTTGCGCTGTTGCAGAGAACTCCAGACCTCCATATTGCTTAGGAATAATCATACCCAAGAACCGATTTTCTTTGATGAATTGCCAAATTTCTGGAGGCAAATCGGTAAGGTTATGAGTTATATTCCAATCATCAATCATGGCACATAAGGTGTTTACAGGACCATCAAGAAAAGCTTGCTCTTCCTCCGTCAAACGGACTGTGGGTGCGTTTCTCAGAATGGAAAAGTCCGGAGCACCACTAAATAAATCACCTTCCCAACTTACAGTACCCGCCTCTAGAGCCTCTCTTTCAGTCGCAGACATAGCTGGCATGGCTTTACTTACAGTTTTAAAAAAATATTTGGATAATAATGTTCGTCTTAAAGGTCTTATCGTGCCAGCAATTAAAGCGAGTTCAACTAAAACAAGAATGATTTTTGTCGTTATGCCAGGAGATCCATAATAGAAGACAAGAGCACTAAATAAACCAAAACTAATAGCCCACACTGAGATTGCTGCCTGCCTTGTTAGCAATATCCCTGCAGCTCCAATGACTATGAGCACTAAAATAGCGTGTAGCACATTATTCTCCTTAATTATGGGCCTTCTGGCCACAAGTACCTGTGTCTGTTGACAATTCTACTCTTCTTCAGCCTGGCGAATTGGAAACAGACTCAATTTAAGTTTAAACCAGACACAATTTTTATAATTTGCTTTGCCACAACTTCAGGGTGTTCCATGGGAAATAAATGGGTCCCATTAGTTTTATAACTTGTTACATTAAAATACTTTTTCATGTAACGCACATCCATTTTACCAACCACTGTAGTTTTGTCACCATAAATTAGTGCTGATGGAATTAATAATTTACCTTCATAATTTGGAATGACATGTGGAATGGTTCGATAAATCTGATATTCAATATGTCTATCAAAGCGTAAATAATATCCATCCTCTTTGTACTCTAAGCCGTAGGTTATGTAATCATTTAAGCAGGCATCGGTAAAGGTTTTAAATAGGTCTCGTGTTTTTAAATAGTCAATCAATTGATCCTGATCTTTCCAGTACATACGGCGGCCTCGAGTTCTAAATGCAGGCGTAACTCGATCAATGATGCCAAGTGCTTTTGCCAAACGAACCATACTTGACTTGAAAGTACCAATTAAAGGTGAGTCCAACATAATGACCGCTTTAAATAATTCGGGTTGTTCAATTGCTGCCAATAAGCTTAGAACGCCTCCCAAAGAATGCCCAACTGCAATTACAGGTTGATTGGCCTGCTTTTTAATACTGGAGATAACTTCCGAAACGAGATTGTGCCAATTTTCGCTCACAGGAAATAAGGGATTGTGGCCAAGTCTGTCGATGTAACAATAATCGAATTCATTCTGGAGTCCCTCCAGCATTTGTTTATAGCATAAAGCTGGGAAACCATTACCATGCGCAAAATGAATCATCTCTTTCATAAACTCACCATCTGCATTGCTACCAGTAGAAATCCCTATAAATAATCTAGAATCCCCAACCGAAGTGTGTTGACAATCCACCTTGCGGCTACGTTGATCCAGCTTGCCCGCAGCTTTAAGTGGATGGGCAAATTAAAACCACCCCACTCCTAACCCATTGATAAATCTTACAAAATAATCATATAACGATTTATATAGCAAGTAAAAACGAGTTTGCCATGTTTAGACTTATGCTCAATGAAGCGCTACGGTTCAACTTGAAAAATATTTTCTACAACATAAAATTCATAAGCTTTATCTTAGTATAGTAGTTGAAACAATCTTATATCGCATACACTTGGCTGTTTTTGCAGAGACTTACTGGCAGATTTTGCAAGACAGAATTCAACTTCCCAGTAATTAAACCGCCGTCGTCCGGGCAACGCTATTTAAACCCTTTATTCAAGAGGCCATCAGGGATAGAAAGATTTGAGAAGAGATTTATTCTGACAGATATCTTTTTAGAAGAGTACCTGTCAGATTAACGTTGCTATTAGGATAAAGAGAGGGCGGAAACATTATTATCGGGATCATCATGGGGGTTATGTGGTATTGGGTTTTGGTTATTATTTAATATTCTAGCTCTCAACTCAGCTTTAAATTCTTCTTTCAAAGGATGAATAACCATACTTCCTTCTTGGTCTATAAACTGTGCAATTTCTTGTGCTCTTGCACCAGGGCTATATTTAATCATCATACTCACTTCCCTTTGATCAAGATAAGCCTCATCCAATGTGTCCTTACGCCCTGTTAAAAGAGAATGCACTTTCGATTGATCACGAATAGCTTGATCTTGAGCTTTTGAAAAAAATCCTATTTTGTTATTTATTTGACAATAAATCTTCATTTTTATCCTCACTGAATAATTTTTAAACTATTATAATAACACACCTGCACTTTATTGAAAAGCAGAGCGGGTCTAGTATTGATCAGTTTGATTTCATTTTAATTAATTATTGATCCGAGCATCACAATAATTGAATGCTGCAGAACAATGGACTCTTGAGGCAGTATTGGTTAAATCATTTTAAATCTGTACAAATATATATCGCAATTAACGATTCCTTAATAATTGACATGTAAAATTAATAAACAGCAGTGAATTAAAATGAACAATATTGGTTACTGCCAGTGTCGATTTTTATTAATTTTACTCATTTAAATCACGATTTAGTAAAAAACAAATATTGTTGTACGCGGAGACAAAATAATGGGTTTTTCTGAAATTTTTAAAGAAAATTTAAGGAAAGAACAACGATTAAAGGGATTTGACAAGCCATCCTTTTATGAGGTTTTGGAGCTGCTTGATAAAAATAAAAAAATATGTGAAGAGAAAGGATATTTGCCAGACTCAAAAGAAGCCCTCGATTTAATGAAATTTAACATTTTCATTAAAGAGATGGCCCAATTGAAGTCTATATCTCGTTTCGAAATGTGGAATGTTACTGTCACCCCTCCCAACTCTCAAAAGGGAGAAACTAATTTCTCATATCAATTTTGTTCTGCTCCACCGGATTGTACGAGAATATTTTTTTCATATGACGTCAAGGGTGAGCCTCAACTTAAAATTGCTGACCCTTGTGTTGTGTTAAATCCCGATCTAGATAGCGTTCATGCATTTTATGGTGACAAGGAGAATACTCTTGTCAAGCAAAAACATATTACTCTGGGTTCGACTATAAAATCACTCGATGAAATGCATATCCAGCGCGTTGGTTTATTAGGATTTGCACGTAATTTCCCAGATCATTTGGAAGAAACAGAAGTAACAGAGAAAGGACCTGAAGAGAGAAAAACCAAGCTGATGTATCAACAACGAGCCTCTTATGCGGCTCGAGCTATTGACGGCGTTATCGAGGAACTTGAAAACCAAAAATTAGCCTTTACTACTGTAAATGGAGGTTGGTCTGGACAAAAACAAAAACCAAGAGAAGTCGGTATGACTTACATGGGTCATTTATATGGATTAATTCATGATCATGATACCCATTCTGGTGGTGGATTTTTCCCTCCCATCACCGTGATGCCGGAAGGAGGCAGTACCGACGCAGTCACCATGCATTCCCGTACTAAACATTTTCTTCTCAGCGAGAGCGATCCAGTCAAAACGGAAGAATGTCATGGCTCGCGGACACAATTTATTGTCGAAAATGTAGACTGGGGGCAAGACTCTCCCTATTTAGCCAGCATGTGTACTTCGATGGTTGTCATTGAACCTGCCGGACGTTGGACACAAATTGAAATGTTAAATGGCTTAGAGAGAGGAATCCCAGTAGTCATTATTGCTTCGCCTGAAAATTATGACGAAAAATGGTTGCCTGATAATAACGTTGATAAATTGTATGAAGGATTAACGAAGGGAGAAAAATATATAAACATTCCATTTCCAACAAGTCAAGATCCTAAAGCAGTAGTAAGAGCGTATCGTGATCCTGCTGATGCTGCTAAATGGATTGCTTGGCGCTATGAGGTGGATCATTTTCATGATAAAGAAATCAGTGATTTTTTAAAAAATGAGACAAAGCAGAAAGCTATGTTAAATAATTTTAAAAAATTAGATAAAGCGGCCTCTCTTGATGATGTTGTCAATTTTCTTCTTGAAGGAACAGAGGCGAGTCAAAAAGTCACTAAGAGTTTACGCCAACGTATTGAGGGGATGGAAATTGAAGCAGCTATAAAAAGTATCAAATCCTTGCAGTCGCCTGATATGGAAGTAGGAAGCACAAAAAAATCTGTTTTCACCAGCGGTGTCCCATTTTTTAGGTGCGGAACCCAGGCTCACCTTCTCTCAGAAGAGCCGAATATCAAAGAGGTGGAAGTAGCGCACACATGGAAAAATCCGTTGAGCACTACTCAATAGTGAGCAAAAAGCTCCCTGATTCATACTCTGAGTCAGGGGGCTTTTATTTAATTTAATCTAATTTGCATCTCATTTAGAAATGTTTCAAAGAACTTTTTAGAATTTATAAATTTGCAAGACGTCTACTTTCTGCACGCAGGGCATGAAGAGCAAAACTGTAATAAGCAATAAGTAATGCAAATAATATAAATCCTGAACCCTGAAAAATTGAATTGAGTGTGAGCATAATAAGCAGCAGTAATAACATAGGAGTTCCGGCAACGATTAAGAGTCGGGTTGATTGCAAAAAGCTCACATTAAAAGAGAAGAATATGGTTGAAAAAACTTGTCCTAAAAATGCTAACACCAAGAAAAAAACAATAAAAATTGAGAAAAATATTGCGACAACCATAGGATAGATCATTAATTGAGAAAAATATTTTAATTCTTTAATCGAGTTTTCTTCTGCAAGTTTTTTACCATCAAATACCAGGTTCGTCCCCTTATCAAAGGTTTGCACTAAAGGAGCGCCTTTACTGGGTTTTGAATCCGTCATATTGAACAATTTAAGACTTGGCACTTTAAGAGAAATTTTGTTTTTATTAATCAAAATCGTAAGGTAAGGATAATCTGCGGGAAAATCGTTAATTTTACCGGAAGTATCAATAACAACAACTACTTGCCCTTGATCATTCTTGATTAAATAAGGCATGGGCTTATCAAAAGAAACCTCTCCATTTTGTATATAAAAAACTGGAATTTTTGATAAAGGATCTGTGATTTGCTCTTTAAAAGATTGATTCAGACTGAAGCTCATTCTTAATGAAAACGGAATGGAGCATAAGGCTATGGTCAATAAGAGATAAAGAAGAGCGAGTCCCCGCCAACGTTTTCCAACATCAATATACAGACGTCGTGCATAGAAAGACATATACAATGCAGACCAATAGCCATAGACCGGGGTATCAATTGGTTTTAGTTTGTTTTTTTCTTTACGCACGCCATTCTCCAATACGTTTTCCAGAAGTACGATGAAAAAGATGTAATTTAATTTTAGGAAACTCAACACTGAGTTGTCCACTCGTTAGTAGTTGATCCGCTGTCACACGCAAATTAAGTCGTTGACCATTTTTGACACATTTTGCATGAATCAATTTGTCAGCCCCCATATCATCTATAAATTCAATATGGATGGGGATCCCTCGTGGATTATTTTCAGGACAAAGCAAAATATGCTCGGCACGAATGGCCAAAACCAACTCCACTTTATCCTCAAGGTCAACAGCCAACTCAGGTAGTGGGTAATTCACTCCCAAGTCCGTGTGCACGGTGTTACTGCTTTTATCGAAGATTCCAGAAACCAGGTTCATAGGATATTGTCCTGTAAATCCGGCCACGAATAAGGTTGCCGGATTTTGATAGAGCTCTTGAGGAGTACCTATTTGTTCAACAATACCTTGATGAAGTACGATAACACGTTCAGCCATAGTCATTGCCTCAGTTTGATCGTGTGTGACATATAAACTGGTCGTGTTTAATTGTTGATGCAAGCGGCGTATTTCATGGCGCATTTCTGTGCGCAATTTTGCATCCAGATTGGATAAAGGCTCATCAAATAAAAAAACTGCCGGAGAACGAACCATAGCTCTGCCCATAGCAACTCGCTGCTTTTGTCCTCCTGAAAGGGCTTGAGGTTTGCGTTCCAAGTAAGGGGTTAAATGCAACAGTTGGGCTGCATCATCTACCCTTTTTTTAATTTCTGCTTTCTTATAACGTCTCATTTTTAACCCATAAGCCATATTTTCAAATACCGTCATATGGGGATATAGAGCATAGTTTTGAAAAACCATAGCCATGTCTCTTTTGGCTGCGGGAATTTCATTGACGCAATGGTTATTAATCAAAATTGAACCGGAACTTACATTATCCAAACCAGCAATTAAACGTAATAAAGTGGTTTTTCCGCATCCAGAGGGCCCAACAATAACCACAAACTCCCCTTTTTTGATGCTAACATTTACTTTATCGAGAACTGTTGTACCCCCAACATTCTTTGATACTTCAATGAGATTAACTGTTGCCATACTTATTTTAACCCTTTTTCAAACCAGCGCTGCATGAACATAACCACCATACAAGGTGGAATTAGAGCAATCAATGCAACAGTCATTATGTAATGCCATTGTGGGACTTGATCTGCTACTCCAGCTAAATATCGAATACCCATCACCACTGTAGCCATTTTTGTTTCTGTAGTAATCACTAATGGCCAGAGATACTGATTCCAACCATATACAAATAAAATAACAAACAAAGAGGCAATTTGCGTTTTTGATAATGGCAAAACGATATCAAAAAAGAAGCGCACAGCCCCTGCTCCATCTAGTTTTGCCGCATCAACCAATTCGGAGGGAATCGTTTTAAAAAACTGCCGAAATAAGAAAGTTCCTGTAGCGGACACAAATAAAGGTAGAGTCAATCCAGTAAATGAATTGAGTAGTCCAAAAGAAGCTACAACCTGAAAGGTAGGCACAATCCTGACTTCTATAGGCAACATCATCGTCGTGAAAATCATGGCAAAACATAATTTTTTAAATGGAAAATCAAAATAAACCAAGGCAAACGCCGAACCTAATGCAAAAATAATCTTACCTATTGCAATGGCCAACGCCATAAAAAAACTGTTCAACAACATGGAAGTAATAGGCTCACCACCAGTAACTGCTAATCCGTCCGTCATTACTGCCTTCAAATTTTTAAATAATAAAGTACCAGGAACCATAGGAATGTGAGATTGCATCATAACACTGCCTTCATTACTGGCAGCCACTAGTGCCAAATAAACCGGCAACATCATCAAAATAACAAAAAAACATAAAAATCCATGTGATAAGATACGAGCGAAATATGATTTCATGCGTAATGGACCTTTTTTTCGAGGTATTTAAATTGCACTAGAGAAACAATAATCACAATAATCATTAAGAGTACCGATTGTGCGGATGAACTTCCCAAATCCATTCCTTCAAATCCATCTTGATATACCTTATAAATCAAATTAGTTGTACTATTGCCGGGACCGCCATGGGTCATTACTTGAATAATGCCAAAAGTATCAAAAAACCCATACATCAAGTTCATAATCATCAAGAAAAAAGTAGTTGGCGATAAAAGTGGAACAATGATTTGCCAAAAACGTTGCCACCCAGAAGCCCCATCGATAATTGCCGCATCAATTAATGATGATGGAATTGCTTTAAGTGCTGCAAGATAAAATAGAAAATTATAGCTGAATTGCTGCCAGGTTGCGGTAAAGATCACCACAGCGAATGCTTGGTTTACATTATTTACATAATCAAAATTAATTCCAAGCGACTGCAAAAAATGCGTCAGCCATCCTAACGTTGGATGACATAAAAAACGCCATAAAATTGCTGCTACTGCTGGAGCAACTGCATAAGGCCAAATTAATAAAGATTTATAGACCCCTTGCGTCCGGCCTCTATTATTCACTAATATGGCCATAAGGAGACCCAAACTCATGGTCAAAAACGTGACGCTAAAAGCGATAATGAAGGTAACTCCAATTGCTTTGCTGTAGCTTGGATCAAAAAAAAGATCCAAAAAATTGGAAAATCCTGCAAATTTTTTATGTAGGCCAAAGGCATCTGTATAAAAAAAAGATTGTAATAAGGCGTTACATGCGGGCCAAATAAAAAACATCAGTGTAACAATGAGCTGAGGAACGATAAAAAGCCAAGCATAAAGACGTTGATGATTAAATTTAGCCATTGCCCAACATGAAAGAGGGTCTGTATAAGCATTATATAGCTCTGGTTTTTTAAGTAAAGTGGTAAACAGTGGCTTGCGTGATATGTAGCCTGCTGCAACGTAAGGTATCTGAGATTTTGCCGTCATCTCGGGTGCTACGAGGGATCTCCTGGTGTAATCTTGTGTTACAGCATGGAGATTCTTCGTTGATGACTGCTCTGCTTTGCTTCACCCAGGCTGATTAATAATTTAATTTAAGGAAAAAATTTTGCGCTACGTACACATAGAAAACCCAGGCCCTCACAATCGATTGGTTATCGAAAAAGGCCCAATCCCTGAATACAGCGACTCACAAATTCTAGTGCGTGTCAAAGCAACTGCTGTAAATCGAGCAGACATCATGCAACGTTATGGTAAATACCCTCCACCTGCCGGAGAGTCTGATATTCTGGGTTTGGAAGTTGCTGGAGAAGTAATTGAAGTGGGGGCAAAGGTTACCCAATTTAAACCAGGTGATACAGTTTATGGATTGGTTGGTAGTGGCGCTTATGCTGAGTTATGCCCTGTCGAAGCCTCATTAGCTCAACACATCCCGGAAACTTGGGATTATGCACTTGCTGCAGCGCTTCCTGAGGCATTGATGACTGTGTATGCTACTTTATTTGATTTAGGGATGTTGGAATCAGGTCAAACGTTGCTTATTCATGGAGCAGGAAGTGGTATCGCCTCATTAGCAATTCAAATGGCAAAATTGATTGGTGCACACGTCATTACGACTGTAGGAACTGATAACAAATTGGATAGGGCAATGAAACTTGGTGCGGATCAAGTCTTCAATTATCAAAAACAGGATTTCGAGGATTTAATTGAAGATCACAGCGTTGATTTGATTGTTGATTTTATAGGCGGCGATTATTTTAATAAACACTTACACTTGCTAAAGCCTAAAGGTAAACTTATTCAGATCGCCTGCCTTAAGGGAAGTAGCGTTGAATGCAACCTTGCACTGATTATGCGAAAAAGATTACAAATTATTGGCTTTGTTCTCCGTTCTCAATCCATCGCGGAAAAAAGTAAATTATGGACTCAGGTTCATAAAGCATGGGCAAACCATCTGAGAACAAAAAAACTAACTCCTATCATTGATTCAGAATTTAAACTGGAACAAATTGAAGAGGCACACCAACACATGCAATCTGGAGTGCATTTTGGAAAAATTGTTGTTCATGTAGATTGATTGCAATCGCTTTAAGTCATGCATAAATCCCAACCTTCTACGTGAAGCTATGCGTCCCTGCGCGAGCTCACGGAGAGTGAAATCTACTCAGATGCAATCCTCTTGGCATCCAACCGAAGAGAACGATTTAATAGTTGTTCATAGATAGGTCCATTCGGAGTAAGTTGCAGTACAATCGTTGCGGTAATGCAAGCCATCATCACAGGGAAAATTAAATAATAATTGTGAGTCATTTCTACCACCAACACTGCTCCTGTTATTGGAGAACGCGTAGATGACGCAAAAAGAGCAGCCATTCCTGCAACAGCAAACATGCCAGGTTGGGTTAAAAAATCAATATGTAACCATTCTAAAATATGGAATATCGCTAAACCTAGAATCGTACCTAAAGAAAGGATAGGAGCAAAAATTCCTCCAGGAACAGATGTTCCATAGCACACCATAGTTCCTACAAATCGGGCCACTAAAAGAAAACACAAAAAACCAAACCCAGGGGACAAAGTTAATGCTTGGTGAATAATATTCATCCCCCCACCCACTGACTCAGGATGATATACTGCTAAGAAGCCAACCAAAAATCCTACCGTCAGGACGTAATATGATTTTTGTCTTGAACTCAATTTATCCAAGAGTTTTAGGGTACCGATTAAGGAGAGATTAAATAAAAGCCCTACAAACCCTACCACAATGCCAAACAAAGCAAATAACCATAGTGAATCAAGATGAGGAAATTCAAAGACATTCATTGGAATCGTTGGCTGGGGCCCAATGATCAAATCAAGAATGACCGTAGCGGTAATGCAGCAGATCACTACCATACTGAAGCTGGTAAAAGAATAGTTGAATTGGTTACGCATCTCTTCCATAACAAAAATAACGCCCGCTAAAGGAGCATTAAAAGCTACAGCTAAACCTGCAGCAGCGCCCGCAGCAATCAAACTATCCTTTCTTCGTCGAGATAAATTAAATAAGCTGCCCAGCATTTCTCCTAAACTACCACCTATATGAATCGTAGGTCCCTCACGCCCCAAGATCATCTTTGCTGAAAGTACCAAAATTCCAAAAAAGAACTTGACAGGTAATAACCGCCGCCAAAGTATGGTTTTTAAATGAAGCAAGGTACCCTCAATCTCTGGAACACCGCTTCCTGATGCTTGAGGAGCATACCGCTTTACAGCAAAATAGGCAGCATAAACCAGAACCATCGATACCAATCCCGAAATAAAACCAGCAGGCCATCCATGGACACTAAGAAAATGAAAAAAGTTATCGAATAAATTACTGAGCACATCGATTGACAATCGAAATGTTGAACCAACAAGACCTACGACAATACCTAGGACAAAAGATACCGCATAGAGTATCAATATCTTACTGCGCATGGTCTTAAACCATCCCCATTAAATTAGTGATAATTTTTAATCCAGCCTGATTAACTAGTGACAATATGGTTTCAGGATGAAATTGAACAGCGTGAATGGGTAATCGTTGATGTGAAATAGCCATCACCACCCCATCATCGCTCATCGCGGTGATCTTCAATTCTTTGGGCACTGCATTCAAACGCGCATACAGTGAATGATACCTTCCTGCTTTGAAACTATCTCCCAAGCTTGAAAACAACTCCGGTTCGCCAACTACATTTATGATTGATGGCTTACCGTGCATCGGATATTCCAGAACATCCAAAACACCACCAAAGTACTCAACAATTCCTTGTAAACCCAAGCATACTCCGAATATTGGAATCCCCTTAGAAATAGCCATATCAATTGTTTGAGATAGATTAAAATCACCTGGTTTACCTGGTCCTGGAGATAAAACCACAAGATCATATTTTTGATTCTGCAGATAGTGCAACGCCTTATCAAAACGAATTGTACTGACTTCTGCTCCCGTTTGACGGAGATAATTTGCTAAAGTATGTACAAAGGAATCCTGATGATCGATAAGTAAAACGTGTTTTCCTTTTCCAGTTAAAGGCAAATGGGTTATCTTGGCATCAACATTCGATTCACGCTTTTGTAACATATCTAAAAAAGCAGATGCTTTTAAGCGCGTCTCCTGCTCTTCTGATTCGGGTACTGAATCATAAAGCAAGGTAGCACCCACACGAATTTCGGCAACTCCTTTTTCAATACGCACGGTCCTCAAAACCAACCCCGTATTTAAATTGCCATTAAAGCCAAACCAACCTACAGCACCGGCATACCACTTGCGGGGTGATTTTTCATGCTCTTCAATAAAATTAAGAGCCCAAATTTTAGGAGCACCAGTTACAGTAACAACCCACATATGAGTTAAAAAAGCGTCAACGGCATCAAAGTTTTCCCTTAAAATACCTTCAACATGATCTACGGTATGAATCACTCGCGAATACATTTCAATTTGTCTGCGACCGATTACTTTAACAGAACCTGCTTCACAAATACGTGATTTATCGTTTCTATCTACATCGGTACACATAGTTAATTCAGATTCTTCTTTTTTTGATTCGAGTAAAATCTGAATGTTTTCTGCATCCTCTATAGCATCACCACCTCGTTTAATGGTTCCGGAAATTGGACACGTCTCTACCCTTTTTCCCTGAACTCTGACGTACATCTCTGGAGATGCGCCAACCAGATATTCGTCATCACCCAAATTAATAAAAAAACCATATGGCGAAGGGTTCAAACGGCGCATTTGTTTGAATAGAAAAGAAGGTTGATCCTCATAATGGGTATAAAATGTTTGGCTTGGTACTACTTCAAACAAATCACCACAAGCAAAACGCTCCTTGGCTTGAGCGACAACCTGTGCATACTCGCCAGGCAAATGATCACATGCCTTGTCAGGTTTATTCGGTGATTGGTATGTTACAGAAACCCCTTCTCTCGCCAAAGACTTTGTAGACTGACCTTGAAATTGAAAATCATAGCGTCGAATAAAGGCTTCTTCTTTACGATGGTTCACTACATAAATTTCATCGGGCAAATAAAGCACCATATCCCTTTGCGAAAGCGCTCTTTTTTTATGTTTCTGTAACTCTTCAAATTGAAAAATCAAATCGAAACCAAAAGCACCATATAATCCCAAATAAGGTTCATCTTCGACTTTAAAAAAAGCCAGAATGAGCCGAATCACAGTAAATACGGAAGGTTGCTGACTTCGCTCCTCCTCGCTGAATACTTCTTCGGAATTTTTAATTTTAATTTGCAGCAAAGTATGACTTTGTGCCAGAATTTCTAAACTTTTTTCATGTTCCAATAATGGGATAATAAAGGTTAACAGCACCTTACCGCGTTGGTTCAGTGCATCAATTTGAATTAAATTCTGCCTGCAAATAAAAGCCAACGGTGGATTATAAAAACCGATATCCCAACAGGTATAACGTCCGGGGTATTCAAAACTTGACGCAAATAAGGCGCCTCTTTGTGAATCTAAATGTTCAAGCAGATTATCTATACCTTGCTGATAATCCAGTGGCGTCTGAAAACACTCTAACTCTACACCCCCTTGGGTTTTATAATGCTGCAACATGAATGACTAACTCAATAGAAAAATTATGGTGTGCCCTCATTCTACTTTAAAAATAAGCTTCTGCAAGAAGCTCGTGGCCTGGATGATATGCAGCCATCATCCTTCCCTACCCCCCGAGTGGAGAAGGTGCCCGCCAGGGCGGATGAGGGTAACCCTCACCCTCGACGATACCCTGCCCCATTTCTAGGGTTCCTTTTGCATAATCTCTTCAAGCGAACAATTCTGATCAATAGCCGCCTGAACCCACAAACCCACCTGATGATGAGCGTCTCTAAAAGGGATTCCTTTCAATACTAAAGATTCTAATATAGCTGTCGCATTGAGATAACCACCATTGGCTTTTTGTGCCATTAATTTTGTATTGAATTGAACGCTATGCAGAAAAGGGGTGATGATTTCCAAACAAGCCCCCAATGTATTGACTGTATCAAACAAGCACTCTTTATCTTCTTGCATGTCCTTGTTATACGCCAGCGGCAAACCCTTCATCACAGTTAGAATTCCCATTAAATGTCCGAACACTCGGCCACTTTTGCCTCTAATTAACTCCAAAACATCTGGATTTTTCTTATTAGGCATTAAAGAGGAACCCGTAGCAAAAGCATCATCCAGGGTTATAAAACCAAATTCTTGAGTCGCCCAAAGAATTAAATCTTCAGCAAGACGTGATAAATGCATCATCATAATTGAGGCAACAGAACAAAATTCAATGATAAAGTCACGATCGCTCACTGCATCCAGCGTATTCTCAATCACCCCGCTGAAACCCAAATTTTGTGCCACCCAGATGCGGTCCAAAGGTAAAGTACTTCCTGCTAAAGCACCGGCGCCTAAAGGAGAAAAATTCATTCGCGTATGCCAATCACTCAATCGCTCTAGGTCTCGTTGAAACATTGCCCGGTACGCAGCAAAAAACTGTCCCAAGGAAATGGGTTGAGCTTGTTGTAAATGGGTATAACCTGGAATTTTATCATTGGCATGGGTACTCGCCAATTCATCCAAAGCCTGATTTAAATGGTGCAAAAGAGTATTAATATGCAACCCGGCATCACGAGAATAAAGCCTTAAATCCAGAGCAACCTGATCATTACGACTGCGACCTGTGTGAAGTTTTTTACCAACATCACCAATTTTAGCAATGAGCAACTGTTCCACAAACATATGAATGTCTTCACAGGACTCATCAAATTGATGAATCCCTTGTTCTATTTCTTGACTTATTTCATCAAGTCCACGGCAGATCAAATCGGCCTCATTGTCCGAAATAAGTCCTTGACGTGCTAACATTTTTGCATGTGCTTGACTGCCGACAATATCATGGAGATAAAGCACCTTATCGAAAGCCAAAGAAGCATTAAAATGCATTACTTTAGGATCGAGCTCCTTCTTGAATCGCCCCCCCCAAGTTTTATGGGCCATCATTGACCTCCTTTATGTACTTTGCCATAAACTTGTGCCGACAAAGAAAATAAATTAATAAATCCTTCAGCATCCTGTTGATTATAAACACCATCTTCTTCGAATGTCGCTAAAGCAGGATCATGTAAACTAAATGGTGAATACATTCCGTAAGGAATTATGTTCCCCTTAAATAACTGCACACTTACAGTTCCCGTCATATGTTGTTGCGTGACATCAATCAAGGCATCCAAGGCATGCTTGGCCTGAGAAAACCATCGTCCTTCATAAACAAGATTGGCATATGTTTGTTGTAAAGACTGTTTTAAATGCAAAGTGGATCGGTCAAGGCATAAACTTTCGAGCATTTGATGTGCCTTGTACAGAACTGCGGCAGCAGGTGCTTCATATATTCCTCTGATCTTCATGCCCACTAATCGATTTTCAACAAGATCAGCCACTCCAATTCCATGAGAACCAGCAATTTGGTTTAATTGTCTAAGCAATTCGACTGAGGGCATTTTTGTAGCATTCAATGCAACAGGAACCCCTTTTTCAAACTCAATACTCACTAACTCTGGATTATCAGGTGTTTGTTCCAATGAGGCTGTCATTAATAATAAATCATCGGGTCTAGGTTGTCCCGGATCTTCCAATACACCTCCCTCATGGGAAATATACCAAAGATTATGATCGCGTGAATAAGGTGATTTTGGGGTAACGGGTACTTCTATCCCATGTAATTTGGCATACTCAATTGCCTGTTGTCTTGACTTAATCTGCCATGTTCTCCATGGAGCAATAATCTTAAGTTCTGGAGCCAATGCTTTGACCGTATATTCAAAGCGAACCTGATCATTACCTTTTCCAGTTGCTCCATGAGCAACAGCTTCTGCATTTTCTTCCATTGCAATTTCAACCATTTTTTTTGCAATCAATGGCCGCGAAATGGTCCCTAAAATATATTGATTTTCATAAAGCGCTCCAGCCTTGACTAATCGCCACAGATAATCGCTAACAAATTCATCTTGAACATTCATTACATAGGCTTTTGAGGCGCCGCTTTTTATCGCTTTTTCCTTAATCGCGGTCAAGTCTTCATTTTGGCCTAAATCACACACCATAGCGATGATTTCAGCCTGTTGATAATGTTCTTTTAGCCATGGAATCATTACGGACGTATCCAATCCCCCGGAATAAGCAAGGACAATTTTTTTAATCGATTCATTCATGGATTTACTCCTGGTAGTATTGTTTTAAATGCAAAATAGGTTCAGCCAATTCTTTAGGGACCACATCCGCGACGATTTGGCCGCCTTTCAGAACAATCAATCGATCGGACATTTTGCTGAGAAAATCGAGATCGTGAGAAGCAATGACCATCGTAACGCCTAAGGACTTCACTGAATTCAATAAGTTAATCACTTCATCAATCGTCGCCAGATCAAGTCCCGAAGTCGGTTCATCACAAAGCAATAAACTGGGGTTCATCATTAAGCTTCGAGCCAAAGCAACGCGTTGCTTTTGTCCTCCAGACAACTGATGTGGGTAAGCAGCTGCTTTATCACTTATCCCCAAACTCTGCAGCAAAGAATGTGCTTGCACTTCATGATTTAATGTTTTGTCTTGTAAGCGAGGAGCATAAACCAGGTTCTGCATCACGGTCATATGAGGAAAAAGCTGAAAATCCTGAAACATAAAACCACTTTGTCCCTCTACCGTGATCGTACCAGAGTCCAGCGTTTCTAATTGTTGTATGCAACGTAGCAATGTGGATTTACCGCTCCCTGATGGTCCTGCCAAACCAAGTACAGTATGAGCCTTTAATTCTAAATTAATGCTATTTAATACGGGTAGACAACCAAAATATTTAGATGCTTGGTCAATGACTAACATAAAGCCCCCTTTCTTCAATTTTTTTACCCATGAATTCAATCAAGAGAACCATACCGTAGTAGAAGCAACCAGCAATACATAAAGGAACAAAGTAGGTAAATTGTTCTGCGGCAACTGATTGAGCCCTACGCATCAAGTCCATTCCACCTATAGTCGCAATGAGTGCGGTTTCTTTCAGTAGCGCAATCATTTCATTAATAAATGCAGGAAATATATTTTTCACTACCTGGGGTAGAACAATATCTTTCCATAAATAAAAATTAGGTATTTGTAAGGTTTTTGCTGCTTCAAACTGACCTTTGGGCAAATGTTCTATTCCTGATCGGAGAATTTCGGCAATGTATGCTGAACTGTTTAAACCAAATGTTAAAAGCCCGGCGATCAGAATATTCGCTTTGATACCGATTAATGCCGGAACTGCAAAATAAACAAAACTAAGCTGTAAAATAACTGGGGTCCCTCTCATCACCGAAATAAATCCATTGATTAGTGGTTTCATGATTCCTTGGTATCGCAATAAAGCAAGTACGGTTCCTAATAGAGTCCCTATGAGTAAACCACCGATTAACAAGATTAAGGTAACTAGAGTTCCCTCACCAATATAGAGAATGTTTTGTGTTAACTCTTCCATTGTGTGTTCTCCAGCCATTTTTTCTTGAGTGCACTCAGCTCACCCGATTGTTCGATTTCATGTAAAACCTGATTTATTTTTTGCGTCAATTCGGAATTCTTTTTTAAAGCCAAGCCGTAGCCATCATCTGATTGAGCAATCACAGCATAAGACAGCCCAGGATTTTTCTGACTAAATACCGCACCTTGTACGCCATCCAATAGAACTAAGTCAGCATGGCCTGCTTTTAAGGCTGCAATGGTTTGATTGTTATTATCCATCACCAACAGATTGGCATTGGGAACATTCTGCTTCAACCAAATTTCCATGGTACTACCCAATTGAACTGCTATTTTTTTGTCAGCTAATTGTTGTACGTTTTTAATTGGTTTGTTTTCAGAGAAGACAGCCGCCATACTCTCGAAATAATAAGGCGCACTAAAATCAAAATTCTTTTTTCGCTGCTCTGTAATCGTAATTGTAGAAATGGCTGCATCAACTTGGCCAGAGCTTAGTGCTGGCAAAATGCTGCTGAATTGCATGCTATCAAAAAATGCTTCCTTACCTAATTTTTTTGCAATCAAACGAGCAAGATCAATATCAAAACCTTTGATTTCCCCATGATCATTATATTCAAATGGTGGATATTCTGCAGCCACCGCAAAATGAATATACTCAATGCTCTCCTTAGGAATTCTCGCGTAACAAAAGGAAACAAGCAAAGCAAACCCTATTAAAATGACAAAAAACAAATGTTTCATTTGAATATAAATCCAGTATTTATGCGTTTTTCAAATGTAACAATCTTGACTTGCCCTGTCAAGATATTTTGAATATAATTTCATTTAAATGATTCCATATTCATTATTCATCAATTAAGCGGAGAATTGAATGAGCCAAGACGCTGCCCTTGATGGGCATATATTAAATATTGTGCAAACTGAACAAATTGCCGAGCAAATTGATTTGCAAAAAAGCTTAAAAGCACGAGGTTATTCGATTCCTCAGGCAACCTTATCACGAAGGCTTAAAAAATTAAAAATTGCAAAAATAGGTGGGACTTACCAAGTAGTTGACTTCAATCTACCTAACCTGCCTTTAGTCTTGAATATGCAAGTGTCCGATTATGGTCTCATAGTACTCCATACTCACCCTGGAAATGCAAACAGTTTGGCCTTTTTTATTGATCGAAAATTCGTATCTTTTTCACCTCAAGCCATTCAGGATTCAGGAATATTAGGAACGATTGCTGGTGACGATACCGTGCTTCTTATCCTAAAAAGTAAAGAACAATTAAATCGAGTCATTCAGCTGCTTCATGATGAGTTTCCTTACCTGAAAAAGTAAAAATCCAGAATACTAATCTAGGCTCAACTTTATAAAGTGGTTTTTTCATTCCCTAAATCCCGGGTAAGGCTTCGCCAAACCCAGGATAGATGATAATCGCGACCTTACATTATTGTTTTATCCTGTCATTCCCAGTGCAACGAGCGATCTCCAGGCGAATGCACTTTTTTCAATGAGCTCTCCTGCACTATTCTTGAGATTAAAAAATTACAGCATTAATTCGATTAATATTTTTTCAATTTGTGTATTAATGATAAGTTATTGTATTTATTATTTTTCTCATTTTTGTTAATAAATCCTTAATAAATAAGTAATTTTTCCTTAAGAAATAAATTCTATAGTTATCTCATGAATCAATTATGGGTTGATAACTTACTATGAAATACAAATCAGAAAAATTTCCGACTGCTAAAACAAGTACAAATCCAAAGGCAAGCTCCAATGCAAGAATTTTGAAATTAACCAGCGAATTTTATGCAATGAGAGAAAAAGAGTGGAATGATTATCATGAAACCCTTTTTCAGCAAATAAACAAAGAGTGCTACATTGGGAGCAAATATGATCAAAGTAAACTAGCAAAACTTATTGAAGATGTTTATGACAATCTTAGCAAAAATGCTCAAGATAAGATGTTTAAGCTCTTAGAAAAGAGGCAAAAATTAGATGATTTATCTTTTGTTACTGAGGTTAGAAATATTATCGCAGGGGACAAATTTAGATTTTCTTCATTAGCAAGCACACTCCCAGATTTTTTAAAAATAATAGACACAGATGAAAAGTTGGAATCATTTTTAACGAATCCACAAAAATACATTAACGATAATAACGGAAAGCTTTCTATTTTTGAATTGCAGGTACTTGAAGTCACAATAAATAATCCCGCATTCAGCCAGTTAGCTTCAATTAATCGTGTTCATGACCCAAAGTCATTTGTCTATACACCGTTAACAGCTCAGTTATATCAATTAAACCTCTCGCAATATGGTTCAATGGACGCCGGTGCATTTGAAGATTTAATTCCGCCTTCAGCAAGAGAGTCTGTTCTGGCGAAAGCAAAACAACCCCCTAAAAAACTCATTATGGGACTGGGAGGAGCCCAAGCCACTTATAAACGATCTGCAATTGCCGAAACAGCTGAAAAAGTAAGAGAATCAGGGTTGGGAGCTTGTCATTCATTCGCTCTGCTCGCTGCTGATCATTTATTAAAAAAAATGGATACTGGCGAATTACCTCAGATGGACATTAAAATGGTAAGTCATAAAAGAGGTAGATACTCCCATACTTATCTTCTTCTTAATCATAACTCCCAGGATCTGACCAATCTATCTCAATCGATCATTGTCGATCCATGGGCGGTTGTTATGGGACATACTAAGGAAGGTTATGGTGCATTTCTGACGAGTAATTACCCATTTCCCCAGATGACATCCCAATTGGTTACTTGCTATGACTCTCAGGAACCAGAGGTAGAAGAACTCCAATCTGAAGAAACAGCAATTTCGAGTCAGTCTTTTCGGGAGCATTTGGCAAAAGTATCTGTTGTTTCCAGTGGTAGTTTCTTTTCTCAACAACTTGATAGTAAACAACAAATCGCGGTCAACTTTTTGGAAGATTTGAAAACCTACATAAACAAGACATCTAGACATAGTTTAAAGCTCCAGTTACTTGATGTATTAAACAGACAGGTAAGAGCAGGTGATATCACCCCTGAAGTAGCGCTCAAGGTAGCCGCTCAAGCAGTTGTAGCGCGATCCATTGAAAAAACTGGAAACAATAATTACAAGTGGAATATTAATTCATCCAGTATAAATGATGAGACATTATCCGCTTTATTACCTGCATTTGAGAAATCTAAACCCTATTGGAACAGATATCTTAGCAGACATGAGGCTATTCCTAGTAATGAGAAAATCAGCAAAATGGACGTAAGCCATTTGCAAAAAGTAGTTGATCTTTTGCCTCAAAAAGAGGAAGATACATTTTCTGCAGATAGTCAAAATAAGAAGCAAGTTACGCCTTAAATAAGGCTGACCCGTGATAAAATGCCAGGAGAATTTTTCTTATGGGTGAATCCCGTTTCGAGGTCGATTTACGAAAACTCACCAGTCTTCCTAAGGAAGTCTTATTTCTAGTTCTCGATAACCTCCCAATAACGGAAATAATAAAACTAAAAAAAGTGTCAAAAGCGATTAACAACTTGGCCTCAGATTATTTATTTGAGGAATTAAAAATTAAAGAAGTGCATTGCGGCCAAGATTTCACTCTGATTCTTTTAAACCACGGACGAGTTTTAGCTGTAGGAAGTAATTTACGAGGACAACTTGGACTCGGTCAAGATATAAAACAAGTTTCTGAGTTAACCGAAGTCACCGCGCTTAAAGAGCGGGTGTCTCATATTGCAACTGGATTTACCCATGCAATTTTTTTAGGTGAATCAGGTAAGGTCTATGGCCTGGGAAGAAATGAAGAAAAGCAGATTGCCCCTGATTCTGATGATCTGAGCATTTACGTACCTACCCCTTTAGAAATACAAGCAACAGCAAAAAATGTTTTTGCTCAAGATCATACAAGCGCTTTAATTTTCACAGGCGATTCTCCCGATAAGGCGTTTAAAATTATGGGTAACCCATTAAATGCTTATCCATTCAAACATACTATAGTTTTTTTATCCGATTGGCTTCCCACTCCCTCTTCTGACATAGAAGTTGCTGATATTGCTGTGAATAATCAACAGCGATGCGCAGTTTTGTTAACTACGAATGGTGAAGTCTATGTATACGGGAATAATGAATCGGGATTGTTAGGATTAAATCCAGAAAACCCATTTATCAATACTTGGACTAAATTGCCAGATGTTGCGGCAAAACAAATTAAGACCACAGCTTTAGGATGTTTTATATTGACTCATGATAATTTATTGCTTGCAAGTGGTTCAAATACCAAAGGGCAATTGGGTCCAATTGACGAATTTAAAGGATTCATGAAAATCGCTTCTAATGTGAAATATTTTGATGCAGCAGATCATCACACTGTTTATGTAGACAGCCAAAATAAATTGTTTCTTTTTGGTGCCATGAAAATCAATGATCAAGAGTTAAGAACGGTTGAAAAGGGAATTTGTCCTATCCAGGGCTCTTCTAAGCCTTCTACCGAGAAGGTTAGAGCATTGCTGAATCATTTTTTTAAAAAAGAACCTGATTATCCAAAACCGTCACAAGATCAGAGTAATAATGATTTTTCACCCTGAATAGTGTGTAAAGAAAATTTCTATTACGCGTGTTATCGTTACAATAGAATATCGCTACTAATATAACACTTTATGTTTTTAAGTTATTACATCCTCGTTATAATGAGCTTTGTTGAAAACTATCGTATGGGAAACTGCCATTCTCTCTCATTTAAGAATGGAATCCCCCCTTCGCGGGAGTGGCAAAAATGGAGTTTGGGAATTAACGCCCCCTTTCAAACTATTTTTTCAACACAATCCCTGTAATGAGGTATTAACTCTGTGAGGTACTATATTTTATGACTATCTCGGCAAAAGAATTAGACAAAATTTCCCAGCTCGCTTATCTGGATACGGACATAGAGCATTCCCCTAAACTCATCGAAGACATTAATGCAATCATGAATTTTGTCGACCAACTCCGTTCTATTGATACTCAAAAAGTGGAACCTCTTTTTCATCCTCTTGCATTAAATCAGCGATTAAGATCGGATGTGGTCACCGAAGACAACTGTCTTTCCGAGTTAGAAACCATTGCGCCACGATTTGAACACGATCTTTATTTAGTCCCTCAAGTTATTGACCAGAGTAAGTAATCATGGAACATTTATCTTTAAAACAGCTATGTCAAGCATTACAACAGAGGAAACTCTCTAGTGTTGAATTAACTGAGCACTACCTTACACAAATTAAAAAGCATAAATACTTAAATGCATTTATCAGTTTGGATGAAGAACACGCCATCCTTGAAGCTCAAAAAGCGGATCAAGAATTAAAAAAGGGTCAGGGTAAAATGCTTACAGGCATACCTATGGCATTAAAAGATTTATTTTGTACCCTGCGCATGCCAACGACCTGTGCTTCAAAAATGCTTGCTCATTTTCAATCCCCTTATCAAGCAACTTTAGTCAGTAAGTTGCTCGCTCAAGGTTCCATTTTGATTGGTAAAACGAATATGGACGAATTTGCCATGGGCTCGTCCAATGAAAACAGTTACTTTGGTGCTGTAAAAAATCCCTGGGACAAGGAACGTGTCCCAGGGGGGTCCTCAGGAGGTTCAGCAGCAGCTGTAGCTGCTGGCTTAGTCCCTTTCGCTATAGGTTCTGATACGGGAGGTTCCATACGACAACCCGCTGCCTTATGTGGAATCAGTGGGATTAAACCCACTTATGGTCTTATTTCTCGCTACGGTATGATTGCTTACGCCTCCAGCTTGGATCAGGCGGGTCCTTTAGCGCGAAGTGCGGAAGACTTAGCATTGGTTCTTCAAGCAATGGCTGGATTTGATCCTAAGGACTCTACCTCAGTTGATTCAGCAGTTCCTGATTATTGTGCTGATCTTAATAAACCCCTGTCTAAACTAAAAATAGGTTTACCATCTTGCTTTTTTCAGCCACAAGTAGACCAAGCAATACAACAGGCGATTCTTGATGCCGTGAAGGTTTTTGAAAGTGCAGGAGCCGAAATTGTTTCCTTAAATTTGGAGCTTCAACCTTTATGGGTACCGTGTTACTACGTAGTAGCTTGTGCTGAAGCCTCCTCTAATTTATCACGTTATGATGGGTTACGATTTGGCCATTGCAGTGACAATGCATCAACATTAACTGAGCTTATCCGCAATACGCGGAGTGAAGGTTTTGGCATAGAAGTAAAACGTCGGATTCTAACTGGAACACATGTCCTTTCATCGGGGTATTTTGACGCATACTACCTGCAAGCCCAAAAAATTCGTCGTCTTATTCAGGAAGAGCTTGTCACAACCCTCAAATCGGTTGATGTAATTCTCGGACCAACAACCCCAACATCAGCCTTTAAACTTGGTGAAAAAATTGCAGATCCCGTTCAAAATTACCTTGCTGACGTGTTTACCGTAGCAGCTAATCTTGCAGGACTCCCCGCAATTTCCATCCCCTCAGGCTTTGTTCAGGGACTCCCTATAGGTATGCAGCTCATGGGAAAACATTTTGGTGAAAGCCAATTACTCCAAATTGCTCATCATTATCAACAAAATACCAACTGGCATTTAGCCAGTCCAAACCAATAAAGGTGAACTATGGAATGGGATACAGTCATTGGCCTTGAAGTACATATTCAGCTCAAAACAAAATCGAAACTTTTTTCAGGTGCATCTACCGCTTTTGGTTCAGCCCCTAATTCTCAAACCTGCTTTATCGATGCAGGATTTCCTGGAGTTTTGCCCGTATTGAACCAGGAAGCCGTTATTATGGCAATCCAGTTTGGCTTAGCCATTCAAGCAGACATTAACGATCAATCTGTTTTTGAGCGCAAAAATTATTTTTATCCCGATTTACCCAAAGGCTATCAAATCAGTCAATTTCAAAAACCCATAGTCAGCAATGGTAAATTGGCAATTACGCTGAATGACGGCCGTGTAAAAGAGGTTTTGATTGTCCGTGCCCATCTAGAAGAGGACGCGGGTAAATCATTACATGGGGTACATTCTGGTTATAGCGGTATTGATCTGAATCGAGCGGGAACTCCTTTATTAGAGATAGTAACTGCCCCCTGCTTGTTTTCAAGCCATGAGGCCGTGAGTTATCTTAAAAAACTGCATCAGCTGGTCCAGTTTTTAGGTGTCTGCGATGGTAATATGCAAGAAGGGAATTTCCGATGCGATGTGAATCTATCCTTAAAACCCAAAGGGAGTTCTGTCTTAGGAACGCGAACTGAATTGAAGAATTTGAATTCATTTCGCTTCATTGAAAAAGCGATTGCTTATGAACAATCACGACATCAAGATATATTGGAAAGTGGACAACAAATCATTCAAGAAACTCGTCTCTATAATCCAGATACTCATTCGACGCATGCAATGCGCAGTAAAGAAAATGAGAATGATTACCGATATTTTCCTGATCCTGATTTACTGCCGATACAAATTACCCGTTTTCTTATTGCTGAGGTTAAGAATAATTTACCGGACTTACCTGATAAAATTCACAGTGAGTTAAAAAATACGCCGTCGCTCAATGAAGAAGACATTAATTTTATTCTTTCTTCGCCCAGCGCGTACCAATTTTTTAAATCAATTAAAAACCAATCCCAGGCTCCGGAGAAAATGATTATTAATTGGTTAAAAGGTCAATACGCTGCCGCTTTAAATGAAGAGAATTTAACTTTTGATACACCACGTATCTCAGCAAAGCTTATGGCAAATCTTCTTGATAGACTACATGGTGGTACTATTTCTTTAAACAATGCCCGAGCCATTTTTACTTTGCTCTGGGCTGGAGAAGAAGATATTGAAGCGATTATCGCACGCGAAGGTTATCAACAAGTAGATGATACAGCTGCTTGGGAAAAAATGATTATTCAATTAATTCAACAGCATCCTGAACAAGCCGCAGATTACAGAGCAGGAAAAGACAAACTATTGGCTTTCTTCGTAGGACAAATCATGAAGCAAACGAAAGGTAAGGCAAATCCTGAGCAAATCAACATCCTCCTAAAAAAACATTTAGGGGGAAGTCAGTAATCCTAGATAAAATGATAAACCTATCGTGCCAGGATTAACCCAGCGTAATCCAGGATACGGATAGTGATATTTTTATATGATTGACCTCAGCCCGAGCGTAGCGAGGAGTCTCCTACTGTAGTAGCCTATGTCGATGGGAATACTTTTGCTACACTCACGAAGACTGAGTCAAATAAAGCGACTTTAGGGATTCAATTTAGATTTATTAACGGCTTCTTCTGGAAATACCTGTTTTTTAAGTGTCTGGTAGTCGCCATCGCTTTCCACTTTTTCATTATAGAAATTATTCACAATGTTTAGTGCGTGCTCACCCACCATACCCGAAGCTTTAAGCCCATGAAAATCAGAGCTTGTTGAAAATCCAAGAAATTTGGAGTGTCCTTTTTTCCAAGCTTCATCAATACTCAAAAGTCTCTGTAAGCTAAGCATACGACTTGTACCGAAATAACTACCACCTTTGATGATAGCGTCACTAGAGCGATTGGTTATTTCTATATGAGCTTGATTAATAATATTATGTAAATTGCTTGCAGGAGTCAAACACTCTATTTGCTCTCTAAGTTTTTGTTCTAATGATGAGCAATAGTCGATTTTTGCTTGATTTCTTGATGGATGGAAAAAAATTAATGAATGTTCTTTTTCATCTTTTAATATCCCCTTGTATCTAATTATTAAAGAGATTGCCTGTTCCAGTCGCTTTCTCTTATCTTCGAGCGCTTTTTCACTTAATTGGTCGCTTTGCATGGGAGGCTGCTCGCCGTTTGAAGTAGAATTAAGAGAATCACGATCTGAGAGCTCTTCTTTTTGTTGGTCATTTTGCGGTAACAACGGTACATCTTGTTTCGTTCCTTGCGGAATGGCTTGTTCCGTTCTCTCACTAGGCGAGATAGATGATTGATGTATTACTTCGATTGTTTCGACAGCGACAGGGGTAATTTCTTCTGGAGAAGAACGTATATCTGACTGCTCTTCTTTTTGTTGGGACTTACTGTTTGTAATACTAATTTGCTCTAATAATGATATAGTGTGTTCCCTTTTTTGCTGAATGGATTTTTCAATATTATTAATAGTCTGGACAGTTTGTTGATGTTCTTTTGAGGATCCACTCATCTCAATCTCTTGTCTAATACTCTGTATTTCTTGTTCCTTGTTTTCAAGCAATTGAATCAACTCTTGAAGTTTCTGAGCATCTGAAGGCTTTTGTAGAGTATCTATTTGCATGACAATGACTTCAATATTTTTTATTCTCTTAAGCAGTGCCGTTAAGTTTTTTAACACTGTTGCTTGCTTCATAATCGATTCAAAGTTTGTGGTTAGCATATCAAGCTTGGATTGCTCGCTCTTAATCGCCCCCTCAGCAGAGGTTGCTTTACCTTTCTGCATGACTGCATTCATATCGAGTGTTCGTTTAGCATGCTGTTCTTTAAGCTTGGAAAAAATGTCCTCATTAAACAGCAGATCCAAATTCCGCTCAAACTCAACAAATGATTGGAGCGAAGAATTTGAACTGGAAAGTAAATTCAGATAATCGCCTTGCATGCGGGTCAAATCGCGCTGTTTTGCAGGGACCTCTTCATTTGTTGATTCTACTAAAGACTGCGCTTGGAGCATTAGTTGTTGTTGATTTCGAATGGGCTCTAACTTTTCTATAAATGCATGCAAACGTATAATCACATTCTTAGAAACAGTCGTAAATTGGTCAACGTCTTCAATGAGCCGATGTGTGTGCCTGGATCCTCTCCGTATTGAATACTCTTGATTCATTGCACGTTTCTGGCGAATAACTTCTGTCTTGATATCTTTTTCCTCTAAGGACAAGGCACGAATGAGATCATTGAGGAAATCCAAATAGTCCTTATTGTATTTTGAGGCATCAGGCGACATGAATAACTTAATCTTATCTTCCTTTGATTTAATGAATTTATTCAGATCTTCATTAAACTCTATTTCAGCGAGCTCCTTAATTTGCTCCAGGAGCATTGGCTTCCTGGAGATTTTTGTTGGATTAGTATAAATTGCCCGCAGCTGTTGAGTTTTCATATAAATTTTGACGAATTAGAAACATTATGGGCATATTATAGCCAATCAAAATTAAGGAATACTTAAAGAAATAAGCGATTAGCTTATTGAGCCACATAAAATTTAGATCTATCGTGTTTGATACATTCGATAACAGCCTCTTTGATATGACATAAAATGAGTATCTGTTGTGGCAATGGAGTCAATTAAACCATGTAGCGCAATTAAAGTAAGTCATAATCCGGGATTAAAATAAATCCCTGTCGGCTACCTATAAAAGCATGTAATCAGCGTTGGGTGAATGAAAATACCTGACCAGACGTTTGGAAACGATATATTGTAAGGATAAAGGTTAAATCAACAAATAAATGATTGGGCCAATAAAATAAAGAGAGTCGGTCGATAAGCCGGGTTCTGTCGCGGACAATCATTCATCTGGGACATGTGTCACCACATGCCTCAAGCAACCTACCCGAGTCCCGTGCGGGTCACACGTAATGACCTTTCAGTCAAATGGACTCCTATTTGGTCTTGCTCCGAGTGGGGTTTTCCCTGCCACGCCTGTTACCAGCCGCGCGGTGCGCTCTTACCGCACCATTTCACCCTTACCTCAAAGAGGCGGTATATTTTCTGTGGCACTTTCCGTAGGTTCACACCTCCCAGGAATTACCTGGCACTCTACCCTCGGGAGCCCGGACTTTCCTCCCTTTGCAAAGCAAAGAGCGATTGCCTGACCAACTCTGATATCAATAGTAGCAGAGTGCCTAGCTAAAGACCACTATATTAGTAAATTTAATAAGAAAAAAACAATAGAAACAGGTTGTTTTAATCACTTAGAAATCACGAGTTCCAATAAATTCGTCATCGAAATAACGCTTTAATTTAGTACGCAAGGTACCACGGCTTACGCCAAGAACACGTGCAGCTTTTGATTGATTATAACGAGTTAATTCCATAACCGTGCGGAATAAAGGCGCTTCAACTTCTTCAACAATTAATTGATACAAATTCAAGTTAGCATCTTTATTACTGACACTGGTTAAATAACCTTTAACAGCATGAATTACTTGATGTGACAGTGCTTCGCTGCTTTGCACCATTGTATCTGTGCTCATTTAAGTCTCCTAGTACAAATAAATTAAACAAAATTATGCCCAGTACTTACACTCACCGAACACTATGGCCTATATAGTATCAAACATCTCAAAGAGTGTAAATATTGTTTTAATGATATTCATTTCTTAAGGAAATATTAAGTAAAAAAAATTTTACCACTTTACATGTAAAGTGGACAAGGCGAATTTATTAATTAATTCATCCCTCTTTATCAATTTTTATCAAGTGTCAGATATTAATAAGAAATTTTGCACATTTTATTTCCTTCACAAAAAAAATCAGCAACACCTATTTATTTTAAAAATATTCTTAATAAACTGATTCAATTAATTTTTTTTTAAGGACAAATATGACCAAAAAACACACAGGTGACCTGCATTGTCATTTAAATGGAAGTTTTAGTTTGAAGTTTTTAAAAAAAATAGCCAAAAAACACAATTGCCTCGAGCTCTACAATGCGTTGATAAACATACGGACTGAATACCTCCTCAATACAAACCAACAGCCAGAAAATGGCTATAGCAAAGAGTTAATCGACATTATTTGGAAACAATTTGGCCTGATCCACAAAATAATCCAAGATCTTGATGATATTTCTGAGGGAGTCGTGGATGTAGTGCAATGCTCCGAAGCGAAATATCTTGAAATAAGAACAACCCCCAAAGAAATGGGAAATGAATCGCGTGATAAATATATCCATGCTTTTGTCTCTGGCCTATTGCAAGCGCGTGAAAAAATACCGAATAAAAAAGCGGTGGGATTATTAAGTTTAGATAGAACCTTACACACTTTGGCAGATGCAAATGACTTTATCGAACACATATTAAAAAGCCCTAATAATCTTTTAGTCGGTTTGGATATTTCTGGAAACCCCGTAGCCAAAAGAACGCTTGCAGGGGACGAGTTAGCTCAAGTGATTCTATTGGCTTTAAAAAATGGTATCGCCATTGCTATTCATACAGGTGAGTCTGATAGTGAACAAGAACGAAAGGACACAGACGCAATCTTAACTGCTTTAGAGGAATGGAAATTACAACAACCAGGGCAAGACAAAAATCCCCTACATGGTAAAGTACGGTTAGGTCATTGCATTTACCTAACTCAATTACAAAAAGAACGGATTAGCAAATTGGGACTTCCGATAGAGGTTTGTCCCAGCTGCCACAGCAAGTTGAATTGGCATCTTGAAAAAGAGCCTCATCCAGTGACCTCGATTTATCAAGATGTCAGTGATCCCATTGTATCCGGTACTGATGATGAATCGATTTTCGGAGCCTCAGCCAAAATGGAGTTGAATCGATTTTTAGGTTTTTTTTCAAATAAGCAACAATTAAGCCGAAAACAAATTAAAGAGCATCACGCGAGTTTCCGTTTTTCTGTATAATAATAGATGCATGCCATCTCGAATACAGTGAATGTTCTCTTATCATAATACATGCTACAGGATGGAGATACCTCGCTGAGCTCGGGATGGCGGGTTGTTTTATTGCCGCCAGAGGAATTATTCTAATCCACTGTAAAACTTTCCCCACATCCGCATTGACCTGTCTGATTCGGGTTATTGAAAACAAATTTATAATTTAATCCCTGTTTTACATAATCAACACTCATATTTTGTAGAAAGGGATAACTGGACTTATCAATGCATACAACATAATTTTCAGTCAAAGCAAGTTTCAAATCGGTATCTTGAGGAGCTAGGACATAATCCACGACATAAGATAAACCAGAACAACCCGTTTTTTTTACTGATAAGCGAATTCCCGTATATTCAGGGTTTTTCTGCAAATAAGACACTACATGTTTTATCGCTGCGTCAGTAAAACTGATTTCAGGTACAGCACTTTCTACATGATGCATGACGACACTCATTTTATATTACCTCTCAATTCGATTTATCTTTTATTAAAAGCAATGCTTCTTTAAAAACATCCATAATTCTTAATGCGATAGGGTACTGAGCAACAGGGATATCCAATTCTTTAACAATGAGCTGATAATCAATTTGCGGGACAGTATATGGAGTATGCCCTTCCAGCTGCCTGCATAACCATTCCAAACTTGCAACAATATAAGGGTTACCATTCGTTCTAAAGCAAGCTCGTACAATTGTACCATCTGAATTACACTGAATGTAAAGCTCAATAAGCCCTTGACCTTTTTGCTTGTTTTTAACACCGATTGTAAAACGCTCACTTAAATCAATAACGCCCACATGTCGGGGTGAAAAAAAACACTCCTGTACTTTTTTATTATATATCATGATGGCGACATTTCGCGCAATCGAGTTACTTGCGTACAAATAACATGAATCGCGTGCTCCACTTCTTCTTCCTTGGTAAAACGACCTAGGGATAATCTTATCGTACTTTGTGCTAAATCATCGCTTAGCCCTATTTCTCTCAATACATAGGAGGGTTGAATACTGGCAGAACTGCAGGCTGATGTAGTGGATACTGCTAATTCATTCAAGGCTAACAATAGGGAATCCCCATCTAAACCAGCAAAACTGAAATTCAGATTACCTGCAATCCGTTTTTGTTCGTCTCCATTGAGCTGAATACCCGGCAAATGTTTAATCCCCTCCCATAAGTGCTGGCGATATTTTAAAAATCGTAATTGCTCCTCTTCTCGCACCCGTTCAGCTAACTCGAAGGCCTCCCCCATACCCACAATTTGATGAGTAGCCAAGGTTCCCGAACGTAACCCACCTTCATGTCCACCCCCAAAACTTTGTGGTTGGAGACGAATTCGGGGTTTGTGTCTGACATAAAGGGCGCCAACCCCTTTCGGACCGTAATTTTTATGTGCCGAAAGTGCCATTAAATCAACAGAAAGACGCGTCAAATCGATCGGAATTTTTCCTGCGCTTTGTGCTGCATCCACATGAAACAGGATTCCTTTATTACGTAATAAAGCACCAATGGACTCAATATCCTGAATCACACCAATTTCATTGTTTACATGCATGATGGAAACCAAAATAGTATCGGGTCTTAATACTTGAGCCAATTGTTCCAGGTCGAGTAATCCATTGGGTTTAGGATGAAGGTAAGTTACCTCGAATCCATCTTTTTCCAACCGGTTAAAACTATCGAGCACCGCTTTATGCTCTGTACTCATAGTAACTACATGCTTCCCTTTATTCTTGTAAAAATGTGCTGCGCCGATTATTGCCAAATTATTTGCTTCGGTGGCTCCCGAGGTAAATACTATATCTTGTGCCGATGCATGAATTGAATTGGCAACTTGTGCACGAGCGTGATCTACAGCAAGAGCTGCAATTCTTCCATATTCATGGGTTATAGAAGAAGGATTACCAAAATCCCCTTCCGGCCCTAGATAATGGATCATGCGCTCCACAACACGCGGATCAACAGGCGTTGTTGCCATATAATCAAAATAGATTGGTATTTTAATTATCCCGTTCACTTAATCCTCTTTTCCTAGCCCATTCTAATGATTTTTGTAC
Organism: Legionella sp. PATHC035; assembly: GCF_026191115.1. Lineage (NCBI taxonomy): Bacteria > Pseudomonadati > Pseudomonadota > Gammaproteobacteria > Legionellales > Legionellaceae > Legionella > Legionella sp. PATHC035. Next base: position 3,613,835 of record NZ_JAPHOT010000001.1, on the reverse strand, counting down.
CTGACTTAACATTCCTCGTAACAGATTAACTTCCATTTTTTCTAAGTTTACACGATTAAATAAACGTCGTACCCGCTGCATTAATCGTCGTGGATTTGAAGTTTTTAAAAATTGAATCTCAATAAAAACTTCCCTTAGATGTTCGTAAAATTGCTCGATTTCATCTGCTGTAGCATACTCATCCTGCCGCAATGCCACTTCGGCCTTAGGTGCTAATAATTTCATTCGCAATTCATAAGCAATAATCTGCACAGCCTGGGCTAAATTGAGAGAGCTGTACTCGGGATTGCTTGGAATATTAATGTGATAATGACATTTTAGCAGTTCTTCGTTGGTAAGACCTGCATGCTCTCTTCCAAATACAATCGCAATTTGAGTATTGTCCGCGTGTTGACTAATTAAGTCCGCACAAGAAGCGGGGACTAACCCGGGTAAGGAAATACCTCTTGGCCGTGCACTGGTTCCCAGAATAAGCTGGCATCCAATCAAGGCTTCGTCCAAAGTTTCAGTAACAATGGCATGCTCTAATAGATCATCGGCACCAGCCGCCATTTCTTTTGCCTTATAATCAGGAAAAGATTTTGGCTGTACTAAATACAGTGAACTTAATCCCATTGTTTTCATTGCCCTGGCTGTTGAGCCTATGTTACCTGGATGAGATGTTGCTACTAAAATGATACGGATAGAACTTAAATTCATAAAAACTTTTTATTCAGACATTAAGAGCACTCTATAATATCATTGAACACCCTTTTTTACGATTTTTGCTTTTTTCATATTTCACTCTCTTTGTTCAAAAAAAATATGTTAGAATCACCGGTTTTGTAGATTAAAGAGTATATTCATGGAACCACTTTTAAATATAGCAGTTAACGCAGCACGACAGGCCGGTGAAATTATTATTCGACATATGGAGCAAGTGGATCGTCTTAAAATTACCGCTAAAAATAACCATGAATATTTTAGTGAAGTAGACATCAAAGCCGAACAAGCAATTATCCATACAATCCATAAGGCCTATCCAGAGCATGGTATTCTTGCTGAAGAAAGTGGCTTACAGGAAGGAGATGGAGAATCAATCTGGATTATTGATCCTCTCGATGGTACATCCAATTATCTACACGGCTTTCCATTCTTTTCCGTTTCTATAGCAGTGAAAGTGAAAGGAAGGATAGAACATGGGGTTATATACGATCCATTAAGACATGAGTGTTTCGCTGCAAGCCGAGGTCGCGGAGCACGATTGAATGATCGTAGAATACGTGTTTCCAAACAGACACAACTTATAGCTTCACTTCTAGGAACCGGCTTCCCATCGCGCGATATCAGTATTGCACAAAAATACTTACCTACTTTCGAAGCTTTATTGGGTAAATGTGCTGGGATTAGAAGAACTGGCTCAGCAGCGCTTGATTTGGCCTATGTCGCAAGTGGGCGACTTGATGGTTTTTGGGAATTAGGCTTGCGTCCTTGGGATATTGCGGCAGGATCATTATTAATTAGAGAAGCAGGTGGATTGATTAGTGATTTGCAAGGAGGCGATGATTTTCTCAAGCACGGGGATATTGTTGCCGGAACTCCTAAAGTATTTAAATCATTATTACAAACAATTTCACCTGTTTTGAAATAAGAACAATTATTGTGAACCCTATCCCCTCTCTTCGAACGAGTTAGGGGGATTCTCTTTTCAGGACTCCAGCCCGGATCACACGACGCTAATCCGGGCTACAAAAAATCCAAACTACAAATTTATTGAAACCCTTGTTTGGCTCCGAAACTTAAAGGAAGCTCGTCAGCCAATGCAGTTCCCAGATTTCTGGTTACGCGATCAAACAGATTTTGCTTATGAGTATAGTCAATAACATCAGGAATTTTAATCACGTCACGAGCCAACTGTCCGCTGCTCGCAAAACCATCAATTAACCCCATAGTTAAAGCTTGTTCACCAGTCCAAAAAAGGCCAGAAAATGTCTCATCATCAATATGTAAACGACTTCCCCGCCCTTCTTTTACTCTATTAATAAATTGTTGATGAACCTGATCCAGCATCACTTGCAATTTTTGTTTCGCAAAATCGGTTTCAGGAGAGAAAGGATCCAAAAATGACTTATTGACACCTGATGTTTGTAATCTACGAGAAATACCAATTTTATTGATCAGATCAACAAAACCAAAACCATTATACAAAACCCCAATAGACCCCACCATGCTTGCAGGGCTTGCATAAATCATATCCGTTGCAACAGCAACATAATATGCAGCAGACGCACACGCATCCACACACACTGAATATATTTTTATATCCGGATATTTTTTTTGATAAAACTTGATCATGTTATACATGTACTCAGCCTGAACCGGACTGCCTCCAGGGCTATTGATGCGAATAATTAATGCCTTTAACCCTGAATTTTTATAAGCTGAATCCAATCCCTTAGCGAAATCATCTGCATTGGCTTTCGCCTCAGCCATTTCACCGGTTATATCGATTACACCGACATGATCTTTGACATTGAGGCCTGAGTCTTCATTAGTACTTAATGACACGCGATAGACAATAAATAAAATAATTAACAAATAAATAACACGCATTATCCATTTCCATCTGCGTTTCCTCTTTGCCTCTTTCATGTAATCAATGATAATTTGGTTCAGCAAAGCTTGCGAATCCGGAGTAGAATTAGAAGGATGGTCATTTGTCATAATGAGTCACTTGAAATAATTAAATTAAACCTCATTTTACGGTAGATACAAGAAAATTGTAAGTATTCGTCACATTTTGAATACTGTGGGAAAAAGCTGTATTTGAGAGCGGTTTGGACACTCTCAACCAAGAAAAATACGCGGTGCTCATTCGTATCAAGGTATTTTTTTTGAACTCAGATCGCTCACGATGAAACGTGGTGAACATTTGCAGAAAATTAACACCTACTAAAAGGTTATATATTATGAGAATGGATAAACTAACATCAAAGTTTCAAATAGCCTTAGCAGATGCCCAATCAATGGCTCTGGGAAGAGATAATGGCTTTATAGAACCAGAACATCTCATGAAGGCTCTTCTCGATCAGCAAGGAGGGAGTTGCAGGCCCTTGCTCAGTAAAGCCGGAGTTAATATTCCTCTATTAAGAACACTTTTAGATCAAGCATTGGATAAACTTCCTAAAGTATCTGGAACTGGTGGTGATATCCACATTTCCAATGGATTAAACCGGTTATTAAATCTTACGGATAAGCTAGCCCAACAAAAGAAAGACAATTTTATCTCCAGTGAACTTTTTGTGTTAGCAGCAATTAGCGAAGAAGGTAGTCTCTGTCGGATCATGAAACAAGCTGGTGGCGAAGTGAAAGCCATCGAAAGCGCAATCAAAGAACTACGAGGTGGTGAAACGATTAACGATCCTAACGCCGAGGAGCAACGTCAAGCTTTAGAAAAATATACGCTTGACTTAACCGCTCGTGCGGAACAAGGTAAATTAGATCCTGTAATTGGTCGTGATGATGAAATTCGTAGAACCATCCAAGTGTTGCAAAGACGCACTAAAAACAATCCGGTTTTAATCGGTGAACCCGGTGTAGGAAAAACCGCGATTGTTGAAGGATTGGCTCAGCGCATCATTAATGGCGAGGTGCCTGAAGGTTTAAAGAACAAACGCTTACTCTCTCTCGATATGGGCGCCTTAATCGCTGGAGCAAAATATCGCGGTGAATTCGAAGAACGGCTTAAAGCTGTTCTTAATGATTTAGCCAAACAAGAAGGTCAGATTATTCTCTTTATCGATGAAATTCATACCATGGTTGGCGCAGGAAAAGCTGAGGGCGCAATGGATGCAGGCAACATGTTGAAACCCGCTTTAGCACGCGGCGAACTTCATTGCATCGGTGCAACCACCTTGGATGAATATCGTCAATACATCGAAAAAGATGCTGCTTTAGAACGACGCTTCCAGAAGGTTTTGGTTGATGAGCCCAGTGTTGAGGACACAATTGCCATTCTTCGGGGTCTAAAAGAGCGTTATGAAGTACATCATGGAGTTGAAATTACTGATCCAGCGATTGTCGCAGCGGCTACTTTATCTCATCGTTATATTACCGACAGACAATTACCGGATAAAGCGATTGATTTAATCGATGAAGCAGGAAGTTTGATTCGTATGGAAATCGATTCAAAACCAGAAAGTATGGATAAATTGGAGCGACGTTTGATTCAACTGAAAATTGAACGTGAAGCCCTCAAAAAAGAACATGATGAAGCATCTAAAAAGCGGCTTGAAGATTTGCAACATACCATTGACGAGTTGGAACATAACTATTCTGATTTGGAGGAAGTATGGAAAGCTGAAAAAGCAACGATGCAAGGAGCCACCCAAATTAAAGAATCACTGGAGCAAGCAAAACTTGAAATGGAAACTGCACGCCGAGCTGGGGATCTGAGTCGTATGTCTGAGTTACAATATGGACGTATTCCAGAACTTGAAAAGCGCTTAGCCCAAGTAGCTGAAGTAGAATCTCATGAGAATAAATTAGTACGTAACAAAGTGACAGAAGATGAGGTTGCCGAAGTCGTTTCTAAATGGACAGGTATCCCTGTTGCCAAAATGATGGAGGGCGAAAAAGAAAAATTACTGCGGATGGAGGAAGTATTGCATAATCGTCTTATAGGCCAAAATGAGGCCATAGATGCTGTCTCCAATGCGATTCGCCGTTCACGTGCTGGTTTATCCGATCCTAATCGCCCCATCGGTTCATTTTTATTCCTTGGCCCAACTGGTGTAGGTAAAACAGAACTATGTAAGGCATTGGCTTCGTTCCTCTTTGATACAGAAGAAGCCATGGTACGAATTGACATGTCGGAATTTATGGAAAAACATTCTGTTGCTCGTCTGATTGGAGCACCACCAGGATACGTAGGTTATGAAGAAGGAGGATATTTAACGGAGGCAGTTCGTCGTAGACCTTATTCTGTGATATTACTTGATGAAGTAGAAAAGGCACATGCCGATGTGTTCAATATACTGTTACAAGTCATGGACGATGGTCGTTTGACAGATGGCCAAGGGCGTACCGTAGATTTCCGCAATACCATTATTGTCATGACCTCAAATCTTGGATCCAACCTCATCCAAGAAATGGGTAATAAATTCAAATACGAACAAATTAAAGATGCAGTAATGGAAATGGTTCGACAGCATTTTCGTCCTGAATTTATTAATCGTATAGATGATACTGTGGTCTTTCATTCACTTGAAAAAGAGCAAATTGCAAAAATTGCTGCAATTCAAATTGCCTATTTGCAAAAACGCCTGAAGCATCAAGATATTCATCTTGATGTAACTCAAGAAGCTTTAACGCATTTAGCAGAAGCAGGTTTTGATCCGGTATATGGTGCAAGACCTTTAAAACGTACCATTCAGCAACAAATGGAAAATCCTTTGGCTCAAGATATATTGACAGGGAAATTTAAAGCAGGTGAAACGATTAAAGTAACCTATAAGGATGGCGAGATGCAGTTTAAGAGCCACTAGTTGCAAGGATTTGTCTCTCAAAGTACTTTTGGGAGATAAATCATTTTTCATTGGCCAGTCTCTAAATTTTTACCCCCCTCTTGGATCTATGGATGGGGGACATTTCCTTTTTCTTTACGGTTTTTGTATTGTTCCTGGATCGTGGCATACTTAGATTTTAAATGCTTCGGTATACTCGTTGAGTAGCTTCCAGCACGATCAGCAAAACTTTGCTGCTCTTTATTGATCAGAGCAAGTTTTCTATTTTTTTCTTGATGCATTGTAGCGAGTACTTCCCTATTATCTTCTTGCTGGTCCATTTTTTCATTAAGATTAGCTAACTCTTTGGACCAGTAAAATGTAGCTCTTAATTTATTAGGGGAATTATCTTCATCCCATATTTTTCTGAGGGTTGCAAAATTGCCGAAAGGACTAGCATGCTCAAGAAGTTGGTTGTACTTTTTGAGATAAGACCTGGGAAAGTCGCCTTGAATGATCTTATCGTGCAATTGTAAATTGCTAATCACTAAAAAATATCCCTCATAATTATGTTTTTTTCTTAGACTAATCGCTATGTCAATCCAGTGACAAAAACGCTTAATTTGAGTGTCTTCCTCAGCTTCATTTATCTCTCTTTTAATACAGGACTCTATGTACTCCCTACCCTCAAAAAATGTTTTAAGCTCAGGGCTCGCTTTCACTCTCTTAGCAAAACCGTCTGGGTTTGCAAAACTGTTTAATGAGATTCTGCTGTAATCAGCTCTTAACTGCTCATCAATCAGTGTGGCATCGATTTGTACTAATTGGTGGTACTTTTTAAGATAGGATTTAAACATTTTATTTTCAGTTAATTGATTCTCTCTATCCATTTCGATTAAAGTGTCACGCACCAAAAAATATCCTTCATAATTATGCATTTTCCTCAAGATAAGCGCTGTATCTACCCATCGGCGAAAAGAATTAATTTGGGAGCTCGGAGATGAGTGCTTACTTATATCCTCGCTAATGAAATAGGCTAAGATGTTTCGAACGTCTAAATGGTCCATATCATTTGCGCTTGCAATTCTTTCCCTTAATTTAGCATTAATGAGTTTGGCATGAGCATGAGCGAACCGAGATTCAATGTAATCACAGAGGACATTGCCGTCTTTATCGCGCTTTATTTTTTTTATATTTTCTTTTTTAGCAATCATCTCATCCCATTTAAAAGGCGCATTAGGTTGAGTTAAAAAACGTTGCTTCATTAGTAAATCATTAAAAAAAGAATTCTTGGGTGTTGCAATTATTTTAGACATAGTGGTGCGCCCATAAAAAAGTGCTCGATTTTAAGTCTTTTTGTTCATTACAACAAGATAAAAGCTTTTTTTATATAGTTTACTTATTTTCTGTACTTTTTAGTTAATAAATGACGTATAACAAGCAAATCGAATAGGAGGTCTTTCTATCATAACTCCCCTATACGCTGTAATCGCGCCACCAACCTCTTTTTCACACCAGGCCATTCCTCAGCAAGAATACTAAATAACGCCGTATCCGTAATGTGACCATTATGATGGATCATGTGCTGGCGCAGAATACCTTCCTTCTTCGCACCTAATTTTTTTAAGGTATTATAGTTTTTGACGTTACATGGATCTGTTGCAATTTGGACTCGATTCATATTCCATGCTTCAAAAGCATTCTGAAATAATAATAACAAAGATTCATGATTATATCGCTTACCCCACGCTGATGGGGTAAGCCAACCGTAGCCAACTTCCAACTTTTTATGCTGTGCCTCTATCTCATAGTAGGCACGGCTTCCAATTAATGCATTATCTTTGATTCGCCTTATTACATAGGTGAATTGTATGCCTTGAATCTGCTTCATCAAACAGTCTTGAAACCAGGATTCATAAAACTCACCATTCGCTTTATTGGGCATATAAGTCCAAATGCGCGGATCATTTGCTGGGGAACGCAAAAATTCATAATGCGTTATGGCAAGGGGCTCCATTTGAATTGAAGCACCAACAATTATTCCGGGCACAAGTGTACTGACTTTTGTGTTATTATTAGGCATAATCAATCGGCCAGACATTATTGTTCCTCATATCAAATCATGATCAATAAATTATTTCATCAAATTAAACAACTATTTCAAGTACCGGCAGATAAAATTATTTCTAGTCCATATCGGATTATTGGAATTGATGACCATTATCAAAATACCCAGAAAGTTTATGTTACAGTCCAAGTAACAGGTAAAGCAGAAACATTTGATAAGCCTGTGAGTGAATTGTATCAAAAAACTTGGCTGGACAATTTTTCGCATGAAGATGTTGCACATATTGCAGCTTTATATACTGCAGAACAAACCAATAATCTCGATTTAATCAAAAAATTTCCAAAGCAAAGTGCAGCAAACAAATCCAGTGTCATCAGTGTAGGAATATTGTTTACAACTTTTTTAATCTTATCGAATTTAGCTGCTTTTAAAATCGCAGCTTTTGGTTCCATCAGTTTTGCTGCCGGTTTAGTTTTTTTCCCGTTAACTTATGTGTTTGATGACATTTTAACCGAAGTATACGGATTCAAAGTGAGCAGACGAATTATTTGGATGGCATTACTCGCGAATACGATTGTATTTTTAGGTACCTGGCTTACCATCTATTTGACCCCATCCCCCTACTGGCCACACCAAGAAGCATATGCGACTATATACCATGGTACTTTAAGGGTTTTCTTAGCTTCAATCATCAGTTATTTTTTTGGTGAATTTACCAATTCAATAATTTTGGCCAAACTGAAAGTGCTAACTTCTGGAGAGCGGCTTTGGCTTCGTGCCATTACAAGTACCGTGATTGGCGTTGGTATTGATACACTCATTTTTACTCATATTGCCTTTTTATACATAATACCTTACGCTGGAATTTGGCAAATCATCGGCACGATGTATTTATTCAAAGTTTTGTATGAAGTATGTGCATTACCGATTACGTATCACGTTTCAAACTATTTAAAAAGAAAAGATAATATCGATCATTATGATTTGAAAACCAATTTCAACCCGTTCTCATTAGAGCTTTGAAAATGGATACAGCAATAAACGACTCATCTAAAAATAGTCCCGTTATTATTCATTCAAGTTATTTATGGTATTTAACCTTAACCTATACCATGATCATCGTCTTGGCTAATTGGTTTGATCCACGTCTAATTCGTATTTGGGGGTTAACGACAGATGCTGGAACCTTAATCTTCCCATTGTCGTTTTTACTTTCTGATCTGATCACCGAGGTATATGGTTATAAATACGCACGACGTACTATTTGGTGTGGATTTATATTTAATGTGTTTTTCATTTTATACGGCCAAATCGTAATCCATATGCCCAACCCTAATTTTGCAACAAATAATGCTCTTTTTGATACACTATTAGCCACTAACTTCAGAATTATCTTGGCCTCTTTCATCAGTTACCTTCTTTCTGAATCGCTTAATTCATACCTTATCGCCAAAACCAAGATTAGAGTTCGAGGAAAATATATGGCCAGTCGATTTTTTCTATCCTCATTTTTGGCATCAGGTTTAGATAGTATGATTTTTACAATGATTGCATTTTATAAATCAATACCTGATTCCGTGTTGATAACCATGATGGTAACCATGTGGTTTATTAAAGTATTCATGGAATTGTGTGGACTTCCTCTGTCTGTAAATTTGGTTAATAAACTAAAAAGAATCGAAGAAATCGATATTTATGATAAAAAAACAAAATTTAATTTATTTCGTTTCGATCTTGATTATGTAGAACAAGAAAATGAGTTTTTAAAAAGAAGAATACTCGTGTCTAAGCCTTTTTTTAAGGCTAAGGCCTCGTCAAATTATAATAGGTAGTCTGAACGAGTAACAAAATTCGAGAGCGTTGCTCTTAAAGAGCTTTTTCAAACTACCTTATAATAAATTAATAGGTGAAGACTATTTCGGTGCTCTCTTTTTGGGAAATTTTGGGCAAAGTCAATTCTTTTTCCGCTCTTGTAATAGCGCCCCTCATCTTATCTTTACCTCCAAAAAACTCATAATCTAATACATCATTCGAAATAGCAGGTTCTGTTTCAAGATACTCTCTAAGAAACTTCACTCCATCACGCATATCCTCAACAGTCAACTCATCAACAGATTTCTCCAATCCTAAAGCCTGTTGCATGGTAAATAACAAGTCTGAGTCAAGCAATTTGGGCTGTTGCAGTAATAAAACATAGCCACCAAAAAGCATAAAGCTGCAAGTAAAATTATGGCATTCTTTCATTTTTGTTTGGAACGTACTGTGATCCGTAGCTTCTAAATTGTCTTGGATGAAAGGGGTATAAAATAATTTGAATATTATGTTTCTTGCTCTCTCTGATTTGACATGCTTCATGATACTTTCAAGAATAGCTACATCATTTAAAAGTCTAAATTCATTAAAATCTTTATAATCCTTTGCGATAGCCTTACACCATTTTTCTATATCCTTTTCAACCTCCTTACGTTCTTCTTCGATTTGTAGTGCTAGAGATTGAACAAAATGGATTGCTTTAAATCGGCGCAAGCATGCTTCACCACGTTTGGTCTGTTCTTTGATCATGTCCCCTAAATACTGTTTAAAATTTTCATCTTTTGCAAAATGGGGGTATTTCATAAACTGAGGAACTTTATCTTTATTTTCCATGAGCATATTGTCGCGGAACGTTTCCAAGGCCTCTACTGCAGTAACCGCATCAAGAATTTTTAAGTCTTCTTCTCTAAATCTCTTTTTAACGACCTCTATCTCTTTAAAATGCAAGGCTTTCCTTATTGCTAAGAATAACCGACAACTGGTTACTTCACATTTGCCAAAGATAGTCCAGGACGCGTAACTATTAAAATCATCATATTCTTTAATTAAGCGAAAATAGCGATGAAGCAATGCACCCAGCAAAAATAAGGCACCCTGTTCAATTTGTTTCTCATTTTCCTTGGGAATTTGACGGAGCTCATTAATTAATAAATTGAATACCTCAACTTGTGACTCTCTATCCGTTTTACATGTTATTACATCATTTGTTCTGGCGATTAGTACCTCAAGACAAGAATTTGATCCGCCACTATTCGCACCATCCATAATGTTGTATCTTTCCAATAAAAGAGAGTATTTAGGTTTCAAGTTTAGCGTACTGATTTTAAATGTTTCAAATGCTGGTGGGGTAAAAGTCATACATCCTCCTTAATACACATTCTTTCCTCAAGAATCCATGATTCCTCTACAAAACTGATACAACAACGAAGAATTTCTGTCCCATAAAAAATATTTTGCCTCATGAATGTCTTTTTGAATTGTTGCTCCTAATTGCTTGTTTAGATCAGAATATGTTTTTTCTTCGCGCCGCTCATATACAAAAGTGCAATAATAACTGAGATCGCTCAAACATGAGTCATAAAAATCCCTATCTATCTCCTCAATGGAATGAACTCCTAAATGACTTTGAAATAATTCAATTAAAGAATGATGAAGATAATTACTAACCGAGGAATTATATTGAAACCACTTTACCAAATATATTCCGATAATAACCTTTATTCTAAATTCATTGAAATCATCTAGGGTTAACTGTGGATCTTTTTTAACGAGTTTAACATATGGGATTAATTCATATGTTTCATCTAAACTGTCAGCCAGCATGCTTATTGTAGCTGCATCATTCATGTCAGCGTGACTAGGAATGAGTAATGAAAAAAATCCTAAACACCCCACATGTTGTCCATAAGTTCTTGCTAAACACGCTGCTATTTGTTTTGCATTTTGCTGAAATTCGGCAAACTTTGTCATTGCGTCCCTCCTGCAAATAGTGACCCGCAATAACTGCAACGCGTCATTTGTCCTAAAATGTAAACGCCTTCATTTTTTATAGCAACCTATAAAAAATATTGCAACTATTAATTTAACTATTTGAACATAAAAAGAATTGAAAGTTTTTTTTCTAATTTTTTATGTCCAGTGCGTTCGAGGATAATTCAGTCCTCCATCATCCCGAGTGCAATGAGGGATCTCCACGCAGCAGCACAGTGTTTACTGTGGGAACTCCCTCATTACACTCGGGTCGATACCCAAATTAGGCTGCAGTACTCCAGGCCACAATGCACCAGACAACCAAAGCACCACACCAATTTATCTTGAAAACCGTTCATCAATTGCATTAATTAATCCTTGATGGATCCCATTAAAGCCCCGATTACTCATAACTAAAACAGCATCCCCCTCTTGCACGATGTTCGTTACCTCATTAATTATTTCATCGTGGCTTTTACATATCTTATAAGGGCAGGTCCAATTACTCAGCGTTTCATACAGATTAAAATCATGTGGCTCTAAAACATAGGCACCGTGAACAGGTTTCAATGCATGTGCCATTTCATCAGCATGAACACCAGTACGCATGGTATACGATGCAAATTCTAATACTGCAAATATGCGTTGATGTCGGTTACTTCGTTTTAAAGCATCAACTGTTCGCATAATCGCCGTAGGATGATGCGCAAAATCATCATAAACAGTGATGCCATGCTTATTCGAGCGCACCTCCAAACGACGTTTTACGGGAGTAAAACGTTCTAACGCCTCAGCAGCGATTTTGGGACTGACTCCTGCATTGACACTTGCTGCAAGAGCGGCCAAACCGTTTTCCACATTAAAACGACCTATTAAAGGCCATCTAACCTCCGCCACCTCTTCCCCCTGATGCAACACTTTAAATGCTGAGCCGTTCTCTTCGATCAATTGTGCTGACCATTGAGCGTTGCCATCCAAAGCAAGATCTTCAACTCGTGAATATTGACCACGAGCCATGACCTCATTCAAAGCTTTATCATCTCGGGGTTTAATTGCAACGCCACTCGCCGGGATTGTTCGTAACAGATAATGAAATTGTAATTGGATTGCCGCTAAATCAGGATAAATGTCGGCATGGTCGAATTCGAGATTATTTAAAATAGCAATTCTGGGCCGATAATGCATAAACTTGGGACGTTTATCAAAAAAAGCACTATCGTATTCATCTGCTTCAATTACAAACCATTTGCCTGAGCCAAGACATGCGCTCGTTTTAAAATCGGATGATACCCCACCGATTAAAAAACCAGGATTAAGACCTGCTTGATGAAGAATCCAGGCTATCATTGAAGTGGTCGTCGTTTTCCCATGGGTACCAGAAACGGCTATAACTTGATATCTGGGTAAAATATTTTCAGCAAGCCATTGTGGTCCAGAAGTATAGGGTTTCCCTGATTCAATAACTGCTTCAAGTACAGGCATACCTCTCTTTATTGCATTACCTACAATAATCAAATCTGCTTGCAAAGCTAGGGTAGTATCATCGTAGCCTTCAGTCCAGGCTATTCCTTTTGCTGCAAGCAAATCACTTACTGGAGGATAACAGTTTGCATCACATCCAGTAACCTTATATCCGGCATCTCGTGCCAGTAAAGCAAGAGCGCTCATAAAAGTTCCGCTTATACCTAAAATATGTATGTGCATGATAATCCTAATCTCATTGTAAAAAAGAAACTGTTAAAATATTAACCGCAATTAAACCGAATGCGGCTAATACCGACTGAATCGCTGTTGTGCTTAATGCGAGTTTATAAATATGTGCTGTAATAACAAATTGCCAAACCGACAAGCCGAGACTTAAGAACAAATAGACAATACCCATAAATAAAAATAAAGGATTTCTTAAATGAATTAGCGATAAATAAGGTGTAAGGATCAATAAAGGAATAACCAATATATGGATGATGATATTGATACAATATAATGAGGTAACTGTTTGTATGAGTCGTGAAGTCAATCCTTTAAAATACAAAATGAAATAAGTATAGATAATATAAGAAATGACTAGGCATATAGAAATAAATAGATTGTTTACCATATCCTCAGAAGAGTTAAAATAAGAGTAATTCCATTCGAGCGTCATCAGTAATGCCAACAAAACACCACTCAAAATCATTCGAGTAATAGAGTAAGGCGTATTTTCTGGGCTATCTTTCAATAAGCAAATATCCCAATAACGATCAAATATAAGATGTAACATTTAATTCTTCTTCGTAGGATTAGCGCAGCGTAATTCGGGGCTTTGCATAGAAACCTGGATTACACTGCGCTAATCCGGGCTAAGTTTTCTCAGCTCTGCTCTTCCTTTTTTACTAATTTTTTTACAATATTAAGTTGTTGCACAACAGGCTCATTCCATGGCCCTGAAATTTTATAACTGTATCCAGAAATTTTTTGCATCCCTTGATTAATAATTTTATTCGCTACCCAAGCAGCAACACCGGCTACAGGACCACCCGCAATAGTCGCCACAACAGGCAAACTTGCGGTAATGTGTGGCGAAATTTTCAAATTCAGATCATAAGTATGTTTGACCAAATCAAGATCTCCTTTCATGCCTGCATAAGCGACAGGACCATCAAGATAGCTGTCTTGTGTCCCCATAATTCCTTTATCCACAACGAAAGTTCCCTGAAAAATATCAAAACTATATCCCTGATGAGCTAAATCACTGAAATCCAGCTGCAAGCGTCGCGGTATAGTCTGCAAGCTGAGGATACTTAATAATTTACCCAAATCTAATTTTTCTTCGGTCTCCTTGCTTAAATGAGTAATTCTTCCATTTTTAAGTTGTAGATACATGGTTCCTTTAAGAGACGCAAGAGAAAATTGATCCACACTATTTTTCCAACCACCATGAAACTCCATATATCCTTTTTTGGCATGCACAGCAGGTGTTACATTCCAACGTTCTAACGTTTTAGCTAAATTAGTAATATTCAGTTTTATATCAAGATTAGTCTGATTTAAATTCTCTTTTTGAGTCCATTCGCCCTGAGCATTAAGCTGATATACCGGAGAATTGATTTGACAATAGTTCATTTTCCATTTTTCAGCTGTCGATTGGCTTTTTAAGGTTAAATCACCAATTTGCACTTTCCCCACGGATAAATTGTCAATGCGTAAATTGAGGTTTGGTATTTGATTCGGATGAAATTCGGTTGCTTCAGCACGATCATCACCTGCAGTATCAATTTTATCCAAGTGTAAATAACGAACATGGCCGCTTAATTCATTTGCAGGTGGATGATAAATTAAATCCGCTGCAATATTTTTTTGTTGTAAATTAAAAGACCAATCTTTATTGGGTAATATTTTTGCTTTAACAACCATTGTATTAAATTGTTGTTTCAAAAAACCGAATTTCTCTATAGTTACATTGATAATTCGCAAATTAGATAAGATAGAGCTGTTGGTTTTTTCTGAAGAAAATTGATTGTATATTTCTTTCCATTCTTCTAAATCAAATCCTGGTAAATTACCGACAACAGAAAGTCCAGGTAAATTCTGATTTACAGCATTTTCACTGCCTAATCGCAATTGCCCAGAATCAAATTCATAACCTTCCTTGGAATTTTTAAACAACAAATCAGAACTTAAACGTTTGTCGTAATGACCGCGAACACGAATTACTTTTTTCGCCTTGAGTTCAAGGTTTAACTCTAAGGGTGCTTTTGCATTTGATTTTTTACCCAAAGGTGCGGGTAAGTTAACATCGAGTCCCTCCAAAGAACTGGTAAAACTAATGCTATCCGCCTCTGTAGGTTTATCACTTAACTTTAATAAAGCATTCGCATCGAAGGAACCAGCCACTAGATCGAATAAGGGCAATTTAAATTGACTCTTCAATGAGTCAACAGAGCACTTTCCATTAATAGCAATCGTTGTCGCGGGATTTGGCAATTTAACTGATTGTATTTTGATATTCATTGGGTGCCCCAAGATATCAGCGAACAAGTAACTATCCGTTACTCCAGTTTCATTAAACATCAAATGACCCGCTAAATTTCGTACAGCAAATTGAGCTAACTCATAATTGACCATTATCGTATTTTTTTTAAATGTTACATTCCCCTTAGCAAGTACCTCATCATTTTCTGGATATAACGGAACGAGTACACTTAAATTAAGTAAGGCTGAACCTTTAATCGAAAGCATTTTTAAAAGAGATAACTTGTGCTTCAGTGGGGAAGCTAAAACATAATTCATCATTTTTTGTACTGATGAATCAATTGTGCCATTTACCAATAAGTTTTCTTTATTCTTACCTATATCAGCAATGCGTAGGTGCATATCTTTTGTAGGTACCCCCTGAAAATTAGCATGAACTATATCAATATCTAGGTTACGATTTTTTAAATGAATATATCCATCAATCTCTTTTACAACCTTCCATTGGGAATTAATTGCAATCTCCCCTCCGCTCGCATAGCTCTCTATGACGAATTCGCCTGTGTTGTCATCAAAGGGAAAATCTTTTGCTAAACCATTAACTCTCACTTTTCCACTAGCATTTGCGATGCGTTTCACATCATTTTTGAGCCAGAGATACAATTTAGGTTTCATGTGTTTTTTAGGTAGAAACACGGTCCATTGCTGCCAATTTTTGCCAGCAAACTCTGCACCAAAACGAATATGCCCCACAGAATGGCGAGTCACTTGATCGACGGCGCCTTGCATACTTAATGTCAACTCAGGTTGGTTAATTACAAATCGCTCCATACTAATTCGTAAGCCATCACTTAATTCCTTCCAGTCAAGGGCGCCATTGAGTATGGTTAATGTTTGCTCAGGATATCCCCTCACTTTAATCGATGTGTTTTCGGAATCAAGCTCTAGACGTCCTTGGTCAGGTTGCCAATTAATCACTCCAGAAAGATTTCTAACTTGGGGAATACTGTCTTTGGCATCCCATCCTATCTGCTCAAAGCGTGTTAGAAAATAATTCATTGAATAGTCATTGATGGAAAACATGCTTTTGCTTTTTTGCATTGTATTAATGTTATTTGGATTTACAGCCTGAGCAGTTAAGGATTCTGATTGTGAGTGCTCATTTGCAACCGTACTAAAAAATGGAATAGGAGGAATAACTGAAACATTATCATTTAATGTTATAAGAACCTGAGTATCTTTTAAGACTCCCTGTGGTTTCATGTCCAATAAACTCTGGATGCTTTTCGGCCAGTTAATGGCATTGGACAACAAGGATTCAATAATGAGTGATTTTACATAAAATAGGTAACTTTGTTGTTCCCTATTGTATTTAACTAATAATTGATTCTCAGGCCAAGCCACGCCACCAATACGTAATTTGATTGGATCAATATGCAGCTGCCAACCCGCCGTATCAGGTTTCCAGGAAAGATTAGCAAAGAATGATTGAATAAGCTGGCTTTGTTGATTATTCAAAAGCCGCCAAGCAAGTCGCTTAAAGGATACCTGTGCTTGTACTGAAGACACTGCACCATGATGCACATCAAGCCATAAATTAATATTGCCCTTACCGCCCTCTAAATGTTGTGTGGCTTTCGGAAATAGACTTTGCCACTGTGCAGGTACTATATTTTTGGCAGAAAAATAAAACTGTCCTTCAATATCCTCAACGTGCTCAGGGTCGAAGTATCCATCACCCAAGAGTTGAAAATCAGTGCTGCTTGTTTGTTCAAGTCGTGCCTCACCCTTGAACTTATAATGTCCACTACTATTTGCTACTGATATGTTTAAACCATTAACAGGAATCAATCCCCCGTCACTAAAATGAAAATAAGCTGAAACGCGTCTGATAATTAAATGTTCTTGCTGGGATAGCCAGATCAAAATTTGTTTGGTTTTCTCTGGAGTCATATCACTGCTATTGATTGAGTCTGTAGTAACACCATCGATAGACCAATGATGATCTATTTCTCTCAAATTGAGATGCATATCATCAATATAGAGAACCCCCGGCTGTATCTGCCAACTCCATAATGATTTAAATAAGTTAATGCCCACTAGCAATTTATTGATACGAAAATTATGTGAGGAATCGTCACCCAAAGTGACCTGATTCAATTTAAGCACGGGCTGGAACCAATACCAACCTGTTTCCATTGTTTGAATGGTTACAGGTTGTCCTATTAAAATGGATAAATGATGCTCTACATCACTTTTATATTCTTTTGCCCAAGGGGTTAAAGAGCGGAATATGCTGGATAATACAGCCATAAAAATGATGAAGACAGCTATAGAAATCCAAATTCTTTTAAGTACTTTGTTCACGCTACGTGTTCGATTACTCATTGATGTTTTTACTATACCATTGCTTTTGCGCATACTCATCATTTTCTTTTTGCTCAATGCGCTGTAATTTAATCTGTTCGCTCTTATTGACCCGCTCTACCAAGTGACTCACTCCTTCTTCAGAAATTTTCGCTTGTTTATAATTCAGTTCAGCCTTAGCGCGAACTTTTCCTAAATAAGCCAAATGCGCATTCAATTGTATTAAAGCTGTATCCAAATGGCTAATAAAATCGATGCGATTCCGTAATCGAGCAATCACCGTTCCTTGTTCACCAATTTTCTCAACTTGCTTTAAGTAATCCTGTCGATAATTCACTAGTTGTTCATGTTTCATTTTATTTTGTTTAAATTGTTCTTGAGCTTTTAAAAGATCCTGGTACGCAGCATGAGTTGCGTCCTTTTTAATTTGTAGAAGTTGTTTTAAACGCTCTAGTCGCTGACTCATCCTTTAACTCCAAAAGATGAGGCTAAATGGGATAACATCTCGATACTTTCCTTGAAATCAAACCGCTCATTCATGCCTTGTTCCATGTATTCTCGAATTTTATCTCTAGCTTGAATGGCCTTATCAAGATTTGGATCACTTCCTTTGGTATAAGCACCCAGCAAAATGAAATCTTTATTCTTTTCATAAAGTGATAAGTTCTTTTTGAATAATAACATATCAGCAATCTGTTGCTCAGATACTATAGTTTGCATTACTCGACTAATAGAAGCCTCCAAATCAATAGCAGGATATTGTCCTTCTTCAGCAATAGATCGACTTAAAACGATATGCCCATCCAAAATAGCGCGCGCGGCATCCGCAATAGGATCTTGTAAGTCGTCACCTTCAGTTAACACGGTATAAAATGCTGTAATCGAACCACTTCCTGGTTCTCCATTACCTGCACGCTCAACGAGCTTGGGTAATTGGGCAAATACTGAGGGTGGATAACCTTTGGTTGCCGGTGCTTCACCTATTGAGAGAGCAATCTCCCTTTGTGCTTGCGCAAAACGAGTTAAAGAATCCATGAGGAGTAAGACGTGTTTGCCTTGATCACGAAAATACTCCGCAATGCTTGTAGCGACTTTTGCACCATGTAATCGCATCAGAGGACTTTCATCTGCTGGTGCGGCTACAACAACTGCGCGTTTTAAGCCTTCAGAACCTAAATTTACTTCAATAAATTCTTTGACTTCTCTACCTCGCTCACCAATCAATCCAACAACGATTACATCTGCTTTGGTAAAACGAGTCATCATCCCTAACAATACAGATTTTCCTACTCCCGAGCCGGCAAATAACCCTATTCGCTGACCACGACCTACCGTAAGTAATCCATTAATTGCACGTATGCCCACATCTAAAGGGGTATCAATAACCGCTCTTTTTAAAGGATTAATGGCGGGGCTGATTAAAGGATACGTTTCATTTAACTCAAGATGAGGGCCGCCATCTATAAGTACTCCCGAACCATTGACAACCCGTCCTAATAGTTGATTTCCTACCTCAACTTGAGCAACACGTCCAGTTGGCGTAATAATCATACCTGGAGCAAGACCCTGGATAGCACCTATGGACATCAAATAAACACGATCATTTCCAAAGCCAACTACTTCCGCCTCAATACTATGTGATTCATCGATAGTAATAAAACAACGTGCGCCAACAGGCTGATTAAAACCATTGGCCTCTAGGGTGAGCCCTACAGCCCGACTTATTCGACCACAATGCAATAATCCCAGTTGCTCTTTTTCGCGAATTTCTGGCAGTATTTTAACCAAACGAGACTCGTAAATTTTCATCGATCAATCCTGATCTATATTAGGTGCAATCGGCTTATCTTCAGTTATATATTTGGCAAATAAGGTCGTTAAACGAGTATGTATCCGACCATCTAATTCGCTATAATCGCCCTTTAGATAAAAATCACCTCGACTTAATCCGGGATCTGCTACTAAAATTTCATGTAATCCGTCGATGTCCTTTTCACCAAACTCATTTTGAACCCACTTCACATCTTCAGGATGCATGGCAAGTACTTTGTAGGCTTTTACGGAGGGTAATTCGGATTTGATGTTATGGAGCAAGTTTTTTAATTGATCAGGATGTTCAGATAATTCAACTCCAATACAATACTGGCTTAACCAAATTACTGTTTGAATTATTTCTTGTGTTACTTGTTCATCGATCAGTTTTACCGGATTTTTTAATATATCAAACCAACGCACAAACTGTTTTCTCTTCTCATCGATTTCAGCCTGCGCCCGTTGCATTCCCTCGGCATAACCTTTTTCGATAGCTTCATTTTTTAATCGTTCACATTCTGCGAGAAAACGCTCTTCCTCATTGACTTCTACCTTCGCTTCATTATTGAGAATTGATTCATATTCCCAAGCACTAAACCCTTGATTACTCCCTTTTTTCTTTAAGAAGGGTTCAAATTCATCTGACATATACTTATCATCCTGAAATCATACAATAAAGTGCCGTCATCCTGAGTGAACCAGAGGTCGGCCACTCCTAACACCGTCCACAGCATGAAGATCCCTCGCTTCATTCAAGATGACGTAGGGACTCGCAAGCTATAACTAAATCATCTCATCGCCACCTTTAGAACCCAGTGCAATCTTACCTTCTTCGGAGAGACTTTTTGCTATGGCTAATATATCACGTTGAGCCCGTTCTACATCAACTACTTTAACCGGACCTTGTAATTCAATGTCTTCACGCAATAAGTCAGCAGCACGTTTGGACATATTAGAAAATATTTTTTCTTTGGTGAGTTCAGTAGTCCCTTTTAAAGCCAATTTTAATTGTTCAGGAGTCACATCACGCAATAAAGTTTGCATACTTCGATCATCCATATCAACCAAATTCTCAAATACGAACATTTTATCACGGATTTTTTCGCTGAGTTCCTCGTCCCAATCTTTGATTTTATTCAGCACTTCTTCTTCCATTGCACCATCGAAATAGTTTATCACATCCGCAACACTCTTAATGCCTCCTACTGAGGCAGTTTTACTGACCTTTTGACCACTGAGTTGCTTTTCAATGACTTGTCCTAGCTCTGAAATCGCCTCGGGCTTAACCGTATCGATATTGCACATGCGTAATAAAACTTCCGATCTTTTTTCCACACTAAAATAGCGTACTACTTCAGCTGCTTGTTCACTATCCAGGTGAATTAATATGGTTGCTATAATCTGCGGGTGTTCGTTACGAATCACATCAGCAATTAACCGACCATCCAACCACTTTAAGCGATTAAGGCCACTGTCTTTATCAGATACAAGAATTCGATCGATAAATGGAGTCGCTTTTTCTAATCCCAATGCCTCAATGAGTACTGTACGTAAATAATGCTCTGTATCTACTGTTAAGCTCGTCTGCTCCCCAATCGCACTGGTAAATTCAACCAAAACATTTTCCATTTTAGCCTTAGTCACATTACTGAGTGTCGTCATTGCAACACCAACCTTTTGTACTTGCCTTGGCTCTAGATGTCTTAATACTTCTGCAGCATTTTTTTCACCCATACTTAATAACAATATGGCTGCACGCTCTATTCCATCCATAACTACCCCCGATCAACCCAATTTTTAACAACCTGTGCTACCCGTTTGGGTTCCTTATCAACAACTTGACGTAATAAATTTAATTGTGATTCATAATCATTTGCATCTTTGATTGAGATTGTCCCATCATAGGTTAAATCACCTATAGGCTGATCATCACTCGCAACACTCACAACGTTTCGGTTACTTGCTAATGTCTTCAGCATGGGTCTTAACACACCAAAAATTAGTGCTAAGACAAATACAGCTGCGGCCGCTTGCTTCACTATGGACCAGAAAATCTCTTTCTGCCAAAAACGCTCCTCAGGAATAGCGGCAATCGGATCGGGTTTAACAAAATCAGAATTGATTACATTCAAACTGTCACCTCGTTGAGCATTTAACCCAATGGCATCAGCAACCAGTAATTTAATTTGATCTATTTCCTTTGCGGTCAAAGGCGTTTTCGTCATCTTTTTGGTCTTTTCATCCATTACAGCTCGATTGTCAACCAAAACGGCTACAGAGAGTCGTTTAATTGTTCCTGGCTGATTTTTGGTATGACTCACTGTTTTATCCAACTCGAAATTTTTGGTACTTTGCGTACGTAAATCAGTGGATTGATTGGAATCAGATGCTGCTTGCGCTGGTGGTGCATTTTTAGGGGGCGCATTCTTGGGAGCAAGAGCTGGATTATTTTGCGGTATATTCGATAAAGTGCCAGGGACACCTACCGCATCATTTGAAGCACTACGCTTTTCTTCCATAGTCTGTTCACTACGTAGAGAAGGCTGTTCGGGATTAAACATTTCTTGGGTTTGCTCGTAACTGGTAAAGTCGACATCAGCAGAAACTTTTGCTCTAACACGACCATAACCCAGTATTGGCGTTAGAATATCTTGAATCTTTTGCGCATATTGATGTTCCAAATTTTGTCTGTAATCCAGAAAGCGCTCAGTATCTGAAAAAAGAGTTTGTCCACCCCCCTCATTTAATAACTGCCCATCCTGATCAACCACGGTAACCCGACTAGCAGATAAGTTGGGGATACTGGATGCAACTAAATTCACAATAGCAGCAATCGTATGTTTTTTCAGCTCCAAACCAGAATAGACATCAAGAAATACAGAAGCACTGGGTTCATGAGCATCACGGACAAAAGCGGACTCGCGTGGAATTGCGAGATGGACTCGGGCTGATTTAATGTCATTAAACTTACTTATAGTACGTGCCAACTCTGCTTCCAAGGCCTGTTTATAACGTGCATTCTCCATAAATTGGCTGCTATTAAACGCGTTGGAACTGGAAAATAGCTCTTCTGAACCTACCGGCTCTCGGGGTAATCCTTCCATTGCCAATTTAAGACGCACATTTTGCAGGTTATCTGCTGCAACCATAACCATGCTGTTGTTCCCGTCAATCTTGAAATCAATACCATTACGTTCCAGTGCAGAGACCACCTCAGCTGCATCACGCGCATTCATTTGGGTGTATAAAGGCACATAATTCGGATCGCGTGACCATAACACCACCCCTAGACCAATTGCTATGCTTGCAGCAATGCCTACTAATAAACCAATTTGTCGGGCAATAGATAGATTTGCAAATTTTGCTGCTACCGTTGATGCACTATCAGCCAATGCCATATCAAGCTCCTAATTATACTGGCATATTCATTATGTCTTGATATGCTTGCACCACTTTGTTACGAACTCGAACAGTAGCCTCAAGCCCCAAGTTGGACTTTTGGGTTGCTATCATTACATCCCCTAAACTGACATTAGGATCACCCATTTCAAAACGAGTTTTTAAAGCATCCGCAGTTTGGTTTAAATCGTTGACTTGATTTAAGGCATGTTGAAATACTGTACCAAAAGGTGGGTTACTCTCCGTTTCAATAATCCCACCCTCGGCCTTAGCAGACATTGTCTTTATTTGGTTTAGCAGGTTAACTGTATTAATATCACTCATATCCCTATTTACCTCATAATTATTACTAATTATCCATGTAGACTGTTGCATGTATAGCCCGGATTCCAGCTCTGCCTTCACCAAGACTATAAACTATAAAACTTTTTATACTGTATACCCTTCTTCGCGCATTTTTGCTAGTTTATAACGTAATGTTCGCTCACTCACCCCTAATAAAGCAGCTACTTTTTGCCTGTTCCCTTCATTCTCCAATAAAGTTTTTTCAATCAATTCAAACTCATGAATTTGTAAATTTTTACTCTGAGCAGTTGGACTAGTTTCAGGGATCAAAGTAGTGGTCGATGACAATTGTAAATGCTCTGCCTCAATAATACCTTGGGTTTGTAATACTAATGCCCGTTGAATTACGTTATCTAGTTCTCTCGCATTTCCTGGCCAAGGATAGGCCAACATCAGCTTCTGAGCTGATGGACTGATCACCGGCACTACCGGCTGCTTATGCTGACAATGCTTGCGAATCAAATAGTTCGCCAAGGGAATAATATCATTTTTTCTCTCACGTAAAGGGTGCCACTGCAAAGGAAAAACATTCAGACGATAAAACAAATCCTCTCTAAAACGCCCGGCTTTGACCTCATCCTTTAGTTGTCTATTAGTTGTAGCCAGTATGCGTACATCCAAACTAATTGTTTTATTGGCACCAATACGTTCCACTTCTTTCTCTTGCAAGACACGAAGGAGTTTCGCTTGTAAGCTTAAGGGCATTTCACTCACCTCATCAAGAAGCAACGTCCCTCCCTGCGCTTGTTCAAACTTACCAGGAGTTGATTTATAAGCTCCAGTAAAGGAGCCCTTTTCATAACCAAATAAAGTAGCCTCAAGCATTTGCTCGGGAATTGCAGCACAATTAATAGCAATAAAGGGTTGTTTTTTTCGCGGTGAATGATCATGAATAAAATGGGCCAAAACCTCTTTTCCTGTCCCGCTTTCACCACTAATCATCACACCAACATCCGATTGAGCTACTTTTAATGCCATCGTCAGCAAAGCCTGGCTTTTAGGATCTTTGGCAATCGGTTCTCCAGTATCCTCATCAAACTCAACTTTAATGTATTGATTGATTTTTTCAGTTAATAGCTGAGCACTAAATGGCTTTTGCAAATAATCTACTGCCCCATGATGAAGCGCATTCACAGCATCTTGAACGGATCCATAAGCGGTCATTAAAATCACAGGCAATCCAAGTCGTCTTTTTTGAATCTCTGCGAGTAGCTGATTTCCGTCAAGTTCATCCATGCGAATATCGGTCAACACAACCGATGGATTATGGATTTCAAGAAGTGCTAGAGCTTCCTTGCCATCTTTAGCAGTAATATATGTATGGCCAGCAATAGTCATTGTTTCAGCCAGCGCTTCCCTTAATACTGGATCATCTTCAACGATTAAAACATGACTCATAAAAAAGTCCTTTTTCAGAGTGTTATAAAAAGGATATCATCCCGGGGCGACAAAGTACTCCTTGAATCCTAATAATCGACCCAGGAGCGCCTCACCATACTCAGGATGACGACTCAACATATTACGGCAAAAACAAATTAACTTGTGTACCGACTCCTTCTGTAGACTCAAGGCTTACTCGACCGCCGTGTGCTTTGACTACTGCATAAACGACCGCTAAACCCAATCCATTTCCTTGAGCTTTCGTAGTATAAAATGGCGAAAAGGCCTGACTCTTCACCTCTTCTGTCATTCCCTTACCATTGTCCTCTACTGATATTTGTATACCCGAATCATCCATAGATGCAAGTGTTAAATTAATTTCTGTTGCATCAGATTGCAATGAATTGATCACCAAGTTTAAAACAGCACCAATTAATGACTCTGCATGGATTAACGATTCAAGGCTAACTAACTGATTATTCACATTGAATGTAACATTACGCGCTAATACATAAGGTTGAGCGCGTTGTACGAGTAACGAACACCAATAATTCATATCCATGCGCGTTGGCTCGATTGTAGTACCCCGTGCAAACAGTAATAAGTCCTGGATTTGCTGCTCAATACTGGTATGGCATTCTTGTAACCGATGTATCCAATTTTGGGTACGAACATCCAAATCAGGAAGATTATTCAAATGTTCTGTATATAACATTGCTGAAGCCAAGGGAGTTCTGATTTGATGTGCGAGCTGCGCAGTCATCGTACCAATTGAGACCAAACGCTTTTCATTTTCTTTGGCCTTCTCGTAATCTCTTGTAGCCGTTATATCGGTTAAACTGACTAATATGCCAGGTAAACTGTCCAAGGTGGCAATAGCCACATGCACACGGCGACCATCGGCAAGAGATACTTCATGGCCGTCATCAGCACGAGGAACAAAAGCTCGTAAAATCACATCCAGCCATAAGGAATCAAGTAGTCCATATCCTAACATTGCCTCAGCTGGCGGATTTAGCCATACGATACGCCCCTGAGAATTAATAATTACCAAAGCCGTAGGGAGGCTGGATAAAATATCCCACTCAGAAAGAGGTATGTGTGGTCTTACTGCACATGTTTGGTAATTAGAATAATGCATACTGGATGAAATTATTATAATTAATAAGAAGACTGTAACAAATTTAAGTTAAAATGAAAATACATTTAAAATCATGCAATTAATCAATCACTATTTCTTCTTTTTATTGATGAAAATTAAATCATTTTTTGCAATTCATCTAAAAAATATCATATCAAGACAAGTGGTAAAAAATTTAGTTTGTTAAATTTAGCGGCATCATTTGAAACAACACTTATTCAAAAATACAAAATTTTTACATCGAAAATAATATCCGACTCATTAACCACCACCATGCTCTTGTTTAAATCACTGCTTCGAATTGCATCTATAATTAATACAGTAGCACTAATTTTTTAATCTGTTCTCCTCTTGTTTGGCGTCAAGCTCAATGAGCATGAAAATATGGGTAGAACGAGCGAGATATTTATGACCTTAGGCAAAACCGAACAGGCTGAACCAGAACAAACGGCACGCACGGAACCAGCCCGATTGAATATGTTTGAAAATACCGATCAAAAGAAGTGGACCGCACGATCAATTGAAGCAGAGCAAGCACTTTCTTCGATGGTTAAAAAAGGATGCACTTTAAGAGAGCTATATGATTTTGCTCGAACAAAAAGAGCTGATATCGCGGTAGAGCTAGAGCAGACATCCAAATCATGGGGAAACATCAATTTTTTTGGCATGATAAGAAATGAGTATCGAAATTATGAGGATGTATATGCCCTTGATTTTCTTCTAAAAGAAGGTGATGGAGAAAACCTATTTGGTATTATTTCACAACTCATTAGTTCACAGAGTGAATTATTTGATAAAAAAACACATGAACGATTGGGACAAACTCAATTGAGGACAAATGAGTTTATCTCTCAAGATGCAGAAAACCCCCTTGTAATTTATGAAACACTCTCTAAAGATCCCTCTGATATGAAACTTACTGCCTGGGGCATACAAGATTCAAATGGACAAGTACATATACTCAAAGCATCAGCAGCATGGGGTACTAAGAGCAAGGGACATTATGAAAAAAAATTAGATGAGCTTGATAAATTACTAAAAGAGACCATGAAACCCCAAAAATCCGAGCAAGAGTTTTTAGAAGGTCTTGCAGAATTAATTTACTGTCTTTCTAAAGAGATTCTTCTGGTCCGAGGTACAGCAGCTGTTAATGGTTGGCTTGCGCGAGCAATTGCCCAAACCAGAGGAATTGATCTGGGAAACCTTCGTATTAATGGTCTTCCTTTTGATATATGTGCCGAACTCACTATAGATAAAAAGAAATACATAAAAGATTTTGTTACGTCATTTAGTAAAGATTTAATCAAAGCTAAAGAAGAAATAACCGTTCCCGCATCCTCCCCCAACCAATCACAGAAAGAAGAGCTTCCTCAGCCCCATCTAAAACCAGATTACTCTCAGAAAAAATTTTCCAAAGTCCTCTATCTCAATATGAAACTTGCCAAGGAAAAAGTAAAAAACAGCGATTTCCTTTATGCTGATTTTAAAAATTGCAGCTACGATTACGTTGATTTTTCCGAATCATGTTTTCAACAAACGAGTTGTACTGATTGTTCTTTCCAGCATTGTAATTTTAATAAAGCAGACTTTTGCCAAGCAAATTTTCTAAAATCTCAAATTTTTAATTCAAGTTTTCGCAATGCTGCTCTTACATCTACAAATTTTCAATTCTCAAGTTTATTCTTCTGTGACCTTTCCGAAGCGAATTTAACAGGCGCACATTTAATTAGAACAGACCTTACTGGAACTAATTTAACTTCGGCGATACTAGTAGGCGCAGATTTTACTAATGCCACTCTACAGAATGTCAACTTAACCAATGCAAATTTAAATGGAGCAATATTAGTAGGTGCTAATTTTTCAGGAGCAAATTTGACTGGAGTTAAACTTAAAGATGCCATATTTTTTGCAGAAACAAATAACTTGGTTGAGTTTAAAAAACAATTAAATTCATTTGATGCGGCATTGAAATTATTAACATCAAAAGAAGAAATTAAAGATCTTCGAGCAAATGCAGTCCGGTGTATCTTGAAGATTGTGGACAAACTACCTTCTGAGGACAAGGCAGCCATGCTCAAGTTAGCAAGCTCCCATCCTTGTTTTGCACAACATAGAGACTTTGATGTATTAAAGTCAGCAGTAAACACAGTGTTTGGTCTTTGGCCAAATTCCTCTCTTGAAATTAAAACAGATTCAAAAAAATCGCTTCTCGATCATATGCCACCAACTCCCCCAAGAAAAAATTAATGTGAGGTTGTGTCGTGTAGACTTGATGATGCGCAGCGGGACCAGGGGATTTATAAATCCATTTATGCTCCTAATTGTCGGATTCGCTATCTGGTACCTGAACGACCAATACCTGGATTATGACTCAGAATTGTTCTCGTCCAACGATTTTAGAAATGCAAGTTTCTCTGCAATTTTAATTTCTAAACCACGCGGTACCGGTTTATACCAACCGGGCTCCTCCATTCCTTCAGGTAAATAATGTTCCCCGGCGGCATATGCATGCGGTTCATCATGCGCATAACGATACTTTTTTCCATACCCTAGTTTTTTCATTAACCGCGTAGGTGCATTACGCAAATGGACAGGCACTTCTCGTGATTTATCACGTTTTACAAAATCCATAGCTTGATTAAAAGCAACATATCCTGCATTACTTTTTGCAGCGATTGACAAATAAATGACAGCCTGTCCTAGCGCAAGCTCTCCTTCCGGAGAACCTAATCGTTCATACGTTTCAGCAGCATCGTTTGCTATTTGGAGCGCCCGAGGATCAGCTAAACCAATATCTTCCCAAGCCATTCGTACAATACGTCGGGCTAAATAAAGGGGATCCACCCCACCATCTAACATACGGCAGAGCCAATAAAGAGCAGCATCAGGATTAGAACCACGTACTGATTTATGTAATGCAGAAATTTGATCGTAAAAATGTTCTCCACCCTTATCAAAACGTCTGACTTGTTCTGCCAAAGCATTCATCACAAATCCTTTTGTGACATGCACTTTATTCATTGCGGTACATGCGGCATGTAATTGTTCAAGACTATTCAATAATCGTCGAGCGTCACCATCAGCAAAGCCAATAAGCATTTCCAGCGCATCATCATCGAATTGAAGAGGAGATAAAAGCACTTGATATGCTTTGTGAAACAGTTGTCTCAATTCTTCATCAGTCAAAGATTTTAATACATAAACCTGAGCACGTGACAACAAAGCAGAATTGACTTCAAAAGAAGGATTTTCGGTTGTAGCCCCTATAAAAGTGACTAAACCGGATTCCGTGTAAGGTAATAGCGCATCTTGTTGCGCTTTGTTAAAGCGATGAATTTCATCGATGAACAGAATGGTGTGTTTACCATGAGCCAGATTATCCTGGGCTTTCTCAACTGCCGCACGAATATCCTTAACCCCCGAAAACACCGCAGAAAGCGCTATCCATTCACTATCAAACGCTTCAGCAGCAATACGAGCAATTGTTGTTTTACCAACTCCTGGTGGTCCCCATAGAATCATTGAGTGAAGTTTTTTACTCGAAAAACTTAGTCGCAATGATTTACCTTCACCCAATAAATGACCTTGACCGATCACTTCGTCGAGATTTTTGGGTCTTAAAAGCTCTGCTAGAGGTGGTTGCGGCGTTGTGTTAAACAAACTCATTGCTGAACCACGTCAACCCCTTTAGGCGTTTTGAATTGAAACAAACTAGCTGCCAATTTAGGGTTTGTTTTAATTTGTGATAATTGAACCGTAGTCACTTGGCCCAGTTGATCATATAACTCCAAACCAGTTAGGTTATTTTGACGAAACACCAGTTTGATTCGTTGAAAATTTGCTTTAGATGATTTTGATTTTAGATCAAAAACCAAGTCGTTACCCACATTACTTTGTGTCACATTAAAATCTCGTGTAACCGTATTATCATACCCACTTAAGAATAAAGCCGCAGTACCCCCTAAACCTTTTCGTTGCGTTTTGACCGTTACTTGCTCCAAATCTTTGTCATAAACCCAAATTTTCTGGCCATCAGCAACCATTAATTGCGCCATAGGCTGCACCGTTTGCCAACGAAATCGACCGGGTCTTTGTAATGCCATTGTTCCTGATGAACGGGAGACTACTCGCTGTTTTGCTTTCACTGCTTGTTTAAACACAGCAGTCATTGAGCGAATTCCATTTAATTTAGTTTGCAGCAATACATCAGGGGTTTCACTAAATACCGCAGTTGAAATACTTAAAAGTATTACGGTTAATATTTTTTTCATAATTATTCCTCCGTCACGGATGACACTAAGACATCTCGATAACCACCATCTAATGGGCCCACAATTCCTGTTCGCTCCATTTCTTCGACCATACGAGCTGCCCGGTTATAGCCTATTTTTAGTCGTCGCTGTACTGCAGAAATACTGGCCTTCCGTGTTTGGATAACGAATTCTACCGCTTGATCATAAAGAGGATCATCATCCTCAGCAGATTGGCCGTCCTCATCAGAACCGCCCTCATTACCATCACCTGTTAATTTCAAAATATCATCAATATAGTCAGGCTCCCCACGAGCACGCCAATCATCAGCAATGCGATGTACTTCTTTATCATCAACAAAAGCACCATGAACTCGTAAAGGCGCCCCACTTCCGGGTGCTAAATACAGCATGTCCCCATGTCCCAGTAATTGTTCAGCACCTTGTTGATCTAATATAGTACGAGAATCAATTTTTGATGAAACTTGGAATGACATTCGAGTTGGAATATTTGATTTAATTAACCCGGTTAAAACATCTACCGACGGTCTTTGAGTCGCAAGAATCATATGGATTCCTGCAGCGCGAGCTTTTTGAGCAATACGAGCGATTAACTGTTCCACTTTCTTGCCCACGACCATCATCATATCAGCAAGCTCATCAATTACGACAACAATATGGGGTAAAGGTTCTAATTCTGGCGCTGTTTCATCCATTGAATCAACAGGTTTCCATAGAGGATTAGGGATAGGTTGGCCATTAGCAATGCCTTCTGCGATTTTACTATTAAAACCAGCCAAATTTCTTACACCCAAAGCAGCCATCAACCGATAACGACGCTCCATTTCTTCTACACACCAACGTAAAGCACTAGCGGCCTCTTTCATATCAGTAACAACAGGAGTTAATAAATGGGGGATGCCATCATAAACTGATAACTCCAGCATTTTAGGATCAACCATAATCAGACGGACCTGGTCTGGAGTTGCCTTAAATAAGATACTTAAAATCATGGCATTAATACCAACTGACTTACCGGATCCCGTGGTCCCGGCGACCAATAAATGAGGCATTTTAGCTAAATCAACAACTACAGGGTGGCCTGCAATATCCACGCCCAAAGCCAAAGTAATTGGCGAATGGGCCTGCTGGTATACATCCGCCAATAAAACATCCGATAGTCGAACAGTCTCACGTGAATGATTCGGTAACTCCAAACCCACAACCGTTTTACCTGGAATGACTTCAACAACACGAACTGATACTACAGATAAAGAGCGCGCGAGATCTTTAGCCAAAGCAGTCAGTTTACTCACTTTGACACCTGCAGCTAATTGCAATTCAAAACGAGTTACGACTGGCCCCGGATGCACCGCTACTACACCCGCTTGAATACCAAAATCGAGTAAGTGCTGCTCAACCTCCCGCGATAAATTCTCCAGTTCTTGGTGAGTGTATCCACCCATAGGTTTACCAGGTTGGCCTTTATCCAGCAAACTTAAAGACGGTAAATCACCTGCGGTGCTCACTTTGGGAATACGGATTTCTTTTACTTCTTTAACCGGTTTGACAATTTCAGGCTTAACTTCCTGCGCAATTAAAACAGGAGGAACAGCAGCACGCTCCTCTTTTTCTACTTTAGGCTTAAATAATTTAGGAGCAGGCTTTTCTCGAGGTATCTTGGGTGCCTTAGGGATCACATTTGATTTGGATTGTTCAACTCGTGATTTAATGACTGATAGCGCCTTGTGTGTCGTTTTAGAAATATAATTCGCAACGAATAAAGTATAAAAACCAATCAACTCCACTGCTTTTATCCAAGACAAGCCTGTCAACCAGGTCGTTCCTACCAAAAGCATAGCAAGTAGAACTAAGCTTGCGCCATGCAAATTGAGCATTTGATACCAACCGCCACCAACCGCTTGTCCTATAAATCCCCCTGCACCATGGATGGAATCCAATTGGTTCATTTCTGCCTCAAGGCTTAATAAGCCACAACCCCCTGCGAACATGAGCATTAAGCCAACGGAACGAAGTACTAAAACACGTTTATCTAGGCGATTTAGAGCGCGTAAATCGTGCAATAGAGCCCAGGAAATATAAACAAAAGCAATCGGTACCAAATAAGCAAAATATCCGAATACAAAATAGAGTGCATCCGCAATATAAGCACCTACTTGTCCACCCGAATTCGCAACAACTGTTCCAGCTCGAGAAACATGTGACAATCCAGGATCACTGATTTTATAAGTGAGTAATGACAAGAGCACAAAAAGAGCACTTGTTAGAATTAATATAAAACTACCCTCGCTAAGCCGCTTTACAACATAGCTAGGCATATGATTTTTAGAACCGCTTGATTTTTTTCCTGACTGTTGTTTTTCCATAGGTATTTTCATATCTTTGTTTTTGTCATAATATTCGCCATCTTAACACAAAATATTAAAATATTAAGGAAGGCAGAGACAATGAGCTCCAGCAATCATCATCGCTTAATTATACTCGGTTCAGGACCAGCAGGTTATACTGCCGCAGTCTATGCCGCAAGAGCCAATCTTCATCCAGTTTTAATTACTGGAATGCAACCAGGAGGTCAGCTAACGACCACTACTGATGTAGATAATTGGCCCGGTGATATAGAGGGATTACAAGGCCCTGCCCTAATGGAACGTATGCAAAAGCATGCAGAACGCTTTGACACTCAAATTATTTTTGATCATATTGTTAAAGCGAATTTAACACAAGCACCTTTTACTCTTCATGGTGATAGCGATACTTATACTTGCGATGCACTAATCATTGCAACGGGAGCTTCTGCACGTTATCTGGGATTAGAATCCGAATCAGCTTATCAAGGTCGAGGGGTTTCTGCCTGTGCCACCTGCGATGGCTTTTTTTACCGCAATAAAGCAGTTTGTGTTATTGGTGGTGGAAACACTGCTGTGGAGGAAGCACTTTATTTATCAAACCTTGCATCGAGTGTTACTTTAGTGCATCGGCGAGACAGTCTGCGAGCTGAGAAAATCCTTCAGGATAAACTTTTTGAAAAAACCCGCAACGGCAACATTAAAATTATCTGGAATTCTACTCTTGATGAAGTGATTGGTGATGATAAAAAGGTGACTGGCGCTTTAATCCGGAATGTACAAAATGATACCAAAGAATTATTAAATGTCGATGGCGTATTCATTGCGATAGGACATACACCGAATACCGATTTATTTAAAGACCAGCTTCTCATGAACAATGGTTATATTGTAATTAAATCAGGACTGGAAGGAATGGCGACTAGCACCTCAATTCCTGGTGTATTTGCCTGTGGCGATGTGGCAGACCATGTCTATCGACAAGCCATTACCTCGGCAGGTTTTGGTTGTATGGCTGCCCTTGATGCAGAACAATATTTGGATTTGAATTTAGGAAAAATTTAGATCCTCAGAGGCCTTATCGGAGTTTTTTGTTGTCATCCGAATGCAACGCAGAGTTCCTTGCTGCAGCACTATGTTACACAGGGAGTCTCTGCTCTTTCGGGATGGGAAGTTCCGCTGCGTGAAATCCAGATTATGCTCATTATGAAGCCTCAGGGGCTTTTTGTTGTTTGAGCATTTTCAAAATAATATCTTTTCCCATAGCCTCAACCATTTTCATAAACAAAGGGGGTTTTCTTTCTTGCAAGCGCTGTAAATCGGAATATCGCCAATATAAATAATCTACAGGTTCTCGTGCATGAATTGTAGTGTTCGCTTTCCCATCTCTAAAATAACTCATCTCACCGATAAAGTGATAAGGGCCTAACTCAAGAATACCATTCTCTACTTCGATATAAACTTTGCCTTTAGTAATCAACATGAGATTTTCTACGGGGCTTCCCTTCGTTAATATTTTTTTGTTACTCGAAGTACCGCTAGAGCTTATTTTAATCAAACGAATAAAGTCACTCGTTTGCATATCCGAGAAAAATAAATCTTTGATTTGTTGCAAATCATAAGGTAAATCCCTAGGTATCATGTCTCTTAACAAAATGCCTATCTGCACAAAATTAATAATTAATGATGCGATAGCCCAAAATGCAACGGGAGGTACATTAGCTAAAGCTCCGTAAAGTAAAAAAGATAAATCAGATAGCACAAATATTGTGCGAATAATAAGCACTTTCCTAAAGCTAAGACTAAGAAGAATTAAAATATTTCCTAAACTATACAAATAATCCAATTGCTTCCTCCAATTCTTGTTTATAATAATTGTAGAATACAAAAAGGTCCTATGAGAGAAAAAATCCCAGATAAATCCAGGAGATTGTATTGAGTTATAATGAAACCTACTCCTTTCCAAACCCAGAAACTTGTGATGATCAGGGTTTATTATTTATTGGGGGGGATTTATCTCCTCAACGGATACTTCAAGCTTATCGACAAGGAGTGTTTCCCTGGTACGAACCAGGAACACCTATTCTTTGGTGGTCCCCAAATCCAAGACTCATATTAATTCCTACTGAATTCAAAGTATCTCGTAGCTTACAAAAATCACTAAAAAAACCCTTTAGCTTTACTGTAGATACTGTATTTAGAGAGGTCATTATGGCATGTGCCACTTGCTCTGGTCGTATGAATAATACCTGGATTACTCAAGAAATGATTGAGGCCTATAGCCAATTGCATACAATGGGTTATGCGCATTCTTTTGAAATATGGTATAAAAATGAATTGGTCGGAGGTCTTTATGGGCTCAGCATAGGACGCGTTTTTTTTGGTGAGTCCATGTTCCATAAAATTACGGATGGATCAAAAATTGCTTTTTATTATTTATGCAAAACTATGGCAAAATGGAATTTTGATTTTATTGATTGCCAAATTCCCACCAGTCATCTACAAAGCCTAGGCGCAAAAATTATTGAACGTAAAGAATTTCTTCATCTGTTGCACCAATCATTAGAGCATCCTACGAAGCAAGGTTCATGGAATATCACCTTGACTTAATATTTCAAATAGCAAGAATCCTGTACTATCATTATACAAGGCGGATCATTCATTATCATTTCAACCGATTGTAACCTCATGAGATGATAATGTAATGCAGTAAACAACCTGGAGTATTTTCCTATGGAATCAAAAACTGTGTCAAAGGTTCCTGTTATTTTTGGAAAAATGAAAGAAGATCAATTGCATAAGATTTTGGAAAGCAACGATGCCAAGAAAAAAGAAACTAAATCAGTATTTTTAATCAGGGAAGATGATAATGTTCGAGGATTCATGACCGTTTCATATTACTCACAAGAGCATGAGATGGTGAAAAATATCCGATTTGGTTTGACCAGTGACGGTTGGAAAAAGGTTCCTAGGCCACCTAGAGAACCCGCTTTCACTGATACGCTTGAGGTAAAAAGAAAATACGCGGATGATAAAAAAAAATTTGATGAAGACATGCAAAAGTTTATCAATACCGCTGAGAGTCTATTTGAACACAACGCGACCCCAGATCAAGTTAAGCTGCTGATCAACGAGCTTAAAAAAGAAGAGTATAAATTTGATTTGAGTGGACTGATTAGACCAGGCGCTGCAGAGGCGAGTAAAGAAAAACACTTTTTGGGCTATATTGGTGATGTGTTTATAACAGAGATGATTCCTCATTTAAGTCACATCAATAAAAATTTAGGCTCGAACTTATCTTAATAAATCATTTTTAGGAAAACTGTCCTTATAGAATGACATAATAGTTAATTTTTGACATGCTTGGATTGCCATTTTCTTCATTTTAGTGCAGTATACATGCATAATAAACATTATAAATTTGGTACATCACTGAGAGACCTATGGCAAAAGAAGATCATATAGAAATGGCTGGTACTGTTATAGATACCCTACCCAACACCATGTTTCGTGTTGAATTAGAAAATGGACATGTTATTACTGCCCACATATCTGGTCGTATGCGTAAAAATTACATTAGAATTTTGACTGGTGATAAAGTTAAAGTCGAGTTAACCCCCTATGACTTAACTAAAGGCCGCATCATTTTCCGCGATAAAAACTAAGCGACTTCCTAATTAAAAATCTTTTCTTCACAAGGTGTGACCTAAACCCAGGATAGCAAGGCGTGACTTTGATAACTATTCAGGATTGCAGCCAGGATCTGTTCGCTTTTTTAGCCCGGATCAGCACAGCATAATCCGGGTTTATGCGGCTTAGATTATCCCGGATTACGCTATGCTAACCCGGGTACAATAACCGATTATAAGGCTTCAAATATTGCAGCGGCTCCCATGCCCGTTCCAATACACATCGTTACCATTCCATATCGTCCTTTAATCCTCCTGAGACCATGCAATAAAGTAGCAGTTCTGATTGCCCCAGTAGCGCCCAAAGGATGTCCTAGGGCAATAGCCCCCCCTAAGGGATTTACCTTATTTCGAGGAAGATCAAGTTCTTTAATTACTGCCAGGGCCTGAGCGGCAAAAGCCTCATTAAGCTCTATCCAATCGAGTTGGTCTACAGTAATACCTGCTCGCTTTAAGGCCACTGGAATCGCTTTTATGGGGCCAATTCCCATAATATCAGGTGGAACACCCGCTACGGCATAACTCATCAATCGTCCAATTGGTTTTAAATTATATTGGCGCACAGCGTGTTCACTAGCCAGCAAAGCAATACCTGCTCCATCACTGGTTTGTGAACTGTTTCCTGCCGTGACAGTTCCTCTAGCGGCAAAAACAGGTTTTAATTTGGAAATGACTTCATAGGACGTATCTGCTCGTGGCCCTTCATCCTCATTGATCCACTTCGTCTTCACTACGGTTGTCGAGTTAACTAAATCAGCCTGTCTTAATGTAATTTCTATGGGACAAATTTCCGCTTTAAAATCACCTCGCTGCTGAGCCGCTACTGCTTTTTTATGACTTTCAGCAGCAAACTCATCTTGTTGTTCTCGAGTAATTTCCCAGCGTTTTGCAACATTTTCTGCAGTAATCCCCATTCCATATGCGATCGCGATATCTTCATTGTTGAATATAGCGGGATTAGCTGTGTATTTATTTCCACCTAAAGGGACCATGGACATGCTTTCAACTCCGCCAGCTAAAGCCAAGTGTATGTCGCCCGTTCGTATAGTCTCTGCAACGGTAGCAATACTTTGCACTCCAGAAGAACAAAAACGATTGATTGTCATGGCAGGAACTGATTGGGGTAAGTCAGCAAGTAATGCAGCGATACGAGCTACATTCATACCTTGTTCTGCCTCAGGCATGGCACAACCTATGACAACATCCCCTATCTCTTGATGATCCACTGAGGGATAACGCTCCATTAAATTTTTGATCACATGAGCGAGTAAATCATCAGGTAAGGTATTTTTAAATACACCGCGAGGTGCTTTACCAACAGGAGTACGTAATGCGTCAACTATATATACATTAGTCATTTTCAAATCTCCCTTAATTACGTAACGGCTTGCCAGTTTCTAATAAATGACTAATCCGTGCTTGAGTTAATGGTGATGCAGCAAGATTCATAAACACTTCTCGCTCCAACTTAAGCATCCAGTTTTCATCAACGAAAGTGTTCTGATTGAGATTGCCACCGCAAAGTACCGTTGCCAATTGCGTAGCAATAAAGTAATCATGCTGAGAAATAAAACCGCCTTCTAACCAATTAACTAAACCTGCTTGTAATCGTGCTTTTCCTTCAATTCCAGCAATTTGAAATGGTGTCTTTAAAGGGGGCAGATAATTCGCTGCATGCATAAAATTAATCTTGGCCAAAGCCACGTTAAGTACCTCATCAGCGTGCATCACATAGCTGTCTGTACTATGTAAATACCCCATCTGCATTGCATCAGCTGCTGAGCCTGCAACTTGTGCAGTGGCAATTTGTTGGTAGTAACCCTGAAGTACTGCCATCAAATCGCCTTTTGGAGCCCGATGGGCAGCCCGCATTGCCATCTCCTTACATCCACCACCAGCAGGTATCAATCCTACACCAAATTCAACGAGTCCTGGATAAGCCTCAAAGGCAGCAACAACAGCATCACAATGCATCATTAATTCGCAACCACCACCAAGAGCACGTCCTCTCAATGCGGCTACAGTTGGGATAGAACTGTACTTCAAACGCAAAGCCACACGTTGAAATTGCGCAATCATGTCATCCAAAGCATGCATTTTGTTGTCTTTAATTAAATTGAGGACACCACGTAAGTCAGCACCCGAACAGAAATTAGCCGCGTCGTGTTGATAAATAATCAAACCACGACATTGTTTCTCTGCAATTTCAACCGCCGCTTCCAGTCCATCAAGAACTGACTGTCCTACTGTGTTCGCTTTGCTTTTAAAGTTCACTACAGCGACATCATCTTGAAAATTCCATAAGCGCACTCCCTCATTTTCATAAATCACTGGTGTAGGCCGTGCAGTTTCCTTAATAACGCGGTCAGGAAAGTATTGACGATGGTAAACAGGCAATTGGCTTCGAGGCTGATAATCATTCACTTGTGGCGAATAAGCCCCTATTTCTGTATAGAAGGCATCAATTTCAAAAAGCCATCCAGGTAATTCGGCTGTACTAAGAGATGATTTATCTTTTATGGCTTGGTCAATATACTGTGCCATTCGAGTCAAATCAGCCAATTGCCATGTTTCAAATGGTCCTTGCACCCAGCCAAAACCCCAACGTATTGCCAAATCAACGTCTCTAACATTATCCGCAATGTCCTTAAGATGATAGGCGCAATAATGGAATAAATCTCTGAAACAGTTTGCCAAGAATTGGGCTTGCTTGTTATTAGAAGTAATAAGTTTTTTCATGCGTACAGCAGGATCAGACTCACTCATGATGGCTTTTAACTCATCATTTACCATAGGCTGAGCTGGACGATAAGTCGCCGATTTAATATCATAAACTTCAATAACCTTACCATTTTTCCTATAAATACCCTGGCCTGTTTTTTGTCCTAAATGCCCCTCTTTAATAAGATTAGTGAGCCATTCTGGAAGTTTGAAACTAGCGTGCCATGGGTCATCTTGCAACTGTTGTTGCATGGTATTGATTACATGTTGCATGGTATCTAGACCAACAACATCCATGGTGCGAAAAGTCGCAGACTTCGGTCTTCCCAATAAAGGACCTGTTAATGCATCCACTTCATCTAATCCCATATCCATAGCAAAAGCATGATACAAGGTCGTTAAGAGTGAAAATACACCAATTCGATTACCAATAAAATTCGGAGTATCTTTGGCGCGCACCACCCCTTTACCCAAATAACGAGTCAACCAAGTTTCAAGATTATCTACTAATTCTTTATCAGTAGTTTTTGCAGGAATAAGCTCGGCAAGATGCATGTAACGCGGAGGATTAAAAAAATGAACACCGCAAAAATTTCTTCTATGCATTTCCGGTAAAACAGAACACAAAGAATCAATACTTAAACCAGATGTATTACTCACTAAAATAGAGTGTTCTGCTAAAAATGGAGAAATTCTCTTGTATAAATCCTCTTTCCAATCCAATCGTTCAGCAATGGCTTCAATAATTAAATCGCATGAGGATAAATCAGCCAGGTGTTGTTCGTAGTTTCGTGCTTGCAATAACGCTGCAGTCTGAGCAGTTGCAAGCGGAGCAGGTTTCAATTTCCCCAGGTTAGCTATTGCTTTATCAATCAGTGCATTCGTGTTTCCTTCTTTGGACGCTAAATCGTAAAGTAAGGTTTCAATGCCTGCGTTAACACAGTGCGCTGCAATCTGTGCCCCCATAACACCAGCCCCCAGAACTGCGACTTTTTTTATAAAAAAAGGTCCATGCATTTCTTTCTTCCTCGTTTATTTAAATGTAGCCTGGGCGAAGCGAGGCGCAACCCGGGTTTTCATGGCAGATTAAATTACCCGAGTTACGCCTCGCTTAACCCGGGCACAGTTGCTACTTATTAAACCAAATCAAAACGAATACCCTGAGCTAAAGGTAGTTCATTTCCCCAGTTTATCGTATTGGTTTGTCGACGCATGTAGGCTTTCCACGAATCAGAGCCGGATTCACGACCACCACCGGTTTCTTTTTCTCCACCAAAAGCACCGCCAATTTCAGCACCCGAAGTACCGATGTTAATGTTAGCTATACCACAATCACTCCCCCAAGCACTTAAAAAATGCTCTGCATTTTTTAAATTTTGAGTAAACATGGCAGAAGATAACCCCTGTGGTACATGATTTTGTAAAGCAATCGCCTCATCAATTGTTTGAAAAGGCATAACATATAAAATGGGGGCAAATGTTTCTTCTTGGACAATATCCCAATGGTTTTTTACATCACATACTAATGTAGGTTGTACAAAAAAGCCTGGTCGATGAACGGCCTCGCCACCAGAGATAATTCGCCCACCTGCTTCTTTGATTCGAGCGATGGCTTTATTGAATTGGTCTACGGCTTGTTTATCAATAAGAGGGCCCATAAGATTGATCTTATCTAAAGGATCGCCAATTGTTATCTGCTCATAAGCAAAACGCAACCGTTCAACAACATAATCATATTTGGAATGATGAACAAACAGACGTCGTGTAGAAGTGCATCGTTGTCCTGCAGTACCCACCGCACCAAAAACAATCGCTGGAATTGCTAAATGAAGATCAGCTGACTCATCAAGAATTATCGCATTATTGCCACCTAACTCTAAAATAGTCTTACCTAATCGGGCAGCAACTTTTGCGGCAACTTGCTTTCCTACTGCTGTTGAACCGGTAAATGAAATAAGAGGTATGCGCGTATCATTAACGAAAGTCTCTACTACATCATGGTCTTCCGGAATGACCAGACTAAATATTTCAGGGCATCCATTAGCTGTTAACACATCATTGCAAATATGCTGCACGGCTACAGCACACAAAGGTGTCTTTGCTGAAGGTTTCCAAACAGTTACGTTACCACAAATGGCTGCAAGAAAAGCATTCCATGACCAAACTGCGACTGGGAAGTTAAATGCTGAAATAACACCCACAATACCGTACGGATGCCATTGTTCATACATTCTGTGTTGGGGACGTTCAGAATGCATGGTATTCCCATATAGCATTCGTGACTGACCTACTGCAAAATCAGCAATGTCAATCATTTCCTGAACTTCACCATCCCCTTCTTGCTTGGATTTACCCATTTCTAATGAAACTAAACTACCTAAAGCATCTTTATGTTCGCGCAATGACTGACCAATTTGCCTTATAATTTCACCCCTTTTTGGAGCAGGAATTTTTCTCCATTCATGTGCCGCATGCTGTGCACGGGTCATTACCTCTTCATAATCATCCATAGTGCAGGTTGCTATTTCAGCAAGCTTTTCACCATTTGCTGGATTATAAGAGATTAATTTATGCTCATGAACTCCACTTTGCCAACCCTGGCCACTATAGGCACCTGGATTAACTGCATGAATTTTCAAGCGTTTTAATATATCCATTCATTATCTCCATGGTAACCCGGATACAACTAGGTGAACCCGGGAACAGTGCAACGATATTTGAGGTTACGCGTAATAGCGGCCAAAGCGATTTTCTAAAACTGCAGATAAATGGAACTTTTCTTGTAATACCAGGCCTTTATATTCGTTAGATTGTCCCAGTACCAAATCAACCACTGCGCAAACACCTGAAGCGGTACTTATTTGAATTGCGGACCATTCCAAACCACAAATTTCCTCAGGATAAATCTTTTTCACGTAATTTTTTTCCGTCAACTCACCACGTTTCATTCCTTCTACAGAAACATAAACTATAACAAGATCTTGATAAGTTTTGGGAATAGCATTTTCTAAAATGCGTTTTAAAGTAGGTCTATCTTGATTTAATCGTAAGTCGTTCATTAATAGACGCATCTTTGAACAATGGCCTGGATAACGCATGGTTTTATAATTCATGGTTTGAACTTTACCAGCATGCATCTCTGCCAAACTTCCCAGACCACCAGAGGTATTAAACGCTTCATATTCACAACCATCAATTTGAATGGTTTCCAATCCCTCTAAAGGTGCTAGAGTTACCGCCTTTCCATATTTAATTGCATAACAAGGGTTACCGTATTCATTGATCACTCCATCAGTAGACCAAGTTAATGAATATTGAAGTGCATTGTTTGCATTTTGTGGAAGAGCACCTACACGTAATTTTACATGATAACTCTCTTCAAACTCCTGCATGAGACTATTCGCTGCGATGCTGATAAATCCAGGGGCTAATCCGCATTGAGGCACGAAGGCAGTTTCTGCATCAAGAGCAATCGCTTTTACTGCTTCTGTCACAGCTGTATCTTCCGTAAGATCAAAATAATGTGCTTTAGCAGCTTTTGCAGCCTCAGCAACATAGGTATTTAAAAAATAGGGAAGACTTGAAATAACAGCCACAATATCATGCTTTTCCATATAAGCTTGAGTTGATTGCTTATCTTTAACATCTAAAGCGACGGTTTTAATTTTAGGTACGGCTTCCAAAAGCCTTTTCACATCTGATCCATTAAAATCTATATCAACTAAATGGACCTGGTAAGAACCACTGTCTGATAATAAACAAGCGATTAAGCTACCAATTTTCCCTGCACCAGTAATCATTACATTATACATTTAATCCCTCTCCATTATAAAACGCCATCATCCTACACAAAATATTGGGAATTGGATAGTATTCTCTAATCGATACCCAAGAAACTCCAAAATGCTATTTTTAAAATCGAGTTATTTTAATTTTTGATGCATAATGTTAGAAAAAAACTATATTTAAAATACTTTTAGATTTGGCAAAAGGACTTGTCATGAATAAATCAAAAAAGAAGGATCCAAAATCAGTTGGAACGATGCAAGCCCCTGTATCCACTGAATCAGAAAAAAAAGGCGACTATGAAGGGCTTAGTTACGATCGATTATTCCATGCGTCAATCAGCCGATTCAGCAACTGGTTATCACCTGCTGCGCTCTTGCTGTCTTTTGCAGATTGGTTGCTCTATTTATATTTTTCACCAGCAAAACTAGGCAACTTAAATAAAGAAGCACTTAAAAAATTGGGCCATTTATTGTTATACATACAACAACAGAGCCAGGATGAATGCAACCCTTGTATCGAAGTGCGTCAAACAGATTATCGCTTTAAAAATGAGTTATGGTCTCAATTTCCATTCAACGTATATTCTCAATCTTTTTTGTTAACTGAAGAATGGTGGGATGATGCCACGACACATCTTCGTGGGGTTTCTAGGCATAACGAAAATATTGTCAATTTCGTCACCCGCCAATTTTTGGACGTCTGTGCTCCCTCAAATGTGCCTGCAATGAATCCTGAAGTAATTACGACGACACTCAATGAAGGAGGGATGAATTTTATCAACGGATTGAATAATTTTATTGATGACGTGACCAGGAATCTAAATAATCTACCGCCTGCAGGTAGTGAACACTATAAAGTAGGAGAAAACTTAGCGATAACACCTGGAAAAGTCATTTATAGAAATCGATTAATTGAGCTTATCCAATATGAGCCGACAACAGCCACTGTCTATCCGGAACCCATCCTAATCATCCCTGCCTGGATTATGAAGTATTACATACTCGATCTTTCACCGAACAATTCCATGGTTAAATTTTTAGTCGATAAAGGACATACCGTATTTATGATTTCCTGGAAAAATCCAACTTCTGAGGATCGTGACTTAGATTTCTCCGATTATGCAATACATGGTGTGATGGATGCATTAAATACAATTAATCAAATTATCCCAAATGAAAAAATCCATACAGTAGGTTATTGTATTGGAGGAACCTTATTAACCATGGTTGCAGCAAAAATGGCGGCAAATGGAGATGCTCGATTAAAATCAATGACTTTGTTTGCAGCCCAAACTGATTTTCAGGATGCAGGTGAACTGCAGTTATTTATTGACGAAAACCAACTGACTTACATTGAAGACATTATGTGGGAAAAAGGCTACCTGGACGGATCTCAAATGGCCGGTGCGTTCAGTATGTTAAGGTCTATAGATCTCATTTGGTCTCGTATTGTTTATGATTACTTATTGGGTAAACGGCAGGAGGTCAGTGACCTAATGGCATGGGATTATGATACCACACGAATGCCCTACAAAATGCACAGCGAGTATTTACGTAGTTTGTTTTTAAATAACGACTTGGTTGAAGGACGTTTTAAGATTCTTGATGACACCATCAATCTTGCCGACATCAGA
Source organism: Legionella sp. PATHC035 (assembly GCF_026191115.1). Taxonomy (NCBI): domain Bacteria; kingdom Pseudomonadati; phylum Pseudomonadota; class Gammaproteobacteria; order Legionellales; family Legionellaceae; genus Legionella; species Legionella sp. PATHC035. The sequence continues at coordinate 3,569,658 of NZ_JAPHOT010000001.1, read as the reverse complement.
GTACCGACTTTTGTCGTAAGCACCATAAAAGATCACATAGCACCTTGGAAATCTGTTTATAAAATTCATTACTTTATTGATAGCGATATTACCTTTGTGTTGACTAACGCAGGACACAATACAGGCATTGTTAATAAGCCTGGTGAATCCGGGCGAAGCTATCACATGCTTACTCATAAGATGGATGATAAACATTTATCACCTGACGTTTGGTTGGAAAAAGCCCCTCATTTTAAAGATTCCTGGTGGCCCGCTTGGGAAAAATGGCTTGTAGATCTCTCAAGCTCCAAAAAGAGGCCGCCTGAATTCGGTAATCCTGCAAAGGATATAAGGCCACTTTGTGATGCACCGGGGACTTATGTTTTGAAAAAATAGGATGGATGGCGGGAGATGCAAATTCAGCCAGGATCAAAAATGTGCGGTTATCCCCGACATTTTGAATCTTGGTAAAAAGCTAGATTTGATCTCAGGATGAACAAAGAATGAGCTAAGCATGGTTTTTTAGCGAGCTGATCTGAATTGTTACTAAAATACTCTAGTAATCCTTGACCTAATTAGAGGACTACATTATCTTATCTTTTTATATTTTTTTTACAACTCATGAAGCAAACTGCTTTAGCCAATTCTATTCCATTAAATTCCTCAATTCGTCTTGGCTCTATTAAATACTTTTTTGTATTTATAGCAGGTCTGCTCGCACCCTTTGGTTTTGCTCCTTTTCATATACCAGGTCTTACACTATTAAGTTTGGCATTTCTTTATTCGAGCCTCCAAAATTGCTCTAGAAAACAAGGCGTTTCTCTAGGATTTTTTTACGGGATGGGTTATTTCGGATTTGGGGTTTCTTGGGTCATAGTCAGTATCCATGATTACGGTCAACTGAATTATTGCCTTGCAGGATTGGTTACATTAATTTTCATTATGTATCTCTCGCTCTTCCCTGCTTTAGTTGCTTATCTTTATAAAGTGCTTGAACTCAAAAACCGGAAGTTGTTGTCTTTAGTTCTATTTTGTGTCTTATGGTGTTTGAGTGAATATTGCCGTGCTACTTTATTTACTGGCTTCCCTTGGTTGTTAGTAGGAACACCACTTATTGATACACCAATAAAATATGTTGCTCCTATTTTAGGAATTTATGGGCTCAGTTTAGTATGTGTCCTAGTTTCAGCATTAATCACCTTAGCGGTGGCACAAAACTCCTCAAAACGTTACCATTATCTTATTGCCATTGTACTGATTCTTATCAGTCCAATGCTGTTTAAAAACATTTCATGGTCAAAAATAAAACAGGAACCTATAAGTATCGGTGCTGTTCAAGCCAATTTATCGATGCGCGACAAATGGGATGAAGCCTTATTTTGGAACCTGCTGGAGTATTATGAAAAGGCAATCAATAAACTCTTAGGAAAACAATTAATTATTTTGCCCGAGTCTGCCATACCACTCCCCGCAAGTTATTTGGATAAATATTTACTCAGACTAAATAACAAAGCATTAAAAGCAAAAAGCGCACTGATGTTAGGTATTTTACAACCTACCAATGATAGGGAAACCAATTATTACAACGCAATCATTACGCTTGGGCAAGCTAAAGGTAAAAAACTGAAGCGCCAACTTGTTCCTTTTGGAGAATACATTCCCAAACCTTTAGTGAGGATCAATCATTGGTTTCATTTACCTGAACCTAATTTATTACCAGGAAAAAGAAAACAATCCTTGATTCGAATTGAAAATCATCCAATAGCAAGCCTCATTTGTTATGAGATTGCATACCCCAAACTGTTGCGCGAACAAATGCCTAAAGCCCAATGGATCGTTTCAATTAGTGACAATGGTTGGTTTGGACATTCATTAGCCAGTTACCAACAACTACAAATGGCCCAAGTCCTTTCACTGCTTACTGGACGATATCAAGTAGTCGTCAATAATGATGGTCTATCGTCAGTCATCGACTCAGGTGGAGATATAATAGAAAGTCTTCCTCCATTCAGTCCTGGTGTCCTACAAAGCAGTATATTCCCAGCTGAGGGTTTGACTCCTTGGATTGTATGGCATGAGTATCCATCCCTCATTTTTTGTGCGATTTTTATTATTTTTGTACTTTTTATTCAACTTCGTCGCTTATTCGAGTAATAATCTATTGCTGGCAGACACAAGAGGAGTTATCCTTAGCAGATTTAGAGTCACTTAAAAAACTGGACTATGGATAATACCTATATACCACAAGAAGTTGAGGAACAAGCTCAACAGTATTGGCATAAAAAACAATCATTTAACGTTTCAGAAGATCTAAACAGAGAGAAATTTTATTGTTTATCCATGTTCCCCTACCCGAGTGGAACATTGCACATGGGGCATGTTCGCAACTATACCATTGGAGACGTTATTGCTCGTTATCAGCGTGCTTTGGGCAAAAATGTACTTCAACCAATAGGTTGGGATGCTTTTGGTTTGCCCGCTGAAAATGCAGCCATCAAAAACGGAATTCCACCGGCTGAATGGACCAGAAAAAATATAGAGTCCATGAAAAAGCAATTTTTACGTCTAGGCAATGCCTATGATTGGAGACGTGAGATTTGTACTTGTTCACCTGAATATTATCGATGGGAACAGTGGTTCTTCATTCGATTATTTGAAAAAGGTTTAGTCTACAAAAAAAATGCAGTAGTGAATTGGGATCCGGTAGATCAAACTGTTTTGGCAAATGAACAAGTCGTTGATGGACGCGGCTGGCGATCTGGCGCGCTTGTTGAACGAAAAGAAATTTCTCAATGGTTTATTAAAATCACGGCTTATGCTGATGAGTTACTCAGCTCACTGGATACATTGGACGAATGGCCAGCACAAGTAAAACAAATGCAACGTAATTGGATTGGTCGTTCCACAGGGACTGAAATTCATTTTAACGTTACTAATTATCCTAAACGCCTAAAAATATACACAACACGGCCTGATACCCTAATGGGCGCAACCTATCTTGCCATAGCAACGGATCATCCCATTGCTAAAGAAGCAGCAAGTACTCGTAAAGAAGTCAAAGAATTCATTGACAGCTGCCAAGGTACCAAAATGGCTGAAGCAGAACTTGCTACCATGGAAAAACGAGGTGTAGCTACAGGCATGACAGCAATCCATCCCATAACCGGTGAAGAACTCCCTATATGGATTGCAAATTTTGTACTCATGCAATACGGCTCGGGAGCAGTAATGTCAGTCCCAGCACACGACCAAAGAGACTGGGAATTTGCACGTAAATACCAACTTCCCATCAAGCAAGTCATTAAACCGGCAAATGATGCAAAACATGATTTCAATGCGTCTGCCTATACTGGAGAAGGTACATTGATTCATTCAGGCCAATTCGATGGCTTAAGCACCTCTCAGGCAGTAGAGACTATAACCAGCTACCTTGAAGAACATGATGCTGGTAAAGCAACGATTAACTACAGATTACGCGATTGGGGTGTATCGAGACAAAGGTACTGGGGAACACCTATTCCCATGATTTTATGCGAACAATGCGGTACGGTTCCTGTTCCAGATGAGGAGCTTCCAGTGGTTCTTCCAGAAAATGTAACTTTTACGGGAACCGGTTCACCATTAGCTCAATGCCCAGAATTCGTCAATGTAAGCTGCCCTAAATGCGGTCAGGATGCATATCGTGAAACGGATACCTTTGATACTTTTGTTGAGTCATCTTGGTATTATGCCCGTTTTGCATGTAAAGGCCAGGAAAACGCAATGCTTGATGATCGCGCAAAATACTGGACTCCTGTAGATCAATACGTTGGTGGTATTGAACATGCTGTGATGCATCTACTCTATGCCCGCTTTTTTCATAAATTAATGCGTGATGAAGGCTTAGTCAATTCGGACGAACCATTTAAAGCCCTACTAACCCAAGGCATGGTTTTAAAAGACGGACATAAAATGTCTAAATCCGTAGGTAATGTCGTCGATCCAAACCATCTAATTGATACATATGGTGCAGATACAGCACGATTGTTTGTTATGTTCGCAGCCCCGCCAGAGCAATCCCTGGAATGGTCAGATACTGCTGTGGAAGGTGCTCATCGTTTCTTAAAACGAATTTGGGCTTTTGCTTATCAGCACCAAAATATGTTCATTGAAGTCAATGACATCATCCTGAGTGGCAATGGACATGTGAACTGGCAACAAGCAGAAAGCCGATTAAAAAAATCACGTCATGTCGTGCATCAAATTCTTGCACAAGCAACTCATGATTATGATCGAAATCAATTCAATACCGTAGTTTCAGGCTGTATGAAACTGTTTAATGAAATATCCACTTATGCCATACAAACCGAAGAAGATAAATTCTTTATTCATTCCAGTCTAAGTATTCTGCTGCGATTATTGGCGCCTATAACACCACATATTGCACATCACATCTGGCAACAATTAGGCTTTGAAAAAGCAATTATTGATGCTAATTGGCCTAGGGTGGATAAAGGCGCTTTAAAAACTGATGAAGTAGATTATGTCGTTCAGGTGAATGGAAAACTAAGAGCCCAATTTACCGCAAGCGTTGATGCGACAGAGGAGGTTTTAATTGCTGCAGCAAAACAACATGCAAAAGATTTTCTTGTTGATAAAACAGTGAAAAAAGCAATTGTTGTAGCGCATAGACAATTAATTAACTTGGTTGTTAGCTAATGAAGCCTCATTATTCTGATTCTTCTTCCAATGTCCCGTATCGTCTTCAAGAACACTTCGCGGGACATCAAAAGCAACAAACACGACCCTTTTCAACATTGCGCACTACCGTTCCTTTTTTACTCATTCTATTACTCTCAGCATGTGGTTTTCATCTACGCGGCATAAGCAATACACCGAGTTGGCTTAATAATGTGGCCATTATTTCTGAGAATAATGACAAGCAATTTATCTCAATACTCGAGTCCCGACTTGAGGGATCAAAAATTGAAGTTAATCCGGATCCTTCTCGTGCACAATATTGGCTAATGATTAATGAAGTAAACCTGCAACAACAGATTATCAGTGTTGGAGCAAGCACGAATCCTAGGCAATATACTTTAACCCTAACCGTATTATTTGCTTTGAAAACACGCGCGGGTCAGGTTGTAGAGGTTCCTGGCCAAATCAATATTTCTCGAGAACTTACATTAAATAACGATCGAATTCTTGGCTCTAAAGATGAAGAAAGTATTTTAATTGGAGAAATGAAGCAAGATGCAGTGACTCAAATCATTTATCGACTTGGTCATTTGCCCCCTCCTCCGCCCAGATAAAATAGTTTGTCTGGAGAGGAGAACAGTACCACAGGAGATATTGGAGTATTGTAGACTGGGTGCAATTCACGTCATCCCGAGTGGAACGAGGAATCTCTCTATAGTAACACTCTGCGATAATATGGAGATCCCCCGATGCTCTTAGGATGACGGCAAAAGTTTGCAGGCTACGCGCTTACCGTGAGTCGCACAATTTTCTTGATCCAATATCACATACACAGGCTTAAGCTAAATTATCATGCAAATCAGACAACCATTGCTTGCTCAACAAGTACAAAAGAAAATTGCACCGCTCTACGTCATTATTGGGCAGGATAATTACTTGCTGGAAGATTCGTTAATAACCATAAAATCAGCAATTAAAAAAAATCATAATTATGATGAAAAAATCATATCGATCCAATCAGTGGACGATTGGAGTATTGTAAAAGAAGAAGCGAACAGTTACTCCTTATTTTCAGAGACAGTACTCTTGAATATTTTCTATGATAAGAAATCAATAGATGCTACTGGAAAAAAAATTCTTTCTGAATACCTTAATTCGGTAAACTCACGTTGCTTTATTATTATTAGGGCGCCCAATATACCTGCGAAGCAATTACAATGGTTATCTTCTCACGAGCAGGCCATTCTCACAGTGGCTTACCCACTGAATTCGGAGGCAATTAAAAGTTGGATAGCCGCGCAATTAAAGAAAAACTCGATGATCTATGACCCTCAGGTTCCTGAGTTAATTCATCAATACACCCAGGGAAATATGCTCGCCTGTTCCCAAGTTATTGAAAAAATAGCCTTATCTTGTGCTCCCAATAGTAAAGTAGATGCACAACATGCATTAGAGCATTTATCCAATCAATGCGATCATGATCTTTTTGAACTCGTTGAGGCATGTCTGCTGGGTCAAAGTGATAAAGCGATTCAGATTTTACGTCATGCAGCAAATAATAAGACCGAAGCCACTTTAGTTCTGTGGATAATCAGTCAAGAAATACGCTTAATCATGCAATTGTCCTATTTAATGGAACAACACATTGATGCTCAAACTGCTTGCAATCAACTTAAAATTTGGCCTCAACGTGTTAATCTTTATAAAGCATGTTGCAATCGACTCAATAAGACCATGTTAAATCAACTTCATCGATACTGTTATTCCATAGACGAACGGATTAAATCAAATCTTAATACTCTGGTATGGAGCTCCCTTGAAAATGCTGCTCTGTCACTCTGCATGGGAAATTTAATAGGTGACGTATGCACAGCATAGCTATTTTGGGTGGTACATTTGACCCGATACACAATGGTCATTTACAAGCCAGCATGGTAATCCAAAAGCATTTTAATTTTGATTCCTATATTTTTTTACCTTGTAAAACACCAACTATAAAACCCCCTACTCTCGCCAATAATAATCAAAGAATAGAAATGATTAAATTGGCCATAAAAAAAACACCTTACTTTAGACTCGATTTACGTGAAGTTGAACGAGATACTCCATCCTATATGGTCGAAACTTTGAAAAGCTTCCGGATGGAATATCCTAACTCATCCATCACCTTAATTATTGGCTATGATGCTTTTATCTCACTACCCAACTGGTATCAATGGGAGAAAATTATCACTTTAGCTAACTTATTGGTAATCAATCGCTCTGAGTTTTCCAGTCAACCCATTCCGATAATCATGAAAAAATTTTTGGAACAGCATGAAGTTAAAGACAAACATGACTTTTTAAGTACTCATGCTGGAAGAGTTTTTTTATTTGATGCAGGACACTATGATATTTCTTCCACGTCAATTCGTGAAGAAATAAAAAAGGGAGCTGATGTGAAAAACAAGCTCCCTGAAGCAGTCTATGAGTACATTAAGTCTCAGGGACTATATCAATAAGTTTAAAAGACTCATTTACCGATACGGTCTGTTTCGCTTTATTAATAAGTCCTGGTAAGTATCCAGAAACCCAGTTTATAACAGGTAAAAGTTGATTATAAACCCTGGAAGTTTGAACATATTGGTGATAAGGCAAGGAGGTCATACTGAGTACCGCGAAGACAAGGGAGAGAATAAGAACCCCGCGACCAAAACCAAACATCCCGCCTAAAACTTTATCCATAGCCCCCAGGCCGCTACCCCTTAAAAAGAGGCCAAGTATCGCATTAGTGATCCCACCTGTAATTAAAACACCAAGAACAATAATAACAAAACCAGCCATGCTACGAATTGAGGGATCTTGAATATAAGGTTGCAGATAGGGGTTAAGTGCGTTTGAGTAGTTATAACCTGCCCAAATAGCTAGCACCCATACTCCTAAGGCAATGAATTCTTTAATAAATCCCCTGAGTAAACCGGTTATAGTGGATAAGCCAATTACTATTATTAAAATAATATCAACCCATTGTGCTTGCATTAGCTCACTCCGGTATTAACCACAAAGCCATTCAACTGCATGGCACTTGCTAATTGATTTTTTAATTTCATCACATCACTTTTAACCGGTGAATGTCCTGCATAGACCTTATAAATAGCCCCTTGTCTTCCATTAGATTTGATGTAGTTTGCTTTATAACCCTTGCTGCGTAATTTATTAACTAATGCTTGGGCATTATTCAATTGTGAAAACGAAGCCAATTGAACTGCATAAATATCTTTTTTATTTAGACGTGTGGTCTTTGTATTTGCCTTTGCTACATTCGGTTTATTATTCCGCTTCACTTCTACTCGTGCAACAGGCCGAACCGGTTTAGTGGGCATGGCTTTGACTTGTTTTTTAACTACGTTATTTGCTGCATTATTCAATGCCAATTCAATTGGTTTGGCTATTGCATCAACTTTAGGGGTGGATGCGACCTTAGGCAGTGACGCTGCTTTAGCGACAGGAACAGCAGCTTGCACGGCTGCATTATCAGCCACTTGAATCGATTGAATAAAATCTTCCTTACCAAGATCGGAGCCTTTTTGCCCCAAATCAGGAGTTTCAATCTTGGCTACTTTGATGGTTTTAAACATCTCCTTTTCATTAGTCATTACGACATTAGGAGTTGTTGGTTTAGGGGGTAGCTGCACATTGACACTAAAATTATTTTCAAGACGTTGGCTCGACTTCTTCATCATCGCAGGAAGGAAAATTGCGCCTAATGATAAAACAACAGCCACACCAACTAAACGATGCTTTAGCTTCTCATCAATTACTAATTTCATTGAATCTCCTATTAGCCATAACATGACTCACAGTAAAAAATGACCCGTAAACAACAATTAAGTCACCAGGTTTAGCTTGCTTCAATGCAGTTTCAAAAGCTACAAGTGGGTTATTATAACAAATATCCACAGGAATTTCTGCATCCTTAAACAATGTAAGCAACAAATCCGCACTGGCAGCACGTTTGCTATCCAATTGTGCAGGATACCACCAGTCAACGCAATCCTTTAATGGTTGAATCAATCCCAAAATATCTTTATCTTTTAGAGCGGAGAATACCGCATGTACTTTAGCTTTTTTTAATGTGCATAAAGTATCTGCTAACAATTTTACCGATTGAGGGTTATGAGACACATCAAATAATGTGCTCACGGTGTCCTTATGCAATTGCAAACGTCCTGGAATAAAAATACGCTGCATCGCAACTTGAAAATGGCTATGCGTCACCGGTAAATCATCTGCGAGCAACAGACAAGCAGTAATTGCAGCTGCTGCTGATTTTAATTGTATTGAAGGTTTAGGCAATCCATAAACAGAGGCAAGTTTAAGATGTTCGTTGTAATGAAGACTCCAGACAGAGTCTTGTTCTTGAATCGAAAATTGTTGTCCAAGAAGATAAGCGGGTGCAGTAAGATGCTTTGCGACATTAATGATTGAGGTAGGTGGACTAATATCCCCATAAATAAACGGTTTACCAGGGCGGAGTATCCCTGCCTTCTCATAACCAATCGCGTCAAGCGTAGTACCTAAATAATCTTGATGGTCAAAATCAATTGTAGTGACGATAGACAATTCCGCATCAACGATATTAGTAGCATCCAAGCGCCCCCCTAATCCAACTTCAAGAATTACGATATCTAAATCCATTTTTTTGAAATACCACAATGCAGCCAAAGTAGTCATTTCAAAGTAAGTTAGAAGAGTTTCTCCACGAATTTCTTCAATAACACCAAAAGCCTGGCATAAATCATCATCAGAAATGGGAGTTAAATTAACACGAATACGTTCATTAAATTCAATAAGATGAGGTGAGGTATAGGCACCTACTTTATATCCTGCAACATGATAAATTGTCTCAAGAGATGTTACCGTTGAACCTTTTCCATTAGTCCCCGCAACAGTAATAACTGGACAACCTGGAAGTTGCAGGCTTAATTTTTTCGCAACTTCCATAATACGTGTTAAACCGAGTTGTATCTCTTGTGTATTTCTAGTTTCTAAATCATATAACCACTCGTCGATGGATTTCTTTTGAAACGCTGTGAGAGGTCTAATATGAGATAGCTTTGGCAACTGAATCACCTGCGCCTTTGCGCGTTAATTTAGATATCAGCTCTGCAACGACTGGACGGATATCCTTCCGTTCAAGAATCATGTCAATATGTCCATGTTCTAACAAGAACTCACTTCGCTGAAACCCTTCAGGTAATGTTTGTCTTACGGTCTGCTCAATAACCCGTGGACCAGCAAAACCAATTAATGCATTAGGTTCAGCAATGATTACATCACCAAGACTTGCAAAACTTGCAGAAACCCCTCCCATTGTTGGATCAGTCAGAACCACAATAAAAGGCAATCCAAGCTCAGCAAATTTCGCTAGAGCTGCTGAAGTTTTAGCCATTTGCATTAAAGAAAAAAGTCCTTCTTGCATTCGTGCGCCGCCACTTGCGGTAAAGCAAACATAAGGTCTTTGTTCTGCTGTTGCGACTTGAATTGCACGAACAAATTTCTCCCCTACTGTAGCTCCCATGGAGCCCCCCATAAAATTGAATTCAAAAGAACCAACAACTACAGGCTGCTGCAACAAGGTTCCTTTGACAATGATCAAAGCTTCTTTCTCACCAGTTGTTTTTTGAGCTTGTGAAATTCTATCTTTATATTTTTTTGAATCCCTAAATTTTAAGCGGTCTTGTGGTTCCAATGATGCAGCGATTTCTTCTTGACCACCCTCATCGAGAAATTGTTGGATTCGGACACGTGCGGAAATCCTGTGATGGAAGTTACAGGATGGGCAGACCATTAAATTTCTTTCTAATTCAGTGCTATAGAGAACTTCATTGCAACCTGAACATTTAAGCCATAAACCCTCAGGAACTCCTTTCTTTTGAGAAGAGTCTGTACTCACTCTTGAAGGCAATAATTTTTTAAACCAACTCATAATTGGAACCCAATATTATAGAATCACAGTATTATACACAGAAAAAAATATTCTTAAATCCATATCAAGTATGCCGGCTTCTTTTCTTAAAAAATGGATGATGGGTGGCCTATTATCAAGCGTCCATCTTCAAATCGCTCTGAGAAAAACAAAATAACTCAATAATAGAAATAAAAACGAATTGAACAAAAATACAACTCTTTCATTTTAATCAACAAATTTTCCATTTTTTTGAAAAAAAATAGGTATAAGCCTAAAGTTTTTTGCATTGTGTCCGATAACCTTTTTGCGTACGGTGAATTTGCATTTAAAAAGGAATTTACCAAATAACAAACGTCCCAAACCAGGGATTTAGGTCTGAGGAGACTATAATTATGGCTCAAATTATTAATACCAACGTACCGTCGTTACTTGCGCAGCGTAACTTATCTAAATCCAGTAGTGCTATGGCTACTGCGATTCAAAGATTATCATCTGGACTAAAAATTAATAGTGCTAAAGATGATGCTGCAGGATTGGCAATTTCAACAAATATGACCTCACAAATCCGCGGTATGGATCAAGCAGTGAAAAATGCTAATGACGGTATTTCACTCGCTCAGGTAGCTGAAGGTGCGATGCAAGAATCAACTGACCTCTTACAACGCATGAGAGAGTTAGCACTTCAATCTGCAAACGGAACCTATAGCCAAGCAAACCGTGAGGCATTACAAAACGAAGTGAACAACCTTTTGAGTGAGATGGATGATATCGCTCACAACACCCAATTTAACGGCCAAACCATATTGAATGGATCATACACGAATGCTTCTCTTCAAATTGGTGCTAACTCGGGTGAAACAATCACATTTTCGATAAACAGTATTGCATCTGCAGATATAGGCCATATTGCTTATCAAACAGGAAACACAGTAAGCGCCAGTGCTGCAAGTGATATTACTATAGCTCTTGGCTCTAGTGCAGCAGTGAGTATTGGTTCTTCTGCAAACTATGTTGGAGCAGCAAACGGACAAGACAGCTCTTCAGCATATGCCAAAGCAGCTGCGCTGAACGCAGCAGGCATCTCTGGGCTGACAGTAACTGCTTCTACAGCAGGTAGCGCAACTGTAGGTGCAATCGGTGGTGCAGCCGGTGATACTTATAACCTGAGTATTAATGGAGTGAACATCTTTATTAACCAAGACGTATCTACTGCATTAAGCAACAACGCCCTTTTGGACGCAATCAATGCATCTAGCGATCAAACTGGTGTTGTGGCCACACTCAATGGTTCAAGTATGACTTTAACTGCAGCAGATGGAAGAAATATTGCGGTCACAGAGAGTGGTACTGGATTCACTGCAGGTACTAATGGATTAAGCGTCACCGGTGGTTCATTTGCCTCAACTTTACGAGGAAATATCACTATGAGTGCTCCTGAAGCCATTACTGTGGGTGGAACAACAGCAGATATCGGTTTAGCAAGTATTAGTTTGGATACTAGTGGTGTGAATATAATCGATATTACTACTCAAGCTGGCGCAGAAAAAGCCATATTAAGAATTGGTGCTGCCTTGGACAGTATTACCACCAACCGTTCTTCATTAGGTGCTTTGCAAAACCGACTTGATGCAACAGTAACTAACCTGGAAAACGTATCCGATAATATGTCTGCCGCACGTAGCCGTATTCAAGATACTGATTATGCAGCAGAAATGGCTAATTTAACTAAAAACCAAATCCTGCAACAAGCTGGAACAGCGATGTTGGCTCAAGCAAATGCAATGCCACAATCTGTTCTATCCTTGTTAGGATAGTTGTAAAAAAAGAAGTAAAAACCGAAATGCGGCTTTTGCCGCTTTCGGCTTATTTGTATCCCAATGATTAATGGTACCAATCAAGGGAAAGGAGTTAAAAAATGACTATGGAATCGATTCCTCCAGCAAATAATAAATTGCTACAGACAGATTCAGTCAAACTAAAGGATAAAAACATTAGACCTGTGACCAAATGCGCCACATCGGATCTCAATTTGGATACTGATTCGAAGCAAGCTATAGACCATGCCACAGGGCTTCTGCAAACTATAGTCACTGACAAAATCTCGGATAAGATAATTCGCAAAATACCCTCAGACGAATATTTGCATTTACTACACTTGCTTGATGGGATAATAAGTGGTTCTATAGATAAACATGTTTAATGCGATTTATGGATAAAGTAATTTCATAAGAAATTACCCAATAGATAAGGGAATATTATGGGTCTATCAACGCCAGGTATTGGATCAGGTTTAGACATTAAATCAATGGTTGAAGGCCTGGTAAAAGCTGATCTCATGCCATTACAACTAAAACATGATAAAAAATTAAATTCTGTTAATACCGAGTTGTCTGCTTTTGGTCAATTGAAAAGCGCTATATCAACTTTTCAATCAACACTTAATTCTCTATCTTTTATTAGCGAATTTAATCAAATGAATTGCCTAATAAACGAACCTGGATATGTCTCTGCATCCATTACGGGTTCAGGACTGGCAGTTGAAGGATTATATCAAATACAAGTCCAACAATTAGCCCAAGCACAAAGCCTCGCCAGTGGTTATTTCACCAACAGCAGTACTTCAGTAGGTAGTGGCAGTATGACCATTAACTTCGGAACATACAGTAATAATAACACAACGTTCACACAAAATACTGCAGCCTCCCCAGTAACAATTAATATTACCTCAGGAAACGATAGCCTAACTGCAATTTGTGATGCAATTAATGCCACAAATTCAGGTGTAACAGCATCGATTGTACAAGATAGTCTAGGTTCAAGATTAACCTTGACCTCATCAGAAACAGGTGAAAATTACGCGATGCAAATTACAGGCAGCCTCACTGCGCTTAATTATGATCCTACAACAAATAATGTTCCTTTAACCCAGACGATGGCAGCTCAAAATAGTTTAGTAAAAATTAATGGATTACTACTCAATGAGAGCAGCAACCAAATTGAAGGTGCTATAACAGGCGTCACCCTCGATCTACAACAAGCAGATCCAGCAACGACTATCACGTTAACTTTGGAAAAAGATGTCGAGCATGCGAAGGGTTTAATTAATGATTTCGTCAAAAAATATAATGATTTTATGAAATTCATCACCAACTTAACTGGTTTCGATATGGAGACCAGAAAAAAAGGGGTGCTGCAAGGGGACAGTAAACTTAGAGAATTGAAAACCAACCTATATAACTTGGCCACCACCCCATTAACTGCAGTTGGACCAATCCAAAGCCTCGCCGACTTGGGGATTACCACGGATAAGCATGGCTTATTAGAAATCGACCCAGAAATGTTGGATAAGGCTATTGATACCAATTATCAATCAGTAGGTAATCTATTTGCAAAAAAAATTACAGCTACTGATCCAAACATCAAAATCAATTCCATGGATACTGAGGTCGCAGCAGGAGCATATGATGTTGTGTTAGGTGAATATACTCCTGGAGTGAGTATGTCAGGGACTATAGGTGGCATTTTAGCTAATTCAACCGATGGAATTACTCTGAATGGTACAGGCGATTACAGTACCTTATCGATTGATGTGCTTTCAGGACAAGCTGGAAATAGAGGCCAAATTATCATTAGTGATGGTTTGGCCTCGTTGATTGATGGCTATTTGGAGTCCTTAGTGGACGAAGATGGGGAAATTGAAGAAAGAATAGACCGATTAAATAGTCAAGCAAAACAATTAGATGAAATGCAAGAACGCATTAATGATCGGAGTATTACTCTTGAAAAAAGATATTATAAACAATGGAACGCCGTCGATCTCTTAATTTCACAGATGCAAAACACCAGCAATACGCTGACTCAAATTTTGTCGAACCTCCCCAAATTGAATACCAACAAATAAATTGGAGCATGATTAATGAAAAAACCTTATCAACAAGTTATAAATCAATATAAAACAATTGAACTACAGACTCGTATTGATGCTGCTTCCCCCCATGAATTAATTAATTTGTTGTTACAAGGCGCCCGAACTCATATTGCTACGGCACAAGGTAATATTGAACGCAAGGAAATACAAGAAAAGGGAGAGCATATCAGTAAAGCGTTAAGTATCATTGAAGGTTTAAAAAACAGCTTAAACCGTGATCAAGGTGGGGAAATAGCAGATAACTTACTCCAATTATATGGACATATCGAATTTTTGTTATTAAAAGCCAATCTTAATAATGACAAAGAACTGTTAGCACAATCGAATTCATTGCTTGCGCAATTGCATGATGCGTGGCAAAAAGTTAGCCCTGCTCATCCAGAATCGGATTCATCACGCCCGTCTTGACCGACAATCAATCCAGCCAGAAACAGCGTAGAGAAAACAGCCCGAGCACAACAAGGAGCTGTTCGTGTTGTAGCTACGGTATTACGATGGGGAGATACCCCATCGCTATATTGAAGATGACGAGCGCTTCAACTTTTTTCAAACAAGCGCCATTATTCGACATTGAATCAAGGTATGTCTGATCTCATTTCAATTAATTGTCAACTCACTGAAATAATTGAAAAAACTTTATTTTGAAAATCACTACAGATTTGCAATTTTATGCTAGACTTTACCACGAGTGGTTGCAGTATATTCCACGTTTTGTTGTTTAATCATTAATCAAAGGAAGAATATTTAAATGGAACAATTAAAACATACATTTTTAAAATCTACCCTTGCAGTTGCCTTATTCGCATCAAGCTCCGCTTTTGCGGCTGGGGTTACCAGTGGACAACTCGTCATCATTAATGGCCTTGGTAATGTGGACTCCACTTCAGGCAACGCTGGAAGTACGGCTTCAAGTATATCTGTTGTAGTATCAGACAGTACTGGACCATGCTCAACTACTGCAACCGTTGCTTATAATGGTACTGTAACTGTCAAATGGGCTGCTTCAAATACACACAGCTCAACTTCATGTACTGGTATCAGTTCTGTAGCAATAACACCACTTAAAACATCAATTGGAACTGTTTCAACAGTAGTTTATGACTCTGTAACCACAACAACAGTCCCTGCAACTACAGCAACAGCTACAACTTTTACACCTCCAACTACTGCTTATGCTAACTTAGCACTTATTGTCACTGGAACTGGAAATCCGAGTTCTGCTGTTACAGCCTCTGCAACAACATGGGGTGTAGGTGCAGCATCAGCTCCAGTTTTTGACACTGCAAATGGGGCTCTAACGACTGTAGGTGTTCCTGGTGCTTCAGGTACATATGGAGTCAGAGCAGAAGAAATCATGAGACACTTTGCAATTCTACCCTTTCTAGGTTAGCAAATAATTAAAAACACAGATCCTCATATAAATTGTTAGTCAAACGCTGCAGCTCGCTGGCTCAAGAATTTACGAGGATTTGTGTTTTTATGAAACTTCACTGCTTCTCTGTCATCTTAGCGCCGTTTTAATCTTAAGTAACTTTTCCCTTTTTTTCACTAAGGATTATCCTTAATATTCCTCCTTATAAATACCAGGTCCATTTGCCCAATGTTTTTTCTACTTAATTTATTCGCAACAAATAGAGGCTTATTTCATTTTAAAGTTATTTTTTAAAGTGCCGCTATAGAGATCACAATGACCCTAATTGAGATCATTCATGAAGAATATGATATCAATGACCGTCTCAATCGCTTTACTAACATTTAGTCAACTCGCTCTTGCCTACACACGGTACGGTGAGACTTTATGCAATTCACCGGATTATTTCTGCATGAAAATTAAAAATGGCGAAACTTGGGAAAAACTATTTCCGAATGCCGAAGAGCAAGATATGGTACGACGAATTAACCGCATGAATACCTCATTGCGTCCAGGAATGACTATTGCTGTCCCCAAAAACATCGATCGACTCACAATATATGACGTTTCTCCTTTTCCAAGATATATTGAATCTACAGGAGAAAAAGCAATTTATGTGAGTCAAAAAAAATTAGCTTGGGCTGCCTATGATCAAGATGGAGAGCTACTCTGGTGGGGACCAATTTCTTCAGGGATAGGAAAATGTCCTGGAGTTATAGGGGGGTGTAGTACTCCCACCGGCTCATTTCGAATTATTCGCAAACAAGATATAGACTGCGTGTCCACTGTATTTCCAAGAAGAGCTGATGGTAATGACGGCGGGGCTTTAATGCCCTATTGCATGCATTTTTTTAGAGGCTATGCCTTGCATGGAAGTTACGATGTACCTGGTTTCAGAGCAAGTCACGGCTGTGTCAGAATGTTTATTGAAGATGCACGTTGGCTTAACGAAGAGTTTATCGATCTTCCTGGTGATGGCATGAAAGGTACTCGTGTAGTCATTGAGCCCCCTGATGATCCAAACGAACAGTAGACAAATAATGTACAAAATGTTAACATTTTATATGGTGAATTTTATATATTTGTGTGTTAACGTTGCGGGTTGACTTTGTAATTTAAAAAACTGCATTTAGAAGTGACGCGAGGTTTCAACAATCGAACCTACGGAGCTATTCCCAGTTTTTATTCAAAATACATACTTCGCATACTCACAAAGTAAAATTTTAGAGTACGCTATGGTCTAAAAAGTAAGGTGGAGTAAGCCTACCGATGAGCTTCTTTGAATTGAAGAATCCCTCAGTATAATTGACCAAAGTCAGACTCAATCCTTACTTTATGATTGAAGTGGTAGATACAAAATCAATTTCATATCAATGAATTTGGAGAATGATAAAAGCATGGAACAATACAATACACGGTCCGAATCAGTAATTAATTTTGGGATTCAATCGATAATGCCTTGGATGGTATGGGGTTTAGGTTGTTTATTTTATTTTTACGAATGTCTTTTACAAGTATCACCCAGCGTTATGAGTAATGAACTAATGAGGGATTTTGCAGTTACCAGCCAAACATTAGGAATTCTATCGGGTGTCTATTTCTATTCCTATGCCGCAATGCAATTACCTGGTGGTGTATTAATGGACTATTTCGGTCCGCAACGATTATTAACCCTGGCGACTATTGTTTGTGCTGTAAGTACTATTGCCTTTGGCATGACCAATAACTTTTTTATGGCCTGTGTCGCCCGATTGATGATAGGTTTTGGTTCGGCTTTTGCGGCCGTAGGTACCATGAAACTCGCTGCAAATTGGTTTTCTTCACAACGGTTCGCCTTGCTAACAGGTCTAATGGTTACCATAGGAATGTTAGGAGCGATTGGCGGTGAAGCACCTTTAGCATTATTGATTGATGGTTTTGGCTGGCGTCAAAGCATGCTCATTATGGGAACTATTGGTCTTGTTCTTGCGATCCTAATTAGTGTGATTGCTAAGGATACTCCTAAAAATCATGAGATCACTCACCATCATCCTATTGAAGAAGAACCTTTAATACCCAGTTTATTGTCGCTAATCAAAAATAAACAACTTTGGTTAGTTGCTTGCTATGGCGGCCTCATGTACATGGCAACCCCAGTTTTTTGCGGCTTATGGGGTGTTCCCTTCCTGATGACTAAAATGGAGATCACCAAAACGGCTGCTGCAAATTATATTTCATTAGTGTTTATTGGTTGGGCGATTGCCAGCCCCTTATGGGGAATTTTTTCAAATCGTATTGGCTTACGCAAACCACCTATGTACATTGGATGCATCGGTGCACTTATCTGTTCCACGATTTTCATTTTTGCTCCCATTAATAATGAAATCTATATGGAACTGTTATTGTTCGCATTTGGCATATTTTCCGCAGGTTTTTTGCCCGCATTTACTGTAGCAAAAGAATTGTGCAATAAAAAATATGTGGCTACGGGCTTAAGCTTTATGAACATGATGAATATGATAGGTATTGCACTGGCACAACCCCTGATTGGTTTTATTCTTGATCGAATGTGGAAAGGTGAACTGAATGGGAATGTTCGGGTATATCCATTGGAAGCGTACTATACCGGACTTGCTATTCTTCCAATAGGAATGCTTATTGCCTTAATTATTTTACCAAAAATTAAAGAAACTTATTGCCAAAGTGTACATTAATGAAATAATACGACACTTCCTGGAATAAAGTAGCCTGGGCACAGCAAAGCAGTCTTTTATTCATTTTAAAATCCCATCTCCGGTTTCGGGAAAGGGTTAGGATTGAGGTTAATCCTAGTTATTCGCTAATCCGCCCTATTGGGCTCCTTTTTCTCGTGTGAGAAAAAGGATAAGCAAGACTGCTTTGCTACACTCAGATACATTTTTAAAGTAGATTTGATATGGCTAAAAAACTATACATCAAAACCAACGGCTGCCAGATGAATGAATACGATTCAACTAAGATGGCAGAAGTTTTGTTGCAATCACATGGCTTAGTTAAAACGGAGCACGTTGAAGAAGCCGATGTGATATTACTCAACACATGCTCTATTCGTGAAAAAGCACAAGAGAAAGTTTTTTCTCAATTAGGGCAATGGCGTGAATATAAAGCCAAAAATCCTCACGTAGTGATTGGTGTAGGTGGCTGTGTTGCGAGTCAAGAAGGTGAAGACATCATTAAAAGAGCTCCTTTTGTCGATATCGTTTTTGGCCCACAAACATTACACCGACTTCCCGCATTACTCAATGAGCGCGCGGAAAAGAAAAAACCGGTAGTTGATATCAGTTTCCCGGAAATTGAGAAATTTGACCACCTGCCAGCACCAAGAGCTGAAGGTCCAACTGCATTTGTTTCGATTATGGAGGGTTGCAGCAAATACTGCAGCTTCTGTGTTGTCCCCTATACCCGTGGTACTGAAATAAGTCGTCCTTTTGATGATGTACTGGCTGAATGTTATCAATTAGCAACCCAAGGCGTGAGAGAAATCAATTTATTAGGACAAAATGTCAATGATTACCGTGGCATGATGGAAAATGGTGATATCGCTGACTTGGCTCTTTTAATTCATTATCTTGCTGCTATAGAAGGAATAGGGAGAATTCGTTTTACCACGTCACATCCTTTAGCGTTCTCAGATAATTTGATTAATGCTTATGCAGAAGTACCAGAATTGGCGAATCATCTCCATCTACCGGTACAAAGTGGTTCTGATCGTATTTTAGGGTTAATGAAACGCGGTTATACTGCTTTGGAATTTAAATCTAAAATCAGAAAATTGCGTAAGGTACGCCCCGACATTCGTTTATCTACCGACATTATTGTTGGTTTCCCAGGAGAAACAGATAAAGATTTCCAAGACACTATGGATTTGGTTCATGAAATAGGTTTTGATACTTCTTTTAGTTTCATCTATAGCCCAAGACCGGGTACTCCTGCAGCGAATTTGCCAGATGACACGCCGATGGAAGTGAAAAAGCAAAGACTGCAAATATTGCAAAATAGACTACTGCTCAACGCTTCTCGTTACAGCCAATCCATGGTTGGAAGTACACAAAAAATATTAGTTACTGGTCATGCTAAAAAAGATGCCCAGCAACTTTCCGGCCGGACTGAATGCAATCGAGTCGTTAATTTTGACGGTCCAGCTCATTTAATAGGCCAGTTCGTCAATGTGCAAATTAATGATGCATTACCTAATTCATTAAGAGGGCGTCTCATTGAAGTTGAGATTGAAACAATTTGATGATTGAGCATATTCATAGACAATTAAAGGTTCCACGCGAGTACCATAATCAACGAATTGACAGTGTGCTCGCACACTTACTTCCTGATTATTCGCGCTCACAAATCAGCAGTTGGATTAAAAATGGTGCAATAACACTCAATCAGAGATCCTGTAAACCTAAAGACAAAACTTTAGATGGAGATTTGATTGAGATAAATGTTAACTTCACTTTGTTGGATAAGGATTTTAATCAGTGCACCCCGGAAAAAATTCCTTTAAATATTGTTCATGAAGACGAAGACATTTTAGTACTCAACAAACCTGCTAATATGGTCGTTCACCCTGGAGCAGGAAACAAAAATCATACTTTGGTGAATGCCTTGTTACATCATGCCCCATCCTTACAACACTTACCTAGAGCAGGCATCATCCATCGATTAGATAAAGATACAACCGGTCTGTTAATTGTAGCAAAAACGTTACCCGCTCATACTTCTCTAATACGTCAAATGCAAGCCCGGGAGATACAACGTCATTACATTACTTTAGTGCAAGGCCATATTATTTCAGGGGGCATCATTGATACAGGGTTTGGCCGACATCCACGAAATCGATTAAAAATGGCCGTGCAAGAACAAGGAAGACAAGCAATAACTCATTATTCAATAAACAAACAATATCAGGACTTTACCTTACTGGATGTTCAGCTAATGACCGGACGAACTCATCAAATTAGAGTTCATTTATCCTACATCAATCACCCTGTTGTCGGGGATCCGCTGTATGGAGGTCGAATGCGGTTTCCAGCCCATGCAAAAGAACAGTTACGAACTGTACTCCAAGAATTTAAACGACAGGCACTGCATGCGCGTACGCTCTCATTGTATCATCCAAAAACAGAAAATGAGTTGACGTTTACAGCTCCAATACCTGATGACTTTCAATTTCTTCTTAACACATTGGACGAGCATTATGAAGAATAACCTAGCAAATTGGCCAGCGCCAAAGAACATCACTGCTTTAAGCACAACACGTCTATACGGCTATAGCCAGGCCCCCTATGACAGCAATAATATGGGTTTGAATGTGGGGGATAATGAACAGCACGTGTTGCAAAACAGACAACAACTGGTGGAATTGTTGCACCTACCGGGCGAACCCCAATGGTTACATCAAACGCATAGTACGCTTTGTGTTATTGCTGAAGAAGATGCCAATAGAAACGCAGATGCCTCTGTAACCCGCTCCATGAATCATCCTTTAGCAATTCTTACCGCCGATTGTCTGCCGATCATGCTTTGTAACGTACAAGGTACCGAAATAGCCGCAATTCACGCTGGTTGGAAAGGACTAGCTTATGGTATTATTGAAAATACATTGGATAAGATGAACAGCTTGACATCCGATGTACTCGCCTGGATAGGACCATCAATCTGTCAAAAATGTTATGAAGTGGGTGAAGAGGTATACCAAACGTTTACCGATACTTATCCTTTAAGTAGACAAGCATTCAAGCCTGTTAATGGAAAATGGCTCGCTAATTTACCCCTAATCGCTGAAATTATTTTGACTTCAAGGGGTATAAAAGCAGTGTATCAGTCTGAATTATGCACTTTTGAGTTAAAAAATGAGTTGTATTCCTATCGAAGAACATCACAAACAGGTAGAATAGCTACCTTAATCTGGTTTAATGATCAACCTCAGGACTAATAATTATGATAAAACATATCAAGTTCATTATAAGTACCCTGCTTCTTATCTCAGCCTCATTCACTTATGCGGCCAATGAAGCAGCCCCAACGGCAATGCCCAGTTTAGCCCCAGCATTGAAAAACATCATGCCGGCCATTGTAAATGTTGCAGTACAAGGCTATCTGCCTGCAAATACAACACCCCCTGGCACTGATGATGAAGCGCAAAACAACAAAAAACGTCAGCAACCGAATGCCGAAAAAGGACGTAAATTTGAAAGCATAGGTTCTGGTGTCATAGTGGATGCGCAAAACGGGATCATTATTACGAATGATCACGTCATCCGTCATGCAGAGCTGGTCACAATTACGTTGCAAGATGGTCGACGTTTAAAAGCAAAACTGATTGGCAGTGACAGCGAAACTGATTTAGCTATACTAAAAATTAATGCTACCAATTTAAAATCCTTACCTATAGGTGATTCTGATCAGCTGCAAGTGGGTGATTTTGTAGTGGCAATTGGTAATCCTTTTGGTTTAAACAGTTTTGGTAACAGTCAGTCTGCAACATTTGGTATTGTCAGTGCCTTAAAACGCAGTGATTTAAATATCGAAGGTGTAGAAAACTTCATTCAAACTGACGCGGCAATTAACCCAGGTAATTCTGGTGGTGCATTAGTTAACACAAAAGGAGAATTGATTGGGATTAATACTGCAATTCTTTCTCCTTATGGTGGCAATGTGGGAATTGGTTTTGCAATCCCCATTAACATGGCCAAAGATGTTGCCCAACAAATAATCAAATTTGGCTCAATTCATCGAGGTTTAATGGGTATATTTGTTCAACATTTAACCCCAGAGCTTGCTCATTCATTAGGATATCCTGAGGATTTTCAAGGTGCCTTGGTATCACAAGTTAATCCAAACTCCCCTGCTGAACGTGCTGGTTTAAAATCAGGTGATATAATTACCCAAATTAACAACACAAAAATCACACAGGCAACTCAGGTAAAGACTACCATTAGTCTATTACGTGTCGGTTCCAATGTGAAAATGGTTGTTCAGCGGGATGGAAAGACAATCACTCTGGATGCAGTCGTCACTGACATTAAGTCTCATGAACAAAAAATGCAATCAGAGAATCCGTTCCTTTATGGACTGGCATTAAGAAACTTTGAGCAAGAGACCCCTCCTCATGGAAACGTGGTTGGTGTCCAAGTTGTCGGTGCTTCAGAAACAAGTGCAGGATGGCGTGCTGGTTTAAGACCCGGAGACATCATTATCTCTGCAAACAAAGCTCCTGTTAAAGACGTTAAAACGTTGCAACAAATTGCTCAACAGAAAAAACAAGAGTTATTGGTTCAAGTATTACGTGGACCAGGTGCTATGTACTTACTCATCATCTAACTTTCTCAAAGCTAGCCTGGGTGAAGCGCAGCTGAGCCCAGGATTTCACCCTAAGTGCTCCTCAAATAATCTTTCCTGCCCAATAAGCTGATATAGAATGTACCGATTCTATTTGTTCTATTTCTTATGACCTTGTCTCTATTATGGATACAGCGAACAGGCCTAAGCACGTATTTATTCCTTATTCTTTTGTTTTATAATCATTCAATTGCATTATTTCTAATTAAGTGAATTTATGAAATGTAGAGGTAGAAAATATAAAAGCTTAGAGAGAATATGAAAAAAATCCAAAAAAATAGAATAACAGTATTGACAATTTTCCATTAAAACGACAAAATCACGCGTCTTGTGGCTATGTAGCTCAGCCGGTTAGAGCGCGGCACTCATAATGCTGAGGTCGGTGGTTCGAGTCCACCCATAGCCACCATTAAATCAAATAGTTACGTAAAATATGCTTCCCCTTAGTTGGTTAAGAACCAATAAATTAAAATCAACAGCTCCTTTATTTTTCAAATAAAAAATAGTAGTAAATCCCGATTTTCAGGCTTTATTGAGAACTTATAAAACGAGATCAGCATGGGAATGAGTAATGGCCTCCAGACAAAGTACCGTTGACTTTATCATCGATCAAACCGCTAAAGCCGGAAGTGTTTATGCGAAAAAGATGTTTGGTGAATATGCTATTTACTGCGATAACAAGGTCATTGCTTTAGTTTGCGATGATCAATTATTCGTGAAACCGACTCATGCGGGCAAAGCATTTATCAATAACTATGATGAAGGCATTCCCTATCCAGGTGCAAAGCCCTATTTAGCCATCTCAGCAGAGCTATGGGAAGAAAGCGAATGGTTGACTCATCTCTTTAAAATTACAACACTAGAAGTGCCTATGTCGCAAAAGAAGCGCGTCATTAAGAAATAAACTTATAAAATAGAATATTATGAATCCTCGCGAATCACTCCATTTTAAGCCCCTATGTGAACAGGATATCAACCGTCTTTACTCTTGGTTCCAGGAACCTATCATTAATCAATGGTACGCTCGAGGAACAATTTGGTCACTTGAAGCAATAAAAAGGAAATACTTACCGAGAATTCAGGGTCAAGATAATGTTCCTAGTTTTATAATTAACTTAGATAAACAAGCCATAGGCTTTATTCAATATTATTGTTTCAAAGATCATTTCCCTGAAGGTGTTTTGCATCCTAATAATTCCTTATTTGATATCTATCGACTGAATGAATTGGTCGGCTTGGATCTCTTTATTGCCTCAAATGAACATCGCGGTAAAGGATTAGGTAGACACATCTTAGATAGGTTTACAGAGAACCTGGCGAATACTTTTTTTGCTGCTGTCGTTGACCCTGAGATTAATAATTACCAAGCGATTCACTGTTATGAAAAAGCGGGATTTAAGCGCACTGAGTATAGTGAGGATAAACATCATCTGCCTCTGCTGAAAACGTTACGATAAGGGGCGATACATATGAGTATACAACAAACAATCAATCCAGTAATACTGCAAAAAGTCACCCAAATGCTTCAACACTTTTTTATGGCAGAAATTGAAATTGATTCTTTACAGTTTTTAAGTGAACCAGATCGTCGAAATATTGTGTTACGGATTATGCTGAACAGCAACCTGAGCACCATCCCCAAAAGCATCATTTTCAAACAATCATTACCTGAGAAATCAGCGACGGATGACCAAGATGCCTATGCGCGTTTTGCCCGCGACTGGGCCGGACTGGAGTTTGCCAATCAAATTCACCAAAACATGCATAATGTTCCACATTTTTATGGTGGTGATAAAGAACATCGATTTATTCTTATCGAAGATTTAGGAAAACGGCATATCAGTTTAGTTGACACATTAACACTTCCGTATAGAGATAGGGCGATTCTTGCATTAAGACGTTTTATGAAAGCATTAGGAAGCTTCCATGCGGCAGGTTTTGCTAAAACAGCACGCTACGAAGCGATTTTAAGTCAAATTCATGGGAGCGCCGAAACGCATCACGAAGAGTTAGATTTCACTCGTACTGATTTACTCGAGAAACTACGCACAACGACTAAAAATCTCAATCTGACTTTAACAACAGAATGCATCAATGAATCTACTTCACTGATTGAATCATTACTTAAACCGGGTCCATTTACTGTTTTAACTCATGGGGATATTTGTCCCGATAATGTTTTCGACCATGAAGAAACAGGTGATTTACAACTGATTGATTTTGAATGGGCCTTTGTACGCAATGCCCTACTGGATGGTACGTATCTTAGAATGAGCATGCCGACATGTTGGTGTGCTCAAGCGATCCCCGAGGATGTCATATCCCCTCTCGAGATTATTTATCGAGAAGAACTGAAACGAACTATTCCTGCGGCATCAGATGAATTGGCTTATGCTAAAGCGTATACTGAAGCCTGTGGTTTTTGGTTATTACAACAAACACTCCCTTTTCTTAATTCCACTCTAGAAAAAGACAGAGTGGGTCCTTCAGGCCCTACTCCAGAAAACTCATTATGGAATGCCGAAGAAAATTGGGTAAGGCCAAGAGTTGTATCACGTTTGCACGCATTTATTCATGTTGCATCCAGGAATAACTTATTACCTCATTTAAGACAAATGGCAGAGAGCATACTCTTTGAAATTAAAAAACATTGGACTGGTGCAAAACCCTTAGAATTTTATGCGGCCTTTAGAGCATCCGATCAAAAGTTTTACATTAGACTTTTTGAAGCAGGCGATGAAGCGGAAATCTACCAGCTTTTTTATGATACAGTCCACTATGTCAACTGCAAGGATTATACCCAAGAACAACTCGATGCATGGGCCCCTAAAAATCCCAATTTGATTGAATGGCAAAAATCTCTTGCTAAAAACTATACCTTTGTCGCAATTCATATAGAAAGTGGCAAGATTGTTGGATTTTCAGACTTAGAAGAAAATGGTTATCTCAATCGTGGGTATGTGCATAAGGACTATCAAAATCAAGGAATTGGGAAAGCCTTACTCGAGGCTCGTGAGCATAAAGCAATGGCTTTAGGAGTCCGAGAACTCTTCTCTGATGTCAGCATTACAGCGAAACCATTTTTTGATCATCATGGTTACATTACTGAAGCAAGACAAACTAAAGAAATGGGTGGCACAACATTTATAAACTATAGGATGATAAAAAAATTGACGCCAAGAGCCCAATAACAAATAAGCTGGGTAAAAAATACGACTTTCTAAGTGTCGAAACGACTTCAAAGTGGCTCTGTAGTATGAATCAAAAACAAAAATTATTAATAAATGCCTACGTGAGCAGCAATTAATATTATTGTATTCACATAGGTAATTTACATTTATTCATTAACCTCATACTTATAAATTATCAACTAATCATAGATACTTTAGATTGAATTTTTGTTATGTTTAATAAGAAACAAATGGTACCCAATTCTTTAAATTTAATTTTAAAATAGAAGAATAAAACATTATGGAACGGTTAAAATCCTATTTTCTGAAAGACACTACCCTGAGAACCGAAGTCCTTGCGGGGATCACCACTTTTTTAACAATGGTTTACATTGCGTTCATTAACCCAAGCATTCTTCATGATGCTGGGATGGATCAGGGAGCCGTATTTACAGCGACATGCCTTATTACTGCCTTTGCTTGTCTTCTTGCCGGCCTATTTGCCAATACCCCCATCGGCATTGCCCCTGGTATGGCTTTGAATATCTTTTTTTCCTATACAGTAGTACAAGGAATGGGCATACCCTGGGAACAAGCCTTGGCAATTGTGTTTCTCTCAGGCGTTTTATTTTTTTTAATGTCGCTCACCAGTCTGCGACGTCTTTTAATTGAAGCCATTCCCTACAATTTACAAATTGCTATCCTAATAGGGATAAGTCTCTTAATTGCGCTAATTACTCTAGAAAATAATCAAATTATAATCGCGGACAATCATAATTTAATGCGTCTTGGTGAAATCAATCGTCCTGAAACCGGATTATTTTTCTTAGGCTTTCTTCTAATACTCACTCTGGATTTTTTTCAAATACCTGGGGCAATTATCCTCGGCATACTGAGTATTACTGCTTTAAGTTTGTTAATGGGTTTATCTACCTGGCAAGGTTTAATTTCCATGCCCCCTTCCATGCAAGCCACCTTTTTAAAGCTTGATTTTTCTGGCCTCAATACGGTGCTCGCCATAAAAGCCACATTCACCTTTTTTTTAATTGCTGTATTTGATGCCACAGGCACATTAATCGGTTTATTGAATCCGTCCGTATTCAAGCAACAAAAAAATTATGCGAAACGTCTTAGTAACTGTTTAACAGTGGATGCAGCCGCTTCTGCTGTGGCAGGGTTACTGGGTTCAGCAAGTACGTCTCCCTATATTGAATCTGCGGCAGGTATTGAAGCAGGCGGACGAGGTGGTATCACCGCAATCGTCATAGCAATCGGCTTCATCCTCATGCTCTTTTTCTCCCCTTTAGCGCGAATGATCCCTAATTTTGCTGTCGGTCCTGCGCTTCTTTATGTAGCGTGTTGTATGATGAAACACCTCACTGATATGAAATTACAGGATGTGAGTGAAACTGCGCCCTGTATGGTTACAATAATGATGATTCCCTTTACTGCATCAATTGCAGATGGAATTGGTGGAGGGATAATTCTTTATACGCTGTTAAAACTATTAACCCGACAAAAAATTAATTTTTTACTCTTTATATTGAGTATTGTTTTTGTAGTATTCTTCCTGGTCAGTTAAAACAGGTTGAGCTGATTTTCCTGTACATTTTGCAAAAATAATCACAAGGATATTTTTATTATGTCCATGAAATGTTCTGTATTTATCGCTACCAGTGTTGATGGATTTATCTCGCGCCATGATGGCTCTATTGATTGGCTCATGAAAGTTAATTCTGTTGTACCCGAAGGTGAGGATGGTGGTTATAAATCCTTTATCGCGACCGTTGACGGATTGATCATGGGCCGACATTCTTTTGAACAAGTATTATCATTTGATGAATGGCCATATGGAACACTCCCAGTAGTAGTCATGAGTAGTAAGGGAGTAACTATTCCTAAGCACTTACAAAATTACGTTTCTTCATCGTCTGAATCGCCCACTGCCCTCGTTCATCGCTTGGCAAATCAAGGAATGAAACATCTTTATATTGATGGAGGAATCACAATTCAAAAATTCATTGGTGAGCATCTCATTGATGAAATAACCATTACATTGATTCCTGTTTTAATTGGTTCGGGTCGATCATTATTTGGTCCACTGAAAGAGGATGTCGAACTGGAACTTTTGGAGACAAAGAATATTGGCTGCGGTATTGTACAATTGAAATACTCTATTCTTAACACCAACACGTTAGATAATAAAACCTATTCAATTTAAGGTTGTTGACGGAACCGTTTCGTTCGTGTAGAAAAGTTTAGGGCCTGTTTATTATTCCTTTGTCCGAGATAGTAGAATTGTATACAGACCCTACTGAGCTTGCTCTGCCCTATCAGCTCAACTGAATTGTTGTATGTAATCACCAACTCACTCACCTGGAGATTCGCATGACTAAATTTTTCGATAGAAAAACAAGAACCTTATTCATTACCGGAGGAAAAACAAATGAGGCGGACTTATCAGAAAATCCGTTAGTTCAATTACCAGATTCTGATGAAATGCCTGCAGCTCCCGTACTTCGGAGACAAAACGCAGTATTATCACGATTTTTTGAACGACAATACATCAGTTCATCAGGAGAAGAACTCCATGGCAATTTTGATTTAAAGGATCAGAGTAATGCAGATCTCGTAGAAGTGATAGACACGATTTATTGTCCTTAATCCTTTCCCAGAATCGGATAGAGCCTTCTCCAACATTGAGGTAGAAGGCCCCCCCTAAATCAAGTTCGTTTTTTGTTATTATTTAAAGTTTGAATTGTTTTTAAAAGCATATACATTTACCAAACTCTTTGCATATAATGCGTTAAGATGATATTTAAAATGTACAATTAAGTGTTCATTATCATCTTAGCCGTCATTCAATTCTTTATTTAATTAGGATGAAAAAATATGAATAATTCAAGAACGCACGGGCATCAGCAAAACGCACACCAACACAATCACCCATCCACAATACAACAACCACCAACTACAGTAATTGTTACAAATCCCGTACACGCAAACCATCCTAATGGTTTCTTCCCACCTCATCACCATGCTCATCATCCCTACCAACACTCACAACAACATCATCATCAGCATCATCAACACCATGATTCACATACTCATACCCATCACTCTCCCTAGCCAAAATAAGGTCCCGGATAACGTCATACAATCCGGGATTAATAAGTTATTTAATCCCACTTTATTTATTCGAGAGTAAAATAAATGAGTAACTAAGCGTATTTCATTAATTTCTTAACAATTAAGATAATCTTAAAGCAAAATAGAAAAATGCTTCAAAATACCTTCAGTTACTCGCCAAAAAAGCTATGGTAAGTTTATAAATTTAGTTATTATGTTATTCACTTATGATTTTGCGGTTTTTCAATGCGCTCGATAGTAATTATAATTTTAATATTTATTTGCTCTGCGTTAACTCACGCAAACGAAATTAATATTTCCACTACAACGAAGAACGGGAATACTATTTTTTACCTGCAAGCAGGAGCGTTTAATTTAGAAAAAGATGCAAAACAGCGTGAAAAGGAACTGTCTGCCCTTGTTAGTGAACATGTAGAAATTAAGAACCTATCCGATAAAAAACTTTATCTTGTGCAAATAGGCCCTATTAGCGATTACCTTACAGCGCGGGAGCTGCAGAATAAACTGTCCCAAAAGATCATTGCCCAGAAAAATCAACAAAATAACAATCAAGCCCCCTCTCCAATACCAACGAATCAATCTGAAAATGAGAGCGCAGGTGAGCAAACACAAACGCTCCCCCCGAATGGCCAAATATGGAATTTAAGAAACGCAGATATTCGAGCGGTCATCGCTGAAGTATCACGCGTTACTGGAAAAAACTTTGTCATTGATCCTCGAGTTCAAGGAAAAATATCGATTGTATCGTCAACACCAATGAATAATAATGAACTCTATCAGGTTTTTCTTTCAGTTTTACAAGTCTCAGGCTACGCCGCGATACCCAATGGTGCAATCGTTAAAATTATTCCTAATATTGATGCGAAAACTCAATCACCTGATCTTCTGGATGAACTGAGACATCCACCGCGTGGCGATGACATGATGGTCGCGGTTGTGCCCGTTCATTATGTTCCGGCAGAGCAATTAGTGCCTGTTTTGCGTCCGTTAATGCCACAATGGAGCAGTATCTCTGCGTATGCCCCCTCAAACATGCTCATCCTGTCAGGAAGAGCGAACAACATTCATAGTCTTGCAGACATCATCAAACAAGTAGATAACTCGTCTGCAAATGGCATCGACATGGTTCATTTACAACATTCTTTAGCAATGGACATTGCAGCCACTCTAAAAGATTTAGTAAAAACCCAACCCAGTATGGGAGCAGCACGCACTCAATTAACTGTAGCCGCTGATGATCGTTCCAACTCTCTATTAATCAGTGGTTCAAAAACAGATAGGATCCGCATTAGGATGTTAATCTTAAAGCTGGATAAGGAAAGCTCTGCAGGGCTTAACTCCAATACTCAAGTCGTCTATCTGAATTATCTCCGAGCAGAGGACCTGGTGCCAATTCTTGCCGGTATTGCTCAAGCAAATTTCAGCGGTAATGTTGGGACAACCATTGGTACTGTCACTCGACCTGCTTTAGACAGTACTAATCCTGCCTCCAATCTTGTGAGTAATAGTGGTTCTAATCAAAGCCCTAGTTCTAACTCTCCATTTCCAACAGGTGCTTCCCCATTAACATCACCTGGGGCTACCGGAAACACCTCATCAACAACATCACAGAATGAGGGTACTACAAAACCATCAGTACAAATTATTGCTGAGCCCAATACCAATTCCATCATTCTTAATGCACCAGCATCTGTGATACGAATTCTGAAAAAGGTAATTAGCCAACTGGATATTAAACCGGCGCAAATTCTTATTGAGGCATTAGTCGCCGAAATAAATCAAGAGGACGTCAATGACTTAGGCATAGAATGGGGTAGCCAGCAACAAACAGGAAAACCAGGTAGCTTTAGACCTGGATTTGCTATAATTAACAGTAAAACCCGACTTGATGATTTTCAAGCTCAAATATACGCCTTGGCAAGAGAAAATAAAGCGAACATTTTATCAACACCTTCAGTAGTAGTACTTGATAATCGACAAGCTAAAATTTTGGTAGGTAAACAGGTTTCGATTGCATCCACCACCCAACCCGCCAATGCGGGAGGTACAACAAATAATGGCGTACCATTTACTACTTTTGATCGGGTTAACGTTGCATTACATCTTTATGTCAGACCCCAAATTACGCGTGGCGAAGGTATTCAAATGCAAATTGATCAAGGAAATGACACTCTGGATCCGCCGGTTGTTGCTCCGAATACAACTACTCCAACATTTAGAATTAGTAGCATAGTTACTTCAGTTCATGTTGATAGTGGAGACATCGTTGTTTTAGGAGGTTTGACCCAAGACAGTCTGGGTAATGATGATAACCGTATCCCCGTATTAGGCGATATACCCGGTGTAGGTCGCATTTTCAGACGGAATGTAAATTCACGCGAAAAACGTGTGCTGATGGTCTTTATTAAACCCATTATTTTACGTAATGAACGAGATAGTATGCATATGACCAGTGAAAAGTATAATAATGTACGTCAATACGAACTGGATTGGTTGAGATCACAAGATGCATTTGTACAAAGTAATAATGCTACGGTAATGCCTGCTTTAAAACAGGCAGAATTACCTAAACCGTTTAATCGTCCCCCTTTATTAGCAACGAAATAAACTATGGAACATGAAGATAAATCACTGAAAATCCCATACAGTTTTGCAAAAAACCATGGGATTGTTGTTGCCAGTGAAATGAGTGATAACCATGTCCTTGTTTATTATTTACCAAATACCCCTTTGCAAGCACTTGCTGAAATAAAACGATTATTACAATGTGAGTTTACTTTAAAACAAGTCGATGAATCTGCTTTTCAACAACATTTAGCGCATGTCTATCAATCAAAATCATCCATATTAGAAGCGGCCGGCGGTATGGAGGATGATATGGATCTTTCGTTACTAGCAAGCCAACTACCAGTAAGTGAAGATTTATTGGAAAATCAAGATGATGCACCAATAATTCGCTTATTGAATGCATTATTTACTCAAGCAATAAAACAAAAGGCATCTGATATTCATATCGAAACTTATGAAGATCGCGTATTAGTACGTAATCGAATTGACGGTGTGTTACATGAGGTTTTAGAAATTCAACGTGCCATAGCGCCTTTAGTGATTTCTAGAGTTAAAGTTATGGCCAAACTGGATATCGCAGAAAAACGTATTCCACAAGATGGTCGTATTTCACTACGTATTGGTGGACATAATATTGACGTTCGGGTTTCCACCCTTCCCTCTAACCATGGTGAACGTGTTGTTTTAAGAATTCTGGATAAGCAAGCGGCCCAATTGGATTTAAATCTCTTGGGTATGCCTGAACCAACCGTAAAAGCCATGCGACGAATGATCGCTGAGCCGCATGGCATTATTTTAGTTACGGGCCCCACTGGTTCAGGTAAAACTACTTCCTTATATGCCATGTTGACGGAGTTAAATGAGGTCTCACGTAATATTCTAACCATTGAGGATCCTATAGAATATGATCTTGAAGGAATTGGCCAAACTCAGGTCAATACTAAAGTACAAATGACCTTTGCTAAAGGTTTAAGAGCGATTCTCAGACAGGATCCAGATGTGGTCATGATCGGAGAAATTCGTGATTTGGAAACGGCTGAAATTGCAGTTCAGGCAAGTCTGACAGGACACTTAGTACTTTCAACCTTACATACAAACAGTGCTCTAGGCGCATTAACTCGTTTACGTGATATGGGTGTTGAGTCCTTTCTCCTCTCTTCAAGTATTGTTGGGCTTATCGCACAACGACTGGTCAGAAAATTATGTCACCAATGTAAAACCCCACATCAATTAAGAGATGATGAAAAAGAACTGATGGGACTGGCGCCTGATGCAGACACGTCAAACGTTTTTGAACCAAAAGGCTGTGACTTCTGCAATCATCTAGGCTACAAGGGGAGAACTGGGATTTATGAATTGATACCTATTGATGAGACCTTAAGGGGAATGATCCACCGCAATGAACATTTACAGACGATGGAAAATTACCTACGTCCAACTACTCCCAGTATTCGCGATGATGGATTTAAGCGTGTACTCGTCGGAGACACTTCCCTTGCCGAAATTCTTCGGGTAACAACGCAAAGTTAGTCGATACATTTTTGGAAAAATAGATAACATAAACTGAAAAACGTATTTCCTATTTATCAATAGAAAACTCCTATGAAAATCAAAAACTAATGGTTACTATATAGGATATAGATGGCTTCAATACTAAGAACAGGTTTATGGATCTGTTTTTTAAATATTTAGGATATGCTGCCAAATAAACAGGGACTTCTTATGCGGCTTTGGATCAAAGGATTTATTGGTTTTAGTTTATGCTCTTTAGCATCCTGCACTGTCTCGCTGCCACAACAAAGCCAAGTTAAAAATATAAAACCCGTTCCAAATATAGAACATTCCATTAAAAAAAACCTGCAAAAAAAAGCGATTTTTTCCAAAGGAAAATGGCCTACTAGACAATGGTGGTTGGCTTATAATACGCCTGATTTGAATACTTTGATTACAGAAGCGTTAATGAATAACCCTTCAATTCAAGAGGTCAAGAGCCGAGTTACGGTTGCAAAGCAGCAAGCAAGGGTTACGCGATCACTATTATTTCCTTTAATATTTTTTGATGCAGATGAAAACCGACAATATGTAAGCCAAAACGGATTATATCGCGCTTTCAATCGTAGATTTCCTTTGAATGCGACACTTTTAGATCTCTCTCTTTCATTTAATTATGATTTCGATTTTTGGGGAAAAAACCGAAATCTTTTCCGCGCATCGCTGGGAGAAGCAAAGGCTCAAGAAGCGGAAGAAGCAGACGTGGAATTAATAACCAGTACTGCAATCGCTCAAGTTTTTTTTGCATATAAAACCAATCTTATACGAAAAAAATTATTCACGCAGTTAATTGATGTTCGCCAAAAAATTGCAACATTACAAAAATTATTAGTAAAAAAAGGACTTTCTTCAAAAATACCTGCATTAGAAACTTCAGAACAATTGCTTGAAGCCCGAAAATTACTATCGAGCATTAATGATGAACTTTCTGCTAACAAGCACTTAATTAATACCTTAGCGGGACGCAGTCCGGATAATCCCCTATTGATTGACTCAGCGCTTCCCAAATTACCCAAAACGCTAAAAATTCCTCCAATTTTGCCGTTAGATTTCTTAGCCCGCAGACCGGATCTCATGGCGCAAATTTGGCGAGCCAAAGCCTTGGCCTACAAAACAGGGGCAGCTATGGCAGAATATTATCCTAATATAAACCTAATTGGCCTTGTTGGCCTTGAAAGTACCAAATGGAGAAAATTTTTGGATATATCAAGTGGGACAGCAGCCCTTAGACCCGCTCTCGATTTACCTATTTTCACTGCAGGCGCCATACGGGCAAATATCAAAGCAAATAAAGCGCAATTTGATGCAGCAATTGCTGCATACAATAATTTACTTCTATACAGCACTCAAGAAGTTCTTGATGTACTGGCATTTGCCGAAGACATTTATCAACAAAAAAAGGAACAAAATCAAGTGGTTGAGTTTGCAAAACAACGTTATGAGTTAAGTTATTTGCGCCAGAAAAAAGGTTTAGATAGTGTACTTGATGTGTATTTGTTCCAAGAAGATGTGATTCAAAAAAAACTTGTTGATGTGGCTTTACTTTATAACCAATACCTAGCCTCGATCAAATTAACCAAAGCTTTGGGAGGAGGTTACTATCAAAATACCATACCCTTGGTGAAAAACTCATGAACAAAAAGTCCCCTTCTTTTTATTTTACAATCATGGTCATCGCTCTGTTAATTTTCCTTTTTTTGTATTGGCTTTTTGTATGGAGAATCGAAGTCTATACCAATGATGCTTACGTACAGGGAAATCAGGTTTACATCAAATCATTAAAACCAGGATTTGTCACAGGCATTTATACAGATGATAGTTTTCTAGTAAAAAAAGGACAACTTCTCGTTTCATTAAATGAAACAGATTCTCTGATCGCTCTAGAAAAAGCAAAAAAGAAACTTGCCAAAACAGTACGAGATGTATGCCAAGCATTCCATGATGTATTTGTATTGGCTGCAGAAATTGAAGTGAGAAAAGCAATACTCTTAAAAAGCCAGCAAAACCTCAAACATCGTTATGATGTCATTGGTGCCAAAGCGATTTCTTTGGAAGACTATCAAAACGCTCAAGATGATCTTAAAGCCGCGACAGCCGCATTAAAAAGCGCTAAAAACAATTACCAAAAAGCGCTCGCTTTTGTACAAGGAACGTCGATTGCAGAACATCCTTGGGTTCAAGCCGCTGCACAAGAGGTACGTAATGCCTGGGTCCAGCTCTATCGATGTAAAATTTATGCCCCAGTAGATGGACTTGTAGCACAAAGGACGATTCAAGTGGGTATGTGGATTTCACCCAAAGAACCCCTCATGGCCATTATTCCTCTGGATCAAGTATGGGTTAATGCCAACTTTAAGGAGACACAACTCAAAAAAATGCGTATCGGTCAAAGCGTTACTTTTACTTCTGATCTTTATGGATCGAGTGTTGTATACCACGGAACAATTGTTGGTTTACCAGGAGGCGCGGGTAATGTTTTTTCACTATTACCTCCTGAGAATCTCTCTGGTAATTGGATTAAAATCGTACAAAGATTGCCTGTTCGTGTTGCTTTAAATCAAGACGAATTAAAAAAATTTCCATTACGAATTGGTCTTTCCCTAGAGGTTACCGCAAATCTATCCAATCAGAATGGACCTTTGGTACCCACGTCAACTAAGGGTTCACCTCAATACGTCACTGATATTTTCCAAAAAGAAGAAATAGGCAATGAGCATCTTATCGCACATATAATTCAGAGTAATTTAGATCCTAATCTTCAGAAATACGCCAATACCCCGCTGATGATCAATCAAGCTGTCTTAAATGGAACGGAGCGATGATTCTCTATATTTTACTCTTATCATTGGCTGCGGTAATTCTAAATCTGACTTTAACCATAATGGCGGGTCTCTATATTGTCAGTGATCTCGGCGGTAGTCCCTATATGACCTCTTATACTGTCAGTTTCTTTTGTATTGGCAACTTACTCGGGGTGCCGTTAGGCAAACCTGCTGTGACTCGATTAAGCCCCATTCAACTTTATGTGGTATGTCTCAGTCTTACTGCTTTTTTCTCATGGGAATGCGCTACCGCTAGTGATTTTTTTTCTTTTATCTTATTTAGGTTTTTAGAAGGATTTGCTTCAGGACCAATGTTTCTTCTTATTACCTATACACTTATTCCTTTACTTTCAGAGAATAAAGATAATGTCTTTATCGTTTCCTTAGTGTTGATTTGTCTGTCAATCATTCCTGTACTTGGTGCTTCATATGGCGCCTGGATTGCTTACATCTACGATTGGCGATTTCTTTTTTATTCAAACATACCAATTTGCTTGTTTTTTATTGCATATGTTGGTTATGGCTATAGAAAATATCACGAACCAGTAAAGAAAACCTATTTTGACACGCTCGGATATTTTTATTACTGCATCAGCATGGTTTTTATTTTAAGCGCGTTAACAACTGGCCAGGAGTTAGATTGGTTTCGCTCTCCTTTAATCACTTTTTTACTTATTTCTGGTTTTATCAGCTTTATATTTTTTATTTTACGGAGTTGCTCAGCGCAACATCCCGTCATCGACTTAAAATTGCTTAAAAATTTTTATTTTTCCCTTGCTATGATCTATATCATTTTATTTTTTGCACTCTACTTTGGCATGGTGATCTTATTGTCATTATGGTTGAAGCTTTATGTTAATTATACTCCTGATTGGATCGCACTAATTATTGGAACTATGGCATTTTGTGGGTGGATCCCTGTACTCATCAATAAGAAACAATATGACCCATTTTTTCCATTAATCATTGCCTTACTTTTTTTTGCTATTTCGTGCTTCTATACCACCTACTTCAATGTGGAAATTGATTTTAGGCGGATCGCTTTTTCCCGCGTATTAGCCGGTATAGGACTCGCATTGTTTTTATCACCACTGTTTCAGATGACCGTAAACGCCTTTCCTGAGACAAAGCGTGCTGAAAGCATAAGTTTCTTCCACGTCTCAAGATTACTTGGCAGTGGTTTAGGAGTCGCGTTATTTTCTATTTTATGGCACAGACGGGAAGTTTTTTTTCATCTTCGCTTGGGAAGTCGTTTGACTGCGTTTTCCCATGAAACACAACAGTTTTTCGAACGAGCAGAATTTTTTCATCTTCAAGGAAAAAATGCATCTGCTCAATTAAATGCTTATCTTACGCGACAAGCCACTGCTTTGGCATTGGATGATTGTTTTTATCTCATGGGGTGGATGGTTCTTTTTTTATTATTTTTTTTAATTATTATTTTTTTATTACGTACTAGAAGAAGCAGGACTCAAGCAAGCAAAGACAAGCGATTAATATTAGATGAAGGTATTCCATAAAAGAACTGTAGCTTGGGTTAAGCTGCACTAACCCAAGCTAGGTATGAGATGTAACATTTAAAAAACTGCTTATTCCATCCTACGCCAAGTAGTTCCGTGCGGTCCGTCTTCCAACTCAATTCCTCGACTTAAGAGGTCTGCTCTTATTTGATCAGCACGCCCCCAATTTCGATCAGCACGAGCTTGAAGCCGTTCAGCAATTAATTCTTCAATTTCAGTCTTGTCTTCTTCAGCAAACCCAGATTGTAAAAAAGATGCAGGATCTTCTTGTAATAACCCCATGACCCCTGCTAAATGCTTCAATGTAATCGCCAAATTAGGTGAACGACTCTTGTTGACTTCATGGCTAAGTTGAAACAGAACAGAGAGGGCGACGGGCGTATTAAAATCATCATTCATCGCTTGATTAAACTCATTGACCCAATGATTATCTAATTCACCATCGATGAGGTGACTGTCTTTGATGGTCTGGTATAAGCGCGTTAATGCTTTCTTAGCATTGACTAAATTTTCTTCAGAATAATTCAATGAACTGCGATAATGGCTACTTAAAAGGAAATAACGAACCACTTCAGGATGATGTTGGGCTAAAACGTCAGCTATCGTAAAAAAATTACCCAATGATTTAGACATCTTTTCATTATTAACCTGTAGCATGCCTACGTGCAGCCAATAGTTTGCAAAAGGTTTTTCAGTAGCCGCTTCACTTTGTGCGATTTCATTTTCATGATGCGGAAATTGTAAATCCAACCCTCCCCCGTGAATATCAAATTGCTCACCTAATTCACTCATAGCCATAGCAGAACATTCAATATGCCAACCTGGACGTCCTTCACCCCATGGTGAGGGCCAACTTGGTTCACCCTGTTTTGCCTTTTTCCATAAAACGAAATCTAAAGGGGAACGTTTTTCCTTAACAATTTCTACTCGTGCTCCCGCAACTAATCCCTCAAGATCTTTGTGCGATAATTTACCGTAGTCAGCAAACGAATCAACCTGATAGCATACATCGCCATTATCACTGAGGTATGCACTGCCCTTCTCAAGCAACCGCTCGATTAATTGAATGATGCTGCCGATATGTTCCGTGGCACGTGGCTCAACATCCGGAGGTAAAATATTTAGAGCTTGTGTGTCCTCATTCATTGCCGCAATATACTGGGCGGTTAACTCATCGATTGGTATTGCACGTTCATGTGCGCGTGCAATAATTTTATCGTCAATATCAGTAATATTACGTACGTATTTCACATCATAGCCCTGAGAGCGAAGGTATCGAACAATGACGTCAAAAGAAACCATTGAGCGGGCATGGCCTATATGACAACGATCATATACGGTGATACCACAAACATAGAGGCCAATTTTTCCGGGAGAAATGGAAACAAATGGTTCTTTCGTTCTGGTTAGAGAATTATATAAATGCAACATATCAGCCCCTTCATTTAGAATCTGTTGGCAATCCTACGATCTTGGCCCTAATCCCATGACAACATCCTGCGACCACATCCCTCGTAATTCTCAGGATAACCTGGGTTTTTAGGGCTCTAAATCGTCATTTAAACTCACTCTTCTTTGGTCAACAGACTCTACTATTTTGCCCAAGTATCTTTTAAATCAACGACACGATGAAATGCACAAACTCGACCCTCTTTTAAATCATTAACACAATAGTATCCTAAACGCTCAAACTGAAATACTTCTCCTAATTGCTGATTTGCTAGAGCAGGTTCGCAATAGGCTTGTTGTATTTTCAATGAATCATGATTTAAAAATTGAAAGAAATCCTCTTCTCTTCCAGGATTAGGATCGTTAAATAGGCGGTCATACTCGAGTACAGTTACAGGATAAGCATGTGCACATGATACCCAATGAATGACCCCTTTTACTTTTCTATCTTCCGGGTTTTTTCCTAAAGTTTTTTCATCATAGGTACAACGTAATTCGATAATATTGCCCTGTTCATCATGAACAACCTCATGACATTTAATCACATAGGCATGACGTAAGCGCACCTCAGCTCCAGGAGATAGCCGGAAATATTTTTTAGGTGGCTCTTCCATAAAGTCTGAACGCTCAATAAAGACCTCTCGAGAAAAAGGGAGTTCCCTTGCGCCTGCATCTGGATCTTGCTGATTATATGCAGACTTAAGCATTTCTACTTTGCCTTCAGGATAATTTTCTATAACTACTTTTATAGGATCCATAACACACAAAGCACGCTTCGCTGTTCTGTTTAATTCAGCACGAACACATTCCTCAAGTATGGACATATCAATTACGGAGTCGCTACGTGATATCCCTATGACTTCACAAAATTGACGAATTGCGGCAGCAGGATAACCCCGTTTACGCATCCCTCTTATTGTCGGCATACGTGGATCATCCCATCCGGAAACAGCCTTTTTTTCAACCAAGGTGCGTAATTTGCGCTTTGAAGTGACTGTGTGCGATAAATTTAAGCGAGCAAACTCAGTTTGTATCGGCTTTGCAGGTAAAGGTAAATTATCAACACACCAATCATAAAGTGGGCGATGGTCTTGAAACTCCAATGTACATAAAGAATGAGTGATTTTTTCTAGCGCATCAGAAATAGGATGAGCGTAATCATACATAGGGTAAATACACCATTCATCTCCCGTACGTTGATGATGTGCATGTCGAATACGATAGATTACGGGATCACGCATATTTAAGTTACCTGATTGCATATCAATTTTTGCTCTTAATACATGCGTGCCATCAGGAAACTCCCCTGCTTTCATACGAGTAAATAAACCCAAACTTTCTTCGATTGGTCTATTTCTGTAAGGACTTTCGCGTCCGGGCTCTTGCAAAGTTCCTCGATAAGCTCGAATTTCATCCATGCTTAAGCTATCAACATAAGCCAAGTCTTTTTTAATTAATAATACTGCAAAATCATAGAGTTCATGGTAGTAGTCTGAAGAATGCGTCATTGCATACCATTCAAAACCTAGCCAGCGCACGTCTTCAATAATCGCATTGACGTACTCTTCTTCCTCTTTAGTGGGGTTGGTGTCATCGAAACGCAAATAACAAATACCGTTAAACTCCTGAGCCAAACCAAAATTCAAGCATATAGACTTAGCATGACCTACATGCAAATACCCATTTGGCTCAGGAGGGAAACGAGTCACTACAGACTTATGTTTGCCACTCGCCAGTTCATCAGTAATCAGTTGTCTTATAAAATGAGCTCGTTTTTCAGTTATTTCTGTCATTAGATTTTCCACCACAGTTATTAGGGTCTGTTGACCATTCTACTATCCTGGTCAAAATGGCGAATTGATGATAGCCCTACTCACAAAGCCATCATTTTAAATCATCCATGGCATGTCGCATGGAATAAATTAAATCTGCTCCCGCTTGCAATATATCATCATTCGTATTGTAAGCATCCAGAATTCGCGTAATGAGGGCTGCCCCCACAATAACACCATCTGCAAAACTAGCAACCTCTGCAGCCATTTCAGGTGTTTTTATACCAAACCCCACCATTAAAGGAAGTGTGGTTTGTGTTTTTCGGTGTTGGTATTGCGATTTTAAAGATGAAACATCCAGATCCGATCCAGTAACACCCTTTAAAGACACATAGTACAAATATCCTTTGGCATATTGATTAATTAATGCCATTCGCTCATCTGAAGTCGTAGGCGAACACAGAAAGATACTGTATAAACCATATTTTTGCCAGACTTTTGCTACATCTTCACTTTCTTCTGGGGGTAAATCTACCAGAATGGTTCCATCCACACCCACTTCTGCTGCCTGTTGTGCAAAAAGCTCATAACCCAAATGTTCAATCGGATTTAAATAGCCCATTAAAACAATGGGTGTTTCTTGATCTTGTAGTCGAAACTCTTTCACCATGTTCAATACGGTATGGCAATGCACATCTTGAGCAAGTGCACGCTCCATTGCTCTTTGAATAACAGGACCCTCTGCCATGGGGTCAGAAAAAGGAATACCCAATTCTATAATATCAGCTCCGGATCGTACCAACTCATGCATCAGTTGAACCGTGGCCTCTGGATAAGGATCTCCAGCTGTAATATAAGGACTAAGCATTTTTTTGCCTTGAGCTTTAAGGCGCATCAAAGTTTTATCAATTCGATTCATACGGTAATTCCATCAATTTGAGCCACAGTATGCATGTCTTTATCACCTCGACCAGATAAATTCACGATAATGCTTTGTTTCGTTGACATGGTTTTAGCAAGTTTCATTGCATATGCAATTGCATGACTGGATTCCAGAGCAGGGATAATTCCTTCAACCTGCGTTAAAGTACGAAATGCATGCAGTGCTTCATCATCATTAATTGCTTCATAAATGACGCGACCAGTATCTTTTAAGTAGGCATGTTCTGGACCTACACCAGGATAATCAAGAC
The DNA here is from genome assembly GCF_026191115.1 of Legionella sp. PATHC035. Taxonomy (NCBI): domain Bacteria; kingdom Pseudomonadati; phylum Pseudomonadota; class Gammaproteobacteria; order Legionellales; family Legionellaceae; genus Legionella; species Legionella sp. PATHC035. Next base: position 3,527,159 of record NZ_JAPHOT010000001.1, on the reverse strand, counting down.
CAGCCGAAACAGAATGAGTATCTTTAATTTGACCGTACTCATCACAGAGTAAATAAGTCCGATTACCATGTAAAACGCCCGGAGCTCCAGCAATTAATGAAGCAGAATGTTGGCCGCTTTCTAAACCCTTACCTCCAGCCTCGACACCATAGATAGCAACGGTTGAGTCATTGAGAAAGGGATAAAATAAACCGATTGCATTAGAGCCACCACCGACACAGGCCACCAAAGCATCGGGTAAATGTCCTGTTTTTTCTAAAAACTGAGCTCGTGCCTCAATGCCAATCACCGCTTGAAAATCCCGGACCATTTGAGGATAAGGATGTGGCCCAGCAACCGTTCCAATAATATAAAAAGTATCATCAATATGACTTACCCAATCACGCATGGCTTCATTTAATGCATCTTTTAATGTTTTTGAACCTGAGGTGACCGGAACAACTTCTGCACCTAACAATTTCATGCGATACACATTCGATGATTGGCGCTTTATATCTTCAGCACCCATGTATACGACACATTCTAAGCCTAATTTAGCAGCTACTGTTGCTGAGGCAACGCCATGTTGACCTGCACCCGTTTCGGCAATGACACGAGTTTTTCCCATACGCTTGGCAAGTAGCGCTTGCCCTACGGTATTATTAATTTTATGTGCCCCAGTATGGTTCAAATCTTCTCGTTTTAAGTAAATTTGGGCGCCACCTATTTCCTTGCTTAAACGTTGTGCATGATAAAGGGGGTTAGGCCGTCCGACATAATCTTTTAATTCAGCATCAAGCTCAGCTAAAAAATCGGGATCTTTTCGATATTTGGCATAAGCCTCTTCCAATTGTTTTAATGCATACATCAAAGTGTCTGCTACAAAAATACCACCATAGGGACCAAAATGCCCGTGCTTATCAGGAAGCTCTTTTTTATTCATGAATCTACCTTCATTAACTTCTCAAAAGTGTTTTTTGGGTGCAGCATAACCCGGGTTCAGAGGACTCATTTTCCAGGTTTCGCCGCCCCAGGCTACTGTACTAATTTCTGCATAAATCGACTCATTTTGCCATGATCTTTGATTCCAGGCGACCTCTCAATACCACTGCACAGATCTACTGCATAAGGGTGACATGATTTAATTGCCTCAAGTACATTAAACTCATCCAATCCACCAGCCAATATATAAGGCTTTTCAACCTTTTTGGGAATAATACTCCAATTAAAAACACATCCACTCCCTCCCCTAACGGTCTCAGAGGGGGTATCCAACAATAAGGCGCGTGCAGCCCCAAAATTTCGAGCTGCCTGATGAATGTGTTCCGCTGAATCAGAATGTATGGCTTTAATAAAAGGTTTCGTAAATTGTTGGCAAAACTCTACAGTTTCATCACCATGAAACTGCAATAATTCGATTGGTAATTCCTCTAGTATTTGATGAACAAAATCTTGCTCAGGATTAACCAAAACAGCAACGGAGTCTACAAATGCAGGAAGATCTGCCAATAATAATTTCGCTTGTTCTATAGAAACACAACGAGCGCTCTTTGAATAAAAAATCAACCCTATAGCATCAACACCCAGATTAATAGCATGTGCGATATCTTCTCTACGCGTCATTCCACACATTTTGACTCGTACACGTGCCAAGTTCAATTATTTCTCCAATAGAAAAGAAGGCCCTGGATTATTCTGTAATATAGAAAATTCCTGAGGATAAGTCACTTGCACTAAATACAATCCATAGGCTGGGGCAGTTTCAGCACCCAATCGTCTATCTTTTGCTTTTAATACCTCATCTACCCATGATACAGGATGTTTTCCTGAGCCTACCGCAATTAATACACCAGCAATATTTCGCACCATATGATGTAAAAAAGCATTGGCAGTAATATCAATGATTACTAAATCACCCATGCGGCTAACCTGTAATTTGTGGATATTCCGCATAGGGGTATTCGACTGACACTCAACGGAACGAAATGAAGTAAAATCATTCTCTCCCAATAACACTTGAGCCGCCTGGTGCATCTGTCGGTGATCTAATTGCCTGTATTGCCAAGTGACATTACTTCGGAATATAGCAGGTCGAATGGCACCATTATAAATGACATAACGATATCTTCTTGCAGTTGCAGAATACCTTGCATGAAACTCTTCCGACAATTCTTTTCCCCACTTAACGCAAATATCTTTAGGCAGAAAAGAGTTTGCACCATGTATCCATGCACGGATGCTGCGAACCTTATCGCAGTCGAAGTGAATTACTTGATTAGTAGCATGTACACCAGTGTCTGTCCTACCTGCACAAACAACAGAAATAGGACTATCTGCTACTTTAGATAAAGCATGTTCTACGGCTTGTTGCACTGTATGCAAGCCTGTTTGTGCTTGCCAGCCATGATACTGGCTACCATCGTACTCAAGCACCAAGGCAATACGCATTGATTATTCCTGATAAAAGGGTCAATTTATAATACAGTATATGTTTTGTCTATACCTTAACATAATTGATTTACAAGTTTATTATTTATTATAGTAATTTATCTTGTTTTATACTCTGATTTTTAATAATCAGGGTATGTTTTATGGTTCGTGCGAATCAATCGATGACCTGTTTCGATCGAATCAACTTCCAACCATTTTATTGATTTATTTCATTCAATTATGATACTTTCTCATGCTGCAATTAATCATTATCAATAATTGTGCATGTCTTTACTATAACGATTATTTAAATTTTGAGACTCATTATGAAATGGAATTTATTTTATCCAGGTATCACCGCTTTATTATTTGTCTGTCATAGCCAATCTTTTTCTAAAAATATTGAAAGCATACAAAATCCACTACCACAATCTATTTTCAATGCTCAAGGTAATTGGTTTTTGGCTCTTGGAGGAGGAGCCCAATTTCCTGAGTTACATTCTCACATGAAAGTAAATAATGGTTCAGAGTTTCCTTCTCCTTATGATTATGATCAATTCTCAATCAATAACGATACTGGGGGAGTTATTGCTGCATCCGCCGGTCGACGTTGGCAGAATAATAATTTCTGGTTTCCCTCCTACTCATTAAGTGTCTTCTGGCAATATTTTTTTAAAACTCAAATCCAAGGTGAAATTACACAATATTCCTTACCCGAATTTACTAACTACTCGTACAACTTGGATTTTACTTCCAATCTTTTATTAGCATCAGGAAAAATTAATCTGTTTCGATACGGGGCATTTTCGCCCTATATTAACGGAGGAATTGGAAGTTCGTTCAACAGAGTCTCTAACTACCGGGAAGAAGCGTTTACTGATGTTACTCCAAAAGTCAGTCCTGGATTTAGGGATTCGAATACCAGTGAATTTGCATATAACGTGGGGGCTGGTATTGATGTGCAATTTTTTCCTCAACTTATTTTTTCAGTAGGCTATGTTTATCAAGATTTAGGCCCTATTTCTTCGGGTCATGGGGTTAATACATGGGCTGAACAATCCTTAAATCCAGGGTCTTATCGAGCAAACGAAGTTTTAGTCACTGCAACTTATCTTTTTGGTGCAGAAAAACCCTTTATAAAATAACAGCCAGTAAAAAATAATGGGATTTTTATTGATAAAACTTCGTTCACAGATGCAGTCTTTGAACTAAACCTATTTTGATTTATAGGATGCTTATTGTCAGGGGCCTTTCCAGGCCGAATCCGCTCAGCAGGCATCCTCCCAAGCATAACGAGGGATTTCCGCTCAATAGCAGGTGGCTATGATGGGAGATCCTTAGTTGCTCTCGTGATAACAACATCAGTTCTAGCTCATAAAATATTCCCGAAAGTATGAGATACTATAGAATCACTCGGGGTGTTATAAAGTAAAATTATCATTATTCTCGTTACTCGAATCCTCATCAATATTTACACGCGGTATTTGCTCTTTAAATGACTTAAAGTTAAATGACCTTTCAGTTTTATGAACATTGTTTCTGTCGTCTATTTTCTTAGAAACTTTACTGAGTTGGTCATCAATATCGGCTCCTGTTGTCCTGTGAATTGCTTCATATAGTTCTCGTGTTACGCTAGATTGACCTCGTGACAATCCAGAAATATGACCTTTGAGTCCGTGCAAATCAGAAAAATGCAGCTCTTGTATGTATTTCAAATTGGCAATGTCATTTTTATGCGTTTTTGGATCGAGATAACTGATAACATCTGAAACAGTTTCCATAACCTTAGTTACTTGTATCGAATCTTTTAATTGATTGATTTGCCTTTCTTTAACTTTAATTTGTTGGGCCAAATCTGCAAGTTGATTTTTTTCTCCCATAGTCGGATCGCGAGGCACCAATATCTGCTTTTCGACTTCCTTCCATGTATCCGGCTCAAGATTAAATTCATCAGGGGCATTGGGATCAATTTCCTGTTTAAATTTAAATGTTTCTGGCTCTAATTCTGTTCTCGTGTATGTTTCGTAAAAGCTACCCTTTAAGGTTCTAACCCGCTCTTGCAAGTCGAGCAACTCCAAATTGAACCTTTCAATCTGCTGTAATTTTGCTCTCATGATATTCCCTCACCATAAAGTATAAAAATCATTCATCCATCCTTTAATTATAGTCCATTCATATTTTGAAATGATTAATTTTTAAACAAGTAAGTTGCGGGGAAAATTTTTTTGTGGTGTCGCCTTGTAAAATTAAAGCCGTAAATCTTCGTTATCCCAGGAGTAGCAAAGAATTTATATGCAGTGGTACGCTGTTCCGATGGGGGTTGCCAGGCTGCGCTCGGGAAGACAACAGCAAAATTAGGATTTCCCTTTGATCTCGTCAATTAAACTTTGTGCTTCTTGTTTTTGAGATTGACTTCCGTGTTCCATGACTTCATTTAAAGAATGCAATGCAGATTCCATATCTTCCATACCTATATAAGTTCTGGCTAGAGCTAACAGTGTATCTAATGCTTTTTTGTTCTTTAAAGAGGACAGATTTTGGGTTCCATCCTCTTTTTGTGGTGGTAAATCGACAGGAACAGAAGGAACAAACTCCACACTATTTCCATCCTCGCTGATTTGCTCTTGAAAATTATTTTCTTTGGCAGCAGGTTTCGTTGTAAGCACATGGTGTAGACCTGATTCAAACTCCAAAAGGTTATCTTCCTGAGTTATATCAGTACCAAAGTTTGTGTCTTCATCTGGAAGGGAAGATGGTTTATTTTCATTTTCAGTCGGGGTAATTTGCAATAATTGCTCATCATCTGCTGTTGTGGATTGAGGTTCAATCGCAAGAGAATTTTTTTCAGCAAACTCATCAACTGGCTCTATATTTAATCCACGCTCAGGGGTGAACTCAGGCTCAGGAGTTAACTCAGGCTCAGGAGTTAACTCAGGCTCAGGAGTTAACTGAGCCTCAGGAGTTAATTGAGGTTCAGGGGTTAACTCAGGCTCAGGAGTTAACTCAGGCTCAGGAGTTAACTCAGGCTCAGGAGTTAACTCAGGCTCAGGAGTTAACTGAGGCTCAGGAGTTAACTGAGGCTCAGGAGTTAACTGAGGCTCAGGAGTTAACTGAGGCTCAGGGGTTGGCTTAGGCTCAGGAGTTAATTGAGGTTCAGGGGTTAACTGAGGCTCAGGAGTTAACTGAGGCTCAGGGGTTGGCTTAGGCTCAGGAGTTAACTGTGACTCAGGAGTTAACTGAGGCTCAGGGGTTAACTTAGTCTCAGGGGTTGGCTTAGGCTCAGGCTTTAACTCAGACTGTTTTAATTTGGTTTCTGGCTTTACTTCCTGTAGTGGTTCTTGCGTCACCATCCCTTCTTTCAGACTCATCATGGGCGGGGTCGAAGAAGATGTTAAGGTAGATCTATCCGTAGCTGAAGGTGAAGCCACTCTTCTTTTTGCTTGCTCCGAGCGTTTAAAATAGAAATAAGCAGCAACACCACCAGCGCCTCCACCAATAAGTAACAACATGAATAAAAGCCAAAACTCGGAGGATGAATTGTTTGCTGAGTGCATGGAACTTGCTTGTCCTGCAGTTGCCATTCGCTCTTTCATCATGGTTTGAATTTGGTTATGCATTATTCGAAGTTCTTTATCACGTTGATCCAATTGTTCTTGCAGCTTTTTATTTTGTGCTTGTAAAAAACTCAATTGTTCTGTCAACAGAGCATTAGACTCTCGTAAGGAATCTACTGCAGCAGTTGTTATTGATATTTCAGCCTTGAGTGTCCTGTTTTGTTCCGGACTTACTTGCTTCGGAGTCACCAAAGACGGAATTGAAGACAGAATATGATCTGGTATAGAAGCTTCGGTCTCAGAAAACTTTGGCACAGGGGGTATTTGAGAGTACTCAACCGTCGCAGCACTGGATGTTTGTCCTGTCATATAGGGTGGAGCCAACACATGATTGATTGTTGTTTTTTCATTCCATGACTTATCATGAGCCATGACTTCAACTGTAGCTAAATTAGCTGGTACCTCGAGGAACTCTTGAGCGGAAGGAATTTTAAGGCGAACACCCGTTTTCAATCCATTTAAATTGCCATCAATAAATGCCCCAGGATTTGCTCCCACAATAGCAAGAACAATTTGCGGTAAAATTGCGTCTGAGGCTTTATATCTTTGAGCAATTTGCCATACATTTTCATTGGACACTGTAGGACCATAAATTGTCTTTTTCTTTTTCCCGCCAGACTCGCCTTGATACTCTCCAGAAGAAGGCGTTGTATTCTGATGATAGTTTGAGAACTTCCTCTGATAAGTTAGACCACTTTGCGCCATAGTACTCGTTAATTTATAACCTGGTGGATCTAACAAAACAGTATAAACTTTAAAGATTTGTCCCTTAGGCCAGTTTAAGTCCACAATAAGCTGCATATAAGGTTCTGTCATCCGTTCGTTGGAATGAACTTGTATAACAAATCCGTGCTTAGTTTGTCTCAAATCGAAAAAAAGAGCACCAACCGCTTCAGAACGCTCAATCCCCAAACTTTGGTAGCTTTGTGGATCAGCAAGCCCCACCCTGATATTTGACAAAGAAATATTGTGGACATCGATTAGCGCAATCTCCGCAAGGAAAGGCTGGCCCAAAGCTGACTCTATTTTCATTTCACCCAAACCGAGTGCGTAAACATATACAGGCACCGTCAATGAAAATAAGGATGAAAATAAAGCAGTTTTTTTCAATCAGAGCTCCATGCCCTTAGCGGGTTGAAGAAGGGAAATTGGTTTTTAAAAAAATTAACATTATTTCCTTATCTATTCAAGCAATTAGAACTTTATTGAACATTTAATGTAGAAATACTTCAATTGTAAATTCCTATTTCTAAATTATCGCCTGTTATCCCTATTTTTCGGCAAAATAGTTGAGTTACTCCTTTAAAATTTCTGACAAAAATGAGCTTCCCATATCAAGAAGAATGATGAATAATAGAATGAATTATTTATTGAGAGTAGGGATAATAAATCATGGAGTTCACTAAAATAAACCCGCTTGCTTTGGGAATCTCTATTAGTATTCCATCAGCAATTGCTTCATTTTTTATGGGTCTAGCAGCATTCGTTTTTTTTGCTGATAAACCCATTGTAGGAATGGTTGGAACTATGTATTTATCCTATAATCCCTCTCTGGCTAATGCTGGCCTAGGCGCAGCCATAGTACTCATTAACACATTCATTAGTAGTTATATTGTTGCATGGATATACAACTTTCTACTGGATTATATTAGATAAGTGTCGTTTCTGGAGTTTTATCCTGGTTGTTTACAATACCATGATAATTGGAGGCTACATAACACTCTTCAATCGAAATAAAATCATACCAGCAAGTTTGCAATAACATTAAAGTCTTGTATCCCATTTCAATATTTGTTGCAATGAGTTGATCTAAAAGCAATTGTAATTGTTCCTGCTGATGTATTGATTGTTTTGCTTTCGGTTTATCTTTACACATTTTGGTAAACATAGTCTGAAACCTCTCTTCTACCATTCTTGGAACCGTAGAATTGCCATCGAAAATACGATGGTCTGCACTGATGGATACTGGCAACATATCTTTGGGTTCGAATGATTGAGTATCTTTTTGCCAAACAAGCTTTCGGTCAACTTCCATTATGGTAAATCTCATGGCCTCGGTTTTGCGAAGAGGAGCCATAGATTGCGTATAGCCAAACACTCCAATATTACTTAGCGTAATATAGGGAGTTCCTGCAAGTGGATATGGATATGTGTTATAGGCATATTCATAAACCATATCTTTCATGAGCTGTTGTACTCGTGGATTTGTTTTTTCTAGCTGTTCGCGTTTTTTATAACAATAAACCATCATAGACACTATAGTTCGAATTTTTGCGGATAATTCATAAAAACTGAGATTATGACAATTTTCAAAAACAATTGTCCCTAAATGATCACCACAACCTGGTAACATAACAACCAGACCAACATAAGCTTCCTTGGTTTGAAAGATTTTTCTAAAACTTAAATAATTTCTGTGATGATCGGATAATGTCATCCACGAACTAACAGCCTGCAACATCAACGTAGTCAAAGTCTCTGAAGCAAATTTTTTATTAAAAAAATCGAGGCAGGAAATATCGATACTAAATTGTCCTGTCATGGTTGGATCACTTGGACCATCCCACTGAGTCATGAAGACTTTTCGAATAGGAGACATTTCCACTTCCCGATTTGATTCGGTATAATTTTGTACTCTTGGTAATACCTCATCCGCAAATTCAATAAAGTTTTTCCAGTTTTCACTTGGCTGGAGATTCACTTTGCTGAGTTGCTGCGTATGTTTTTTATTGAGAGACTCTTTAAAATATATGACCCCTTCGACGCCCAATAAAGCACATACTGAAGACATATATTTGTACTGCATAAAAATATTGGTTATCAATTGTTCTTCCAAATAAGCAATTTTTGGCCTTATTTGGTCAGTGTCTGGCAATCCAATATCACGATATAAATCTGCTTCGCAAACATGGCGATGTTCATCTTCTAGAATTGTTTGGAATACTTTTGGCGCCACACCATATCGATGCAAACTCTCAAAAATTTCTTCGATCCATCCTTCACCAATAAGGTTAAGCAACATAATCGCTACTTTGGGACACGTTTCATTACGTATATAGTTACAAATAATTTCAATCTGCGGACTGTATGGAGGTGGAGAGGCATAAGGCGCACACAGCATGTAAACAATTTTAGTAAATACTAAACCATGAAATATTTCGTCTAGTAATTGTTGACGCATGCGCTGTCTGTATTCCACAGTAGACATTTTGGATTCAAATTTAAGAGGAATTTGAACGGCTAATACTTCGAGCTGTGCTAAAAGTGAGAATGTATAAATATAGAAAAGCTTATCGGATTGAAGCTCAAAAGGTAAACCATCGCAAAATAACTCATTGATCCTATTTTTAATGAGTTGTTTCTCATCCGCAGTAATCTTGTTCCACCCTTCTAAAATCCATTTTTCAGCACCCCAAGATGGTCTAAGTAATTCAGTTAGTTCATCCACGATATTTACCATAAAATCAATGATTTTCCAGTATAGACACAGCAAGCTCATGAGTCAATCATACTTCTTCAGTAAACCTTTTGCGTCATTTATGCTCTCTCTCTTTTTAATTACAACATTTCATCTTAATGAAGAGACATTTTTAATTTATACCAGCTATTCAACCACTTCCCATGACTAGGATAATGATTAATAATGGAATTGGTTATTATGATGAATAAGGTAATTATCATGGCTTTTGGGAAAATAGATCCGGTTTCTTTAGGCGTATCTCTTGGCGTTCTCTCAGGTACATCTACCTTTTTTATGGGATTGATGATTTTGATTTTTAATACCGGGAAGCCCTTTAATGGCACGATGGGGGCAATTTATATAACCTATGATTTTTCTTTTCTCCAATGTTTGCTTGCTGGAGTAGGTGTATCGGTTAGTACCTTCATTGGAAGTTATATCATAGCTTGGGCTTACAATTTATTGAGACACAGGGTTAATAGTTAGCACAAACAGGCTGTGCAAGAAATAATTGGGCTCTAATGAATGATGCGAGCCCCATTAATCCTATTGCATTACCACCCCCTCTAATTCATAATTTATTACCTTGCTTTTCTTCTGGGTAACTATGTCAGCATCTCTAATTGATGGAAAAGTCGTCTCTTCTCTTCGTCGAGATATATTGAAAGAACACGTACGCGAGTTTATAAAAAAAGCACATCGAGCACCTGGCCTTGCTGTCGTTCTTATTGGCAACGATCCTGCTTCTACTGTCTATGTAGCGAACAAACGTAAAGCGTGTGATGAGGTGGGTATTAGCTCACACTCCTTTGACTTACCCGAAGAAACAACTCAAGAAGAATTACTTAAGCTTATCGATGATTTAAACCACTTTGATCACATTGATGGAATTCTCATCCAACTCCCATTACCCAAGCATATTAACGAACGTGTCGTTATTGAACACATCAAACCAGAAAAGGATGTTGATGGCTTCCATCCCTATAATTTAGGACGGCTCGCTCAGCGTAATCCATTACTACGTCCATGTACCCCGCTGGGTGTCATGCACTTATTGAATCATTATCAGATTGACGTTAAACGGAAGCATGCGCTTGTAATCGGCGCATCGAATATTGTTGGTCGGCCTATGAGTTTTGAATTACTCCTGGCAGGAGCAACAGTCACAATTGCCCACAAATTCACCCAACAATTAGAAAAATTGGTACACATCGCTGATCTGGTTATCGTAGCAACAGGGAAAATGGATGTTCTTGATACTGAGTGGCTTCGTAAAGATCACATCATCATCGATGTTGGTATTCATCGATTAGCAGATGGTAGTATTCGCGGCGATGTAGATTTTAAAAGCGCAGTAAACAAAGTTTCATGGATTACACCAGTACCTGGAGGTGTTGGGCCTATGACCATAGTGACATTGCTTGAAAATACACTTAAGGCGGCAACTCTAAGAAATAGTTAGTGTACCAAGCAGGCACTTAATCATTATTTTCCTGGGTTGGCGTCTAAGCCCGGGTTAAAATAATTATTTGTCTAAAATATCCCAATCAAAATCACCACTCAACTCATCAAAATCATCTTTAAATTCTTCTTTTAAACGTTTACGCTCAAGTTTTTCTTCGAGCATACGTCTCACGTTCTTTCGATGATCTGAAGAGTCAATATCATCATCATAATTATAATCAGAGAATGATTGGTCATCATAATCTTCGTGAAGTCCCATAGCTTTCCCCTTTTATACTCTCTCTTAAAAAGAGTATAGTAGACAATCATTAAAAATGTTTTAGGAACCCCATGCTCAGTTATCAACACGGCTATCATGCAGGAAATTTTGCAGATGTAATCAAACATATTGCTTTAACACGTCTTCTGGACTATTTGATTCGTAAAGAAAAACCCCTATTTTATCTTGAAACGCATTCAGGAAAGGGTTTATATGATTTAAAAAACAAACAAGCTGAAAAAACACAAGAATACAAACAGGGTATTGAATTGGTCTGGTCGGAACGAGATTCACTGCCGCCTGTTTTTCAAGACTACATTCAAGTCATTAAGAAACTTAATCCTACTCATGCTTTAAGATCCTATCCCGGTTCGCCTTTTTTAGCCATCAACAAATTACGAGAACACGATAGAATGTATTTTTGCGAGCTTCATCCTAGGGAATTTGAAGCACTGAACCAATTGCATCGATTGAATAAAAAGGTACATTTTAGCAATACTGACGGCATAGTAGCGATGAACGCATTACTTCCTCCGCCAGAAAAGAGAGGACTGATTTTTATTGACCCTTCTTTTGAAGTAAAAGAAGAGTATAAAGAAATTCCTATTGCAATAAAACATGCTTATTCCCGTTTTGCTACAGGAGTGTTTTGTCTTTGGTATCCATTGGTCAATAAAAAATTAACTGATAAACTCAATAGAGGTATGAAAGAAATTAACGCCAAAAATAGTTTACACATTGAGTTCAGTCTGACGTCAAGTTCCATCGAGGGTATGACGGGTTGTGGTCTATGGATAATCAATCCACCTTTTACCTTAGCAGAAGAAATGCAAATAGTATTAAACTCGCTGAAAGTTTATTTTAATCCAGGTGTTTCCTCTTACCTTATTGAGAGCCATACATGACTATTGTACCTATCCCTGCTTTTGCAGATAATTATATTTGGTCGATTGTTGACAAAAGCACAGGCCTATTTGACTGCGTTGATCCCGGTGACGCAGAGCCCGTATTGAAATTTGCTCAGGAAAACCAGCTAAAATTAGGTGCCATCCTAATAACTCACCACCATCAAGATCATATTGGTGGTGTTAGTCAATTACTCAAAGCCTATCACTCATGCACAGTGTACGGTCCCAGTGATCCACGTATTCCCAACATAAATATTACTGTGCAAGAGAATCAAATTATCAACGTGGGAAAATGTGTTTTCAAAATTTTATTCAATCCAGGACATACCTCAAGCCATATTAGCTATTATGAACCTCAGCAAAAATTATTATTCTGCGGCGACACACTCTTTTCAGCGGGTTGTGGGCGTGTTTTTGATGGAACTTTAGAGCAATTGCATCAATCACTAAATTTGTTTAAAAAATTACCTCTCTCTACAAAAATATTTTGTGCCCATGAATATACCCAACAAAATTTGCGCTTTGCACAGACAGTAGAACCTAATAACTCTACGATTCAAAAATACTTGCAAAAGATACAAAACTCACCCAATTCGTGTACCCTTCCGTCAACCTTAGAACAAGAATTGTCAATTAATCCCTTTTTACGTACTGATCATGCAGAAGTGCAAAAATACGCATTAACACATGGTGCGACATCAAAGAGCTCATTGGAAATATTTAGAGTTCTAAGAGAGGAAAAAAATGCTTTTAAATAATTAACCAGAGAGAATTATTTTAGTTCTTAATGAATTAGATGAATGCAAAAAGGGTTTAATCCCGTAACTAATTTTAGTAAACTCGATAGCCAATAACATTCATAGGTAATAGCCATTGAAAAATAAGTTTTTCAAAATAAAAGATTTTTTATTCTGTTTACTCATTTTTTTTGGTATTACTAATGGGCCATTAGCACTCGCAGCGCCAGATGTATGGGAAGTATTGCGCAATGAATTCACCTTAAATCATGAAACGTCCCGAGCCGAGGTGCAAGCGCAAATTAGATGGCTGGTAGCTCATCCGAGCTATCTTCATAAAGTATGTCGTCAATCCGAACCCTACATTTATCATATTATTGTTGAAGTCAAAAAAAGAAAGCTTCCTGGTGAATTAGCCCTGCTCCCCATGATTGAAAGCGCTTTTGACCCTTTTGCATACTCTGGAGCTGGTGCTGCTGGTTTATGGCAATTAATGCCACGTACAGGAGCAGGCTTGGGCTTAAAACAAGATTGGTGGTTTGATGCCCGACGTAGCATCAGCTCATCAACTGATGCTGCATTAAGCTATCTCATGTATCTCAATAAATTCTTTAATGGCAATTGGGTATTAGCCATAGCAGCTTATGATGCCGGAGAAGGAACAATTGATCGGGCGATAAAAAGCACAGGAAATCGCTCAGTGAATTTTTGGGAACTACCTGTTCCAAGTGAAACTCAAATTTATGTTCCACGCCTGTTTGCACTCGCGGAAATCATCAAAAATCCAGGTCAATATCACTTAATATTACCTGAAATCCCCTACCTTCCTTATTTCCAGGAAGTTAATATAGGAAGTCCAATTGATTTGAACCACGCTGCAAAAATGGCGGGTATTAGCTATAGAGAGCTCATTAAATTAAACCCAGGGTTTAATCGTTGGACCACTGATCCCCATAAACCGATTAAATTGCTTATTCCCGCGGAGAAAGTACACCAATTCATTTTAAATCTTGCCAATCTTCCTGAGGAAAAACGGGTCAGCTGGGAAAAACATAGGGTGCAACCGGGGGATAGCCTAGAAAACATTGCGGTTCGATATCACACAACAGTGAGTTTAATAAAACAATTAAATCAGCTAACAACAGATCAAATAAGTCCCAATCAATCCATTTTGATCCCCAGTACTAAAAATGCTCCTGTGGTTATTAAAAAAGAACCCGCTGCTGCGACCATCCCCTTAGAGCATCAAATAGCAGCAGTACGAAATCATCGTGTCATTCACATTGTTCGGGAAAATGATACGTACCAAAAACTGGTAAAAACTTATGGTGTCAGTCCCCAAGATATTCAGACATGGAATAAATTAGCAAGCAATCAACCCTTAAAAAAAGGGCAACAACTGGTGATATGGAAAAAAGTAAATCAACCGATTCAATATATTGTAAAAAAAGGCGATAACCTTAGCGCCATTGCCCAACAACATAAAACCAGCATAGAGCGTATTATCGCATTAAACCCCGGCCTAAAGCGCAATGAACCATTATATTCTGGACAAAAATTATTCGTTGGTTAGTTTTGTCTTAGGAATAACTATGTCGATTTCTTTGGATTTTAGGCTTATATCATTCTGCTCCAGATATAGGCGGATCGTTTTTATGAACTCCATAATTGGACGTAATTAACAATTATTTTTCATTTCTGGTATAAAGCAAGGAGGAGAGCACAAAAACTTGTGTTATAATCAAAGTAATTTATTTTATTGTATTTAAGATCTATGAAATTACTATTTGATTTTTTTCCTATAGTCTTATTTTTTATAGTATACAAATTTTTTGGTATCTATACCGCGACAGCTATTGCCATGATTGCGTCTTTAAGTCAGGTAGCTTTTTACAGATTAAAATTCCAACATTATGAAAAAATGCATTTAATAAGCCTCGCGATCATTATGGTTTTGGGAGGAGCAACACTTTTCTTCCACAATCCCTGGTTTATTAAATGGAAACCAACTGGTATTTATTGGCTCTCAGCACTTGCTTTTTTCAGCTCGGGTTATATCGGAAGTAAACCATTAATCCAAAAAATGATGGAAGCCAATGTAACACTCCCTGGAAAAATCTGGCATAGGCTTAATATGGCATGGGTATTATTTTTCCTTTTAATGGGTGCAGTAAATATTTATGTTGCCTATAACTTCAATACTGATGCCTGGGTTAACTTTAAGTTATTTGGTGGGGTTGGTTTTACTCTGCTTTTTGTGTTAATTCAAGCTTTTTATCTAACAAAACATATGGATGAAACCGGCCTTGAAAAACAATAGGAGCAAGAATGAGACTATTGCTAGTTGAAGATGACGAGTTACTTGGGGATGCGGTCAAAACGGGTTTAACCCAGTTTGGCTATATTGTTGATTGGCTTAAAGATGGTGAAGCCGCTCGTGCCGCTTTAAAATCTGAGTCATTTGAGCTAATTATTTTGGATTTAGGCTTACCTAAACTCTCCGGACTTGCATTATTACAAAGTGTTCGACATGATGGAAATCCTACTCCCATTATTATTCTTACTGCTCGCGAATCAGTCGAAGATCGGGTAAAAGGATTGGATAGTGGAGCAGATGATTACCTGATAAAGCCCTTCGACCTCAATGAACTCAGTGCACGAATCAGAGCTCTGGTCAGACGCTCACAAGGCCGTGCTGATTCAGTTCTGCAATATAGAAATATTACTCTGGATCCGGCTGCTCACTCAGTATTCGTTGATGACGTTTTAGTTAATGTGCCACGCAGAGAGTTCGCACTGTTACAAAAGCTTCTCGAAAACAGCGGCCAAGTTTTATCCCGCGAACAATTGATGCAAAGCATTTATGGTTGGGAAGAAGATGTTGACAGTAATGCATTGGAAGTTCATATTCACAATCTACGTAAAAAGCTCAATGCCAACTTTATCAGGACGATAAGAGGTGTTGGATATATGGCAGAAAAAAATGATGGTATAGCTGTATCGTGAAATCATCTATAAGAAAATTTCTTCTCATAAATCTATTGTTGGCCATTACTATAACGACCACATTAACTGCTATAGGTAACTACTATCTAGATCAAAAAGACATTCAAGATCACTTAGATAGTTTAATGGCCGTCTCTGCTCTTTCATATCAAGCGTTATTAGGCGATGATCTCCATGAACGCCCTCTCTCTAAAATTCAAGAGGCACTTGAAACGATCCCTCAAAAAATTGATACCTACTATCAAAAGCGATTTTTGAATGAAGAACCTCCGGAAAACTACCTCGATAAGTTTAATTTTCAGGTTTGGACCAATGGCGGGAAATTATTGTTGCACTCATCTTCAGCACCCAAAATTCCTTTAACCTCTGAAGTGGATGGGTTTAGTGATAAAAAAATATCAAAACAAGATTGGCGTGTTTTCACTACCTACAATGATAAAGCTGGAATCCGGACTGTTTTAGCCGAGCGTTACGATACACGAAATGAACTGGGTCATCGAATCGCGCAAGATGATCTCTACATCATGCTTTTAACTTTTCCATTATCTGGTTTGCTCATTTGGATTATTATTGGTCGAGGATTAGATAGCCTGGACAAAGTGGCTGAAGAGGTGGCCAACCGAGCCCCCAGCCATCTTGAGCCTGTTGATTTGCACGAGGTACCTGAGGAAATCAAGCCAGTGAT
This sequence comes from Legionella sp. PATHC035, assembly GCF_026191115.1. Lineage (NCBI taxonomy): Bacteria > Pseudomonadati > Pseudomonadota > Gammaproteobacteria > Legionellales > Legionellaceae > Legionella > Legionella sp. PATHC035. The sequence goes on along the minus strand of NZ_JAPHOT010000001.1, from coordinate 3,510,617 downwards.
TGATGAGTTAAATAAATTGTTCTTTAGACTTAAAGAAGGATTTGAACGCGAAAAACGATTTGCTGCTGATGCAGCACATGAATTACGCACCCCACTTGCTGCACTTAAAACACAAGCACAAGTTGCCTTACATTCTAATGATGTGGAAGAAAAAAACCAGGCATTACAAAAACTGATTGCAAGCGTTAACCGCAGTACCCATATAGTCCAACAATTGCTTACTATGAGTCGGCTTGTACCCGAAGCGGCTCATATGGAAGAAAAGGATGAAGTCAATTTAAGCAGGCTAACCCGCGAAATACTTGCCATGCTTGCACCAGCTGCCGTGGAAAAACAAATTGACCTTGAATTCGAAAGCGATGCTGAAAATTTGACTATTTATGGCAACTCAACTGCGCTGGGAATATTAATTCGTAATCTTGTAGATAACGCGATACGCTACTGTAATGAACATGGTCGGATTATAGTGCGTTTAGCTAAACTGCAGAGTGAAATAATGCTTGAGGTCTGTGATAATGGACCAGGAATTCCTCCAGAATTACAATCGCGTGTTTTTGAACGTTTCTTCCGCGTTCTCGGAAACAAGAGTCCAGGCAGTGGTCTTGGCTTGGCAATAGTTCAACAGATCGCAGAGTTACATGGTGGAAGACTCATGTTGGATACTCCAAAAGAAGGCACCGGTTTAATTGTAAGATTCTTTGTGCCCATACAAGAAAAATAGATTTTTCGTAGACCGGATTAGTAATCCGGGTTTATATGCAAAGTTCCCCGATTACGATAAGCTAATCCCGACTACAAAACACCCAAACTACAATCTGTTACCCAAATTATCGAACCGCCAAAACTTGTAGTGCTTCACGAATTAACTGTTCACAACTTTTAGAGCCATCATTTATTTTATTGACTGCTTTTAAAGCCTCTTGAGGCTTATAGCCTAAAGCCTCTAAAGCACTCACCGCTTCATCTGGTCCATTCATCAGAGGAATCGCTTTACTCAGTGAGTTAGAAACGGTGCCAGAAAACTGTTTTATACTGTCACGCATTTCAACAACCAAACGCTCCGCGGTTTTTTTACCAATCCCGGGCAATTTCATTAAAAAAGAGGCATTTTCCTGTTGAATGCACTGTATAAACTCATTCGGGGTAGTACTAGAAAGTATCGACATAGCGACTTTTGGGCCAATACCATTTACCTTAATTAACGCTCGGAACAACTCTCTTTCTTGTCGCTCTAGAAAACCATATAACAATAAAGCATCCTCACGCACTACAGTATGTATGTGTAATCCTATAGAACCATTAATGCTTTCTAGTTGAAAAAAAGTATTTAGTGAAGTTTCAACATCGTATCCAACGCCATGGACATTAAGAACCAATTTTCCTGGTTGATGTTTATCTATAATCTGCCCATCCAACCAACCAATCATCTCTTCCGTCTCCTCAATCCTCGTCTGCCAATTACAGATGATAAATTATGACGCATATGACTATGACATATCGCTATAGCCAATGCATCCGCAGCATCTTTTTGTGGTGCCTTATTCAATGCAAGAAGACTTACAACCATATGGCTTACCTGAGCTTTTTCTGCAGCCCCATAACCAACCACCATTTGCTTGATTTCACGCGCTGAATACTCACTTACTTTCACCCGATGTGATGCTGCAGCAACCATCGCCACGCCTCGAGCATGCCCTAATTTTAAGGCTGAATTGGGATTTTCATGCATAAATACCTGTTCGATCGCAACCTCGGCTGGTGAATAATGGTCCATTAATTGACAAATACCATCATAGATTTGCAATAATTTTTGACTTAACTCACTCTCTGGATTAGTACGTATACAGCCACTATCGATGTATTCGATTTTACGGTCTGATTCTTTTATCAGACCGTATCCGGTTATCCTTGATCCAGGATCTATCCCTAAAATAATGCTCATTAATTCATTGATTCTAATAATTTTTCTGAAAACTCAGCATTGCTATAGACCTCTTGCACATCATCAAGGTCTTCCAGCATATCAATTAACTTTAGGAGACTTTCTGCCGAATCATCGTCGATAGGAACTAAAGTTTGTGCCCGCATGGTTAAATGCGATTGTTCAATTTCCAGGCCTGCCTCTGTGAGCGCATTTAATACACTATGATAGGCCTCAACAGGAGTAATTACTTCAATTTGTCCTTCATCTACAGAAACATCGCTGGCTCCCGCATCTATGGCAATTTCCATAACCTGTTCTTCGGACTGACCAGATGCCATCAAAATCTCTCCCTGATTGGTAAAGAGATAAGATACCGAACCGTCGGTTCCCAAATTGCCACCATTTTTCGTAAATGCATGACGCACTTCGGAGACAGTTCGATTCTTATTATCAGATAAACAATCGACCAGAACCGCAACTCCGCCAGGTCCATAGCCCTCGTAACGCATGGCAGTCATTGCTTCGCCATCAAGTCCGCCAACACCACGTTTGATAGCGTTATCAATTGTATCTCGCTTCATATTCGCACCAAGCGCTTTTTTAACCGCATCTCTTAATCGCGGATTGGAGGATTCTTCCCCTCCTCCCATACGTGCTGCTACGGTAATTTCACGAATTAATTTAGTAAATATTTTTCCACGTTTTGCGTCTTGAACCCCTTTACGGAATTTAATATTTGCCCACTTACTATGACCTGCCATAATACTACCTCAAACCCTTATTTAATTTTGTATAAATTATACATGCTCTTTTGTTAAAAAGAATAACTTAACTTTCATTTAGGCTCGACATTTTTAACTTTTTTAGACTATAGTAGCCACCAACATTAAGTTTTTAATTTTTGAAATGTAGCCTTGGTGCTTTATTTGCCCCTATCATCCCGAATACATTGTAGTGTTCCCTCGTTGACTTGGGATGACGAATACAAACACCCAAGCTATTCAATGAATCATAAACGCTAAAGGAGATCAACAGTGTATTTGCAAGGATTTGGTAATCATCATCAAACTGAAGCAGTTCCAGGTGCTTTACCCAGTAGCCAAAATTCACCACAACACTGTAACTTAGGGCTTTATGCTGAACAATTAAGTGGAACGGCCTTTACTCGTCCAAGGCAAAATAATTTGCACAGCTGGCTTTATCGAATTCTCCCTTCTGTAGTTCAAGGCAACTATCAAGCCTATGAAATGGAACTGTTTAAACCCTATCATGCAGAACAGTCACCCAATCCTTTACGTTGGTCTCCCATAGATTTATTTAAAGAGGAGGATTTTGATTTTGTAGAAGGAATGTTTCACCTTGCTGGAACTCAGCATGTGAGTACGTATCTTTATCATTGTACTCGATCCATGCAAAACAAATACTTTGCTAATCATGATGGAGAAATGCTTTTTGTTCCCTACTCTGGCGAAATTAATTTACACACTGAATTTGGAAAATTAAATATTTGTCCTGGGATGATAGCCGTCATTCCCCGCGGTGTTAAATTCAAAATGGAGCTTGTCGGTCCTGAGACCAAGGGATACCTTTGTGAAAACAACGGAAATCCACTGACTCTGCCGCAGTTAGGACCTATCGGCGCAAACGGTCTAGCTAACCCTCGACATTTTCAATATCCACTTGCTGCATTTGAACAAGGTATTACTGAAGCCACTCTGATCTGTAAGTATCAAAACAAATTATGGACAGCGAAATGCAATCACTCTCCCCTTAATGTAGTCGCCTGGCATGGTAATTATGCACCCTATTGTTATGACTTGAGTTTATTTAATACAATTAATACGGTAAGCTTTGATCACCCTGATCCAAGTATTTTCACCGTATTAACATCAGAAAGTGATACACCCGGCGTAGCCAATTTAGACTTCGTCATATTCCCTCCTCGATGGATGGTTGCTGAACATACCTTTAGACCGCCTTACTATCATCGTAATTACATGAATGAGCTCATGGGCCTTGTTCGAGGTGAGTATGATGCAAAAAAAGAGGGATTTTCTCCAGGTGGGGTAAGTATCCATAATTGCATGACACCCCATGGGCCGGATCAAATAAGTTATGAAAAGGCTGCAACACAAAAACTTAAACCTGAACTTTATTTAAATACCTTAGCTTTTATGTTTGAAACAAAGGACGTATGGCAAGTTACGGAGCAAGCAATGCGTATTCCTCAGATGCAAAAGGATTATGCAAACTGCTGGCAAGGGCTTAAAGCAAATTTTGAGTCTCCGTAAATCTGGCTGAGAAAAAACGGATTAATCCCCTTAAACGAACTAACTCTCTCCCGTACGCGGGAGAGGCTCTTTAGAACAAATCTTCCTGCGTTAATCCCATTTTTTCCAACAAACCACGCAATGTCTTTAATGCTTCAACTTGAATTTGACGAACGCGTTCTCGTGTTAAATCAATTTCCTTACCCACATCCTCAAGAGTTGCCTTTTCAAAACCCCTCAGGCCAAATCTCCTTGCAATAACCTGCTGTTGATTTTCAGTCAATTTATCCAATAAAGATTCTATATGTAAGCGCAAATTTTCATTGGTCAAGAGTTCTGCAGGATTCACACTGTTTTCATCAGCGATCGTATCCAATAGTGATTTATTTTCATCGAAGCCTATGGGGGTATCTACAGAAGTTACCTTATCGTTTAAGCCCAGCAGCTTTTGCACATCTTCGAGAGGCTTATCAACCATTTCTGCAATTTCTTCGGGTGAAGGCTCATGATCTAATTTTTGCGTGAGTTGCCTTGCCGCCCTAAGATACACATTCAGCTCTTTAACTACATGGATAGGTAAGCGAATTGTTCGGGTTTGATTCATGATAGCACGTTCAATCGTTTGCCTTATCCACCACGTCGCATAAGTGGAAAATCGAAAACCTCGTTTCGGATCAAATTTCTCTACGGACTTCATTAACCCTAAATTCCCTTCTTCAATTAAATCAAGAAGTGGCAAACCGCGATTAAGATAACGACGTGAAATTTTAACGACCAAACGTAAATTGGACTCAATCATTTTTTTCCGAGCAGCAACATCTCCCTTCAAAGCAAGGGTTGCATAATGCACTTCTTCTTCAGCGCTAAGTAAAGGAGAAAATCCGATTTCGCTCAAATACAGTTGAGTCGCATCCATCATTTTGAGAGCATTTTTGCCACGAAAAGTAGGAAATGCGATATCATCAGTAAAATCATGAAGCTCTTCATCTTCATCATCTTTTTCAAGAAGCGAATCAATGTCTTCAGCCATTAAGAGCGATTCATCGTCTGGTTCAGTCCATTCCCCATCCTTAAGTTCCGGTTCTTTAATTGACTCATCGTCTTCGTGCATTCTTTTTCACCTATAGTGTTAGTCATGTTGCGAAATTTATTCCATAACTACATTATACTTCAAAACAAAGATTATTGTTGCTATAACTATAAGCTATCTGTCAACCTTTTTGTAGATAATTCAATGGATTGACAGGTATACCCGATTTTCTGATTTCAAAATGAACACCGGTATATTTACGATCTACAACCCCAACTTCGGCAATAATTTGCCCTGCTTTTACATGTTGTCCTTCGGAAACCATAATTTTTGAGTTATTCCCGTAAGCAGTTAAATAACCGTAATTATGCTTGATAATAATTAAGTTACCATATCCAGCCAGACCACTTCCAGCATAGGCGACTACCCCAGCTGCCGCAGCGATTACCTTCTCTCCTTTTCTAGAAGCAATATTTATGCCTTTTTTACCTTGTTCAGGTACAAAGGAGGTAACCACACGCCCACTCACAGGCCACAACCATCCTGAAGGAGAACGAGCAAATCGGTTTGCAGGGGAATGAATGACATAAGGCCTTGTTGGAAGTCTTAAGGAGTAATGCCTCATTGGAACGTTTCGATGAACTGATTGCCTATGTCTTGGAATTATACCTCGTAAGTTGATTACCTGCCCAACCCTTAATGAGTAGGGGGGGCCGATATGATTCAAGCGTGCCAGAGTTCGGTAATCCGTATCATAACGAAAAGCAATGGAAAAGAGCGTATCTCCATGTTTCACAACATAAACTTTTTGTTGACGCCAGGGATTCCACTTTAACTCAGTAACAGGAGCTAAATTGCTACCACATCCAACTAAGGTGATGACGAGGAAAAGACATAATAATCTTTTGCAAAATGTACCTATCATTGATTACCTCAAACACAATTGTTTTATTCGATGCGGATCCCATTGAGCCAATTGGCTAATTGATCAAACATTTTGTAATTCGTCATGTCCAAATGAAGTGGTGTAATTGAAACATACCCTTCGCTTATTGCATAAAAATCAGTTCCAGGACCCGCATCTGCTTGTGGTCCTGGCAAACCTATCCAGTAAATAGGGCGTCCTCTGGGATCCTGGTCTTTCACAATAGGTTCCGCGCTATGCCGAGTTCCTAAGCGAGTAACTTGCAACCCCTTTAATTGATGTAATGGCCTGTCAGGGACATTAATATTTAAAATAGTTTGTGACGGAAGGCTGTGTTTGCTCAATTTCATCACCAAATGCTTGGCAATAATAGCGGCTGTTTCATAATGTTGTATGTTATCTCCCACCATAGAAATCGCAAGAGCAGGCAAACCTAAATAGCGCCCCTCCACTGCGGCAGCTACAGTGCCGGAATAAAGAGTATCATCCCCTAAGTTAGCACCATCATTTATTCCAGAAACAACCATGTCAAATTGGGTATCTAAAAGACCAGTTATGGCTAAATGTACGCAATCAGTCGGTGTACCCTCAACACTATGATAACCATTGTCTAGTTTTTTGACTTTAATTGGTTGAGACAGGGTCAAAGAGTTACTTGCACCACTTCGATTTCTATCTGGCGCAACCACCTCAACATTCACACACGTTGATAATTCTTTTGCTAGCACATTAATTCCAGGTGCAAAAACCCCATCATCATTACTTATCAATACATTCATTTTTAACTCGTTGGTGATTCAAACCATTTTACTACTGCCAAATGATCCGTTAAGTCACTTTTGTTTTTAGTTAACTCGGCGGCTAAATTGGTATTAGTAGCCTCAGTTTTTAATTGTTCCTGCTGCTTTGCTATAGTTTCCTGCAAAGCCAGTATTTTTTTTCCAAAACCTTGGGGACTGAGCTGTAATTGATAAGCCAATTGGTTCATCCGATTGGCAAGGGCTTCGAGTTGGTCGCAGGTCAAGCCCCGTGGTTGTCTTTGTGGACAACTCTTTATCGCTTGTTGCAATTCATTGGGGTGCGATTTGTAATAATGTTCATTGTTTTGCGAACATGATGTCACTCCTAAAATTACGAATAGCACTGCCAAATATTTATTCATACTCAACCTATTATAAACTACAAAAAAGCGATATTATCATTAGACAACTGCTAACGCCATCTTAAGAGATAACCATGCTTGATTTTAAATTGCTACGTGATCTGCAAACAGGAGAACAATATATTGAAACTTCTCTTTGTGGTAAACCACTCCTTACCACGCCCCAATTAAATAAGGGTACAGCATTTACTAATGAAGAAAGAAAAGAGTTTGGACTTTTAGGTAAGCTTCCTCATCGAGTTGAAACATTGGATGAGCAAGTCAAACGCGCCTACTTACAATATTCGAGTTATACCACACGGTTACAACAAAATATTTATCTAAATAACTTACATGATAAGAATCAGATCCTTTTCTATAAATTAATCAATCGGCATTTAGGTGAAATGCTGCCCGTAATATATACCCCTATAGTTGGAACCGCTGTAAAACGCTTTAGTCATGAGTACAGGCAACCGAGAGGATTGTATATTTCTCACTCAGATAAAAATCAAATCGATGAAATATTAAAAAATCGCTCCAATCCTGAAATTGATGTAATCGTAGTTACCGATGGAGAAGGTGTATTGGGAATTGGGGACCAAGGGATTGGAGGCATGGATATTCCTGTTGCCAAACTGATGGTTTATTGTTTGTGTGGCGGTATTGAGCCGACCCGTACTCTGCCAATTTTTCTTGATGCAGGTACAAACAACCAAGAGCTTCTTAATGATCCCATGTACCTGGGCTGCCGCCACCCACGAATTAATTCAGCAGCATACGATGAATTCATTTCAACCTTTGTTCATGAAATTCACAAACAATTCCCCAATGCCTTTTTACACTGGGAGGATTTTGGTCGAGGCAATGCCCGACGCATTTTGGATAAATTTCAAGATCAACTGTGTACCTTTAATGATGATATTCAAGGTACTGGTGCAGTGACATTAGCTGCTTTATTGGCGGCATGCGATGTAACCGGTTCAAAATTACATGAACAGCGTATTGTGGTATTTGGAGCGGGATCGGCAGGAACAGGGATTAGCGATCAGATTATTGACGCCATGGTTCGCGAAGGACTCAGTCATGAAGAAGCCTATCAGCGTTTTTGGCTCATTGACCGCCAAGGGCTATTGCTCAATACCGACCCTGACCTCACTGAGGCACAGAAATGCTATGCTCGTAACGCCAAAGAAATTGAGGCATGGGCTATCAATGAAAAACAACACCCTTCACTGACTGATACTGTAAGACATGTTAAACCGACTATTCTTATCGGTTGTTCTGCTCAACCCGGAGCATTCTCTCAAGACATCATTGAGACGATGTCGATTAATTGTGAACGCCCTATTATATTTCCATTATCAAATCCTGATGAACGATGCGAAGCGAAACCTGCAGATATTTTAACATGGAGTCAGGGACGGGCATTAATTGCTACAGGGACTGCTTTTCCTGCTGTTGAATACCATAATCGCATGGTACAAATTGCCCAATGCAATAATGCATTGGTTTTTCCGGGAATAGGTTTGGGAGTACTTGCTGTTAATGCAACAAAATTAACAAAAGAAATGATTCTGGCTGCAGCACATGCATTATGTAAATTTGCACCAAGTAAAAAGGAAAGTTATTTACCTTTATTACCTTCGCTGGATGATGCCCAGACTGTTGCTAAGGAAATCGCAGTGGCTGTAGCACGTTGTGCAATCGATTCTGGCCTTGCCCAAAAAAACCATGACGCAGATTTGGAGAAATTGGTAGCAGATATGTTTTGGGAACCAAGATATTTGCCATTTAAATTGAAAAAAATTTGATTCTTGGTGCATAACCAGCCAACATCATCCCTAGTGCAACGAGAGATATCCAAGCTGTAGCAGCTTATTTATAACACGAGATCTCCCGTTGCACTAGTGATGTACATCCCCCTACCCCATTTTCCTCACTTTTTAACCGAATGCATACTCAGGATTTGCAAGAAACTCCATGCTTCTTGGAATTGAAGCGACCCGTAAAGAGGAATTGAGTTGGATAATCCCAAGGCCACCATTGTTTTTACGACCAATGGTTAAATCAATTTTAAGTAATTGGATTACATTCCCATTTTCATATTGATAATTAATCTTTAAAGGAAGGCTTAGTGTCCATGTATTGTCTCTAGTTTCAACAATTTGTATTTTTCCATCTATTTGGCTTGTTGCCCTTAATTTTTTGGTTTTGAATGTTTTCATGTTGCCTGATTTTTCCAAGGAACTTATAAACTCATACCAAGCCTGATCGGTATAGCAAGACTGCAATTTCTTCAATTGTAAATCTATGGCCTCGGAGTCAAAATTAAACGATTTTGTTACAGCATACTGAGCCCAATCCGATATAATGTTATCATTGATTTCAGGAGTTTCAGCAGGAACTTTATAATCACAATCAATAAAGTCTGCTTTCTTTTGTTGTTCCGCTTGAACTTGTTGCGCGTTTTGAACTGGGTCAATGTTCTTATTGGATAAAGGAGTCGCCGCAGTATTTGCGTTAGCGGGATCATTGAGGGTAGCAATAATTCGCGCAATACCAAAATCCCCAGAGGGTTTACGCTCCATGGTTAAATCAACTGTCAAAAATTTAATTACTTTAATTTGTTTGTTTTGATAAACAACTTGTAAAAGTAACTCCATATTCCATTGATTATTCCGAGTTGCAATGATTTTTGTTTGACCACTCACCTTACTGCTCATCCTAAGATTTTGTGATTTGATAGCCTCAATGTTTCCTGATTTATCTAAAGCATTCTTAAAGTGCTGCCAACCTTTTGCTGTATAACAAGACTTTAATTTCTGTAACTGAGTATCTATAGAATCCGAGTTAAAATCAAAAGACTGGATTGCGGCATTTTCCGCCCATTTTTTAACCAGTTCTTCATCGATCTGGGTAATTCCCTCCGGAACTTTGAGATCACAATTGATTACTTCTGGAGTCTGCAGTAGTTCAGAAGTAGTGTTCAAGATAATTTTTGGAACTTGAGTGGCTTGCAAAGGTTTGAGATCTTGCACAGGTTGTATTTTATTAGCCTGTTGCATGGAACCAGCTCGTTGATTAATCGAAGAGATATGCGCATTGGATGCCAAAACTTGAGCATGATTGGATGATGCGGAATTAACGCTCGGAATAACATTCGTTTTTAAAACGACAAGCTCACCACTGTTTTTTCTGCCTATGGTTAAATTTACATTTAATTGAGTCATTTGATTTTTATCATTTTGGTCGACTAGCTGCATGGGGAAACTAATATTCCATTGATTTTTTTTATTTTCGACGAGTTGGCGTTTCGTGTCTCCCTGTTGGCTATCTAAATTTTGAGTTTTTAGTGTTTCGATTTGATCTAAATGTTCTAATGCAACTTTTAATCCAACTGCACCTTGTTCTTTGAAATAGGTGAGTAACTGAGGCAATTTTGTATCGACGAAATCTGATTTAATGGCAAGAAACTGATTTTGAGCCCATTGAAATCCATTAACTTTGGAAGGATTTGCTATCCCCAGAAATTCATCAGAATTTTTATCGATAGAAGCTAAATTTACTGGCTGAGCTTCCACTGATTTCTTATGATTGGGTACCTGATTTTTTTGTACTTCAACTAGAGGTCGAGCATCATTTTGCACTGGTTTTAGACACAACTCAGGCAGATTTAGCACTTTATCGAACTCAGAAAAAGACTTTATTGGAGCACTGGTGAATAAGGAAGTAAGAAACGCAGCAACCGTTTTTTGTATGTTTTCAACATTATCCATTTGCTGAGTAACACTCAAAGAAAATCCTTTCATTGCTTCTCTTATTGTTATTGCCTTTTGAGATAACGCGGCAGCACGTGGTGTTGCGACAATTTGAGCGATGCCGAGTTTAAATGCGTTTCTCCAGCTGATAATTGTGTAAACATTAAGAAAATGCGTCACCTCTTCCTTATCATTTTTATAAAGAACTTTAATGGGTACATTTATTTGCCATTGATTTTCCTGAGTATCAATCAATTGAACTTCCCCATCTAAGGTGCTGCTCACCATTAGATTTTGAGTTTTAATCGAATTAATATTTTTTGAATCGTGTAATGCATTAACGAAACTAGTCCACCCATTTTTAGTGTAGCAAGCTCTTAAATTCTTCAACTGTGTATCAAAAGACTGAGAATCAAAATCAAAAGAATGGAGTACAGCATATTCGGCCCAGCTTACAACCAAGGCTTTATCAATTTTTTGAGTGTCACCAGAAATCCGATAATCACAATTGATTGCAACTGATTGTGGCTTTTTTGTTGTCGTGTTCTTTTTTGGGTGAGTTGTCTCTACTTTTTTTATCCCTGGATGATGTTTGAAATTGGTAGATATGCTTTCAGAGAGAATAGCTGGAGTTTGTGCAGCATATATTGGAACCCAACTTAAATGAAACAATGCGCCACAAACTATAATTTTTTTCATGAGAGAACATCCTTATTATTGTTATTATCCAATTTCTCTTTCTTACTGTCTGATAATTATAGTTAACACTCTGAATCGGACTATTCTAATTAAGAGTGTATTAAATAATACAAAAATTTCAACAGAGCTGAACTCGTCCAAGAAAACCCCAAAAACTCTTGTTGCCACTTGAATGTTGGGAGGCATTGTGAGATAAAAAAATTAGATCAAATTAATCTTTTTATTTCTCTTTGACGGAATTTGGATGTCCAGTGAACATCATTAATTCTTATCAGTTTTTTACAAAATTCACTTTAATTTTTTTAACTGTGGCAGTATTAGGCTCCCAAGAACGGGCATATTTAAGTACAATCATAGTACTTGCAGGATAACTTTTCCCTTTCTGCAATTGAAAAGTAAAATGCATTTGCCCACCAGCCCCAATGAGATTAGTCTGTGGCTTTTCATAAGAACTGTTGCTGAGGATTAATAAATTTTTATCAAAACTAACTACCTTCCATTGAAATCCTGTAGTTGGATTAGCAGGTAACGTCACCACAAAATTAGAATTATTCGCATTCACTTGCATAGTAGAGGTATCATTTGCAAAGCTCATCATCGAACAACTGAGAAGTAATAAACCAAGTACTGTTTTCATTCACCAGCTCCTTTTGAATATTCTACACCTCAGTTTAGCCTATTTTACCCGATTCGGTGATTCTTTTATCTAAAGTAATGCATTGCTTAAAACATGATTCTTGGCTCCAAGGATAAAAGTTAGGCTAACATGCTGAATGATTTTAACTCATTGACTGTATTGATAAAATTAGATACCCTGCGCAAAGATAAATCATCGAGAAGATTTTATGTTAAATTTAATGGGCTGGTATGAAATAAGCGAAATATTAGATTTAAATGATGAAGCAGAGGATGAAAATTACCTCTCAGGAATTATGCAACGAGCGGTAAGTAAGTACCGAGAACGTCCGGGTTTCTTTACTCCATATCAAAATGGCAAAGAGCTTGCAGGCGAATTACTGGCACCGATTTGGTATCCTTTAGCTTCTACAATTGGTGCAGCTCTTATGGCATTTACCGCACTTATAGCCGCGTGTTATTTCGTAGGCTTCCTATTGTATGGACTGGCCTCAATTATAATGATGAGTGCTGAACATCGTAATACAGCATTAGAAGGCATCGCAAACAGCCTCGCTCTTGAAGGTTTAACACTTCTTGGCACTGTCACCGGTGCATTACTGATTGTTCTCAGTATCCCTCATAGCCTTGTTTCCCTCGTTACTCGCTCAACTGTGTCAGTGCTTACCGGAACAACTGATTGTAGTGAAGACAATGATTCATTTCTCATTTATCAATAACAATGGTAAGCCCGGCTAATACTCCGTAGCCAGGGCTCCCCTCCTGCACTTGACTAGAAACCTATTTCATAATTTTCAATATAAATCTTGATCTTAAAGGATAGAAAAGCGATTATTTTATCTTTTGAAATCAGAGTTAGGAGCGCGAGTGGAATACGAAACCATGGAATTTGATGTAATCATCGTCGGAGCAGGACCGGCGGGGTTATCTGCCGCGATTAAACTAAAACAATTGGCTTTAGCCGCTCAAAAAGAATTATCAGTTTGCATTCTAGAAAAAGGAGCTCAAATCGGGTCTCATATTCTTTCCGGAGCAGTTTTAGAGCCTAGAAGTCTTGAAGAGCTTCTTCCAGAAACTTGGCAAGATGCACCTCTAGATACTGCAGTAACTGAAGATTTTTTTTATTTTCTGACTAAAAAAAACGCCTACAAACTTCCAACTCCTAAACCGATGCATAACGAAGGCAACTATATTATTAGCCTGGGGGAGCTTTGCATATTTCTCGCGCAACAGGCAGAATCCCTGGGTTGTGAGATCTATCCTGGATTTGCTGCCGTTCAAGCACTTTATAATGATCAAAATCAAGTGATTGGAGTTGCAACTGGGAGTGTAGGCCTAGACAAAAATAAAGAAAAAACAAATAATTACCAGCCTGGAATGCATTTACTTGCGAAACAAACTTTGCTCGCCGAAGGATGTCGAGGACAGCTTAGCCAAAGCCTAATGTCTCGCTATCACCTTAGGGATAAAGCCAACCCCCAAACTTATGGTCTAGGTATAAAAGAAATCTGGCAGGTCCAACCAGAACAACATAAGCCTGGCAAAGTCATCCATACTGTAGGCTGGCCAATGGATCACGCAACTTATGGTGGTTCATTTCTATATCATTTGTCTAATCATCGTGTTGCCATTGGTTTTGTGGTCGGCTTAGATTATAAAAATCCATGGCTGAGTCCTTTTGCTGAATTTCAGCGATTTAAAACACATCCATTGATACAACCGCTATTAACTGGGGGTGAGCGAATCAGCTATGGTGCGCGAGCACTGATTGAAGGGGGCTGGCAATCACTCCCCAAACTTACTTTTCCTGGTGGCGCATTAATTGGTGATGCAGCGGGGTTCCTTAATGTGCCTAAAATTAAAGGAATCCATACAGCAATGCAATCAGGTATGCTCGCAGCAGAAGCATGCTTTGAGTCATTACAGCAAGATCACCCCGCTCCATTTGAACTTACCAACTATCCCCAGAAAATCAAAAGCTCCTGGCTGGATAAAGAGCTTTATTCGGTACGTAACATAAGACCAGGGTTCAAATACGGCTTGATTCCAGGTTTGCTCAATGCCGCACTGGAAACTTATATTACCCAAGGCCATTCTCCATGGACCTTGAGAAATCATGCTGATTACAACACCTTAATTCCAGCAGGAAAAGCCAAGAAAATTGACTACCCTAAACCTGATGGAGTTCTTACTTTCGATAGGCTTTCATCTGTTTTTTTATCCAACACCTATCATGAGGAAAATCAGCCCTGCCATCTTGTCTTAAAAAAACCTCAATTGGCAATAGAGGTCAATTTAAAAACTTATGCATCACCTGAGAGTCGTTATTGCCCTGCAGGAGTATATGAAATCATTGACGAAGAAAATGGACCCAGGTTACAAATCAATGCTCAAAATTGCATTCATTGTAAAACCTGTGATATCAAAGATCCGCGACAAAATATTGTCTGGCATGCGCCTGAAGGAGGCGGTGGGCCTAATTATTCTGGGATGTAGTGCTGACACAGGTTGGGTTCTAAAACTCAACCTGCATCAAAACTCTATATACTGAACAATGTCACAAAAAAAGTGTCATTTTGATAGTGTTTTTTTCATCATTCTGCATCATAATTCGCCCTTCATAAAAAATGAGTGGCACAGCCTTGGGCTGTTGGCCTTAAATAATATCAATTTTACCGAAGGGAACCCATGTCTAAATTAACGAAAATACTTAAAAAAATACAAACCAATTTAGATAATTATTTAGCTGATCCAACGCAGCTAGACTTATTGGCTGAAAATATTGGACTGTTTGAGGAGATTCCTAACTCCTATTTAAGAAAACTCTACAAAAAAGTATCTGCTTTTGACTTATTGGACAATAACCAGGCTTTATTAACGATGGCGTCCAGCTACATTCATTATGCAATTGCAAAAAAAAATAATAGCCAAAACCTTGATAATCTACTGAATCTTTGTAACAAAGCAAGTGCTTGTTTTCAACGAATTATTAATTCCACCGCAATACTCCCTCCTTCCCTCTTAACTAAAGAACACTCAGAGCATCTGCTGATCGCGAACTTTCAGCTCCATAAGATTAAATTTATTCAAGCTGAGATGCGGCTTTTTTATATATTAAAGAACAACTTACAAAGTTCCAGCTCAGTACGAGAAGATTTAACAGATATTATTGCTGAATATACTCATTTTAACAAAGTTCTGGCTAAGAGATATAAAGATCGGATTCTTCGAGAACAACTTTCAATTGACAGTACACTCCTGGACTCCATTCAGGAAGGGCTTAAATCAGCACGAAATTTACTCGATAGTCCACCGCCACAACAAACAGCAAAACGTTATCACGTTGAAACCGATGATAGTTATGCAGATACAGAAGATTTATCCAATCCAAAGAAGAAAAAGGATCATACCAAGGATCAAAGCAGTGCATCCAGTTCGGAATCAAGACATTTTGAGACTGAAAATACTTCTTTTGATTTGAGTGGCTTGGAACTTTTAAGTACCGCTGCAACTGATATAGCGTCCATGATGGTGGAAGAGGTACATGTTCAGGTGTCAACGATGCAACAACCTAATCTTGCACAGGAAATTCTTTTGCCACAACCTATTTTGGCCCAAAATACGGAAGGCAGTCAGATGTTTTTAACTGAATTCAAAAAATGGGCTGACGCCTATTTCTATTCAAGAACTGAATATTCAGACGGCAAAAGAGCTGAAAAGTCTCTAGCAAAAATTGCTCATTCTTTGCTGTTTGCCGCCATGAATTTGCAGCAAGAAAGTCCAGTGTACAAAGGGAAACAATTTAATCCCGCCATTCAAATGGCAGTCCAGCTATTTTTATTAGCAAGTGGCAAGGATGCAGAAACAGCTCTCGAAGCGACTGAAAAGCTAAGAGGTTTATCAAAAGAATATTCCATTCTTTTAAGGCCATTTGTTCGTTCATTTGTCCATAAGCCATCCCCTGAAAAATTTATTCTTCATTTAAGAATGCAATTTGCTAGTGAAAACCAATCGAGTGTGTCCTTTTTAGGACTAGAACTGCCAGATGTTATTGAAAAACTATTCAAACATTTTGAAACGGTACTCACTGTTGACGACTATGAACGAGTTACACAATGCGCTACCGATTGTTTGATAAAAGCTTATGATAGGCTAGCTGAGCAGAATTCGTTGCCATCTCCTATAAGAAAATAAATGGTTATAAAGTTAGGTGAATCAGTCCCTTGGGTTCATCTAACTTCTTTTCATTCGATCTGGGTAAACAATTTTTAGGATGTTAAGCAGCAAAAATGCCATTGATTATATAATAATCATATTCTCGAACATCTGACTATTGATCCTGTCGATAGGTATAGAACACAAGCTCCTGATTCTCGTTCCCTTTCAAACCAATACATCAGTTCAATAACAGGATTTGTTTGCATGACTACATTTTCCCATGACTTAAAAAACTCTTAACGAATGCTACTTGAGACTCGATTTTAGCCATGCCGTCAAGAATAACATCCGCACATTTTTTCAGTTCCTCATCAAAAAATAAAATTCGTGCTTCATTCAAATAAAACGCCAACTCCTCCAAAACCTTCTCTTTGTCCTTATTTTCTTCTCTATAATCACGCAACACTCTTCTACATAATGAAACATCTAAAGGAACTTCAATATGCACGCATAAATCAATATATTGTCCAGTCTGCTGATGCAAACGACCTAAAGGTGCATCAAAAATAATAAACTCAGTCGGTTTCAATACCTCATGAGTTATAGGGTGCTCAATAGCGTTTCCTGACCTCAATACCTTAAGAACATGAGCAAGTTCACGGTAATTCCATTCTTGATAATCTTGTCCGCGTTGATGCCATTCAACATAATCCTCTGGAACGATTGAAATTGCATCAAACTCATCCCAACTGATGAGAACAGCACCTAAATCCTTTGCCAGAGTTGCAGCGAGTGTTGATTTACCTGCACCGGATACCCCACTAATACCAAGTATCATTACCATAAGTTATCCTCATAGGTTCAATGGCTATTAAAAAGCATCTGCTTATTATATTCTAAATTTGGGGTTAATCTGATATTGGGCATATCGATCATAAAAGCATTTAACTACTCTAAGGACGGCAAAATGTTTGATTCGTTCCATTTACAAGGTGTAGAAGCTTTTAAAAGAGGCGATTATATACAAGCAAAAAAACTATTTCTCCAAGAAATTAATCTAAATCATGAAAGTCCAGAAGCGTATTTTCTTTTAGGTAAAACATGTTTTTTGTCTGCTGAAAAAAACGAGGCGATTTCCTATTTGAACCGATTTTTTGAATTAACTATGAAAGTACAAAATCGGGAAAACTGGTCTGATGCATTTGATCTTCTAGGACAATGTTATGCAGCGAACAACCAGAATGAGGTAGCAATTACATACTACTTTGCTGCGATTGAGAATGACTTTAATTGTGTGTCAGCACGACATAATTTGGGATTGAGCTACATGAAGCTTGCTCAAGATTATCTCAAATCCAATTTTAAAAATTGTTTTATTTTACTTAGGGACGCACAAACTGCACTTATTTCAGTCTTGGAGCGATGTAGCGATAATCCTACGTTTTTACATACTGCCGCAAGTTGGCATGAACTGTATATTCATCTATTAAATCAATCATCAGTTGGAAAGGATACGCAAGAGGAAATCAGCGTGCACTTTATGTGTGCCATTTACTACTATGGTGACGCCCTAGCTCATTGCCCTACAGAGGAATGCGCACTCCAAAAAGTGATTACAGAAAATCTAACTGAATGTTATGTTCAATTTGGTCATCATCTGTTTCAAAGTAAACAATATATAAAAGCACAAGAACTCTATTTCTTAACTCTTCAATTGGATCAAAGTCATATTCCTGCACTCAATCAAGCAGGTATGTGTTTCTTCAAACAAGGGATGTATGCGAAAGCAAGAAATCAGTTTGCCACGGTTCTTGAGCAAACGAGTGACAGAAAGGTTCAAGCTGATGCTTGGTTAAATATAGGGTGCTGTTATCGACTGGAAAAAAATTGGGAGAAAGCGGAGCAATCGCTTCTTAAAGCACGAAGATTGTCTCAAGATGATCTCAGAATTAATGAGGAAGTAGAGAAGCTAAAGCAAGCAAAATCCCAAGGATTGCTCGGAGTAAATACTCAAACTATTTTTCGTATTAAACCAGATAACAATCCCAGCTTGGCCTTTCTTAATACTGATAGCTTTCATTTAAATTAAGAAATCAACTATTTTTTCTGAGCAAACCATGCTATCGCTCCTCTATATCATTTGTTTGTATTCTAAGCATGATGAAAAATAAACAAGGGCGATCAAATTGTAAATAGCATTGATATTATTTTGCTAATATGAAAAAATATAAAGCAATTTAACTTTTATTTATATCAAATGATAGAGTGGTTAAAGCGTTTTTATACCCAAAATCATAACATCACCCTAACCTTAAAAGGTAAAACTTTTAAAAAAACGGATTGTGAACGAATTGGAGGGGGTTCCGAAAAACATGTCTATAAGATTAAAGGCACAAACCTATGCTTTTTTATTCCAAACAAGGGTTGGATTAATTGGGATGAGAAAATTCAAGCGGAAAAACTCCTGCTTGATCAAATCACAGACTTGGGATTAAAAACACAACGATTTGAAATTGCTCCTATCGAAATACAAGAACCCGGCCAGCCAAGCTACACCATTAATGTTCTTGTCACAAAAGATTTTACAAGTCTTTGCCAAGAAGAATCTATTGCCATTTATAACGCCAAAGGGGATCAAAGGGTTATTGGTACACCTCCAGATATTCTTATCTTAAAAGAACGCTTGAAGGATAAGCGTTTTGCACTAAAAATGGTAGAAAATATCCTCAATGAATATGCAACCGCATTCACCTTTTCCTTGCCCATTAGCATTCTGCACTCCTTAGATGATAGCGAGCATTTTTATTTTAAATTACCTCCAGAGCACTCTTCAGAGCCCCCAGTAATAGGCTTTATGTTTTGGGATGTTGTCTCAGATTTTTCAGGAACCAGTTTACCCTATGTACCAACTCTCGAAGAATTGAAATCAGGAACCAGGGACAAATCCAACTTTTTTTATGGTCCTCTCAGAGGATTAAGCTTTTTAGCAAATCACATTGCTTGTACCATGTATGAAATGTCCTCTAAAAAACAGGGAGGTATAGGAGATGGGTTTGATTTTGTAAGAGGAATCGAAGAAGATTTAATGCCGGTATTAAACAATGACGAAACTCTTAAAATCGCCCTAACTCAAGCAAGAAAGAAAGGCATTATTTTATTTACCGAATTCTTAAATGAGTTAACCCATATTGAAAATAAAAATGTAAATCCCGCTGGTTTTGTTCAACTGATGAAGTCAGCTCTCTCACTTGAAGAGCCTGATTTACTCCAGCGTGCGTTCAAGATCTACCCTAATCCTAATGATTTGCCCCAAGAACATATTGAGCAAATTATGGCTGAAGCTAAAAAATATGGAAATTCCAGTAATATTGACTTTTTAACTATCCATCTAGTTTTAGCAAAAGAACAAGCAGAGTTGGAAAAGCTAAATGCAAACTTAGAACGTTTAAAAAGCAATTTTATGCAAAAATATGATGCAAAATTAACCTCCGATAAAAACGCCTGGTGTGGTTTGTATTCATTTTTTGCTACCAGCTATGTTAAGAAGGATATGTCCTTAAAAGATTTGGTTAATCATGCTCAAGGCCATTCCAAACAAGGCAGTGGAAAACGCAGTCAGGAAATAATGAAGAGCATGGGATGGTTGAATGAAGAGAATGAAGTATGCGGTGAGTTAAGGGAATATTTATTGAAAATTTAGAATCTTCATTAACAGTAGATGTAAGAAACGTATTTTTTTAAATCATTTAAAATTGAATAGAGGAGTAAAAGCCATATGACGTAATTCATTCAACCATTGCGCTCTTGGCGTTCCTCCTGGAGCTGTAGTTTCGAACCAATTATATTTGCACCAAAGATAAATATCCAAACTCTTCATTTGGCTAAAATCATTAATCGACTGCAATAAATGCGCGTCTACAGGCAAAATACCCTGATACCCCTCAATCATCCATGCAAATTTTTCTGCCCATTCAGCAAAAGGTCTACTGCATAAGTCTAAAAATGGTTTTGCAATATCGGCGATAAACCAATGATAGACAGGCTCATCAAAGTCAATAAAATGGATTTGCTTGCCGTCGTATAGCACATTCCCGGGTCGATGATCTCCGTGCGTGAGACCAAAATTGACCTTATTCGGCGTAAAGCGTTCAAAGCGTTGGTCAAGGCTATGAAATAAATCCTGAATTGCCTTTTCTTCATCATCAAGGTAACCGGCTGTTTCATTCCACAAGTCCTTCCAGCTTCTAAAATGATGTCCTTTCGCCTGATAAGTTCCCGCAGCACGATGTAAACGCGCCAAAGCTTGTCCCCAGAGAAAGTAGGTATTTTTATCCTCATACCCAAAATGCATGATTGTCCCTGGCACTTCAGAGCATACTTGAGCCCAAAAAAAGAGTTCATCTTGTCTAACGCTTTCAATATAACATCCGTTGTTTGACACGAGAACGTCAGAAACTGGTGCATCATGTTGGAGCAAGTGTTGTTGAAAATCGATGGCAGCGAGCAGTTCCCTTTGTGGTCTAATCTGCTCATGAGTCATGCGCAAATAGAATCTCTTTCCCGCAGATTCAAAACGATAAACACAATTGATTTGATTGTTAATCAGTTGCAGGTTATGAGGTCGATCAACCCATTGCGAAGCCGCTTTAAGTGCTGTTTTACAGCTGATTTTTTTTAGGGTATCTGCCCAAACCATAAACTATATCTCGGTAATTTTATTTAAAAACTCAATCCAACGTCATTCTATTTTCGTCATCGCTTACGCTGTTCTCTTGGGGACGCATATCATGCAAAGCAGTCCTGTACTTTGTTATCGAATCCGATAATTTTTTACTCTTAACGAGCTCTCCCTGTTCAGCCAAGGTTGCGTCGCGAGATACTTTAGAAACTATAGATACAAAAAATTTCACAGCCTCAGCCAAAGCGCGCCATAATGGAGAAGAACTGCCCATTGCCTCATGAGAAAGACTCATTAATTCCTCGTTGTTTTTTTCCACGTTATGGGACGGGTTAAAGCTATCATCACACTGTGCAATAATATGAGTCAACAGATCTAATTTCTTTGGATCCAGACTTTTCAATGCAGCTTCAGCATTATGATCAGCAATTGCATCAAGACGTTTTAATAATTTCTCCATTGCACCTTGAAGCTCTGGTGAATCCGTATGGTTATATAATTTTGTTGCAAATTTAATATAAAGGTTTTGATACGTTTGAACTGCTGCATCTTTAAACGCTTCAGCCGCATTGATTCTCTCATTC
The DNA here is from genome assembly GCF_026191115.1 of Legionella sp. PATHC035. NCBI lineage: Bacteria > Pseudomonadati > Pseudomonadota > Gammaproteobacteria > Legionellales > Legionellaceae > Legionella > Legionella sp. PATHC035. The sequence continues at coordinate 3,488,811 of NZ_JAPHOT010000001.1, read as the reverse complement.
TTGTCGATCTTTTCTTTCAACTCATGATAACAATCCAAACGCGCTTTGATTCCCACCGCATGCTCACACTCATCTAGCGAATTAAGAAATGCTCTCATTAATTCTTGTTGTGCTGCTAATTGCTGTGCTGTGAGTAGATTTGGCTCAACAGCACACCATTCAAGTTCTGCAAATAGAGTTTTTGAAACCTTATCTTTCAAACCTTCATCCAATGAGCGATTCATTAACTGCTCAAGACACACCAATTTGCGTTGATGCAACGCAATCGCTTGATCTAAAAAACCCTCTGGGCTTAAATATTGTTGGTAAATTTCTACTAATCGATCTTTAGCGCCCTCATCAGTCTCCTCCATTTTTTGAATTTCCTTAGCCAAGAGAGGCGCAACACCTTTTAAGCGAGAAGCCATTAGATTCTTAACTCGTTCAAAAGGGCTTGCCTTAAGGCTGGTACGGAGTGGACTAACAATCACATTATGATCTCGCTCCGAATTGAGCTCGGGTTCGTACTGCTCAACTTGCTCATCACTTACAATTCCTTCTTCGGATATTTTTCCATCAAAAATGGTCACAAAATCAAGCATACCGCCTCCTGCATACCCCGGTCGTTTAGGATCCGGGCCTGGTGCATGAGCATAGGTGGATTGACCACTATATCGAGCTGCCGCAAGAGAAACACGATCAAGTGCGTGTATTTCAGGATATTTCTCGGGATATTCCCACATGTTAATTTCTTTATTATTCTCATCAAGTCGGTTGCGAGTATTCGCATCATATCCTGAAACCATTAAATTAGGACATGCCGCTAGAAGTTCATCCCAATTGTGCACCTCTTTTATCGTTTTTTTATGGAGCACATGCCAATCTTGATTGCGCTTCAACATACTGCTTGCATCTAAATGCCCACTGACCGCTTGTATATCGATACGTTCCCCATCGGGTCGCTTTATGGCAAAATTAGTAACCAAGCCTCCTTTATTGAATCCTGCACCACTACTGATTCTCTCTAAAAAACCACTTGCAGGAGTACGTCTTGCTTCGGTTGAATTGATATCACTTAAAACCAATTCTTTTTTATAAATAATAAAGCTTGCTATTCCTGTATTTGAATGAAATTGAGTATCCGCTTTAGTATGGGTAGCCATTTGCCCCAAACACGCTACTTGGTAGCCCTCGCCAAGTACCGCTTCAAGCTGTTTTTGAGTTTTCTCAAAGTGGGTTTCTTGACAGTTGATAAGATAAAAATCTGCTCCATCCTGATCGATCTTATCGGCAAGCTCCCTACTGGCTTCAATACCAATAGTATCATTACCACAATTTGCTGTAATTGCTCGATATGTAAATGGCATAATAACTCTCTAATCTTGGAAACTTTTTACTAATACATAGTATTAATATAGCCCACGCACAACGCAATTAAGTGACATTCAAATCAAAAAGAAAAATAATTATACAATAAATAAAATATATCCGAAAAGAAAAACCAATCAACTTGCCCTGTCATCAAGACTTGATAAATACTTATTAAGAGGTAAAAGCTATCCAGTAAATACGACTTGTGCTGAAGGAATTTCCTGATTTGCTTGCTCTCTGTCTCGATAAACAACTACAGCATCAAATAATTGCTCTACCTCTCCCTTTTCAACCCAAAAGTGTTGAAAAGCTAAAGGAAATTTCGTCAACATATCCTTTTTAGAGATTTCTTCAGAATTTTGTATTACTTTTGACATTGCTGTTAATAAGTAAATTTTATCTTTTATTGTCTCATTCTGTGAATCTGGATTTTGCGTTAATCTGATTAATTTCTGACGAATAAGTTCTAACAGATAAGGTTTGGCCTTTTCCAAAGCCATTGCTCGAATCAATGCGCTGTAATCACAACAGGTAAACAGTCTATGATGTCTCGGCTCCATTTCATTGGAATTCTGGGGTATTAAAGTTTCCTCCTGATTTGCAATCGCATCTTGGATGACATCGGGTTTACTCAAATGAAACCATCCTTTGATGGATTTTTTTATTTCATGAGGAATCATACGCCACAAGATATCAACACCAGTAAACACCACCGCCGCTAGGGAAAATACTGTACCTAGAGCAGGAACGATAGGAAAGAGCATCGCAAATACAACTGCCCCTAAAGCGACAGCTAAGAACGATATCACAAACAAGTTATTGAAAGCGGCCTGTAGGTAATGCATTCGTTGAGTGCTGTTTTTGGGAGACTCATAAGCTCTATATGAATTGAGTGCCAACATGACCAACTGATGCCCTAATGATAAGGCTAAGCTACTGAAAAAAAACCAAGGACCTGCTGCAAAGCTAAAACTAAATAATTTGGAAAGCGCAGCACCATAAAGTGATATACTTGCTAATACCGCACACACTGCAGAAGTGAGAAAAAGGGACCATTGATCAAAATTGCGGTTGCTGGTTTTTGCAAGTTGATATCCGTTAATTATCGCATTTACAGTCAACAAAAAACCTATAAAAGGCAATGAGATGTAAAATAAAGGTGATATACGAAACATCGCTGATAATCTTGTATCAGCCATTGTAATAAATAGGGCTATCTCTTGCGTTTCTCTAATGTAGCTAATCGCCTTCTGGAGTTGAGTAACAAACATAAGCCTCCTGATAATTATTATTATTTTTGTACTTGGGAGTCCTACCAAACTCTAAAAATGTAGCCTGATTGTTACCGACAGGATCTTTGGGTACATTTTAGAATATTCAGGTTGTATTGTCCTCTCTCTACATGGGGAGAAGGGACTTTGTTAGGGCGCATGAGGGTGTTGATTACAGCAAATGGACCCTCAACCCTACCCCTCTCCCACACCTGGAAGAGGGATTCTTCTTCACTTAATGACGATTCCTCTACCTCTTTGTCCACAAGCAGGAGAGGAATTTTATTTTATTGCCGCAAATGAGGGAACAAAATCACATCACGGATTGACTGTGAGTTGGTAAACAGCATAATCAAGCGATCAATTCCAATGCCCTCTCCTGCGGTGGGGGGTAAGCCATATTCCAGAGCTTCGATATAATCACTATCAAAATGCATGGCTTCGAGATCACCGGCATCCTTTTCTTCAACTTGCTTACGAAAACGCTCTGCTTGATCTTCTGCATCATTCAACTCAGAAAATCCATTAGCAATTTCTCGGCCTGCAATAAAGAATTCAAAACGGTCAGTGACTTCTGGATCATCATCGCTGCGGCGGGCCAAAGGTGAGATTTCAGTGGGATAACCCGTAATAAAAGTAGGCTGAAATAACTGATGTTCGACTGTTTCCTCAAACAATATAATTTGCAGCTTACCTAGCCCGTCAGTTTCTTTATAAGAAAAACCTTTTTTCTGTAAAATCGCACGACAACTGACGATGCTCTCAAGTTGAGGCGCATCAATTTCAGGATGGTAATGTAAAATTGCCTCTTTTACAGTCATGCGGGTAAATGGTTTATCAAAATCAATAATTTGGCCTTGATATTCAACTTGACGCTTTTCTATTACCGTATCACAGAGATAGCGTAATAATTCTTCAGTAAAATTCATCAAATCCTTATAATCTGCGTAGGCTTGATAAAACTCAACCATGGTAAACTCTGGATTATGACGCGTTGATATACCCTCATTGCGGAAATTACGATTAATTTCATAGACTCGCTCAAAACCGCCGACAACAAGACGTTTTAAATAAAGCTCTGGGGCAATACGCAAATACATGGTCATATCCAATGTATGATGATGCGTAACAAAAGGCCGCGCCATAGCACCGCCTGGAATAGGATGCATCATGGGTGTTTCCACTTCCAGAAAGTAGTTTTTATCCATAAATTGTCTAAACGCTTGAATTAATCGTGAACGCGTTAAAAAAGTAAGACGACTTTCATCATTAGCAATTAAATCAACATAACGTTTGCGATATTTCACTTCTTGATCGGCTAGGCCATGAAACTTATCAGGCAAAGGGCGCAATGATTTCGTTAATAACTCTACACGTTCCGTATGGACTGTAAGCTCTCCTGTATTGGTTTTGAATAACTCACCTTGAACACCAACGATATCGCCTAAATCCCAATGCTTAAATTCTTCATACTGTTCGGGGAGATCATTCGCGCGAATGTATACTTGAATACGTCCAGAAAAATCTTGAATATGGAAGAAACTAGCCTTTCCCATAATGCGCCGTAATACAATACGACCGGCTACAATTACTTTCACATGCTGTTGTGCCAAGGTTTCCTTATCTAATGAATCGTAATGTTTTATAATTTCCTGAGCTAAATTTTCACGACGAAATTGGTTTGGAAAATTAAAACCTTTTGTACGTAACTCAGCCAATTTTTGTTTGCGAATATAATAAACTTCGCTTTCATCGATATGTTCTATTTGCTCATCACTCATGCTGCCCTACTCCTGCCTTTAGACTGGCTTCAATAAATTGATCCAATGCACCATCCAATACTGCCTGGGTGTTGCTCGTTTCAACACCAGTGCGTAGATCTTTAATACGAGATTGATCTAATACGTAAGAACGGATTTGAGATCCCCAACCTATGTCTGATTTACTGGCTTCTAATGCCTGCTGCTCCGCGTTTTTCTTTTGCATTTCCAATTCATATAACTTGGCACGCAGCTGCTTCATTGCCTGATCTTTATTACGATGTTGACTTCGATCATTCTGGCATTGTACTACAATCCCACTGGGAGCATGAGTAATACGCACTGCCGAATCAGTTCGGTTAACATGCTGTCCCCCAGCTCCGGATGCTCTGTAGGTATCGATACGTAAATCAGCCGGATTAATTTCTATATCAATGTCATCATCAATTTCAGGTGAAACAAATACTGCAGCAAAAGAAGTATGTCGCCTGTTTCCCGAATCGAAAGGAGATTTTCGTACTAAACGGTGCACCCCTGTTTCTGTGCGCAACCATCCAAAAGCATACTCGCCCTTGAAATAGATTGTAGCGCTTTTAATACCAGCAACCTCGCCAGGAGAGCATTCAATTAATTCAGTAATAAATCCGTGTTGCTCCCCCCAACGCAGATACATGCGCAATAACATTTCAGCCCAATCCTGGGCTTCGGTTCCACCTGAACCGGATTGAATATCCAAATAAGCATTTGAATTATCCATTTTTCCTGAAAACATACGACGAAACTCAAGATCAGCAACTTTTTGCTCAACAGAGGATAACTCCTCACCAATTTCATTTATCGTTTGTTCATCATTTTCTTCGCGTGCGATCTCAAATAATTCATGGAAATCAATAATGGATTGATTTAATTGAGTTAAAGTAGAAACTACAGCCTCCAGCTGTGTTCTTTCACGTCCTAACGCCTGAGCAACTTCTGGATTATCCCAAACCGAAGACGATTCCAGTTCACGAACAACCTCTTCCAAGCGCTCACTTTTAGCGTCAAAGTCAAAGATACCCCCTAAGCGCTTCTACTCGCTTTTCAAGATCCACCAGATTAAGACTAATTTGGTTTACTTCTAACATAAGTGTCTCTTTAAAAAATAGTGATTGAGTTAATACTCTAATTGTAAGCGCATGTTTCATAGCCGGATTACACGATACAAATCCGGGATACCTGAATAATCCAAGCTACAATTTTGTATAAGCTTAACCCAGTTAAAAATAAGCTTGGGATTTTACCGTGAATGCAATGAAAAAAACAACTTTATGAAGTCTTCATTGCTGTGCGGTAGGCTTGTAAGTTCATTAGTAAATCAGCTTCAGCAGGAGACAAATGGCAACTTTCGACAATTTCATCTCGATTCCCCCCCATTTCCAAGATGCGCAACGCATGACGATAACCCCCATCATTATCTCGTTTATTTTCCAAATCTTGAATTTGATTATCCATGCTGATTAATTGCGTATTAATTTCCTTTAATTGTTTGGAGAATAATAAATCAGCATGAATTAACATGGGGTGATCTTTGGTAATTTCATCGATTGATTTTTGTTGGGTATCTAACTGTTCCTGAAACGCGATTAATTTTTTTCGCTGATTCAATAGATAATTCACTCCTAATGAAAGAATGACTGCATTTAAGCTTAAAAGAAAAATAATCATTTTATATCCTTATTTCCAGAATTCCCGATGACTACGCGGTGAGTTGGCTCACTTAATGCCGGATTCAAAAGACGAGGAACATTTCGATTTAAGGCGATAACGATACTCACCCTGCGATTTGCCGCTCTGCCTTGATCTGTGATGTTGTCTGCAACTGGAAATTGTTCACCATAACCTGTTACTAAAATACGTTCCGTTGAAATGCCAAATGAATTTAAAGTCCGGCCAACAACCGCCGCACGCATGGCTGAAAGTTCCCAGTTTGATGGAAACTGAGGGGTTTCTATAGGGACATTATCAGTATACCCTTCTACAGCAATAATAGAGGATGATTTTTTAATTTTACTTGCCAATCGCATTAACTTAACAAAAGCATCTGGTTTTAAATCTGCCTCACCTGACTCAAACAAAGCTCCTGATTTGATGTCGAGCTCAATCCAGCCCTCCTGGCGGTTAATTTTATAATTGCCATCTTCCAATTCTGATAGCGATTGGCTTAATTCATCTAGACCATCATTATAAAGCCCATGGACTTGTTTGGTTTGTGGTCCGTCTTTTTTATTGTCCGTTGACTTTAGGGCACGGGCCGCATCTTTATTATTAAACGCCGATTTCATCCCCTCCGATAGCGATTTGTATTTTGATATGTTCACCGAAGAAATAGCATACATCACCACAAAAAATGCAAAAAGCAAGGTAATGAAATCTGCATAGGAGACTACCCAACGATGATGGTCGTTATGTGGTTCATTTCTTTTTTTTCTTGATTTCATCTTTCTTGTGCTGGCCAAAGTTATTGAGTTTTAACAACAAGATCCCAGGACTTTCCCCAGAGGCGATCGCGACTAAGCCTTCTACTATCATCTCATCGTAGTGCACCTTATGGGCAATATAACTTTTTAATTTATTCGCCACGGGTAAAAAAATAAGATTAGCCATGCCAACCCCGTATATCGTAGCTACGAATGCAACTGCAATACCTAATCCCAATTCGCTCGGTTCGGCTAAATGACGCATGACTTGGATCAGCCCTAATACTGCTCCCATTATTCCTATAGTTGGGCTGTACCCTCCCATACTTTCAAAAACTTGTGCTGCATGGAGGTCATGATTTTCAATTCGCTCAATCTCATCCTCCAGAACTTGTCGAATAGTGAGTTTATCTACCCCAATAACCAATAACTCCAATCCTTTGCTAATGAGTGGATTTTTTTCAACTTCCAAATGTTCTTCCAAAGAAAGCAAACCCAGTTGACGCGCTTTTCGGGCCAACTCAAACATTTTGTTACGGCAGGATTCAAATTCAAGTTTAGGTGGTTTGATGACCCAAGGTAAAATAGTAAATGCTCTCCTAAAAGTACTCAGTGGTGTTTGTACCATAACCGCACCAATTGTTCCTCCGAGCACGATAAACAATGCAGACAAATTGAGTAATGCCTGCATATTCCCGCCTTCAAACACTTGGCCGATTATAATGGCTAGAAAACTGGTCAACATCCCTAGTAAAGTTAAAACATCCATTCTTTTTTATTCCGGTAAACGAGATTTAATCCGATGTGTTGCCTGGCTAAGAATCTGTGAAACACGTGATTCACTAACGCCGATAACTTCCCCAATTTCTTTTAAATTCAAATCCTGTTCATAGTATAAAGAGAGGACCATTCGCTCCTTATGCGGCAATCCGCGAATAACCTCCGATAAACGACGCATTAAATCACTATGGAATACATTGGCATGAGGCTCAGCATATCCATCTTCGACTTGCAAAACATCATCGGTAACACCCAGATCTTCAAAGCCGTATAAGTGACTACTCACTGAATCTTGTAACATTTCATGGTACTCATCGAGTGAGATGCCAAGCTCAGCTGCAATTTCTGAATCTTTAGCTTCTCTTCCCAAACGATGCTCGAGATATTTTACTGCCTCAGAAATCATTCTTGAATTTCGATAGACAGAACGCGGTACCCAATCATTTCGTCTTACTTCATCAAGCATGTACCCCTTAATTCGAATTCCTGCATAGGTTTCAAATGACGCGCCTTTGGAAGAATCATAATGTTTTGTTGCTTCCAGCAATCCAAGCATTCCCGCTTGTATTAAATCATCCAACTGCACACTTTGAGGCAAACGCCCCAATAAATGATGTGCTATGCGTTTCACCAACAAGGCATGGTTTTTTACCAGCGTTTCTTGGATTTGCTGATTTACTTTGCTATAGGCAGCCAAAGCATCCACAATATTCTCCTTAAAATTCACCTGCAACCAAACGCTCTAAAAAGAAACTGGTATTACCACCCAATAAAGAACTGGGAGGCCATTCAGAGACTTCATCTGCTAACTGCCTTAGTGCCGAAGCAGCAGCAGAATCAGGATAAGCAATTAATACAGGCTTTTGCATTTTTACTGCCCTGTGTATGTGTTCATCAAATGGTACCGCTCCTAAATAGTCTAGCTGAACCTCAAGAAATTGCTCGGAAACTTTGAATAATTTGTTAAATAATTCCCGTCCATCTCGTTCATTTCTCACCATATTGGCCAGTATATGAAAACGAGTCCATTCATAACGCTTACTCATTACTTTAATTAAAGCATAGGCATCAGTTAATGAAGTCGGCTCATCACATACAACGACAATTAATTCTTGGGATGAACGAGTAAAACTTAGAACGGTATCTGAAATCCCCGCAGCGGTATCTATAATCATGTAATCTAAATCATCGGTGAGTTCATTAAATGCATCGATGATTCCGGCGAGCTCTGCTGAGGAGAGTTGAGTCATGAACTCTGTCCCTGAAGCTGCAGGAATGACACTAATGCCATTAGGTCCTGGCAAAATAATGTCACTTAAATGACAGATTCCCTGAATTACATGAGACAAATTATATTTTGTATGCAATCCGAGCATGATATCGATATTGGCCAAGCCTAAATCGGCATCAAGTATCATGACTCTCTTATTAAGCTGAGCCAATCCAACTGCCAGATTGACGGAAACATTACTCTTACCTACACCTCCTTTCCCAGCAGAAACAGCAATTACTTTAATGGGTTTCGCACGTGATAGATTCCTCAGACCTGAAGCTTGGTCACTTATATTCTGCTTTACTTTAGACATGATATTCTCTCCCAGCACCTTGATGTGCTTTTCCAGCATTGTCCGCCTGAAACAATTGTGTTTCCTGCTCCGCAAGCAGCTCAATAAGCTGGTGACGTGTTGCCATTTTAATATCTTCAGGGACACGTTGTCCGTGTGTGAGATAGCTGACCCCCAAACCTGATTCAATGAGTGCACTGAGTGCGCCGCCTACAGCTAATGACTCATCCAGCTTGGTTAAAATGCACTGATCGACTTGATTTGCTTCATAACGTCTTATTGCATCAATTAATACTTGATAATGGCTGGTTGCAGGTAAAACCAAAACTCTCGAAATCGACTGCAAATAAGTACTCAATACATTCATTTGTTTTACAACGCGTTCATCTGCCGGATTCATTCCCGCGGTATCAATCAAAATTAATTTCTTATCGCTTAATTGTCGTAATACTCGCGCCAAAGAGACTTCATCCTGAGCAACACAAACCTTTACCCCCAAAATTTTTCCATACATCATGAGTTGCTCTTGTGCGGCAATTCGATAAGTGTCCATTGTCACAAGCCCTAATTTCTCTGCCCCAAATCTCAGGGTAAATCTCGCCGCAATTTTGGCTAGGGTCGTCGTTTTTCCGACACCAGTTGGTCCAACAAAAGCATAAACGCCACCCTCTTCTATCCTATGGTTATCACGAATGGTTAATTGCTCAGAAATTAAATTTAATATCGCGTCCCATCCTTTTTGCTGATTAGAATCGGGGCGTACGGAACATGCCCACGCGGCAGCGGTCGTATGACTTACGCCAAGATACAAAAGCTTCTGCATCAAAATGGTATGCAAAGGCTCATGGACACCCACATTTCCCCGCAACTGGGCTTCAAGCATGCCTCTTAACGTCTGAATTTCTTGGCGCATATCATCAAGAGGGGTTTGCATTTGAAATTTATTCATCTGGCTCGGTGGCTCAGCAGAAGCAACTGCCGCAGAGGCTGATAGAATTGTTTCATCAAAATCAATTGCCGCAACAACCTCTACCCCGCCCTCTATGTGATGACTGGACAAAATAACGGCATCAGCCCCCAGTGTCTCTTTAATTTGTTTCATAGCGCTGCGTGTGTCGGCCGCAACAAAACGTTTTAATTTCATAAAGCCTCCTGCTTATGAAGAAATTTGCCATTATTCACGCAATGCCTCTATAGAAATTGTAGTCCGATTGTAGGAAAACTGAGAAATTTATACTCTTTAGCGCCGTTTTTCCTGGCCTAGGTCAGTGTTCCATCAGGAAAAAGTGACCATTTCTATCCTACTGTGCCTACTATTCTTATTTGTTTGTTATCAGGAATCTCCTGATACGACAAAACATGAAAGTCATGAGAGATATTACGCACAAATCGTGCCAACACTGCGCGTATACCCGGTTGTACGACCAAAACTGAACTCTCCTGCTTTGCCTGCTGTTGCATTGCTAATTGTGTTAAAGAATGTTGTATCTTATCTGCCATTCCTGGCTCAAAATTTACGCCTCCAGATCCACTACTCTGAATAATGTTTTGCAATAATTGTTCCAACTCGGGTTTTAATGTAATAATAGGCAGCTCTTCATGGATGCCACTGATTTTTTGCGTAATTAATCGTGATAAGGCAATACGTACTTGGCTGATTAAGTACTCTGTATCTTTAGATTTTGGCGCTAGTTCCGCCAGAGTTTCGACTATGGTTCGAATATCAGTTAGAGGAATGTGTTCTACTAACAATCCTTGTAATACTTTACTAACCATGCCTAATGAAAGTCCATCAGGCACCAGCTCTTTTACCAATTTAGGTGAATTTATTGCCAGCTTATCTAAGAGCTGCTGTGTTTCTTCATAACCTAATAGCTGTTGACTGTTTTGCTCTAATATTTGGCTTAGGTGCGTGGCAACCACTGTTGAGGCATCAACTACAGTATACCCCAAAGTATGCGCCTGCTCCTTTTGACTTTCATTTATCCAAACCGCTTCCATGCCAAAAGCTGGGTCATGAGTTTTTATTCCCTCAATTTCGCCAAAAACTTGTCCTGGATTGATAGCCAAACTACGATCCAAATGAATTGAGGCCTCTCCCATTACAACCCCCGCCAAGCTGATTCGATAATGGTTAGGTTTTAAATCCAAATTATCACGTACATGCACAGAAGGAATTAAAAACCCCAGTTCTTGAGATATTTTCTTACGTACCCCTTTTATGCGAGAAAGTAAAACACCGCCTTGTGACTGATCGACTAGAGGGATCAAGCGATACCCTACTTCGAGGCTGATCACATCAACTGGATTCACATCGTCCCATGAGAGCTCCGATGAAATACTCGGACTTTGTATAGCCAGGGATTCATTTTCCTGATTGAGCTGTTCATTGCGTTTTACCTTTTCTTGCTGTTGAAACAAATAAGCAATTCCCGACAAACCTGCAGCAAGTAAAATAAATGCGACATGAGGCATTCCGGGGATAATACCAATCAATCCGATAATTGCCGCTGCAATAATTAACGAACGTGGGTTAGCCAGCAATTGAGAAATTACTGCCTGTCCCATATTTTGCGCACTAGATACTCGCGTAACAATGATGGCTGCGGCAGTTGATAAAACTAAAGAGGGTACTTGCGCAACCAACCCATCTCCGATAGTTAGTAAAATATAATTATGCAGCGCATCAGAAACGTTCATTCCATGTTGAAAAACACCAATAATCAAGCCACCAATAATATTGACAACCAGAATTAAAATCCCAGCTACTGCATCACCACGAACAAATTTGCTAGCTCCATCCATAGAACCATAAAAGTCTGCTTCCTGGGCTACCTCTAATCGACGTTTTATTGCCTGTTCTTGATTGATTAACCCCGCATTCAAATCAGCATCAATAGCCATTTGTTTCCCAGGTAAAGAATCTAAAGTAAACCGAGCACTGACCTCAGATACACGACCCGCACCCTTAGTGACCACAACAAAATTGATGACTACCAAAATAATAAAGACGACAAGGCCAACAGCATAGTTTCCACCAATAACTACTTCACCAAATGATTGAATCACATGCCCTGCAGCATCCGTTCCTTTATAACCATTGAGTAACACCACGCGAGTTGAAGCAACGTTTAACGACAATCGCAACAAGGTCGCAAGCAATATGACGGTTGGAAATACAGCAAAATCGAGAGGTCTTTCGCTGTATATTACCGCTAACAGCACTACAAGAGATAAAGCAATATTAAAAGTAAAAAACACATCCAATAAAAAAGGAGGCAAAGGCAACATCATCATGCCAAGCATCATGACAAGCACTATAGGCGTACCTAAACCTTGACGCAGCCAATATTGAATGTAGTGCAATGCTTTATTCATTCACATTCTCCTCTGCTTTGCGCGCTAATTCGGGCGGAATAGGAACATCCTGTAATACCGTGGGTTTATAATCGTAACGTTCCTTATCTCGCAGTTGAAACACATAGGCTAAAACCTGGGCTACAGCGACATAGAGTCCTCTAGGTATTTCCTTATTTAATTTGGTAGAAAAATAGAGAGCACGTGCTAAGGGTGGCACCGAAATAATGGGAATTTGATGTGATTTTGCAACTTTGCTTATTTGAAAAGCAACTAAGTCTTTGCCCTTTGCCACAACCATGGGTGCCTTATGACTCTTTTCTTTATAGCTAATCGCTACGGCATAATGAGTGGGGTTAGTTAACACCACATGCGCTTTCGATATTTCATTCATCATCCGCCGCCTCGAGATTTCTTGCTGGGCGCGACGAATAGCACTTTTTACCTCAGGCTTACCTTCTGTTTCTTTATATTCATCTCTCAATTCTTGCATTGTCATTTTCATGTTTTTTTGATGCTCATACAGTTGAAAAGGCACATCAAAAGCAGCAATCACAATTAAACTGGCAGTAATTAATACAAAGGACTTCACTACAATCAGGGTACCGCTGCCAATTGCTGTCTCTATGGGAACATGAGCCAAAGCTAACAAGGCGGGTACTTGTGATTTCAATACCACTATGGCTACAACTGCGACTAAAAGAAATTTGAAAAACGATTTAATCATTTCGGCAAAACTTTTCACCGAAACCATTCGTTTAAGCCCTTGAAATGCGTTGAGTCGTGAAAATTTTGGTTGTATCACTTGCCCGCTAAACACCCAGCCGCCCATAAGCAATGGGGCTGCTAAAGTAATCAGAAAAATAACAGCCAATAAGGGTATTAAAGACCAAAATCCCATCTTAGCGAGAAAAAATAAACGTTCTACACTTGTTAGGGGCGTTATGATAACTCGGGTATCGAACTCAAAAGCTTGACGCATCATTGTTGCCATCTGATGGGCCAACTGTTTACCAAAAATAAGAAATCCTACAGCAGTAAAAAGTAAAGTCACTGTGGTGTTGAAGTCTTTTGAGCGAGCAACCTGACCTTTTTTTCGCGCTTCTTTCAGCCGTTTGGCCGAGGGCTGTTCGGTTTTTTCTTGTGCTTGTTCTTGCTCTGCCATCAGTGCAACATCCCTATTATAAAACGCATCCCATCTTTGATAAGATCCCCCATTTGTGCGGCAACACTAGGCAAACCCACCTGAATCACAACCATTCCCATGATCAACGTTATAGGGAATCCTAAAGAAAAAATATTTAATTGTGGTGCTGCACGAGACATAATTCCGAAGGCAAGACTCACGATAAGTAAAGACAATAAAGCCGGAATTGAAATCAATAGGGCCTGTTTAAACATCCAGCCCGAAAATAAAATAACATTCCAAACCATAGATTGCGTCACAGAAAGCTGTCCTATAGGCATGATTTTGAAACTATCCAATAAGGTTTCAAAAACAGTCAAATGACCATTAAGTGCCAAAAAAATTAAGGTCATCATCATAGAATAAAGCTGACTAACTAGTGGAACACTGGCTCTGCTTGCAGGATCCATCATCACTGCAAAACTTAGACCAGCCTGCATTGCAATAATTTGTCCGCCCAAAACAAAAACCTGAAAAACGAGTTGTAAGACAAATCCCATTAACAAACCAAAAAGCAATTCCTGGAGGATGTATCCTAAAAAAATTCCTTTGAAATTCAGAAAAGAAAGTTCTTTAGGAACTAAAAAAGCACAGACACAACTTAAAACAAAAAGGAAAATAACTTTTATGCGCGCGGGTATTAAAGCAGAGGAAAATACGGGTACTGTAAGCAATAAACCGCCAATACGGCCCATTGGCCAAATGGCCTGGCTTATCATCCCGATAATTGTTGGATAATCCAGCTTCATCTTGAATTAGCCTATTAAGTAAGGAATATTGGTAATTAACGAATCCGTGTAATTCACCATCGTTTTCAATAACCAAGGACCAGCAAATACCAGCATCAAAAAGGTAATAAATAATTTGGGTATAAAGCTCAAACTCGTTTCATTAATTTGTGTTGCTGCCTGAAACATAGAAACGAGAACACCAATAATTAAACCAGGAAGAATGAGTACTGTGATCAACAACAGCATTAAATACACACCTTCACTGAATACAGAAACTACAGACTCTGGAGTCATATTATTTCCCTATGGTTTAGGATTCTGTTTACACCACTGCTTTCTCAGCCCCATCCCTAGGTCATCCCGACTGCAACAGGGAATGACGAGGGGTAAGATAGCGCATTGTAAAGAGTCCCATTTCCTTTTAATTTATAACTCTGGACCTAATGCTGCATTAGCTCATAGCAAAACTTGAAGCCAGTGAGCCTAAAATGAGTGTCCAACCATCCACCATAACAAAAAGCATGATCTTAAAGGGTAATGAAATAATTAAAGGCGATAACATCATCATACCCATAGCCATCAGAACACTGGATACCACCATATCAATAATCAAAAAGGGCAAAAATAAAATAAATCCAATTTGAAAGGCTGTTTTTAACTCACTGGTGATAAATGCAGGAATCACCACACTCATGGGTACTTCATTAAGCGTAGCGGGATTTTCTTGAGCGAATTTTTCAAACATGGATAAATCATTTTTGCGTGTTTGATTTAACATAAATTCCCTTAAAGGTACTTGTGCATTGGCCAGCGCCTGAGGAAATTTAATAGTCTCTGCGAGATAAGGTTGTACTGCAGTGTCATTGATTTTATTAAATACAGGTGACATCACAAAATAAGTCATAAATAAGGCAATACCAATTAAAATTTGATTGGTCGGGGTTTGAGCCATCCCTATAGCCTGACGTAAAATGGAAAGCACTATAATTATTCTTGTAAACGCTGTCATTGCCATCAACATCCCAGGCAACACGGTTAACAAGGTCATAAAAATCAAAATTTGGAGGTTCACACTGTAGGTCTGTTCGCCATTGGCACCAGGTTGTACGGTCATTGCGGGCAGGGATAACGGCGCTGCCTGTAAAACCAGTGGGAAGCAACAAAATAAAATAAGCAATAATGTCGCCTGGGTCCAGCGTAGCGGAATACGGGATGTTTTGCCATCATCCCGAGTGTCACGAGAAATAGCCCATTGCAACCCTGTGCTAAAGCGATAAAATCGCGCGCGTCGTTCGAAATGACGGAGACTTTTCTCATGGGAATTACAGAATATTGGATACCAATGGGTAATTAAATTCATTATGTTCATCTTATGATTTCACAACCGATTTAAGCAGAGCCGCAAATGAAGGTTTATTTAAAGTGTCCTCAAATCCTGGTGGCAGCTGTTCGCCAAAATCATGAAGTAATGTGATGTTTCCGGAACCTGAACCAACCAATAAATAACGAGTTCCCACCTTTAATAAGGTGATTTTTTCTTTAGGTCCCAAAATCATACTGGCCATGGATTGAAATCCCTTGGTCGAGCTCATGTGCATACCATGAAATCGCCTCACTACCCAAGACAATACCATGATGAGTAATAAAACCAACAATAGGCCCATCACCACACGTATGAGCTCTCCCTGATTGAGTGCACTTTGCATTATCTTAATCGCTTAATTCGTTCTGCTTGAGTGACAATATCGGTTAATCGCACCCCAAACTTATCATTCACTACAACGACCTCTCCATGCGCAACTAAAGTGCCATTGACTAACACATCAAGCGGGTCACCCGCTAAACGATCCAGGGCAACAATCCCGCCTTGGTTTAATCGAAGCAAATTACGAATGGTCATTTTGGTATGACCAATTTCTACCTTTACAGATACCGGTATATCTAAAATTAAATCCAGTTTATCGCTGTCTGCTTCCTGGGAAAGAGTATTTGCCGGTTTGGGTTGTTCGATTTCTTGAGACATTACTTATCTCCTAATAACTAATGTTTTTTATTATTTTTACTGCACGTTTTTCATTTGCAGCACCTTGAGTTGCCGTAAAACCTGGGATTCCTTCGATATCTAAAGTAACCACTTCTTTCATTTCCATTGGTATAAAATCACCTGCTTGCCATGACATCACTGCCCCTAGAGTGGTTTTTGTTTCAGCCATGACAGAGCTTACCGTTAATTCAACATCCATTAATTCTTCTTTCAGCGATTTAACCCAGTTCGGATCAATTTCATCATCGGGTCTAGAAGCACCAAGTTCCAATTGCTCTTTAATCGGTTCCACCATGGAATACGGTAAAATGAAATAAAAAGTTCCTATTTCTTTGCCAAAATCCATCGAAAATCGTGCAACTAACAACATTTCTTCAGGCTCTGCTATATTGACCAATTGTGGGTTTGTCTCATCATTAAATTTGGAAATATCAAGCTGAATAATTGGCTTCCAGGCCTGTGTCAGGTTGGCAATGAGTTTCTTGGTAATTACATCCATCACACGTAACTCAGTCGCAGTAAAATCGGTTTTGTCTTTTTGAGCAAAAAATTGCGAGCTTCCACCAAAGTAATAGTCGACCAGATCGTAGACAAAAGTACTATCAAAAAGAATAATCCCTTTACCACGTAATGGCTTAAATTTAGAAATACACATTAAGCTCGGATTGGGTAAGCTCTCCATAAAATCTCGGTGTTTGGTAATGAGCAATGGATCTTGTTTAATCTCAAAATCTTTGGCGGTAACGTTGTAGACATCTGCTGCAAATAAGCGCACAGCGCGATCATAAATTCTATCTAATACGGGTAATTTCCCTTTGACAATCCGTTCCTGAGCCGTAAAATTGAGTGTTTTTACATCATTTTCGTCTTTTATCTCTACGGTCTCAAATACTGCCTCAGTAACCTTCTTTTTATTCGCTTTTGTTCTTTTATTGTCGTCTTTTTCATCAGTTACCGCAGGCTCTTCTGAATCTTGATGGAGGTCTTCAGGATGTTCATCCACAGTTTTCAGCAGAGCGTCTATTTCTTCTTGTGATAAAACGTTTTTATCAGCCATATAAGCAATCCATACTAATTTTAAACTTGAATTCACTCATTAAATTCAAGGAACCACCTGATTTTTCTGTTGAATATCTAGGTTATGCAAACTATATGCCATTTATATAAAGTGTTGTCATCGGAGTAGGACAGGCAACTCGGATACAGCGTGGCAGAATTATTCACCGGTCCCATCACCCAAGCCACTGTGGTCATCCCGAGTGACGCTCATCCTCCCAAGCGAAGCCAGGGCTCCCCATGCTGTAGCACAGTATTTTGAGCGATTCCAAGTGGCCCTTGTGATGACGGAGCGCCGGAGAAGCAATCTCTTTAATTTGACAGTCAAAAAATTCATACGCCAATCATTTGACTATGTATTCAAACTTAATGGGAAAAAAATACAAGCAACTTTATTCATTCGTTTGTTGCTGGCATTTCGCTTGTGCCATTCTTCGACAATTATCCTGGCAATCAATTTGATCTGAGTTCAAGCATTGTGAATTAATGCAATCTTGGGCTGTATTATTAAAACACTGCGTCTTGTCATATTTTTGTGCGCCTAAATTGTCTTGAGGGATATCCGCTGCAAAAACTAAAAAAGAAAAGAAAAGTCCGAAAAAGATTAAACATGTTTTCATGATAATTCCTTTTTAATGTGTTCCTAAATGAATTATAGTCTTAGTATAGAATATAATTGAATGAAAAAAAATGCACTGCAAAACAAGAAAGTTGACGAATTATAGCCGTGCTCGCATTAGTCAATCGTTTTGCTTACGTCCAGACAATGAAGAGCAACTAGCTGATTATCTTACTCAAAATCCTCAGCAAAACATTCTCGTACGAGGCTCAGGCTTAAGTTATAACGACAGTTGTTTTAATACTGATGGTATGATTATCGACACCGAGCGTCTGAATCATTTTATCGATTTTAATCCTGAGACCGGGATTGTAGTATGTGAAGGAGGAGTATCACTCCAAGATTTATTTTTAGTACATCCTGATTTCATTCCTCCAGTTCTTCCTGGTACCGTTCATGCTACCGTAGCCGGTGGAATTGCTCATGATGTGCATGGAAAAAACAATCATCAAGCTGGGAGTTTTGGCCATCATCTCCTGGGATTTGATCTACTCATGGGCAATAAAAAACTTCATTGCAGCCGTGAAGAAAACAGCGACTTATTTCATGCTACCATTGCAGGCTTAGGACTCACCGGTGTTATTACTCGAGCCGAACTTCGCCTAAAAAAAGCGCCACGCTTTGTTCATGCAGAACACAAGCAATTTGAATCCATCCGCGCATTAACTGAATATATGGCAACCGAGGGTATTCATCATGACTATCAAGTATCTTGGCTTGATCTTCTGAACTCTACGCCCCGAGCCATTCTTTCTACAGCAGATCATTGTGAACCCATCAACACAAAAAAACCAAACATACATACGGTACCCAAAATTCCATGTTCTCTGATCAGGCGATGGAATATGAAATTGTTTAATCAGCATTTTTTTACCAGTAAAAAAGGTCAAGAAAAACTAGCATTGGAACAATTTAATAATCCACTTGATAAACTCATGCACTGGAATCGACTTTATGGCCCTAGAGGATTGCTTCAATTCCAAGCTGTATTTGATGTCGATCATGCGCCAATTATTTTGGAGCAGTTAATCGAATTAATGCGAATCAATAAAGCCACACCTACTCTCGCAGTCCTCAAGTTGTTTACCCAACCTGGTGAGGGCTTACTCTCATTTTGTAAACCAGGATTTACCTTAGCTGTTGATTTTGGCCATAATCCTCAGGCAACACAAGCAATAGCAGCGATGAATCAGCGAATCACTGAACTCAACGGTCGAATTTACTTGGCTAAGGATATGTTTTTGAATGAAAAACAATTTCATAGCATGTATGAGAATCATCAACAATTTTCTCAGACTTTAGGCCATTATGGCTGTACAATGCACTCTGATCTGGCAAAACGATTAGGGATTATAAAATGACGCAAAGAACTTGGGTGATACTCGGCGCAACCTCCATTATTGCCGAAAAATTTGCACATATTGTTGCTCGCTCGGGGCATCAATTACTCTTGGTAGGACGCCAAAAAAAGCAGCTCCAAATCATTGCCAACGATATGATGCTTCGACATAAAATAAGTTGCGATGTACTTGTTGTGGATCTCTTGGAACAGGTTGATACATTAATTACTTTATTTAAAACAACAGAGAATGAATTGGATTTGTTCATAGCCCACAGTGATTTCACCGATAATGAACATCTTAATGTCGAGACAATAACCCACCTCATCAGACTCAATATTCTAACGACTACCTTAATCATCCATACCTATTTAAATCGTCAGCAAAAAGAACATCATTTACTTTTTTTAAGTTCCGTTGCAGCATGTAGAGGACGTTCTAAAAACAGTCTGTATGGCGCAACTAAAGCAAGTATCGAAGTTTATCTTCAAGGCCTACAACAGGCTGCCAGCAATAATCAGCACATCACCATTGCCCGCTTAGGCTTTATTGACACCAAACAAACCTATGGCCTTCCAGGAATTTTTTATGCGGCACCACCAGAATCATGCGCAAAAGCCTGTTGGAAGGGATTAATGAACGGAAAAAGGATGTTCTATTACCCCTTTTTCTGGCGATTTATTATGGCAATCATCACTCGATTGCCATTCTTTCTTTATAGGAAAATGACTAAGGTATGATGGTATTCTTAATTTGAGTTGATTAACCTCTTCTTTAAGACCCGAATTAATCTGGGTTACTGGATATCAATCTACTTGAGATTGAAGAGAGCTAATTTTGCTATTAAGCGTAAACAGTTGAATTGGTTCGAAGAATAAATTAGATAAACCTAATGATTTTGGGAGTCTCATTTTTCTCAGTGTACTTTCAGTTGCTTCGATTGTCTCAACTAAAGAATTTAATGTTAAATCTTGTTTCGCTTTCGGCACTTATCTTCTGCTCTCTTATTCCAGTATAAGGGGAATAAAATGTTGTTAATTTAATCAACATCCATCATCTATTTTGTATTTTATAAATCAATATATAAATTTGTTACTTAAATCGTGAGATTTTCTGGTTATTTAATGAACAACCTGATTATCTCTATTTATTAACAAATTATCTTGAGATGAACATTTGTGATTATCTTAGAATTTGATTTTTTTGAGTAAACAATCCCTGATGGTTGCCAATGCTGTTAATGACAGCACTGTTAATCTAAAGTTCGTCGGCTTACTTATCTCTATGAATCAATTTTATTTCAAGATTTTTATCATCGGTAAAATGGTCTTTATCAATCCAAAAAATTGTAAAATGTAGATCACTAGAACAATAAGTACCAGTACATTTAACAGACTTTTAATTGATGGAGGCATAGGGATAAAAGTGTCTATTAACCATAACACTACCCCAAAAATAACGATTACGGCAATTAAATTGAGTAGTCCACTCATGACTGTCCTTATTAAGATTGTTTCTTAAAATTATAGCAGAGTTACAAATACTTAGATTTTTGAAGACTGATGACAAAAAATGTGAAGATAATCTGATCTTCGGGATAAGGGCTAAATTCCCCTGATCAACGTGCGCTAATCAAAGCCATCTTACCACCATGCGACACGCAGTAGAAAATCACTGACAGACACCTTATTCGCTTTGAGGGCCTGTTTTTTCCTTCAATAGATCGCGAATTTCAGCTAATAAAGTTTCTTCCCTTGTCGGTGGCGTTTCTTTCTTTTCTTCGTTTTTCCTTAATAAAGAAATCATTTTAATTGCTATAAAAATTGAAAATGAAATGATGGTGAAATCAATCACTGCCTGAAGAAACTCGCCCCATTTCACCACCGCATCACCGACGGTAAACGTTTTATTTGCAACATTGATTCCGCCCAATAATAGGCCTATCAAAGGCATAACAATGCCACTAACTAACGAACTCGTAATTTTGCCAAATGCAGCACCAATAACCACTGCGACAGACAGATCAATTACATTTCCCTTGAGGGCAAATTGTTTAAACTCTTGTAAAAAACGCATGTCAACTCCCTATATATGCTTATTTACAAAAGTAACCTGGATAAAACTCCAGGCTACATCCAATTGATTTATGAATGGCGAACCATTTCTCTAATTTCTTCTATCTTTTTCTCCAAGTCATCCGGAGCAATACCTCCACCTTGGGCCATATCATCCCGGCCACCGCCTTTTCCGCAGAGATGTCTGACCAAAGTGGCCGCAGCAGGAGCTTTGCCTATGATATTTTTACTCACCCCAGCAATCACATTCATTTTATTGTGATCGAGGGTAAATAAAACAATCACAGCAGAATCAAGTCTTGATTTTAATTGATCCAAAGTAGTACGCATGGTTTGACTGTCTGCTCCATCCAATTGTTTCACAAGCAAACTGATTCCATTGATTTTTTCCACCTCGTTTGCCAGATCGGCACCTGATTTTTGTGCTTTCTCACTTTGTAACTTGGTAATTTCCTTTTCCAAACTCTTATTTTCAGAGATGAGTTGCGTGATTTTATCGGGTAGATTATTGGTTGTGGTTTTTAATAAAGAGGCTAATTCGCTTAATAGAAACTGTTGCTCATTAACCCAGCTTAAAGCATAACGACCGGTTACCATCTCGATACGTCGTACCCCACTGGCGATCCCATATTCGGCAACGATTTTAAACAATCCGATATCCCCCGTCCTTCGTGCATGCGTTCCGCCACAAAGTTCTTTAGAGAATTCACCCATGGATAATACACGCACTTTATCGGTATATTTTTCCCCAAAAAGAGCGACCGCGCCGCTTTTTTTAGCAGACTCAATATCCATAATCTGGGTTACCACTTCATTATTTGCACGAATTTGATCATTGACCAATTGTTCAATTGCCTGTATTTGTTCTGCGGTTAATGATTCAAAATGAGAAAAGTCAAAACGCGCACGCTCTGCATCAACTAATGAACCTTTTTGCTGAACTTGTGGCCCAACGACTGTTTTAAGTGCTGCATGCAACAAATGAGTTGCAGTATGATTTAAACGAATTGCCTCTCGACGATCGTTATCGATTTGCGCCTTAACTAACTGATCCAGGGACGCAGTACCTTCGACTACTTCTCCATAATGGACAATGGCTTGGGCTTTCTTTTGAGTGTCGTCGACCCGAAAACTAAAACCTGGTCCTCTGAACAATCCCTTATCGCCAACTTGTCCCCCACTCTCTGCATAAAACGGCGTGTGATCAAGAACTATAGCTCCCTTCATGCCTTCGTTTAAAGTTTTAACCTCTTTTCCATCCTGAACCAAGGCAATAATTTTGGATTCCATCTCTTTTTTCTCATACCCATGAAAATCAGATTGGTAATCCAATGGAGCACTGTTACTGTAATCGACACTAAATTGGCTGGCAGCCTGAGATTGTACGCGCTGCTGTTGCATCAATTGATTAAAACCATCCATATCCACATAGAGACCTTGTTCTCTGGCGATATCAGCAGTTAAATCAACAGGAAAACCATAAGTATCATAGAGCTTAAATGCGATCTCTCCTGATATTTCATGGCCGCCAAGGGAATGCATTTGTTCTTGCAATAATCGTAAACCTTGATCAAGAGTACGAGCGAATTGATTCTCTTCTTGATTAAGAATTTTTTCTATATGGGCCTTGTATTTTATCAATTCAGGATAAGCATCACCCAAGACTTTAATTAAAGGTTCAACTAACCTTGAAAAAAATGGAGTTGGCAAACCTAACTTATTACCATGTCTTATCGCTCTGCGAATTATTCTTCTCAGCACATACCCCCGCCCTTCATTGCCCGGAATTACTCCATCAGCAATTAAAAACGCACAAGAACGAATGTGATCAGCAATCACTTTTAACGAGGTATGGTTTAAATCAGTAATATTTCCAAGTTTTGCCGTAGATTGAATCAAATATTGGAACGTATCCGTTTCATAATTACTGTGTACGCCTTGCACTACTGCGGCGAGTCGCTCGAGCCCCATACCTGTATCCACGGAAGGCTTAGGTAGCGGATGTAGGTTTCCATCCTTATCCCGATTAAACTGCATGAATACCAGGTTCCAAATTTCTATATAGCGATCCCCATCTTCATCGGGGCTTCCTGGAGGCCCCCCTGCGATTTCAGGACCATGATCATAAAAAATTTCAGTGCAAGGACCACAAGGACCAGTATCCCCCATGGACCAAAAATTATCTTTTTCACCACATCGTGAAAAGCGTGTAGCGGAAACCTTCATTTCTTTTAACCAAATATCTTCTGCTTCCTGATCTTCTCTATAGACAGTCACCCACAAACGCTCTTCGGGTAAACGCAGAACTTGGGTTAAAAATTCCCAAGCAAATTTTATAGCTTCGCGCTTGAAATAATCGCCAAAGCTAAAATTGCCCAACATTTCAAAAAATGTATGGTGCCTTGCGGTATAACCCACATTTTCCAAATCATTGTGCTTTCCACCTGCACGCACACACCGTTGTGCTGTAACGGCTCGTTGATAAGAACGCGTTTCAAGTCCTAAAAATAAATCCTTAAATTGCACCATACCTGCATTGGTAAATAATAAAGTAGGATCATTTGCAGGAATTAAAGAGCTGGATTCCACGAGTTGATGACCACGTTGTGTGAAATAATCAAAGAATGCTTTTCTAATTTCAGAACTTTTCATTTTCTAATCAACACCAATTTGAGTTAATTTTAATTTTTAATCATACCCAGGGGTCGCGCGGCGAAACGCTTGATCATCATCCCGAACTCAACCATGAATCTGCACTTGGAGCACCGTATGATGATCGGAGCTCCCGATTATGCTGCGCTAATCCGGGCTACAGAGGCTTTGCTTTCCCCAAGACTACGATTTCATTTTTATTTTTTCAATTCTTTTTTCACTTGAACAATGGTATCCATTCCAAATCCACGATACAGCAAAAAACGCTGTTGTTTTTGCAATTCGTCAAAAGATAAATCAAGTTGTCCTTTATTTTTTTTATGCCAAACATCCAAAGCATAAGTCAACCAATTATCTTCCTCTTGTTGCAAGAATTGCTGAATTAATTCCCTATCAATTCCTTTACTACTCAATTCCTGACTTATTTTTAAAGGTCCATAACCCTGGCGTATACGTGAACGAATGTAAACTTCTACAAAACGTCGATCACTTTGTAAATCCAAGCGTAGACATTCATCCAATGCTTCTTTTACTTCTGTTGCACTATATCCCTTTTGTTTCAATTTATCACAAAGCTCTAGTGCACTGTGCTCGCGCCTGGACAACAGGCGCACAGCACTATCAAAAGCTTTAGTCATCAACAGCCTCAAACTCTTCCGCACTAGCTGAAGCAAGCATAGGTAGCTTTTTCTCTAAAAGCTCAGTACGAATTTGCTGCTCAAGAGTCGCTGCAACTTGAGGATTATCCTTAAGGTATAAGCGCACATTATCTTTGCCTTGGCCAATCTTCTCTCCTTTATAGCTGTACCAAGCCCCAGATTTTTCAATTAGATTGAGTTGAACCCCCAAATTGATAATTTCACTTTCACGAGAAATACCTTCGTTATAGAGAATATCAAATTCCGTCATCTTGAATGGTGGTGCTACTTTATTCTTCACTACTTTAACTCGTGTTTCACTACCTAAGATTTCTTCACCTTTCTTAATTGACCCGATACGGCGAATATCTAAGCGAACAGAAGCATAGAATTTCAGTGCATTACCACCCGTAGTTGTCTCAGGGCTGCCAAACATGACACCAATTTTCATACGAATCTGGTTAATAAAAATGACTAGGGTATTGGATCGTTTAATATTTGCAGTCAGCTTACGTAAAGCCTGTGACATGAGTCGAGCTTGTAAACCAACATGAGAATCCCCCATTTCCCCTTCAATTTCCGCTTTTGGAGTCAACGCAGCAACAGAGTCGACAATAATGACATCAACAGCCGCTGAGCGTACCAACATGTCGGTAATTTCCAGTGCTTGTTCCCCAGTATCTGGCTGAGAAACGAGTAACTCATCCACATTCACACCCAGTTTTTGCGCGTAACTTGGATCTAAAGCATGTTCTGCATCGATAAATGCGGCAGTGCCACCCATTTTTTGGCACTCGGCAATAACTTGTAATGTGAGTGTTGTTTTACCAGAGGACTCTGGTCCATAAATTTCAACAATACGTCCTTTAGGTAATCCGCCAATACCCAATGCAATGTCTAATCCTAAAGATCCTGTTGAAATGGCTTCTATATCTCGAGATACGGTGCTGTCGCCCATACGCATCACTGAGCCTTTACCAAATTGACGTTCAATTTGCGAGAGGGCTGCTGATAATGCTTTTTGTTTATTTTCTTCCATAATATTTTCCAGGTAGTTATGCAAGGGTAAAATTATCACACAGATGGGAACAAGCATCAAATTGATTCAGAGATTTAAAGGAGTTTTTTCACTCAAGCCTGGGCAAAGCATGGTTGACTATAAACTTATTTATTGGTTAAATTTTTATACAGTTTTAGAATAATCCTCAACAAGAATTTAACCAAATAGCACAGCCGATGGCCGAAGACTAAACGGGTATAATCAAGAATAAATAGAGTCCAACTCCAATGTGGGGAGTACTCGACTTCCTATGAGATGCCTGTTTTTTGTATCAAGAGAAGCTTTATCCATTTTTGATGTAAGAAAGCAGGCCTGATAACGCGACTTGGCATGCAGCCAGGCGTATCGCTTGTCGATCTCCGGTAAGTTGTTTTTTTACTACTTTGGGATTCATGTCTTTAGCGGCCCAGCCAAAGCACACCGTCCCCACAGGCTTCTCAAGACTCCCTCCATCTGGTCCTGCAATGCCCGTAACCGATACGGCAACATGCCCTGCGCTGTGCAGTAAGGCACCAGTGGCCATAGCTTGGGCAACAGGCTCACTGACCGCGCCATATTCATCAATTGATTGCTTAGGAACAGACAACAACTCCTCTTTAGCTAAATTACTGTAGGTAACAAATCCGCGTTCAAACCAAACCGAACTTCCGGGAATTTCTGTGAGATAACTTGCAACAAGTCCACCAGTACATGACTCAGCAGTAACTAATTGCCAGTTCTTTTTCTTTAAAATGGCGGCAATTTCTTTGATGAGATTATCATAGGAGCTCATGAGCATACCTAAAGGAACCTGGGTTATGGCTTACGCCTTCACCCAGGTTAAAGACTTAGTGTTGTGTTTGATTTTGAGTGCCACCAGCAGGTTGATTAGAAGCTGGTTGAGTTGTTGTAGTAGTGTTTTCTGTTCCTGCAGTAGGTTGCTTGTTATTTTGCTCACCACATGCAGTTAAAGCGAGTGCTAAAACACCAGTTGCTGCAATTAACGCGAAACGATTCATTTCATTCTCCCTATAAATTTAATATTTTTTTAAATCCCTTTAGATTCTAGCAAATAAATTTAAATTCAACCATGACCTATTGATATTTCAATAAAAAAGTCAAAAACAGTGCCGATATGTATTTTAAAAATTCAAAAAATGAACAATCCACTCAGCAAATACAGTATCATTACAAGGTTGCTGTAGTGATTGTAATCCACGCTCAACTAATTCCATACCGAGTCTGTTTTTACGCAGTTCAATCAAGGCTTGAGAATAGCTTTTACTGAACTCGGGATGACCTTGGACGGTTAATAGGTTGTCCCTAATTTGCAGCATATAGAAGGGACAAAAATCACTTGTGGCCAGAACCTCTGCTTCCGAAGGGAGCGCTACAACCTGGTCCTGATGGCTCACGAGCAGGTTAAGTTGATTAAGGGATGGGGACATCCACGATTTATGTTGTGTCATTTTATTGATGGACATTCCTACCCCCCAGCCCTTGGGCGACTTAATGACTGTACCCCCTAATGCTTTCGCGATGAGCTGATGGCCAAAACAAATCCCTATGACTTTTTTTCTTGACTCATGAAGACGTCGAACAAATTCTTCAAGCGCAGCAATCCAGAGAAAACCATCGTTGACTCCGTGACGACTACCGGTAATCACATAGGCATCTGCAGTGTCGACATCGATTGGCAATTCATCTTGACGAGCATCATAAACTTTAAAGGTTAAATTGGGTTCTGCTTGCCGCAGCAATTTAATATACATCTCTGGGTAAGTGCCATGAATGGCCATTAACCCTTTTTCTACTTCATCGCATTGTAAGATTCCAATATGCATGATATTCCTCAAGGCGCCTCTGCCAATATAATCACTTCATCTATAGAGGATGAGGATCTCCATGAATCGCGGCAGTAAGAATGTTTTTGTATTGCAACGCATCAAAGAGAATTGGATTGCTTTGCGCTGAGGGATCTTCAGTCGCCATAGTCGCAATACGTGCCACATCGCGTGCATCGATGCCAATTTCAACCAGGCTGTGTTCGATGCCAAGTTCACGGCGCAATTGCAGTATCCATTCTAGAAACCCATCAAATCCATTATCAAGCTCTAAGTAAAACGCTAGACGATCTATTTTTTGTTCTATCGCTGAGCGATTGGCTTGCACTACATAAGGCATTAAAATAGCATTTAATCGACCGTGATGTGCATCATATATTGCGCCCAAAGGATGAGCGAGCGCATGCATTGCACCTAACCCTCGCTGGAACGCTGTTGCTCCCATCATTGATGCAACAAGCATTTGTGTCCTGGAATTCAAATCATTTCCATTTTGCATTACTCGAGGCAAATGTTCTTTGATTAACCGGATTCCCTCAAGAGCAATCCCTTCAGCCATTGGATGATAATTGGGGGCTGAATAAGCCTCCAGGCAATGAGATAATGCATCCATACCGGTTGCTGCCGTAATCTTCGGAGGTAAAGCAACCGTTAATTCTGGATCTAAAATAACGATGGAAGGTAACATCTTAGGATGAAAAATAATCTTCTTTCGATGGTGTTGTGTATCGGTTATCACCGAAGCACGCCCAACTTCCGAACCAGTACCTGCTGTGGTTGGCAAGGCAATCACAGGCGCTATACCGGCAACATTCACAAATCGCCAATTATCTCCTATGTCTTCAAAATCCCATAGGGGACGAGTTTGACCAACCATTAAGGCAATTGCTTTCGCAGCATCTAAAGCTGAGCCGCCCCCAAAGGCAATCACTCCATCATGTTGGCCACTTCGATAAGCATCGACACCAGCACCAACCTGTTCACCGGTGGGATTCGCTTTTACATCGGTGAACAAAGCACCATGTAAACCCGCATCGCGACAATCGGCTAATGCTGCTTCAATCATGGGTAATTGTGCAAGGTTGCTGTCCGTGACTAATAGAGGAGATTTGATACCCAGAGTATGGCACGCTTCAGTAAGCTCTCGCACACGCCCCGCCCCTACCCTTATCGAAGTCGGATAATTCCAATTAGCTTTCATTGATAATGTACTCATTCATAGATCCTTTACTGGGGTTGGTTACAATTCTGGTTCTTGGTCCAAATGCTGTCGCATTGTATAAAAACCCTAGTCGTTTGTTTTTAAATGAAAAGATTTAGGCCTGGTCAATGCCTCATATCCTATTGGAGAAAGTGTACATCCACGCCCTGAGTTTTTAACTCCAGTCCAGGCCAACGCAGGATCCAAATAATCACAACGATTCATAAAAAATGTTCCTGTGTGAAGTTGCTCTCCAATGGCGATTCCCTGATCTATATCTTGAGTGAAAACAGCTGCCGTTAAACCGTAGGCGCTGTCATTCATTAACGCAATAGCTTCGTCATCGCTGTCAACGGACATGATGCCCACTACCGGTCCGAATGTTTCTTCCGTCATGATCCGCATTTTATGGGTTACTTCCGTTAAAATTTGGGGCGCCATATAGGCCGATCCAGGCTGATCCATAACAAAGTCTTGGCTATCTATATGAGCTACAGCACCTTGTCCCATGGCCTCGCGAATCTGGGCCCGGACATATTCCGCAGCAGAAGGCCTTACGAGTGGTCCTAAGGTAGTATCCGGATCGTCAGGACGTCCGAGTTTATATTGCCTCACCAATGCTACTGCCTTATTCACAAATTGCTCATAAACCGCTTTGTGGACATAAATACGTTCAATTCCGCAACACGATTGACCTGAATTGAAGAACGCTCCATCCATCAGCGTTTCGACCGCTTTATCAATATCTGCATCAAAACGGACATACCCCGGATCTTTTCCTCCCAGTTCCAAGCCAATACTTAAAAAACGTCCGGCAGTCACTTGTTCCACCATTTCACCACCTGCAACAGAACCTGTAAAAGCAACATGATTGATCGCTGGGTGACGTAATACCTTTTCCGTGTCTGCATGAGTGAGATGCAAGTATTGGAAAACCCCTTCTGGAAGATTTGCTTCGCTAAATGCTTGGGCAAATCGTTCAGCAACAAGCGGTGTTTGTGCTGAGTGTTTTAGTAAGACAACATTTCCCGACATAATAGCTGGGATAATCGCATTCACGGCCGTAAGATAAGGATAGTTCCATGGGGCAATGACTAATGAGAGCCCTAGAGGTTCTCGTTTGATGTAGCGGATAAAGCCTGTTTTTTCAGTTAATCTGATGGGTGACAATGCAGCACTTGCGGCAGCAATCATATATCGAGCACGCTCCTCAAAACCATTAATCTCTCCAGCAGCATAACGAATTGGTCTTCCCATTTGCCAACAGATTTCCCAGGCAATCTCTTCTTTATTAGCAACCAGAGCATCTACCGCAGCGTGACAATAATGCTCACGCTCAGCCAAGGAGGTTTTAGCCCATTGTTTTTTAGCACTTGATGCCCGGTTTAATGCCGATTCGATCGCATCGTCATCAGCAAAGGTTCGCTCGACATAAAGTGAATTGTCTATAGGTGAATAGGTTTTCAATGTATCATTCATGATCTGGAAAATCCGAGTTAAATAATTTCAAAATAGCGATCCAACTCCCAATCGGTAACGTGACGGCGAAATTCACGTTCTTCCCATTCGCGAGAAGCAGCAAAATGCTCAACAAATGGTTCACCAAATAACGTACGGGCAGCTTGCGATTCCCTTAGACGAGCAGCAGCCTCCCAGAGGGTTCGTGGCAATGCGAGCTCCGCTTGATGCTTTTGCGTATAAGAATTACCCTTGATTTCTGGATAGGGCTCCAGTTCATGCTCAATTCCATACAAACCTGAGCCCAAAGCGGCGGCCAAAGCCAAATAAGGATTCGAATCAGCAGAACCTAGGCGATACTCAACGCGCTGTGACTTATCACTTCCCGGGATAACGCGTAATGCCGTGGTACGATTCTCTACCCCCCATGTCGCGTCTGTTGGTGCCCAAAATCCTGGAATGAGTCGAGAAAAGCTGTTCACAGTAGGAGAAACCATAGCTAAAAATTCAGGCATAAGTTTTTGTTGTCCTGCCACAAAATGTCTCTGAATTTTACTCATGTTATATTGCATTGTAGGGTCGAAAAAAGCACTTCCTCTACTACTTTGATGACGTAAGGACAGGTGGATGTGTCCACTTTGTCCGGGATAGTGTGGTGACCATTTAGCCATAAAGGTAGCCATCATATTATTTCGTTGGGCTAAGACCTTCATGAAGGTCTTGAATAATGCGGCCTTATCGCCGGCCTCTGCAACTTTATCTACAGCAATAGCTGCTTCTATTACCCCTGGACCTGTTTCAGCATGCAACCCTTCAATAGGAAAATCCATAATCTCACTCATATTGAGGATTTGATGATATAAGTCCGCATGAACGGTATTACGAATCATTGAGTAACCAAAAAAATCAGGGGTCATGGGTTTTAAATCACGAAAACCTTTGGAGCGTATGCTGTCTGGGGTTTCATCAAACATGAAGAATTCATATTCCAATGCCGCATAAGCGTCAAATCCCATTGAATCTGCTTTATTAATAATTCGACGAAGTAATGCTCGCGGACATAAGTTCTCTGCTTCACCAGAAAATTCAGCCATAAATAGTAGTTGATTCTCTTCAAAAACAAGATCTCGGCATGTCTCTGGCACGATGCGTACTGAAGTGTCGGGATAACCGGTATGCCACCCGGTATATTTTCCATTATCATAGAGTTTATCTTTAGAATCCCAACCCAAGATTACGTCGCAAAAAGAAAAACCATTATCTAAAGCCGAGAAGAATTTATTACGGCTCATATATTTTCCAAGCATCACCCCATCCACATCAAATAAACCAACCTTGACATGAGTGAGATTACGCTCTTCGATAATTTGTTTTGCGGCCTCAACAGACTTGACATCCTTTACAGTCAACATAGCATTTTCCTTTGCCATTCCATGATAAGTAATTGATAATATCCTAGATTCTATTCTTGAGGCTAGGGTTATTTATTGAGGTGTACCGAGACAATCATGCAAAAATAATTACTTCCTTTTTTGTCTCAAGCTCAATTTCTTTTGCTTGATAGACTCATAACCTTAATAAAAATTACATTATGGCAAACCAGTTAATTGCCACGTTTCAGTCACTTAATTTTTTTCTTCATCAAGCGGATTTTGATATCCACACTCTCTTCGTTCGATAGCCTCTACTCTACCTTAAATGATTTTGCTAAAATCGCCCCACTTTCCACTCAAATAAAAAAGCCTTCATGACCACTTCCCATACACCAATGATGCAGCAGTATTTACGCATAAAATCAGAATACCCTGATATGCTCTTGTTTTATCGTATGGGCGATTTTTATGAATTATTTTTTGATGATGCCAAACGTGCATCCCAATTGTTGGATCTTACTTTGACCCATCGAGGCCAATCTGCTGACAAACCAATTCCTATGGCCGGCGTTCCCTATCATGCAGTGGAGAATTATCTAGCAAGATTGATTAAAAAAGGGGAATCAGTAGCAATCTGTGAACAAATAGGGGATCCTGCAACCAGCAAAGGACCCGTTGAACGGCAAGTGACTCGTATCATTACTCCAGGAACAGTGACTGATGAAGCACTTTTAGAGGCTAAAAAAGATAATTTATTGCTGGCAATTCATCAACAAAAGCATCAAATTGGCCTTGCCTGGGTTGAGCTCAGTAGTGGTCGTTTTCATATACTGGAATTAACAGAAACGAATCAGCTTAGTGCCGAGCTAACACGATTACAGCCTGCTGAATTGCTTTTACAGGAGACATCTCCCTTGGAGGAATACTGCCTGAATTTCCCAATTAAACTGAGACCAGGTTGGGAATTTCACATGGATCATGCTAAAAAACTTTTATGTGAGCAATTTGCAGTACATGATCTTAGCGCGTTCGGTGAACAAGATCATCCTACTGCCCTCATTGCCGCAGGTGCTTTGTTATCTTATTTACATACGACCCAAAAACAAGCTCTTCCCCATTTAACAACAATGACACTTGAACATACCCATGATTACTTGCAAATGGATGCCTCAACCCAAAAACATTTAGAATTATTTGAAAACATGAGTGGCAGCCATGAAAACAGTTTGTTATCGTTGTTGGACAAAACCGCATGCTCCATGGGCAGTCGTCTACTCAAGCGTTGGTTAGGAAGGCCGCTCAAACAACACAACCTAATTAAAGCGCGCCAGAATGCCGTACTGGAAATCATGCAATTGCAACAGGGAATGTCACTCTATGAGCTGTTGCGTCAAACTGCTGATGTCGAACGGATTGTCTCGCGTATCGCTTTAAAATCAGCTCGGCCCCGTGATTTGGTTGCGTTAAGACATACACTAGCGTTACTTCCAGAATTGAATTCCGTTCTTGCTCATCACCAAAGCGAGCTCATCGTTGAATTAAAAAGACATATTAAACCGTTACCTGTACTCCAACACCTACTTGCGTCAGCGATTATAGAAAATCCTCCCGTATTGATTCGTGATGGCGGGGTAATCGCTCCAGGTTTTGATGAAGAATTGGATGAACTCAGAATCCTTAGTACACGTGCCAATGATAAGCTCATGTATTTAGAACAAGAAGAAAAACAAAAAACTGGTCTGTCGAGTCTGAAATTTGGCTTCAATAACGTACAAGGATATTACATCGAGCTCTCAAAAAGCCAATCAGAAAAAGCACCTCCTCATTACCACAGAAAGCAAACCTTAAAAAATGTGGAGCGATACATCACCCCAGAGTTAAAACAATTTGAAGAGAAAGTATTGTCAGCACAAGTTAAGGCTTTGGCGCGGGAAAAATGGCTCTATGACAATCTGTTGATCGAAATCCAGAACCAGATACCTGAATTAACGCTTTTAGCACAAGCGCTGGCCAAATTGGATGTATTAGCAACTCTTGCAGAACGGGCTCACAGTTTGAATTGGTGTTGCCCTACCCTGGTACCTGAATCTCAAATTTCTATTGAGGGAGGTCGTCATCCAGTAATCGAACAGTTGCTCCAAGAGCGCTTCATCGCAAATGACCTACAACTCAAACCATCGCAAAATATATTGCTCATTACCGGCCCTAACATGGGCGGTAAATCAACTTACATGCGGCAAACCGCTTTAATTGTACTTTTAGCTCATATTGGCAGTTTCGTACCTGCCAAGTCAGTCACTTTAGGCCCTATCGATAGAATTTTTACCCGTATAGGTGCCAGTGACGATTTAGCCTCCGGTCGTTCAACGTTTATGGTAGAAATGACGGAAACCGCACAAATTTTAAGACAGGCAACTCATGAGAGCCTTGTTTTAATTGATGAAATTGGTCGCGGCACCAGTACTTATGACGGTATGGCTTTGGCTTATGCCAGCTGCGCTTATCTGGCCACGACCATTAGAGCATATACTTTATTTTCTACACATTACTTTGAGTTAACCAATCTTCCCCAACAATGGCCTTGCATTCGGAATGTTCATTTGCAGGCATCCTTGGATACTGGTCGGATTATCTTTTTATATCGAGTCGAACCAGGTCATGCGAATCGAAGTTATGGCCTTGAGGTAGCAGAACTCGCGGGAATACCTGCTGAGGTTTTAACAATCGCTCATGAGCAATTAAATCATATTCAAAATCAGAATCCCTCAGCCCCTCCAATCCACACATCAGTCCAAGTGAAACCCCAATCAGCCATTCTACGCGAACTCGCTCAAATTGATCCGGATCGATTAACTGCAAGAGAGGCTCTTGATTTGATATATCGATTCAAGAGTATGGAAACAGTTGATGCCTAGCCAGTCGCAGTCCTATCATTCCGAGCACAACAAACGCTCTCTTCTAACTCCGGGCCACATCATGGAGAGCCCTCGCTTCGCTCGCGATGACGTCAAACGATTACGGATTATGTCATAGCAATCTGGTGACGCAGGTTGCTCCTTGGCCCAACATTTCCTTAAATACAAAATGCATTATGGAGCTTGATGCTGGGCCAAATGGTGATTAAGATACGATACGAAATTTCAGATTGTAACCTGGTTAAAGATAATACTGTACCCAGGCGAATACTCCGTTTAATGCCTAGCCTTTATATGTCGAATAAGTGTATATTCTTAAAAATGATTCCTATGCAAATTAAGAGGACATTTTCAGTGAAACGAGTATTGAGACTATCGTGAAAAAACTCATTTATCTGATACTTCTCATTACCTGTTTTGCGTTATTTGCTCAAAGCAATGAATCAGTATCAATGACAATTTATGGAGTTTCTGGAAAAGTCGAAGCCAATGTTGAAAAACGTTTGAATGAATTACAAAAATTAAAACCCCTGGCCGAATTCAGCTTAGATGAGTTACAAGAACAGGTCATTCAGGCAATTCAACCTTTTGGTTATTTTAAAGCGGAAGTTAAACTACAAAGACCAAACGCTCATCAGTTGACTGTTATTATTCATCCTGGTCCACAAGTCATGATTTCGCGACTTAAAATTGAACTGCTCGGCGAAGGTTCGCATAACCCCATGTTGCGGGATGCAATGAAAAATATACCACTCGCTCCAGGAGCCCCTCTCTTTACCGAGCAATACGAGCAAACCAAATTAAAACTGCTTGATACGGCAGAAAACCAAGGTTACATGCGTGCAAGCTTTAAAAAAAGTGAAATTTTAATTGATGAAGAAAACTACACAGCAGAAATTACCCTAATTCTTGACACGGGCCCTCTTTTTTATTTTGGGCAAGTGCAATTTAATCCTACATACATTAACCCAGCCTTGTTGCATCGTTTTGTGCCTTTTCATCCTGGACAAGTCTATTCTGGTGATAAAGTACTGCAGTTAAATAATGATTTATCAAATAGCGGATATTTTAGTTCGGTACTTTTAAAGCCTCAAATTACCGAAAACCCGACAGTACCGGTACAAATCTATACCGAGCCGGTATCTAAATACTCTTATACTCTTGGTGCGGGTTATGGAACAGATACGGGCGTTCGTGGACGTGCTGCTTTGCATGTAATACCCGTCAATCGCCAAGGGCATAAATTCAATCTCATGACTCAAGGCTCTTTTGTACAAAACGCAGTACAGGCTCAGTACGTTATTCCTGGGAAAAACCCAATTCAGGATCAATACACACTGACAGGCAATTTTTCAAATTTAAACTACAGTGCGGGATACAGTAATTCGTTCCTCGTCTCACTTGCCCAACAACATCGAATAACCAATTATCAGCGTACTTTATCAATAAACTCGCTTTATGAAGGATTTCATTATGCGTTTCAACCAAATACAAAACAATTTTTACTTTATCCCAAGGCAAGTATTACATGGAGCAAAACTCAAGACCTCCTCTTCTCACCCTCGGGATATAACATCACCATTAATGGTCTTGCTGCGAATCAAATCCTTTTATCAACCATTAACTATGCTCAAGCTTCATTAGACATGAAAGCTGCCATGCGCATCGAACCACTCCGTTTACGCATTTACGGACATGCAATTCAAGGATTTACAGCAATTAATAATATTAACCAGCAGCCTTTATCACTTGCATTACTTTTAGGAGGAACGGATAATTTAAAAGCATTTAGTTTTAACTCAATAGGTCCAAGTAGAATAATTAGTTATGCTGGGTTTGAAATTCAAAAAGAAACCAAAAAAAATTGGTACTTGATTGCATTTTATGATGCAGGAGCGATTTACAATCCAGCTCCTCTAAAAAGTTATTATGATGCAGGCGGTGGTTTAATGTGGGTTTCACCTATAGGTCCAATTAAAGTAGGCTTGGCACAAGCAATTAACGGCCGATGGCAGCGTGATAGCAATGGCCCACGTTTGGTGATCAGCATGGGACCCGACTTATGAAGCGATTCCTGCTAAAAACGCTCCGACTTTTAGTTAAGATGCTTTATATTAGCTGCTTATTAATTATTCTATTTGCGGGGATGGCTTTATTTTTATTAGAAACAAAGTCAGGTATAAGATCCCTAATTCAATTCAGCCATTTATATCTACCAGGCACTCTTAAAGTGCAACACATTGAGGGCAGTTTATTAAATCATTTTGTCTTCAGCGGAGTTGAGTATCAAAATAAATCTTCTCAATTAAAAATAGAACAACTTGACGTTCAATGGCTGCCTCACTCTCTGCGAGAAAGCCAATTCATAAAGGCTCAATGGCATGGCATGCAATGGAACACGGGACAAGATAAAGTGATGGCTAGTACAAAGGGAACAATCATCGCGACTGGGGTCCTACCCAACATGCAAATTAACTTACACTCTAAAGTAAGCCCTACTCCCAATGAGCATTGGCTGATGGATGCAACAATTCGTGGAAGATTCCCATGGAAATGGACATTCGATGGGAAACTGACGCCACCTGACAGGATAACCAGTGGAAATGCTGGTTTATACGCCAATTTATCTGCTCAAGGCCAGACCAGCGCTAAAAATCAGGGGCACTTGCTACTCACGATACATCCCGGTTTTTACCAAACTCCTAATGAGGATACCCTACCTCGTCTTCAATTTAAGGGTGGCTCTCTAAAAATCATTCTTTCACCCGAACAGCTTAAAGGCTCTGGGACTTTGGCCATTGATGACCAAAAAAATTTAAAACTGGAATTTAAACTTCCCAAATTTGCTCTTGATAGCGGCTTACAAGACAACCAACCCATAAGCAGTGAATTATCATTGAATGTAAGCTCATTGGACTTTTTACAAAAAATCAGTCCGGAAATTAATGACTTAAAGGGACAATTGGTTGCCTCATTCAAAGTAAGCGGTACTTTAAAAAGAAGAATTATTGAAAGTCGACTTCTACTCAGTAAAACCAGCCTTTCCTTACCTAAAATAGGACTTCATCTCGATACACTTGAAATGAATGTGCACGGGAAACAAAACTCCTGGGAAGCAATCGGTTCGGCAGTCTCTGCAGGCCATCATTTATCACTTACCGGAAAAGGAAATCTAAGCACCCAATTTAGGGGAAATTTCACTCTAGAAGGTGAAAATTTTCCATTGGTTCAAACCAGCGAATATACAATCCATATTTCCCCAAAACTTAATCTTAATATCACACCAACCAAGCAAATTCTTTCGGGTACCATTTTGGTTCCTTATGCTCAAATTCAACCTCGATCATTCCACAACAGTATTTCGTTACCGGATGACGTGGTTTATAAGCGTAAAGAGAAAGCCTCCCCTGCCTTTACACTAATTAACGACATGGATATTGGTCTTGAAATGGGTAAAGAAGTGGCACTCAATGTTAAGGGATTAAAAGGGAATTTGGATGGAACACTGCATGTAAAACAATCGCAACAGAATTCAATTAATGCCTACGGAGAATTATCCGTTAGAAACGGTACTTATAAGGCTTATGGACAAGATTTAGCGATACAACAGGGACAACTCATTTTTACTGGAGGACCTATTTCTAATCCAAGAATTAACGTTCGTGCAGCAAAAAAAATTAGTACTTCACCCACAAGTTTTTCCAGTTCCAGCCAACTCTTAGACTTTAACAGTACGAACCTGCAAAACATTAATTATGGTGAAACCATGACTTTAGGTGTAGAAGTAACAGGTCGGTTATCCCGTCCGAAAATTCAATTATTTTCTGAGCCTGCTGTTCTTTCTCAAGCAGATATTCTTTCCATGCTTGTTCTAAGGCGACCAGCAAATCAGGCAAATAAGGCTGGAGGACAATTGCTGCTCGCAGCGATATCGTCGATGAACTTAGGAAGCAATACCAACAGCCTCCAACTTTTAGAGCAACTCAAACAAACTGCAGGTATTGATTTTAATGTGCAAACCAATACGAATTACAACCAAATCACCAACACCTCAAGTGACACAACTTCTTTGGTGGTTGGAAAATCGCTCTCAAAACGCCTTTATTTAAGCTACAACATTGGCCTCTCCCAAACGGATACCAATATGTTAACCCTCAGATATTTACTCAACCGATTTTTTAGTATTCAAATAAGCAACAGTGATACCAGCAGTGCCATTGATTTTTTGTATACCTCAAATAAGAAAATTAAAAAACGGAAAGACTGAATTGCTTATCATCCGCCTCATCCTCATCTCCTGAAGTAATCACGTCATCCGATCGTAGCGAGAGATCCCCATCATAAAACCCGCGCTTCGCAAGGAGCTCCATCGCTCGGGAGGGGAAACTTTCGCAAGCCCGAGTGCCACTGCATTTTCACTCAAGCGACAAGAGTTATGTTAAAATACTTCCACTTTTATTTTGGCTCTTCGCTACGAGCTGTACAAAATGAACCAATAACAGGATCAATTCCATGACCGACTACACCATTCCTTTAAGATTGACTCGTTTAAGAAGCAATGCGATGTCGCGTGCTTTAGTTAGAGAAACACGGTTGCATCCTCAGCAATTTATCGCTCCTTTATTTATTAGCGAACTTATTAATGAGCCTCAAGAAATAAGTGCTATGCCTGGTCAATTTCAATTAAGCCTCGATTGCCTTCCTCAGGAAATTGAATTACTTAGTTCTTTAGGTATTCCTGCAGTCCTGCTATTTGGTATTCCTAAATATAAAGATGCTTATGGCAGTGAATCATTCAATGATGAAGGCATCATTCAACAAGCGATAAAAAAAATTCGCACTGTGAATAAAGACATCTTAATCATTACTGATCTTTGTTTTTGTGAGTACACGGATCATGGGCATTGTGGTGTGCTCAATGGCGAATGCATTGATACCGATAAGACATTAACTTTTCTTGCAAAACAAGCTGTTAGTCATGCAAAAGCGGGTGCTGATTGGGTCGCGCCTAGCGGAATGACCGATGGGATGGTCCATGCGATTCGTCATGCTCTAGATGCACAAGGATATCAGCATATCCCTATATTAAGTTACAGTGCGAAATATTGCTCCTGCCTGTATGGACCTTTTAGAGAGGCAGCACAGGGAGCACCAAAATTTGGCAATCGCAAGAGCTACCAAATGGATCCCGCTAATGGCGCTGAAGCTTTAAGAGAAACAGCGTTAGACCTTGAGGAAGGTGCC
This sequence comes from Legionella sp. PATHC035, assembly GCF_026191115.1. Taxonomy (NCBI): domain Bacteria; kingdom Pseudomonadati; phylum Pseudomonadota; class Gammaproteobacteria; order Legionellales; family Legionellaceae; genus Legionella; species Legionella sp. PATHC035. The sequence goes on along the minus strand of NZ_JAPHOT010000001.1, from coordinate 3,448,857 downwards.
GATATGATGATGGTTAAACCGGCAGGATTTTACTTGGATGTTATCGCAAAACTAAAGCAACATTTTCCTGAGGTGCCCCTTTGTGCTTATCAAGTAAGTGGTGAATATTCAATGATTAAAATAGCTGCCCAAAACCAACTCATCAATGAAGAACACGCCATCATAGAGAGCTTAACGGCGATAAAACGTGCTGGGGCAGATTTTATCATTTCTTACTTCGCTAAAGATATCGCACGATTAATATCTCAGCATAAATTTTCATAAAAAACTTAACTCTTTGTAAGCCCGTAAATGGCCCAAGACGAATGGTGATAGACACTAAGCGATTTTACGATATACTCTTGGTGCGTTTTTAGATGTAGAAAAGCCGATTGGTTTAGATCAGTACGTTTTCTTTAGACATTGAACAAGATAACACGAACCAATCATTTATAATTAAACGGAGAAAAAGATATAATGAATTTATTATTTAAAGGTTTTTCAGCAATTGCTTTAAGTCTAAGTGCTGTCACAGCTTTTGCAAGTCCAGCTTATCTAGTCACTCACAATAATACCCCTGAAGAATCAAATGCTTATATAGCAGGTGTTCCTTCGGCATACCCAACTGCTGGCAATTCAACACAAAAAGTTTATTGGAATCTCGTAAAATTAGCCTGCTATGGACATACGACTGGCAAACAATGCACCGCAGTAATTAAAATGGCTACCAATACTTCTAATCCAGTTGAAGTAGGCGAGGTTCATATGGATCTTGATTCTGGTGATATTACTCCAAAATATTTATCAAAGAATGGATATACTCTGACCGTAAATGGACCTGGTGAAGCGACCATAAACAAAGGATAATTTTTCCATATACGCCAGGAGGCGGATCTCGCCTCCATCTCGGTACCCACCTATCGATAAAACATGAATTTAAGAAATATAAAGCGAAACGGCCCTGCCCCCAAGATCCATTAGAAATGGTTCGCCGTCTCGACATCCCGACGATTTTAAGACGCCTGATCTCTTGATTTAACATCCATAACGCGGGTAGCACATTAGAGCCTCTCTCTACATATGGAATGATGTTTATGCCTAATAAAATGATTACTGGGCACATTAATTCATAAATAAAAAAGCCACATGAAGTGGCTTTTTACGATTCAGAATATATGAACTATTTATTTTGTTGGTGCTTCAGGCACTTTATCAATAACCCATGTCAATTGAGCACCCACTAGATCAGCAGCAAAATTTCCGCCGTCAATATTTACATTGTATTCAGAAGTTGTTGAAAGAGCCTGGAAGGAATTAACATCTGGTCTAGACCCTGCAAACAAGTGAGTATAGCCTACGTCGACACCAACATTGGGTCGCCATTGATAATGAGCACCCACAGCAACAGCCCAACGATCGACGTCAGGTAAGCGAATATTTCTAAACGTATCATTTGTAGGGGTCTGATCATAACCACCACCCAAACGGAGCATTAATTTGGGGTTCACCCAATAATTGGCACCGAGAGCAACACGCCAAGAATCATGGTAATCTTGTATAACATTACTCTCAATGTTTGCCTGAGTCACATTAAAAAATGGTGGTGCTCCAATATTGGGTACCGCAACATTATTTAATTGAATGTTTTTAAACACACCCCAGCCAGTGTATACAACCGAACCTAATAAAGCCAATTTGTCATTGATGTCTTGATAAGCACTTAATGTAACCACATCTGGGAATTCTTGTGGGTTACTAAATAAGTCATCATTTGTACGGGATGCTGAAGGAGGCAATATTGGAAAAACCAATTCAAAATTATTATTAGCCAATATTCCAGAAAAACGGCTATGTCCATAGAAAACATGGCGCACTCTGGATTGATAATTAAGACCTATCCGGGTGTGATTGTCGTTAAACATTCCCATCGCACCAACATGGAATCCAACGCCCCAAGATGAAGCTTTGTTATAGCTTAAAGAATCAACCTTAGCGGGATCTTCTTGCAGCAGCAAGAACAGAGTCGGCGCACCAATCATTTGATTAAACTTTGCACGAGCCCATTGCAGATCCAGACCAGCTCCCAAAGCAAAATGCTCAGTAAGTCGAGTACCTAATTCTGGCGAAATATTAGTTGTTAAAATTTCGGTATAAGTCGCTGAATAGCGTACTGGGGAATCAGGAGCCCAATCAGTAGCTAATCCAAATGGAGCAGTAACACTTAAACCAAAAGTAGTACGCTCACCTAACGGTAAAGCGTAATGGAATGAAGGAACAAAAGCATCATAACTGCCATCAACTCCTTCAAAATTTTGTACGTATTGAACCACTGGAGGGAAAGGTGGGGGAAGACCCGTGGAAGTAGTAAATGTACTTGAGCCATCCATTTTCAGGGTGGGAAATATGCCGATACCACCGAAAACCACTTGCTGCTCACGAAGTAAAGCTAAACCGGCAGGGTTATACCAACCTGTTGATGCATCGGCTGCTTCAGCTGCAGAACCTGCGGCGTAATTACCAACTGCATATCCAGCCCCTTCTCCGTATAAAGAGAATCCAGCTGCATGAGCTCCACCAGCAGCAGCTAGAACACTGATAACAGCAGCGTTAACTAGTGTTCTTAAAGGTTTGTGCATATTTTTCACTCCTTATTACTCCTTAATTACATACCTCAAAATTTGAATAAAATACGTCCGCTAAAAAGCGAGTGTACCTTGTTTTCAAATCATTAAAAACACCTTCAAAATACTTTTTTCTTATTTAGATTCAACAGCTAATGAATATTAATTCATTGTGAAGCAATTGCGTCCATCATGGTTAATTAATGAGTAATATTGCCCTTGAATTTTGAATTCCTGTTCTGAAGGCTTGTGCTGCTCCTCCCCTCCATGGTAATGTGTATTAATTTTGTGCGGAAATGAATCATGCAACAAATAGTAACCAAATTTGGTGGTACCAGCGTTTCAACTCGTAATACATGGAATAATATCGCCTCCATTACTAAGAAACATATAAATTCTGGGGTACAGCCTGTAATTGTTTGCTCCGCCCTAACGCAAGTTTCCAATAAACTTGAAAAAGCCATAGAGGCTGCTTTGATCAATGAACATCAGAGTATTTTGACTGATATTCGTAATGGACATCTCAATCTTGCGGAACAACTTGAGGTAGATCCTGAGTTAATTGCTAAAGATCTGCTTCAATTAGAACAATGGCTCACAGGTATTGCCTTATTGAAACAAGCTCCCGCCAAGACCCATGCGGAAATTTTAAGTATGGGCGAACTCATGATGACTCGCCTGGGTCATGCGTTTCTCGAAAAGCAAGGAATTCATTGTACATGGTACGATGCTCGTGAACTGTTAACCAGTATCCCATTCCCTGATGGAGGGTCTGCGAATTATCTTTCCGCTCGTTGTGAGAGTGAATATGATCCTGAATTAGCTGAAAAATTTATCTCCTGTGGCGCTCAAGCCATTATCACTCAAGGTTTTTTTGCTGCAAATCCACAAGGTGAAACCGTTTTACTAGGTAGAGGGGGATCGGATACTTCAGCTGCTCTGCTCGCAGGGAAACTTCAAGCTGCATCGTGTGAAATATGGACGGATGTTCCTGGAATATATACAGCTAATCCACATCAACTGCCACAAGCCCGCTTATTAAAGAAATTAAACTACGATGAGGCGCAGGAAATTGCAACTATGGGTGCCAAAGTATTACACCCGAATTGCATTCCTCCTGTTCGTCGAGCCAATATTCCAATGTCCGTGAAATTTACACAAATGCCGGAACATTCGGGAACGCTCATCACCAAAGATATTGATGAAACGGCCCCTCTCATTAAATCCATTCAGATAAAAAACAGTATCCTATTGATCTCTATTGATACCTTACATATGTGGCAACAAGTTGGTTTTTTATCTGATGTATTTACCGCCTTTAAACATCATGGTTTCTCAGTAGACTTACTCTCGTCTTCCGAGTTTAACGTGACTTTATCTCTCGATATCAATAGCAAAATACACGATCGACCAGCGATTAATGCTCTATTAGCAGAATTAAATCAATTCGGTCGCGCGAAACTCATTGAACCCTGTAGCGCAGTAAGTCTCGTTGGTCATCACATCAGAACAGTATTGCCACAACTTGGCCCAGCTTTAGAAGTTTTTGAAGCCAAACAAGTCTATTTAATGTCCCTTGCATCCAATGATTTGAACCTTACGTTTGTTGTTGATGAATCACAGGCAAATCAATTATGCCAAAAGCTGCATCATTTGCTCATCGAAAATAACCCTCAAATTTTTTATTACTCAAAAAGTTGGCATGAAGAGTTTGGAAAACCTACTGTGCGTAGTATTCCATGGTGGGAAAAAGAGCGTGATCATTTATTAACCATTGCTTCACTCAATTCACCTTGCTATGTTTACCATAGCGACACCCAAGCTGCCCGAGCCAAGCAACTACTGGCTTTAAAATCGATTGATACACTTTTTTATGCGATAAAAGCCAATCCTCATCCCTCGATTTTAAAAACTATGGAAAAAGAAGGCATCGGTTTTGAATGTGTTTCTATTCAAGAACTGAATAGAATATTGGAACTCTTTCCGGGCATAGACCGAAAGCGAATTCTATTTACTCCAAATTTTGCACCAAAAACCGAGTATGAGTATGCATTAAGCATCGGTTGTTATGTCACCATAGATAGCTTATATCCCTTGGAGCACTGGCCTGAGCTATTCAAAAACCGTGAAGTCATTATTCGTATCGATCCAGGTACTGGGGCTGGCCATCACAAGCACGTTTCAACAGGAGGCAATGAGTCAAAATTTGGTATTACACAAAGTGATATTGAGCAAGTTGTCGCATTAACCCAAAAAAATCATATCCAAGTAGTGGGATTGCATGCTCATTCAGGAAGCGGCATTCTAACCCCTGAATTGTGGCAACAAACGGCTTTAATGCTCGCGTCTTTAACGGAGCAATTCCCGCACGTTCAATCGATTAATCTAGGTGGAGGATTGGGCGTAGTGGAAAAACCAGGGCAACAACCATTGGATTTTACAAGTTTGGATGCCTTGTTAATGGCGGTAAAGACGCGTTATCCACAAATTAAAATTTGGCTTGAGCCCGGACGATTTTTTGTGGCAGAAAGTGGTGTCATTCTTGCCAAAGTCACTCAATGCAAAGAAAAAGGTAAGGTAAAATTTGTTGGCATCGAAACAGGCATGAACTCCCTAATTCGTCCCTCTTTATATGGTGCTTACCATGAGATAGTGAACTTAAGTAGATTGTATGAAGAAAAAGCCGGATTTTCCCATATAGTTGGTCCAATTTGTGAATCAGGTGACACCCTTGGCTATGACCGATTATTACCCGTGACAGAAGAAGGTGATGTATTATTAATCGCCAACGCGGGAGCTTATGGCCGGTGCATGAGTTCACATTACAATTTGCGCCCGCCAGCACAAGAAATCGTTATTGAATAAGTCTTCCCTCTCCCCATATAGGTTGCACCTGGTACAACGACAACAGCCATTATGATTCAGTGATGTTGGGCCAAGGCCCAGCCTACATGGGAGAAGGTGCCGATCAAGGCGAATGAAGACCACTTACATTCTCTAACAAGAAACATACAGGGATAAAAACAATGTTAGTCGACAGTGATCAACGAATCCAAGCTACGGATCCTTCCTTATCATTTATTGTTCAAGCTCCTGCAGGCTCAGGAAAAACTGAAATTCTCACCCAACGTTATTTGAGACTGTTAAGCACTGTCACTGCCCCAGAACAAATTATCGCGCTCACATTCACCCGTAAAGCCGCAAGCGAAATGCGCGAACGTATTGTGCATGCCTTACGGCAGGCAGCAAATAAAAAAAAGGCCGATACCCCCCATCAACAAAAAACACTTGCGTTCGCTGGAGAGGCGCTTCAACGTGATGCACAATTTCAATGGAATTTATTACAACAGCCGAATCGATTGAAAGTAATTACGATTGACTCTTTATGCCAAAGCATCAATCAAGCAATTCCTCTTTTGGAAAAGCAAATTGCTTATTCACAAATTACGGAAAAAGTAGCGAGTCATTATTTAAATGCAGGACGACGCTGTATTCAATTTGCCCTGGCTACCCCTGAATACCAAAAAGCAATCAAAGTACTCTTGTTGCATGTGGATAACCGCCAAGACCGACTGCTGGAACTCTTTACCACGCTCCTTTCTCAAAGGGATCAATGGCTAGCCCCTTTGTTTCAGGCACGTGCTCAAGAAAAATCGACTTTTGAACGCGCGCTGCAACTGATAGAGCAACACGAGTTAAAGCGATTCAAACAAAGTCTCCCCCCACATCTAAGTGCGGATTTGACTCGATATGCACGTGAATTAGCGCTTATAGAAAACAACCCCAGTTCGCCACGTTACCCTCTCAAAGATTGGTATGATTTTCAACAGACAAATCAAGAAACTGCAGCCGCCTTGAGTAAATTATTGCTGACAGGCGATGGGAATTTACGCAAAAGTTTTGATCACCATGTTGGCTTGCTAAGCACCTCCTGTCCGGCTGAGGAATACAAGCGACTCAAAAATGCAAGTAAAGAATTACTCACTGAGTTAAATGAGTTCCCTGATTTCCTTGAAGCATTAATCCAAGTCAGTAATTTGCCTGCACCAGAATATGATCCCGAGCAATGGGAGGTTCTGCAAGCCCTGTTTTTGTTGCTCCCTATTCTTGTAGGTCATTTGCACGTTTTATTTAGCGAACACAACGAAATTGACTTCACTGCCATCGCTCAACAAGCATTAAATGCCTTAGGTAATGAAGAAAATCCAACTGATTTAGCTTTATATTTGGATCATACTCTTCAACATATTCTGGTTGATGAATTTCAGGATACTTCGATTACCCAATTTGAACTGTTAACTAAACTCGTTTGGGGATGGGAAGAAGGCGATGGAAGAACGCTTTTTATTGTGGGCGATCCCATGCAATCCATCTATCGTTTTCGGCAAGCAGAAGTAGGCTTATTCTTTCGTGCTAAAGAACAAGGTATAGGCCCTGTTACACTCCTGCCTCTAGAGTTAAGCTGTAATTTTCGATCGACACCAACCATTGTTAATTGGGTTAATAATCAGTTCACCCATATTTTCCCTAGGCAAGTCGATATAGAATCTGGAGCTGTTTCATTTCATCCAAGTGTCAATGTCATTCAAAATAAAGAATGCAGCATGGTACAGGCCCTGCAATTTAAAAGTCGAAAACAGGAAGCAAAAAAACTCATAGAAATCATCCAGCACGAGCTGCACACTGATCCTGAGCAAACTATGGCGATTCTTGTGCGGTCAAGAACCCAACTTAGCGAAATTATTCGTCTCTTACGCCAACATCAAATCCCCTATCAAGGCACTGATATTACTTTATTAGCCAATCTAGGCCACTTACGTGATGTTTGGTCATTAACTCATGCTTTATTGACACCCGCTAATCGTCTCTCCTGGCTCGCTGTCCTACATAGTCCCTATTGTGGTTTGTCTTTAAGTGATATTCATGCCATAGCCCAGTTCAATAAAAAAAAATCGATTTACTTTGCTTTATTACATTTAGACAAGATCTCTGGCCTCAGTGAAGAAGGCAGGATTCGCGCGAGTTATTTGATACGCGTCATGCACAAATCACTCAGCCAAAGATATGAAACCCAACTCTCAGCTTGGGTGATCAGAACCTTAAAAGAATTGCATATTGAACACATCCTAAATGCCAATCAACTCAATGATCTCGAACAATTCTGGACCTTGCTTGATCGTTATCAACAAGACGGTCGCTTATCGGATATGAAAGAATTTCTCGCAGAACTGAATAAACTCTATTCACAACAAGCAAATCCTTCACGTTTACACGTGATGACGATTCATAAATCTAAAGGATTGGAGTTTGATACTGTATTTCTTCCTGGTTTAGGGACACAACCCAATCGTGGTGATAATCCGATGTTACGTTGGCTCAATTTACCTACTCAAAAGCATGGAAATTTGTTGCTGATGTCGCCTATCCACGGGGCACATCAAGAGCATTGTGCGTTATATGATTACTTAAGTCAGTTAGATGGAGTAAAAAGTCGTTATGAAGCGCAACGATTACTGTATGTTGCTGTAACACGTGCAAAGTCGCGCTTGTATTTAACGGATCACTCAGAAAAATCGTCTAAAACTTCATTTCGAAATCTTCTAAAAAATATAGAGTTTATTGCAGAAGAGCCCTTATCCAGTATTGAAGAATCAAATCAGTATTTACCCAAAATCGGACGCTTACCCCTCCTTTATTATCAAAATGTAACAACTGAAACCCTTGAAATGCTCGCCCATGCCAAGACCACATCATCCTCTTTATCAACGACTATTCCTCGACTCATCGGTATAGTAACGCACCAATTATTGCAATGGATCTGTGATAATCACCCCAAAACCCTCAGCGAAGTCCCCTGGAGTTTTGCCCGTTATGAATTACGGAAGCTAGGCTTCGATGAGTCAATGCAACATGAAGCCCTAATCAGTATGCAAGAACAAATCGCCCGGATGTTTGAAGATCAAACAGGGTTATGGATCATTAGTAAACATCATCAAGAACAAAACGAATACGAATTATTGGTAGAACAGCAAAATAGACCGATTACCCGGATTATTGATCGTACTTTTGAGGATCAAGGAAAACGCTGGATTATCGACTTCAAGACTGGAAAGGAGGATGAAACCTCATTGATAAAACACCGAGCTCAATTGAATGAGTACGGCTCTTATATATCAAAACAAACACCTTTACCTATCTATTGCGGAATTTATTATCTCCCGAGCAATCATTGGATTAGTTGGCAATATGAGCCTTCTGAACTGCTTATCACAGAGAATATTTCCCCTTAGGGTCTGTTTACAATTCGTTGGATTGAGTCAAAATGGTGTGATTTTAGAGCACAGAAACGCAGCTTACACGAAGAATGTAGGTGTCGTAGCGCATAAAATCAGGCCATTTTGGCCTAGAAAGTAGAATTGTAAACAGACCCACCTCTGCGTTATCATTCCTCTTTTCCATTCAAGTTTAAGCCATGACCACTGAAAATACTGTAATTCACTTACTAGATACTCTAAAAGATCCGTTTCTCGGCCTCACAGGCAAGGAAATGAACTTACAATTTAGCCTTGAAATGGCTGACAATCAGTTGCTCGTCAATCTCACCGCAGGCTTTCCTTGTAATTTGCTTGAAGAAAATTACAAGCCCCTATTTCTTGCAGCCTTACAATCAGCATTTCCTCATCAAGAGATAGTAATTCATGTCAATCAATGGATTAAACCTCACAAAACGCAACTCGTAGGCAAAGGCTTGCGTGGAGTAAAAAATACTATTGCTGTTGCGTCCGGAAAAGGAGGGGTTGGGAAATCGACAATAACCGTTAACTTAGCAACTGCATTAGCTCGGTTAGGTGCGCGGGTTGGCATTTTAGATGCAGACATCTATGGCCCTAGTATGCCTTTAATGCTCGGCGAAACAGAACCGGTACAAGTGAGTGGCGAACATTATCTTCCTGCAAAAGCCCATGGAATAGAGAGTATGTCTATTGGCTATCTAACCGACAGTAATCAAGCGATAATCTGGCGAGGCCCTATGCTTGCCAAATCCCTAATCCAAATGCTGGATATTACCCTTTGGGATAATTTGGATTATTTATTGATAGATTTACCACCTGGTACTGGTGATATCCAACTGACTTTGGTACAAAAAATTCCATTGACTGCAGCAATAGTAGTAACTACCCCACAAAACGTAGCGACACTTGATGCACAAAAAGCAATTCATATGTTTTCTAAGACAGGAATAGATGTTCTTGGTATCATCGAAAATATGTCCACTCATATCTGCAGCCAATGCGGACATCAAGAGTCAATTTTTGGCGCAGGCGGTGCAGAATCACTTTGTAGTACACATCATACGACACTACTGGGACAACTTCCATTAGATGGACGCATTAGACAAAACTGTGACGAAGGCACTCCCACTGCAACTAAAGCCCGTGATGAGTTAACGGATACTTTGATTAAAACAGCAATGAAGAGCGCAATTGAATTGGCCAAAAAACCAATCAATTACGCAGACAAGTTTCCTAAAATTGTTGTTGAGTGATTTCTTCCAGAAAGGGTATACTTGCTCAACTAAAATAGGATTCATAGTAGTATTGTAGCCCGGATTAGCGCAGCGTAATCCAGGTAATTAGCGGCACGAAACCCCGGATTACGCTGCGCTAATCCGGGCTACAGTACGATTAAAGATAAATCAATAATAACAATAAAAATAAATTAGCCATGGAACGATTAATAATAGCAACCTTAAGTATTCTGTATTCCTGTCTGGCTTTAGCCAAATCTCCCTATCAAATTGATTTGATCCTATTTGCACACCCAAATCAAACCACTGGCCTAGCTATCGACGCGCCACTCATTCCAATGGGTACAAACGCGATATCCTTAAAAACTGATACAGACAAATCGGGAAAACCTTACCGATTGTTAGCCCCCTCTTCTTCAAGCTTGCGAGATGAATACTATTTACTCACTCGTAAATCTCACTATCAAGTCTTAGCCCATTATTCATGGAGGCAACCAGCAAATAATCAAAGTAGTGTCGCTTTTCCGATGGTTGAACATAACGGCTGGCAAATGCAAGGGACTTTAAATGTGAAGCAAGCGAGTTATTATTTTTTTGATGCAAAATTCCAAGTATCACCGCCCAATAATCCACAATCGTCCTTTACTATTTCACAAAAACAACGCCTTAAAGAAAATGTTGTGTATTATTTAGATAATGCTCAAATAGGTATGTTAGTTAAGATTCATCAATTGGAGTCATAGAGAAACTTCCCTCCCTCGCTATGCACAGCATAACGGAGGGAGGAGCTTTTGTAAGTGAAGGTCAATGAAATCACAGGTTTCGCTGATCTGCACCACACTACAACACTTATTTGCTCCCAGGAGAAAAAACTCGGTCAAATACCGTTGCACCACCTTCGACTACATGTTTCATCGCGGTATTGACATCAGAGACATTAGGATGAGGCTTGTTTGAAAAAAAGCCTAGAAAACCATTTCCTAGTTGTTTGCTTCTGCCAATCTCATGCAATCCAAATAATGCTGCGGCAGTTAGCGTTAAAGAGGCAAATGGACCTAATCTGGCATAAAAAGGGGACATAAATATATTTCCAAAACTGATTAATGCACCAGTCTTGAGCGTTTTTTCTGGATTTACTTGATCTCTAGGCATACTACACTTCCTTGATACATAATTTGAAAACCAATTATTTAGGGCGATGACTTTTATCACTAGGCATAATTTCATCAAATATCGCGGCACCTCCAACAGCAATATTTGCCAGTGCATTTTGCACCTCTGTACTTTTATCACCAGTGATACCACCGAAAAAAGAGTTCATATTATTTACTCCATTTTGAACTTCTCTTCTTTTTTTGCCTATCTCGTGCGAACCTACCAAAAATGCGGTGGTTACCACAATGGCTGTAGTTAAACCGAACTTTGCATCAAGCCAATACAGTGGCGCTAAAATAGTATTTCCAATTGCGAGTAATGCGCCCGTCTTTCCTGCATCATCCATATTAATTTTAGATTGAGACATATCAACTCCTTATGATAATTATTTTTTAATACAGCCTATTTGAGTGCCAATAAAATTGCAAGCATAAATTTAATACATCATAGTGAGTAATACGAAACCAAATTCATATTGAATTGAGTTAAAGCATATTGTGCATTATAATTTCATATGATAAAAATGGAATCATGAGCTCATAATGTCCAAACCCAACCGAATTATTGATGCGCTCACTTTGTGTCTCAAACAAAAATCCAATAAGGATTTTAAATTTGATAATTCATCTGCTTATGCAGGACTGGCCGACCTCTATGAATACTATGCTCTAGAAAATAAAACGGAACAATTTTTTGAGGCATTGGCTCAATTATGCGCTATCCCTAACGATTATCTCACTGGAGATAATCCAATCCTGGATAATTTTATCGTTCAACTGGAAAAAGTGTTTCACCCCCAAAAAGAGGAAAAATCAGTTACTCGAGCGATCCCTTGGTGGGAGCTCAAACGCTCAGAGTTACTCGCCCTCGCAGAAGCTCATTCGCCTTGTTATGTTTATCACTGCCAAACAGTCAAATCTCAGGCACGAAAATTATTAGCGTTACAAGCAATCGACACGCTATTTTATGCAATCAAGGCCAATCCGCATCCATTAATTTTAAACACATTGGAACAAGAAGGAATTGGCTTTGAATGCGTTTCCATCCAGGAATTAAATCACATACATACTCTATTTCCTCACCTCGATAAAAAGCGAATTTTATTTACTCCAAATTTTGCTCCTAAGAGGGAATATAAAGTAGCCATGAACTTGGGATGCTATGTGACAATCGATAATTTATACCCACTAAGGAATTGGCCTGAGTTATTTAAAAACCGCACGATCATAGTCCGTATTGATCCAGGTGTTGGTGCGGGTCATCACAAACATGTCGTGACTGGAGGCAATGAATCAAAGTTTGGTATCGCGCAAAATGATATCGAACAGCTAAAAATTTTAACCCAGGAAAATAACATCCATGTCATTGGTTTGCATTCCCATTCGGGCAGTGGGATTCTTACTTCAGAACTTTGGGAACATACTGCTCTAGTACTTACCTCATTTCTTCAGCAATTTCCTCAAGTTCAGATCATGAATCTAGGCGGTGGTTTAGGAATCGTTGAAAAACCCGGGCAACAAGCTTTAGACCTCAAAAAACTTGATTCAAGATTACTCGCAATCAAATCAAACTACCCTCATTTGCGATTCTGGATGGAACCTGGACGTTTCTTTGTGGCAGAAAGTGGGATCATTTTGGCTAAGGTGACTCAATGTAAAGAAAAAGGAACAGTGCAATTTATAGGAATTGAAACGGGAATGAATTCTTTAATTAGGCCTTCTTTATATGGAGCTTATCATGAAATTGTTAACCTAAGTCGGCTCTATTCAGAACAATCCAGAATGGCACACATTGTAGGTCCGATTTGTGAATCGGGTGATACACTGGGATATGACCGTTTATTACCTACCACTCATGAAGGAGATATCATTTTAATTGCCAATACCGGAGCCTATGGGCACTGCATGAGCTCTAATTACAATTTAAGGCCACCTGCAGAGGAAATTGTTATGGAAGCATAATATTTTTTATATTGCGTTTACTTCAATTGTTAACTACCCTTTGATGTCCATTGTTTGGCCAAAATGAATTGTATCGAATTAACATGTCCCTTATAATATCAAAAATTTAAAATAGAGAGGGTTCCCCATGCCAAACCAAGGCAAAATTATTAGCGCAGTTAACGTTTGCCTGAAGCAAAAGAAAAATATTGCTATTGTACTGAATAAAAAAGGAATTTGTGCCGCACTTGCTGCTTTATACATCCAATATACGTTACAAAATAAACGAGCCGTATTTTTTGATTTACTCGACAAATTAGCGACCCTCCCGAGTAATTATCTCATCGGTGATGATCCTGCAATTGATAGTTTCATTATCAAAATTGAAAAAACATTCCATATCGAGGAATACAGTAGTCATGAAATCCTGCAATGCGATATTGAAAAAATTTTAAATATTGGCAATAAACCCTTAAAAAATGAATTTAATTTAGGCCTGACAACAACTACAGCACAATGGGAAGAACTATTCAAAAAAATTGGTCGTGAGAATCGATCTTATTTGGTTTTTAGTCAGAATCATGCAATCGCCTTATCTTTTGAAAATGGAAAATTCGTTGTTTACGATCCAAACTACACTAGAAAGATAAAAGAGTTTGAGTCAGTAAATGAATTAATCAAAGAAATTAAAGACTGCTTTCAATATAAAGACGACTCTTTTGGTCTCATTATTCGTACATTTGCCCATCCAAATGCACTACCTGTGCATTACCCTTCGCATAATGAATTGCATCAAATTGCCTTCTCAAGTCAGACCGATACCCGTTCAGGCTTCTTTGCCGCTATGGCAGGAGATGTCGATACACTCAGACATTTATTTACCCAAAATAAAATCGACTACGACACATTAAGTAAAGAATATTTCCGTCCCCAGTTCAATGATCTTTTACTGCAACAGCCTTTGTCGCCGGTCCTAAGACAAGCTATTTTGAAAGGAATTCTTTGCAATTTATATTTTGGAAATCATAAAGAAGCGAAAAAGCTCCTTGAACATTATCTAAAGACATACACGACAACCGAAGATCAACGTGCTTTAAAAGACCAACTGCAGCTATTTCTCGACGCCCAAGTGAAAGAGCACGTTTTGTTAATGAAAAAGGAAACGGATCACCGTTATTTATTGAACGTATTTGATCAATTAAATCTGTCTCAAGAGCCTAAAAATCAAACCGCTTATAATCATCTGCAACTCCTAACTTTTGTGACGCAGGAAGCACAATCCGTTCTAATAAATGAGTTTCTAAATAAGTTATCAGCAGAACAAATCGTAAAACAAATCCAATACGCGGCCATCGTCAACCAACATGATGTTTTGAATTTGTTGATTCCTCAGTTAACAACAGCAAGCATTAATCCCAAATCCTTTCCTTCGATATTGAACAAAGAGATCGTTCAAAATATTGATGCGGTCACTTTGAAAAAACTCCTCGATCATGGTTTTACTGTAGATATTCACGATCCAGATTTGTTTACCTTATGCATGGAACGTAATGATTTAACCATTTTTGAAACGTACGCACGTGCATGGGCGGAACAGGCAAATCAGCCCACACTTTGGAACAACATTGATGCACGTGAATACCATTTGATGGATTTAAACACCGCTCTTGGTTCGACAACGCTACTCCATAGCCTGATTTTCCTAAGGAAAAATGAACATGTAAAAAATGCATGGCGAGATAATATCCCTGTCGAGACGATTAAAAGCGCACTTACCCTTGCTCTATTGAATGGCAATAAGGAAATGAGTGTCTTTCTTCAGGAAAAACTGGAAGCGAAGAAAAGCCATCTCGAGCCAGAAACCCTAGATTTCCTCTATGCCAAAGGATTACAAGAAGAAGACTTATCCATTTTATCCACATTGGTTGAGTTACATTACAACGTTTTGCATCATACCCAAGACATACGAGAGTTATTCTCGTTATGTTATGACTATGATAACTACTCCATTATTGAAAAATGTTTAGCCAATGCAAGCCCCAAGATAAAACAACTCGTTTTAGAGAACAGTTTAAATTGGAGTATCGCACCCGTAATCACGGCATGTGCCGAGCAACAACCTCAATTGTTTAATGACTACCTCCATAATTCAACTACAAGCCCTGGAAAACTGGTTAAACTCAATAGAGTAGTACCCAAAATTCCCGCTGATACGCTTACATTAGAAAAATTAGCCCCTCAAGAACAAAAGAAACTAGTTAAAGGCTTTTTCAAAAATAAGCTTTTTCATCTGGCTAAGTCATTAAGTAACAAAGCAACATGGGAAAAATCAGAACTTGAAGAATTCATTAATGAGTTAATTCTGAATAAAAATGAAAGCGGAATTAAATTACTGCTGCAGCTCTTTCCCAAGTTAAAGGAAAATCCAAAACTTATACCTCTGCTGGCACAAAATAATCTATTAATCGCATTAGACTCCTTATTGGATAAAGAAACCGTGGTGCTTGATCCAGAATTAACGGAGCAAATTTTCACTTCAGCGTTGGCCGCTAACAATAAAAATTTAGTCACTCGATTTTTGAATCAAAGCAGGTTAACTCCCAAAACCCAATTAAAGAAGCCTCTTTTAGAATTATTGAAACAGGCGATAGAAAAAGGCAATGATGCGGTTTTAGAACCATTTATTGAATCAGATCTTAATTTCGGACTGGATTTTAAGGAATTATTTCTGTTTAGTTGCGAACAAAAACAAGGAAAAATAGCCAATCAGCTGCTTGCCCGGGAGATTACCCTCAGCACCAGTGAGCAACAATATGCTGTCCAGCAATTAGCTGGTGAGCAACCCGCTTCTGCTTTGTTTGAAACGGTTTATGCCCAAGGATTTGGTAGGCTTTATGAATTATTTTTAAAAGCCAACGTACCAAACCCTAAAGCCTCCTTATTGAGCTCTATTAAAAATCCGGAACAAGATCCTTCATTCCAGAATACAAAATTGTTTACAAGTCCGGACTATTTGAGTCCTTTAAAACGAGCAGTTAAAGAAAAAAATGAAGCTGTATTCAAAAGCCTATTTATTCAAAGCGACCTCCCAAGTGAACCCGATAAAAGTATTCTAGACCTCTTAAAAGATCCTGTACTCTTTAAAGGCATCGTTCCTTTATTTGAAAAAAAATATGGCTACAAAAAATTAATAACTGAAGCTCTAAAACAAAAGGAATGGGCAGCCCTGGCAAATCTTATTGAAAAGCAAACATCAAGTCATCTGGATGCCGAGCTACAACAACCACTACAAGAACATGGGATGGATATCATTAAAGCCTATGTTGAAAATCTCAGCGCTCATTTTGATAAAATCGACGTTCGCCCGCAGTTGTTTCAACTCCTGGAAAGCACTAATCCTCAAGTACTTGCTCAATTGGCAATCCCGCATCGAGAGTTAATTCAAAAAGCACTTGAAGAAATTGAGCTTCATATGCTGCAAAAACAGTTTGATTTAAACAATGAAATTTACCGTTATACATTTAATTATTTGCCACTCAAGCGAGCACTTGAGGAACTCGGCAAGATATTCGAAGAATGTCAAAAAGTCATTCAAGAGAAAAACATTGAGCTTGATAAAGCCATTGAATCTCCTGAAATAGTGAATCATTTGGCACAGATAAAAATCATCATGGCAGGACAAGATATTGATCCCGATTATCTCGAAGAAAGCCATTCTAATCTGTTGGAAAAACTAATAGAAAATCCTCGATTTAAAGAGGTTTGCCTACTGGAATTCAAACTTTATTGTTTACTCAGACAATTTACAAGGCCACTTTTAGAACAGAGTGAGGAGACTCAAAAAGAATTTAATACAACAGCCGAGTCACTCCAGCATGCTTTGGAAGTAACAAACTTGCCTGTACATTTTGTTCTCCCAGAAATTCTGCGGTATTTACCTCAACCAACAAAAGCAGAAGTATTACCCACTGCAGTTATTGAAGAATCGAACTTAGGCCAAGAAACTCAGACTCCTAAAGCTCCTGCAAAAGCCATACCTGGTTCGCCGCAACCCATGGTGAAAAAAAATACTTCCCCCAATAGGGGAGTTGAACCTAAAGATGGTGGCAAGCAACAGTTAGAACCGTCTCAAACATACCCAAATCGACAACTCAAAACAGGAGAGCCACCTACTCAATCGTTGAGTGCACAATCCAATTTCCATGCTTTGAGAACGCAATGTACTGAAGCCTTAAATTATTACCTGAAACATCGGGATAAAAATTTAAGCTTTTTTTCTTATTTTTTTGATTATTATCGTGGACAAACTCGTGCCCTTCATTACAAGAATTTAATTGCATCGGCGCAAAACGAACAAGAGTTGTATCTTTTAGAATATGCTATTTTAACGAATGAGAATGGAACCCAATTAAAGAAAGATTTGGCAGACCAACTCAAATTTAAAGATGAATATACGGCTCAAGAACAACTCAAAGCACGAATTAAAAAATCCTATTCCTTCACAACGAACGACTTATCTCAATTGGATAACTGGATGGATTCACTCAATCAAAAAATTAATACCGATGAGCAAACGGATACAAGCAGCTTATTTAAAGAGGAGTTAAGCTATTTAGGACAAATACGTAATCAGCAAAAGAGATTGCAGCCTCTGTCATTTTTCCAACCCCAAAAACCCGATTTAATATCTCGATTTTTGCAATGGCTTGAAAGCTGGCTCGGTGCGGACAACTCATCTACTGAGAAAAATAAATTGTCCTTGTAGCATTATTTTAGTCCTCTAGCCCAGATTAGCTAAGTGTAATCCGGGCTACAAGCATCGAGGCTTTATAAGAACTCTATTTTTATCTTTATAAATATTTCCACATTAATAAATTATGTTAGGATTGGCTATTCTCTACCAATTTTCAAAACACGATGCAGGACGCTCTTAAAATACTCTTTCAAAAATATCCTCAAACAGAAGCTCCCTTTATGCACCAACAACTCACTGAATGGAGCAATTCACGTCCATTAGCTGGATTACGAGTAGTCCATCATGTCCCCTTGGTCATGAATACCTTATTAAAAATAGCCTGTTTAGTTGAGGCAGGTGCGAATATAACAGTCACCAATCCCTCGGATTTTTGTTTTGCACAACCGCAGGCAATCTCTTGCCTAAATGAAGCAAAGATTCGTTATGTTGAGGAGCCGCATACCCTTGCTGGAGAAACTTTTGATCTTTATTTTGATTGTGGTGCCCAACTGTATCAATTTCTTGGAAAACCCCAAATTGGAGCAATCGAATTAACCGGCTCAGGAGATCAATTCTATAGCCAACAAGTTCTTGATTTTCCAGTGATCAGTATTGATCGCTCGCTGACAAAACAATTGGAAACAGTTTTTGGATGCGCGGAAAGCAGCCATTTGGCTCTGACTCAATTAACAGGAATTAATCCAGCTGAAACATCATGGGTTATTTTTGGCTTTGGCAAGATTGGACGTGGGCTTGCCTATTTTTGTACTCAAAATAAAGTTCCTGTAGTAGTTGTAGACCCTAATGAGAAACAAAGAAAACTCGCTCAAAGCTTAGGTATCAAAGCACTCGATCCCCAAGACTTCAGCGGGCTGGAACGTGCATTAATCGACGCGAATGTGGTGATTACTGCGACCGGTAAAAAAGCGATTATGAATAATTATCCCCACTCCTGGTTTAGTGGCAAGATACTTGCCAATTTAGGAGTTTATGATGAGTTTGGTCCTCAATTTAGTGATGATGAAGTCTTAAATCATAAAATGCCTGTTAATTTTGTACTTAACGACCCCACGCCCATGAAATATATTGATCCAGAATTTTATATCCATAATCTGGTTGCTTTAACCTTTCTGAGAGAAAAGCTGACTTCTGGAGTTCATGGAATACCCTCAACATTAGATAAAGATATGATTGAACGTTGGTGTGCCTATCACTCATTTCCCTTAGATCTCATTAATATATGGCTGTATGAGTAATATTGAGAGCCTGGTTTGCCCCAAGAGTAACTTCTGGATGGATTCGACACCTCATTCCTTGGAATTACAGCTAATTAAAATCATGCTGTGCAGAACATTTTAATATTTATTTTCAAAATCATTTAATGCAAAGTGCTAATATTATAATCATAGCGAAATTATTTTGAACTGAGCATCTGTGATGTCAAACACCTATATAGAAATTTATGAAGATCATAAATCTTATGAACAGAAAGATACAATCGACGCGTTGATGGACACTTTAAAGCGAATCAATCAGGATGAAATGCAGCAGCAAGAAGGCTGGCTAAAGCCAATATGGCAAGGGTCAAAAGACAAAGTGCTGGGTTTCTTTCAAGGGTTTAAAGCGAAACCACCGTATGCTAAAAGCGAAGTTGTAATCAACAAGGTTATTGATGATTTAAGGGCGTTAAAAACTAGCGAAGAGTATCAAGCCCAAGGGGAAACCGCTAATACTCATTTAGAACTTCTAGGCATTTTAGGCGGACATTTTAAAGAGATTGATCCTAAGAGTAAACTCCATGAATTGTTTAATTACGTCATGTTTCATGAGGGTTCCATTGATTTCTCCTTACGCGAAAGCAGCATTATCGAGCCTTCTCCCCTGGAAATGCTTACTGGCGCAGAAGAGCCATATGAAGAGGAAGAGCAATGGGAACTGCCTGATATCCAAGAATTGCTGAAAACTAAAAATCTTCCTCTCGATATTTTTTCTGTTAGCGAACAAAACACATTAAGCCTAGACAGTGATATTAATGATCATGCCAGATGGGCGTTCCAAAATATTTATTGCTTTTCTTATCCTCAATCCTATCCCGAAGAAGGTGAGATAGCTCGTGTTCATCATGGAATCGAACATGTCAGTCGTGCAGCAATGTATGCCATTGTATTTGCCAATCTTTATCGCAAACATGGTAACCAAGAAGCCGAAAAGTTAAGTGCTAAGGATATCAAATTAATACAAATTGCCTTACTTTTTCATGATGCTGCTCGTGAGGATGAAAATGAAGATCATTGGGATCATGAAAGCGCTGTTTTTTTATACTATTATCTAACAGCGGTATTAGGTGTTGATGCAACAAAAGCTAAATTGATCGCAGAAGCAACCGCAAATAAAGACCCCAGTCCAGAGAAGGGATATTTTGAGCTTTTTGAAGAGGAAGACGGCTCAGTGTCTTGGCAATTTTCTCAAAGTGAGGACGGTCAAATTCCTCCCAAAAATATTTTTCAAAAAATAATTCATGACTGTGATTGCTTGGATATTATCAGAGCACGTAATCAATATAACGCAACCTATCTTGATTTTTATAAAGAAATAGCGAGTAAAGAGGGAAACGAAGTCGCTTTAGAAGAAATGGCAGAACTTGTTATGGAAGCACGAAGTCTTATCTACACTCAAGGAGATGCACGTATTAAGATAAATCTGGAATTGAAAAAGCACTATGAACATGAAGATGCTTACGCCCGTATAAAAGCCGATGTCAATCCAGAGAATTACCCTTTGATTTTTGCATTATATGAGCGTTTGCTCGATGTAAACGACTTAAAGGACATGCAATTAATCGACTTAAGACCTTTTGATGAACAGCTAGGAATGACAGGAGACAACTTAAACGCGGCCTTACGCGAAGGACGCATACTTGCTCGTGGTATTGGTATTCCCAGTGCCAAACCCAAAATTCGACCCGGTAAACCTGTTTCTAGTGATGCAACTTTGGCTGAAAAAGAAATACGCAAAACAATGCGTGCTGAACTTATGAATGTTAAAAGTAGAAAAGCAGAGCCTCATCCCAAACACCATAATCCAATGCGATCCACTTCAATATTGGGTCATGGTAGTGGTGTTTATCCTTCTGCGGGGATGTTAATTTTTAATCCGGATATAGCCAATATCAGCAGAATTTCATCAGAGGATTTTAATAGCGGAAGAGGATCGAAAACCCATTTGGCTCATCTCCAGGAGAAATCATATAGAAAATCTTCTTCTTTATTAGAGCACGAATATCAAGGCCTTCTTAAAAAGATGAAGTTAGGTTTATTTGGCAAGCCAAATGAAATCGGTTCAAATTATGTAGAACTTTTATATGATATAAATCGTTATGATGCTATTTTTTATACTCCTGATCCAACGATAGCGAATAAAATTTGTCATCATGATTATGATCCTGTTCATCCATTCTCTCCTCTTCTACAAGCGATTTACATACAAAAGCAATATGAAAGACAGTACGAATATACAAAGGAGGCCTTTGTTCATACCTATGGAGAAGAAGAGGGTAAGGCGCTTTTCATTCAACGATTTGGTTTAAATAAATCCTTACCCATTTATGAGTATTCTGGGCAGCATAATACCCTTAAACGGGTTGACCCCACCGAATTGACCGAAGAGCGCATCATAGAAATGTGGATTAGCATGTGCTCTGACTTCATGGCAAAGCGCTTGAAGGATGTTGACCAAGAAACACTCTATACGATGAGTGTTGACGACATAAAAGTGTTAAGCATGTATGGGTATAAAAAAACTAATCTTGCCGGTCTAAACCAGTCTGCGGATTTAAATTATCCTGAAGAACTGAGAGAACTAATATCACAAGCCATTGAGAGAGAAAGAGCAAAACTCATTAACGCACATGAAGATCAGTTATTAGAAAATCTTAATAATAATGAACAAGGTGTATTCTCTAAAGAGTTTTTTATTAATTTACAATACAGTGCGAGATTGCAAGATTTAAGTAAAAAACACGTTAAAAACACAATTACACATTTTATTCAATCAATGCCTGAATTATCTTTTAAAGATGATCTTGTTTTTCGACAGGAATATAAATTTTTGGCGGTTGAAAGTTTAGAAAAATTAAGACCTGCGCGAATAGCAAATAACCAATTATTACAAGCCTATTTTCTTTGTAGAAAATACGACTTAGATGACGAAGCAGAGCATATTAGAAATAAAGCCATGGAACTGGCCAACCAACTAATTTTAGATTGGCAGGAAAGTGACCATTTAAGCTTACAGGATGCGTCTAATTTAAAAAAATTTATGACGATAATTAAAGCGGATGAGAAAATTCTAGAGAGAGCTGACGCGTATTTGTTAAAAATTATCGAGAATAAGACAAATAATGTGATTCACAAAAGAAATAATCTATTTGAGTTTACGCAATCCATCTTCAACCTCTCCCGAGCAGAGCTAACGCATCCGGAATGTCTTAAGTTAATCGAAACGGCATACAATCACGTTGGCGAAAAAGTAACTGAATTAGATACTTATAACCTCTGTGCTTTTTTAAACATTGCTTCTTTGTTAGGAAAAAATCCTCAACAAGAATTCTACGATTGGCTAAGCGAGCAAACGTTAATCGATACCGATAACTATAAGATCATCGAGGCCCTTAAAAAGGTTATCGTCTTTGACGATAACAATCTGCATCTATTTAAGGCCTTGTTAGAAAAAATCCATACTAATGATTCACGTTCTAACTATGTCAATCTAGACTATTGGATAGGATGTATGCAGAATTTAAAAAGTATTGTTCTAAATAGAGAATTCTCGGAAAAGCAATTGGAGATTCTCAATGAAAAATATCATAAGGTCATTGTTAAGCTTATAGAAGATAACATAAACAGTGAACATTCAGTCTTTCGTCGTGCATTAAGTGAAAACAGGAACAAATGGATAACGTTAATGAGCGTAGCTGGCGATCTCTCTAGCATTCTAAAAACCAATTTTTTTCCTGTTCCAGAGTGTTTACTGGAATACTTTAATAGCTCGCTAGTTGATCTCACCCATCTTAATTTTGACGATACTCAATTGGATTTAAAAAATTTAGATGTACTTAAAAAACTACATCGTCAATTACCTCAACAAGAAAAACGCCAAGAAGCAATGAGTAAATTGGATGAATGTTTCATCGCTTGGATCAAAGCTGAAGAACTTAAAGAAACAGCATCGCCCCAGCAAGTGCGTTTGGTTTAAAAGATCCCCCTATCTTTAACATGAGTACCTTGCATTATTTAAAATAAATTTACACTTTCCCCATGATGCTATATATTCCGCCTTTTGCTCGCAAATTGAATTAATGAATTTATTAAAATCCACACCCCAATATAGCCCCCAAAGAACAGTTATCTGGTTGGTCGGCGTGTTTTTCTTACTCTTTCAATTTTTCTTGCAATTATCTTCAGGAATTATTATTGGCGCCATAATGCATGAGAAACAATTAACTGCATTCACCGCCGGTCTATTAAGTAGCGCTTTTTACTACGTTTATACTACAATGCAAATTCCGGTTGGGCTTCTTTTTGATCGCTACAATACCCGAACTTTATTGTCCCTAAATGCCCTATTATGTGCTTTAGGCTGCTTTTTATTTTCTTCGGGTTATAACTTATTTGTTTTATTTCTAGGTCGCTTAATTATTGGTGGCGGGTCCTCTTTTGCTTTTGTTGGCATGACTCGAATATTACGCCAGCATTATCCTCTGAAACAATATGCATTTATGATTGGGCTCACAGAAACTCTAGGGTTTACTGTAACGGTGATCAGCATGATTGGAATGGGTTCACAAATAACACGCATTAGCTGGCATTATTTCCTTGCTGCTGCAGGCGTCATTGGTCTTTTAATTGCTTTTTTATGTGCGAATTTTATTCCCAGCAACAAACCGGTCATCAGCAATCATCATCAATATAGAAAACATTTGCTGTTCATGGTAAAAAACAAATTGGTATGGATGAATGGATTATTTGTAGGCTTAGAATTTTCGGTAATTACTGTTTTTGCCGCCATGTGGGCCGTTCCTTTTCTCCAATTAAAATTAGAGTGCTCTATAGAGGCAGCCAGTATTCTCACCTCAATGATTTTGTTAGGAGCTGGTTTAAGCTGTCCCATATATGGCTGGTTGTCCATCCATCTACCTAAGCGCAAACCGCTAATCCATATTTCTTGCTTGTCCACTGCGGTTTTATTCATTCTTGTTCTTTACTTACCCATACATAACATGCTCCTCACAGGGATCTTATTGTTCGCAATCGGACTGTGCTGCGGCGCGTATATGCTTGCGTACACTATTGCCAATGAACTGGCGCCAGAAGAATCTCTATCTGCCTGTACAGGCTTCACGAATACCTTGGCAATGGTCACAGCCCCCCTACTCCAGCCATTAGTCGGTTATTTATTGGATTATTCCAAAGGTGCTACCAACCTTCATGCTTTAGCCGATTATCAATTAACCCTTTTAATCATTCCCGCTGCATTAGTTATTGCCAGTGCTTTATCACACTTTCTTCCAGAGAAAGAGATGTAGCCAAGCTATCTCTTTATTCATACTTCCTATTTAAAATTAATAAAGCCTTAATAATTTAGAGATAAAATAACAATATTTGATCAGTATGTAGTTATTTTATATGGCAGAGTCTAAAAAAGAACCTAAAAGCATTTCTGTTTCCAAACATCCAAAGGAAATCAATTACTTTGTCATTTTTGGCGATAGTCTTTCTGACGGTAAAAACATGGGGGAAAAGGCTACTTTTCTCGGACCATTGGCAAAAAAGTTATGGCTAAAGATAACAGGACTATCTGAGTCACCTAAAGAGCGATTCACTAATGGCTATACTTGGGCTGATGCGATTAAATCAATGGTCATCAGTAAATTTCTCAACGAAGATCGAATAAAAAAGGATCCTTTTGGGAAGTTTAACTTAAATAATGCCGACATCAGTGATGATATTCTTTCTCGGTTAGGCGAAGATCAAGACCATCAAGATGGTTTTTCCTGGCCACACAAAAGACAATACACTAAGAAGGAAGTTAGAGCAGAAATAAACGAGGTGCGACGCAAAAAGCGTGTAGAAGCCAGAGAAGAGGGCCATCTGTTCGGTGCTAATCCAGAAAATTCTCCGAAATCCAATACCATCTCAAGTCAGGACAAAAAAACTGCTCTGGGTGCTACTCCTATTAAAAAAGGACGACCAAAAACCAAGCTACAAGAGTCTTCTGATGATGTTGCTGACCAATTAATAACAGACTCACGTTATCACGATTACGTCCAAGAATATTATTCACTCGATGATGGCCGTGTGGCTCAATATAATGGCCAGAACTTCTTTAGAAACTACAGCCAAGGCGGCTCAACATCATATGATTACAGCTGGAATGACTTGTTTCTTTCACTTCTGTCTCCTATAACTTCAATAAAGCTTTTCTTTACCCGCTTAATTGTATCCAATCTATCGAATCAGGTAGATCAATTCTTGCAAGACAGTGAGAATGAGGAAGCAGTATCTATAGAGCAAAAAAAGAAGACCCTTATTACAGTATTTTCTGGTGCTAACGATTTAATTACGGTTAATTCAGAGCCAACCGAAGAGGCAGCAAAATTGGCTGCTCAAAGCAACATAGATAATATCGAGAGGTTAATCAAAAAAGGCTATACAAATTTTGTTTTGTGTAATTTACCCGATTTGTCCTTAACACCACGCTATCAAAATAAATCAGTTGATGAGCGTAATAACGCTCAAACTGTATCAATTGCATTTAATACGGAATTAGAAAAGAAGCTAGAAAAGTTAAAGGAACGTTATCCCAATTGCTCGATTGATCTTTTTGACATCAAAAGTGTTTTTACTAAAATTTACAACGATGTCCGTGATGATGGTGGTTTAGGATATAGTCAATACTTTAATAAAAGTTGTTTAAAAGAACCTTATTTAGATTATGCAAAAAAGAATAATATTCCAATAATTCCTGGAGGAGTTGCTCCGGGTTACCAACACATGTTTTGGGATGATGTGCATCCAACTGCAACCATGCATGCCTTGTTGATGTCGGAATATTACAAAAGCAAGGAAGGTCTTGCCCAATATAAAATATCAGCCCCAGCGGAACAAAGCGCCAAACTATTATGTAACATCTTTAATCGAAAATATCATGAGAAATTAGAAGAGCTTACTTTTGGACCTTTCAGTTGGTGTAATGAATTTTCTATTAATTATGAAGAGCCCAAAAAAGCGCTTATCTCCATATTACGTTATGCACTTGTTGAACAGAACGATGATGGTGACTGTTTACGTGAAGCAATGGCTGATTTAGGTTGGTGGGCAAATGGCAAACCAAACATGAGTATTCCTGCCCTGGCAGATGCTATGTGGCTTTTGGATCCTGAGTATGCTCGTAGATTAGAAGCGAAATTAGATCCTCACCTAAGAGAACCTAATTCGTACAAAATGATACACGGAGCATTAGGTGGAACACTCGTAGATCAAGAACCTCTGAAAAATAGAGCTCATCCTGAACTGGATTTTGATCCCGAAGTGGACAAAAAATTACAAAAATTGATGGATAAAAAGGCTAATACCAAAGAACCAGAACCAACTTTGTTACAAGCAACTACAACCTCAACTTTAAAACAAAGATCTTTAACGACTGAGGATATTACCACTCTTACTCTGTGATAAATTGGGTATTGGGGTAGCCTGGATTGGCGGCGCACGAGAAACCTGGTTTTTAAATATTTGAATAAACTTCTTAATCCTGGACTCCGCCGCGTGGTGTCCAGGCTACAAAATATACTCAATCAAGCAGTTAACTTAACATTCTTGTTGGTTAGCTCAGAATTTTTTAAAAATGACTGCTGAGTCATAAAACAAAAGCCAGCCCGACTGTCTTTAGAAAAACCTGCCACAGTATGTGATGATGGATCATTACCCTTTAATGTATTAATCAATTTTAAGCTCAGCTTAGGCAAGCCAATCTTTAACATGCACTGATCATTATCTAGAGGTTTTAGTGAAATAAATTGAGACATTTTGACTTTATTGCCTAGAGGATCTAGCCAACCGGCAACTGCGGCACTGGTCGCATCTTTTTCCTTAAGGTTTGCCGAGTAAAATCCATTATCATCATTTAAGCGACAAAACGTAGTGCTGATCTCATGAGTGGCTTTTTGATCATCATTTAATACCAATTTACCAAACCATGCTTTATTTCCGGTAACAAATTGCTCTTTATCATCAATACGAAGATGACCATTGAGCTGGCTAGTCTGTAACACTTGAAATTTTACTCCAGGTCGTAGGACTAAGGTTTCATTGTTGTTTGCTTGCTTTAACATGTCCACTTTAAAATTAAAGCCTTTTTTATCTGCTGCTTTAACGCCAAAGATCCAACTGTCATTGATGGGATTATAGCGGATAAAAGAATAACCAACATGCCAATCAAGTGGTGTTGATTGCTCTATTTTTTCTTTATTTTCATAATAAAAAACCAGCTTGTTCGTTTCTTCATCGATTAAAGCAGCTTGAGTATGAAATTCTGTACCTTGACGCTGCATTTCAAAAAAATATCCGTATTGATCACCACTTTCATTCTTTACCATGCCGGAAAAAGTCCAACTTCCTACATTGGAATCTATGAGTTGTACCTGCTGCTGCACTTCTGATTTTATTTCAGCCGCAAGCACTCCAGTACTTATGGGGAATATGATTAATAATAAAAAACAGCGAATCCAAGCAAACATAATCAGCAATAACCTTTTAACTGTTGATGTAACCACAATGCATCCCAAAAAGCATCATCCAATACAGCGTCTACGGGCAAATAATGCATTGTGTCTGAACAAAAAGATCGACATTTCACTGCATCTTTTTCCGTCATAATAATAAGTGATTTGCAATAATTCAAATCATCTGGCTTAAACTGATAATGATCAGGATAAGAACAGGTGTCGAATTCTATCCCTAATTGCAGCAAAGTGGAATAAAAACGTTGAGGATTACCAATCGCAGCAATCGCTTCCCATTTACCATTTAATGCATGGGGATCAATTTCCTCATCAGTACTTAATTTCTTTATTTTTCCTGGTCTTAATACCATGGAATATGCATTATTCCACTTACCTTCATTCACTACAATAAAATCAACCTGATCTAAGCGCCTAGCAGGTTCCCTTAACGGCCCTGCTGGCAAACAAAACCCGTTACCCAACCCACGAGTTCCATCAATAACCGCTATTTCTATAGCCCGTCCCATACGGTAATGCTGCAGTCCATCATCACTAATAATAATTTGACTTTGATGTTGTTCCAAAAGATATCGAACCGCATCCGTGCGTTTAGGGGCAATCACTACAGGGCATTTGGTTTTTTGTGCTAACAGTAAGGGCTCATCTCCAACCTCCAGTGCAGAATCATTAACCTCTACTTCGTAAGGAAAATGTTTGAGTTTCGCGCCATAACCACGGCTTACGATCCCCACTCTTAATCCTTTTTGTTGTACTCGCTTGGCTAATTCGATAACCAGTGGGGTCTTACCCACTCCCCCAACCGTTATATTTCCAACAACAATGAGTGGAACTGGGCAATCAAACTGACTAAAACGTTGCAAATAAGAGCGTCTTACTGAAGCGAAAACCGAATACACCCAAGAGAATGGCCGTAATACCCATTGCATCGGGTGATCACCATACCATAATTTCTCAAAGAAGAAAGACATCAGACTATTGCAACCTCTTGAACTGTATCTGAGTGTTGTATTCCCTGAAGTTGTGCATAGTACCCTTGTAAATCTAGTAACTCCTGATGAGTACCTTGCTCCACGATGCTTCCATTTTGCATCACTATAATTTTATCTGCATGTTTAATGGTGGATAAGCGATGCGCAATAACTAAAGTCGTACGATTTTTCATGACTTCTTCCAAAGCGATCTGTATGTATCGTTCTGACTCGCTATCCAAAGCAGAGGTTGCTTCATCAAGAATTAAAATAGGAGCATCTTTTAATATAGCCCGTGCAATCGCTATCCTTTGTCGCTGGCCACCAGAAAGTAATACCCCATTCTCTCCAACACGCGTGTCATAACCTTCTGGTAAACGACGGATAAATTCATCAGCAAAAGCCATTTTGGCAGCTTGTATGATTTGTTCACGACTAACATCGGAACGGCCATATGCAATATTATTCGCTAAAGTATCATTAAAAAGTGTTACATTTTGACTCACCAAAGCCATTTGTTGACGTAAACTGCTTAAACTGATTTCATTGATCGGTGTATCATCTAGAGTGATAACACCTTGAGTCACTTCATAAAAACGAGGCAATAAACTGGCTATAGTTGTTTTACCACTTCCTGAATGCCCTACCAATGCAACCGTTTTACCGGCTTCAACAGTGAAGCTCACGTTATGTAATACATTTTCTCCTTGCCTGTATGCATAAGACACCTGTTTAAACTCAAGATCACCGCGTGCTCTTTGTGACAAAACCTTACCTTGCTCTTGCTCTATGGGCAGATCCAGCATATGGAACACACTCTCTGCGCCGGCTAAACCTTTTTGTATTACCGCATTCAACGTAGTTAAGGTTTTCATGGGTTTGATTAGCTGTATCATTGCCGCAATAATTGCTAAAAAAGAGCCTGCAGAAATAATGACTACTGTAGACAATTGAATTGCAGCGGCAATGATTGCTGCTATGCCTATAGCAATGACAATTTGTACGCCAGAGACATTCAGTGCCTTGCTCGCAGCAACCTTCATATCATTTTGACGGGAGCGTTCTATCGCATTACTAAATTTTCCAGATTCATAAGTAATACCTCCAAAAATACGAACTACTTTATAACCCTCAATGGCTTCACTCGCGATTTCCGTCACTTCCCCCATCGTTTTTTGGACTTTATGACTGATTCGTCTAACACGTTTATTGGTGTAGTTGACAATAAAGCCAACAAAAGGGATGGTTAACAGAAACATCAGTGACAATTGCCAGCAGATCACCATCATGACGGTAAGAAAACCAATAATCAAACAGGAATTTTGAACAATATCGGTTAAAGCATCTGCGCTAACCTGTGCTACCTGCTCAACATCATAAAGAATTTTAGAAAGCATTTGTCCAGAGGTTGCCTCATCATAAAAATCAGCAGGTAAATGCAAAATATGATTAAAAACTTTTTCTCTTAATACTTTAACTACAGAGCGGGCAACCCAAGTCATGCAATAACTTCCCAGTGAACTGACAAGCCCCCTCAAAGTAATCCCTATTAAAACGATATAAGGAATTTTCTTGATAAAATCCATATCGACACTAATAAAACTTTTATCAAAAAAGGGCCGCATCATATAGGTGAAACCGGCATCGATAAGGGAATACAACATGTTGGCAAAAACGCCTAATACCAATATGGGCCAGAACGGTTTCACATAAGCTAACAAACGTTTGTATAAAATGCTGGTCTTAACTGAGAGTTTCTTTTTCATGACTCAAATGGTTCAATCGAAAAGTGGGTTATTGTAACTGTTATTACTTGGAAGTGCTAATTTTCCTTCACAGAAAGATAGCGCAGTGATACAGCCATAAAGTTAATAGTATTTCCCTTCTCCCCATGGGGAGAAGGTGCCCGTTAGGGAGGAGGAGGGTATTGATAGTAGCACCCTGTTCCCTACCCCTCCCCCACGAGTGGGAAAGCGGATTTTTAATAACAGTTCGACCGCACGCAGGCTATATTATGGTTGATTAACTGTCA
Organism: Legionella sp. PATHC035; assembly: GCF_026191115.1. Taxonomy (NCBI): domain Bacteria; kingdom Pseudomonadati; phylum Pseudomonadota; class Gammaproteobacteria; order Legionellales; family Legionellaceae; genus Legionella; species Legionella sp. PATHC035. The sequence continues at coordinate 3,418,100 of NZ_JAPHOT010000001.1, read as the reverse complement.
CTCCAACGTCATCTTGATCCGAGTATACGCACAATGAAAACCTATTTTTTGCACATTAGAATCTGAAACACTTCCCGGTTCAGTAGTGACTGTCGCCCAAGATAAACCAAGTTGTTTTGCCATATTTAAGCGAGCAATTAATAATTTTTTTTGTAATCCTCTTCCTCGATAGGCAGGCAAAGTGCTGGTCACACCTAAATCACAAAAGTCCCCATGCATGGCAATAGTAGCTCCTGCTACAATCACCTCATTATCGTAGACAGCGAAGGTACTGACTCCCTTAGATTGGGCATAACGAAAAAATTGATCTTCTGCTTCAGGTGCATCAAAACCTAAAGCTATTTTTTTAGCCCATTGCTCCTTTTCATTTGACTTTATTTCTCTGATCGTCAAATTCTCCGCAGCATAATCAAGAGGCTGAAATGACTTTAAATCCAATAACGATACGTTATTTAATTCACTGATACGGTAGCCACGCTGACTTAAACATAGGGTGAGATCATTTCCTACAAAAGGACACAACTCGATATCTACTCGATTATGGTTCAAGGTTTTATAAAAATGTTCGATGCGTTCAATTTCAGTCTGAAAATGGTCTAATTTTGTAGCAAAACCCCATCCAACTACCTGTGATAAATACGAATCAAACCCTGAAAAACAGGCAGCGCCTCCATTGACCTCCAAAATTCTTCCTTGTGGATACTCTTTGGTTACCTCTATGTGGGTTTGTTTGATGCAAGACTCCATCTGTGCTGCCAGATTTTTAGTAATACAGTTCATCTCATATTATTCCTATCAAAGTCAGTATCTGAGTGAAGGCAAAACCCTAAGCAAAACAATTTAAAAGTGGTCTGATTCTTATTGCAATCCGTTTGATAGTTCATATACCAAACCTGGACCTCGATAAATCAGACCAGTGTAGACCTGGATTAGAGAGGCCCCTGCATCCAACTTAGCCTGAGCCTTGTGACAACTGTCAATGCCACCTACTCCGATCAAGGTTATGGCGTCACCTACATACTGTTTCAGCAAACGCAAACATTGGGTTGATAAGTCCCATAAAGGTTCACCACTTAATCCGCCAGTTTCCTCAGCATAAGGCAAATGGGCTACCCCCTTGCGAGAGCAGGTCGTATTCGTCGCAATAATCCCTTCAATACCATAGTTCAAAATCACTTCAGTCATTTGTTTTAATGTTTCTAAATCTTCGTCAGGTGATATTTTAACGACTAAAGGCACATGGCGCTGGAATTTATTGGATAATTTAATCTGTTCCGTCTGTATTTGCGATAACAAATTGGCAAAATATTCTTTCTGCTGTAATTGGCGTAAATCAGGAGTATTGGGCGAGGAAATATTGATGGTTACATAGGAAGCATACTCATATACTTTACCCAAACAATGGATGTAATCCTCGGCAGCATGTTCTAATGGCGTATCTTTATTTTTACCTATATTAATCCCTAAAATTCCTTTATAACGTGCTTTCTTTACATGGCCCACCAAAGCATCTACACCTAGATTATTAAAACCCATGCGGTTAATAATGGCATGAGCCTCTGGCAAACGAAATAATCGCGGCTTAGGATTACCCATTTGTGGTCTTGGTGTCACTGTTCCTAATTCAATAAAAGAAAAACCCAATTTGGCCAATGCATCCAAATGCTCTCCATTTTTATCCAAGCCTGCTGCCAAACCAACAACATGTGGAAATCGCAATCCCAAAGCTTCTATGGGTTTTGATTCTGCCTTTTTAAAACAAAAACGAGGCAGATAATGTAAAGCAGATAAACTAAGAGCATGAGCTCGTTCAGGAGCCATACTAAAAAGCAAAGGACGTAACATTGAATACATACAAAAAACCTTGAATTCCTGGATTTTACTTATCCTCGACGTCCAGCGGTTTGCCGGCGGGATCTAAGAATTACTCACTATCACTGAATCCCTCGGACACGCCGCTGAATGGAGGCAAAAAACGTTCTATAAAAGCAGAGGATACTCTTCATCCAGACTACATTGATTAAATATCACATTTCTGTGCCCAGACCCGTAGCATTGCGTTTTCAGATTTATGCAAATGATAATCTACTTGTCTAATTTCCACACCATAACCCTGTTTTTGCAGTTCCAACAATACTGGACCTAAAAATTCAGAAGTTTTTCCATCCATATCATTTAAAGGAAAAATTCTTACTTCTTTAGCGACTCTGGCTAATTCACGAATTACATTTAAATGAAATGCAACAGTTTGATCTTCCAAATCAGCAAATAAATAATTAGCGCTTAATGCAAAATCAAAAGAAAAATCAGGATAAGGTAAATGATAGTCTGCTGCGCCATAATAGCGTCCTTCGGCCTTGCCTTGCTCGTAATCTGCAAAAAACGTTTTCATGCCATTTTTTCGATGCTCAAGCAATTGTTCTAAACTTCCGCTGCGACTGAAATCGAACTGGTCTTGCTCTCTGCGCACTTCTTCAGCCATTTGTGCAAAAATCATAATCGCTTTAGAGGATAAAGTATCTTTATCCAAAACGAATAAAGGGTCACAGCTTACGGCTTGATGGGCCTCTTGAAATTGTTGGGCGTTTACTGCACTCGGACCACATCCATATTCTAAAATCCTGGAATTCATGTCCTCTTGAGACAAATCGAACATCTCACGATACTCCTCAACACTATGTCCCCAGAGTACTAATTTACGCATGAATGACTCTCCTAAATAATAAATCTGAACGCTGACACTTTGGCTGTAACTACCTCCTAATAATCGGTAGTTTTCCTTTGGCTTAAGATTAGGCGATTTTTTAAATCAGGTAAAGGAACATTTATAATCACTTCTTGCTCAGCAAACCCAATAATAAAAGAAAACAACTTCTCCCTATTTTCTCTATTGTTAATTAAATGATGCCGCTCAATCTCTTAAGAGCCTATTGTATAAAGAACAACTTAAGTGGATACCTCAAATCATTTCTTCAACTTTTTCAATAAGAAAAAAGATCTGAGAAATTCTATTTTCATCTTCAACTTGATTGGGTATAGTTTATCACATTTGTAAAATTCAACAGACTACTGATTGATTAAGAGATGTGAAATAAAGCGTTTGCAACACTCTTATCAATAAGTAGCTACAACAACAGGAAGTCATCTATGTACACAGGACCGAACTATCAACTCGGTGAAACTTACGATATGTTGCGCGACAGTGTTCATCAATTTGCTCGTGCCGAAATTGCCCCACTCGCTGCTGAAATTGACGCAAACAATACCTTTCCCAATCATTTGTGGAGAAAATTAGGTGATATGGGATTATTAGGAATTACCGTCAGCGAAGAATATGGTGGCGCCAATATGGGCTATCTTGCGCATGCGATTGCCATGGAGGAAATCTCTCGTGCATCAGCATCTATAGGTCTGAGTTACGGTGCACACTCCAATTTATGCGTCAACCAAATCTATTTAAATGGTAATCATTCGCAAAAACAAAAATATCTGCCTAAACTTATAAGTGGAGAATATGTTGGTGCTCTGGCTATGAGTGAGTCCAATTCAGGCTCTGATGTAGTCAGCATGCAATTACATGCTCGTCCAGAAGGCAATAAATATATTCTCAACGGCACAAAAATGTGGATCACCAATGGACCCGATGCCGATGTGTTAGTAGTTTATGCCAAGACGGATAAACAGGCTGCAAGTAAAGGAATCACCGCGTTTCTGATTGAAAAAGGAATGCCTGGCTTCAAAACCGCTCAAAAACTCGACAAACTAGGAATGCGTGGTTCAAATACCTGTGAATTGGTATTTGAACAGTGTGAAGTACCTGCAGAGCAGATTTTGGGTGAAGTAAATCAAGGTGTTAAAGTATTAATGAGTGGCCTTGATTATGAACGGACCATTCTGGCTGCAGGACCCGTAGGAATCATGCAAGCCTGTATGGATGTTGTTTTACCTTATGTACATGAACGCAAACAATTTGAACAACCTATAGGTGAATTTCAATTCATCCAAGGCAAATTAGCAGATATGTATACTGACCTAGGCGCTTCAAGAGCGTACTTGTATGCGATTGCCCGAGCTTGTGATCAAGGTATAGTCAGTCGTAAAGATGCGGCAAGTGTTATTTTATACACGGCTGAAAGAGCAACACAAATGGCATTACAAGCAATTCAAATCCTTGGTGGTAATGGATATATCAATGAGTATCCTACAGGACGTTTACTACGTGATGCAAAACTCTATGAAATAGGGGCCGGTACTTCTGAAATCAGAAGAATGCTTATTGGACGAGAACTTTTTAAAGAAACAGCATAAGGAAGAATGAAAATGGAACAGAATGACATAGTAATCGTTGCAGCAAAAAGAACGCCTATGGGAGCCATGTTAGGAAATTTATCGTCTCTTTCAGCTCCAGAGTTAGGGGCAATTGCACACGAAGCAGCGCTATCCCAAGCAGGTATTAGTCCAGCAGAAATCGATGAAGTAATTTCTGGTTGTGTTTTATCAGCCGGAATTGGTCAAGCTCCAGCACGACAAGCGGCAATTAAGGCAGGATTACCCAATTCTTCTGGTGCTACGACTATAAATAAAATGTGCGGTTCAGGAATGAAAGCAGTAATGCTCGCTCATGACTTAATTCGAGCTGGAACTGCACATATTATCCTTGCGAGTGGTATGGAAAGCATGAGCAATGCACCTTATCTATTGAGTAAAGCACGCTCTGGATATCGACTTGGACATGGTGAATTAAAAGATCATATGTTCCTTGATGGATTGGAGGATGCATACGATAAAGGAAAATTAATGGGTGTTTTTGCAGAAGCAACTGCGAGCCATTTTCATTTTAGCAGAGATCAACAAGATGAATTCGCTATTCGCTCCATGAGTAGAGCCCTCCAAGCAATCGAAAAAGGTGCTTTTAAAGAGGAAATCGCCCCAGTAACAATCAGCTCACGCAAAGGTGATGTTACGGTAACTGTAGATGAAGGTCCTGATGCTGCAAAACTGGCAAAAATTGCTCAGTTAAAACCTGCTTTTAAAGCAGATGGCACCGTTACTGCAGCCAATTCAAGTTCGATCTCTGATGGTGCGGCAAGTCTGATTTTAATGAGTGCTGGACAAGCAGAAAAACGGGGCATAAGACCTATTGCCCGTATTGTTGCTCATGCCAGTCATTCGCAAGCACCTGAGTGGTTTACCACAGCACCGGTAGATGCCATTCGCAAAGTGATGAATAAAGCATCTTGGAAACAAAATGATGTCGATCTTTTCGAGATTAATGAAGCCTTTGCAGTAGTTACGATGGCAGCCATGACCCAACTTGAATTAAATCCAGAACAAGTTAATATTCATGGCGGAGCTTGTGCCTTAGGTCACCCTATTGGTGCATCTGGCGCTCGTATCTTGGTGACGCTAATACATGCTTTGAAACATCAAGGAAAAAAACGTGGTGTCGCATCGTTGTGCATTGGTGGTGGCGAAGCAACAGCTATGGCCATTGAATTAATTTAAGAACAAGGTACTGTTCACCACATTTTAAATGTCTTAGCGGAAGAAAGGTCAGATTTGACCGCAAGTAAAGTCAAATGTGATTTGGTGAGCGTATTGAAATGGTAAAAAACAAACTCTCCCCAGTTCCAAATGGGTAGCTGGGGATTTGATATAAAAAGGATGTACATGCTACGACACAGTCTTATCTACCTGATACTCAGTATTTTAGTAGTATTATTTGCAAAATACGCTCATCTCGTTATTGTCTACGTTGATATGTTTTTCACTTACGTTAATTTGAAATTAACACCCATATTCAGCCAAACTGGTTGGGGTCTTGTGATTCGCAAAATTTTAGTTCTTGTCGTGTTACCATTAATTATTACCGCCATTCCAGCACTCATTTATAGACTCATAAAAGGTGGTGACATGCCACACTTTATTGCGATTACTTGGGTTATTTGGACAATCATCGTTTTAAGTGATATTTTGGTACGATAAGGAATCCAGCATGGCAAAATTAATCAGTCAAATTAATACCGGCAGTCAGGAGTTCAAAGCAAACCAAACAGCCATGCAAATTTTGGTGGATGAACTGCACAATCGAATTCAGCAAATTGCGTTAGGTGGTGATGAAAAAGCGCGTGCCCGGCATTTAAAACATGGTAAATTACTCCCAAGAGAACGACTGCAACAATTACTTGATCCTGGGAGTCCTTTTCTTGAACTCTCCCAACTGGCAGCCTACCAGGTGTATGATGATGCGGTTCCTGCGGCAGGAATTATCACTGGAATTGGATGGATCGCAGGCACAGAATGCATTATTGTTGTGAATGACGCCACGGTAAAAGGTGGAACTTACTATCCATTAACCGTCAAAAAACACCTCCGTGCACAAGAAATTGCACAAACAAATCATTTACCCTGCGTTTATTTGGTTGACTCAGGGGGTGCTTACTTACCTCATCAGGATGAAGTGTTTCCTGACCGGGATCATTTTGGTCGAATATTTTTTAATCAAGCACAAATGTCGGCACAAAACATCCCGCAAATTGCTGTGGTTATGGGCTCTTGTACTGCTGGAGGAGCCTACGTACCTGCCATGGCAGATGAGTCCATTATGGTCAAAAATCAAGCCACGATTTTTCTTGGTGGCCCACCTCTTGTCAAAGCAGCAACCGGCGAAATTATTAGTGCCGAAGAACTAGGTGGTGCAGAAGTTCATTGCAGGCATTCAGGAGTAGCCGATCACTATGCGGAACATGATGCCCATGCTCTTCATTTAGCACGAATTGCCATAAGCAATTTAAATCGTAAAAAACCGCAACAATTAAAACGGATAGAAACGATAGAACCTCTTTATGACAGTAAAGAACTTAACGGCATAGTACCTTCTGATCCTAGAAAGCCATTTGATATTCGAGAAATTATTGCACGTATTGTTGATGGCTCTGAATTTGATGAATTTAAAGCACTTTTTGGTACCACATTAGTTTGTGGCTTCGCCCACTTATATGGCTATCCCGTAGGAATTATTGCCAATAACGGCATTCTATTTGGTGAAAGTGCGCTCAAAGGGACTCACTTCATTGAACTGTGTTGCCAACGCAAAATCCCATTGATATTCCTACAAAACATCACAGGCTTTATGGTGGGTTCAAAATATGAAGCATCTGGTATTGCCAAGCATGGCGCAAAGATGGTAACTGCGGTTGCTAATGCTCATGTTCCTAAATTCACCGTCATTGTTGGCGGAAGCTTTGGCGCCGGAAACTATGCCATGTGCGGGCGCGCTTATAACCCTAATTTTCTATGGTCGTGGCCTAACTCTCGCATTTCGGTAATGGGTGGCGAACAGGCTGCTAATGTTTTAGCACAAGTGAATCGAGATAAATTGGCAAAACAAGGAAATAACTGGCCTGTAGAAGAGGAAGAGCGTTTTAAAGAGCAGTTGCGTTCTCAATATGAAACGCAGGGAAATCCTTATTATGCCAGTGCTCGATTATGGGATGATGGAGTTATCGCGCCCCAAGATACACGCAAAATATTAGGACTGGGTCTATCAGCAGCCTTAAATGCCCCTATTGGACCAACACGCTTTGGCGTATTTCGTATGTAAGGAGGACACCACGTGAGCGATTTGTTGTATGAAATACAGGGACACTTGGGTTTAATTACGCTAAATCGAGTGAGTAAACATAATGCGTTTGATAATCTGCTCTTAGGTGAAATGCAACATCAGCTTAATGCTGCAATTGCTGATTCTAAAGTCCGCGTTATAGTACTCAAAGCCAATGGCAAACATTTTTCTGCAGGCGCTGATTTAACGTGGATGCAAAACATGGCTCTTTATAGCGAAGAAGAAAATCAAAAGGATGCCATGGTCCTCGGGAATCTAATGTACACTTTAAATACGTGCCCGAAACCTACTTTAGCGATAGTACATGGCTCCGCTTTTGGTGGAGGTGCAGGTCTTGCCGCAGCATGTGACATAACGATAGCATCTCAATCTGCACGTTTTTGCTTTTCCGAAGTTAAATTAGGCCTGATACCCGCAGTCATAAGCCCTTATGTTGTTCAAGCCATAGGCGAACGCAGTGCAAAAGCACTTTTTATAAGTGCAGAAGTCTTTGATGCGGCTAAAGCATTGTCATTAAATCTGGTACAACACTGTGTTCCCGATGAAAATTTGTTGGAGTTCACACTTAGCTATGCAAATCAAATCAGTAACAATGCACCAGAAGCGGTTCAGGCTTCAAAACAGCTAGCACATTACGTAGCAAATAAAAAAATAAATGAAGATCTTGTTACTTACACCGCTTCATTGATAGCTCAGAAAAGAGTATCAGCTGAAGGACAACAAGGACTCAATGCATTTTTAAAAAAAGAAACACCAAACTGGGGCTAGATGCCATAGCCCTTGTAGTAAAACACCGTCATCCCGAATGTACCGAGGGGTATCCACGCTGTAGCAACGTGTAACGAAGGAAGAGCCTTCGTTACAGTCGGGATGATGGCAGAAGATCCTGGATAACGCTGTGATAATCCAGGTTACAATGCAAAAGCAACCAAGTTTCAAAACACTTGGACTAAAAGTAAAAAATTAATGAGGCACTAATGTTTAATAAAATTCTTATTGCCAACCGCGGTGAAATTGCATGCAGAATCATCAAAACGGCCCGTTCTATGGGGATCCACACGGTAGCTATTTATTCCTCGGTTGATAAAGACAGTCTGCATGTACGTAGTGCTGACAGTGCATATTGTGTAGGCGATGCACCTGCTAAAGAAAGTTATCTGAATATACCCAATATTATCCATATTGCTAAGGAATGTGGCGCTCAGGCCATTCATCCTGGTTACGGTTTTTTGTCCGAAAACCCTGAATTTGCTCGAGCATGTCAAGAGGCAGATATCGTTTTTATTGGTCCCTCAGTAGAGGCCATGGAGGCAATGGCTTCAAAGCAGTTGGCCAAACAATTATTGGAAAACACTAAAGTTCCTCTAACACCGGGTTATCATGGCAGTGCACAAGCAGAAGATATATTGCTTGCTGAAGCTAAAAAAATAGGATTTCCTGTGTTAATCAAAGCAGCGAATGGTGGTGGCGGTAAAGGGATGCGCGCGGTCCATCACGAATCAGAATTTAGCGCAGCCTTAGCTGGTGCAAAACGAGAATCTATGGCAAGTTTTGCCGATGATACCATGATCATTGAAAAGCTGGTTCTTAATCCACGTCATGTCGAATTACAAATCATGGCAGACAACCATGGCAACGTGGTTCATTTGTTTGAACGTGATTGCTCGATTCAACGCAGACATCAGAAGATTATTGAAGAAGCACCAGCACCTAATTTACCCGCTTCTCTACGACAAAAACTTGCTGAAGCAGCTTGCGAAGTGGCACGATCAATAAAATACAGTGGCGCAGGCACAGTTGAATTTTTAGTTGATAGTTCAGGACATTTCTATTTTATGGAAATGAATACCCGCTTACAGGTAGAACATCCCGTAACTGAACTAATTACCGGACTGGATTTGGTCGCTTGGCAATTGAAAATTGCCGCTAATGAACCACTCCCCTTGCCGCAAGATAAAATTGAGGCACATGGCCATGCAATAGAATGTCGCATATATGCTGAAGACCCGCATCATGACTTTATTCCATCAATAGGACAAATCCACTTTTTGCACGAACCTTCCGGAGATGGCATTCGTATTGATACAGGGGTACAAATGTCATCGCAAATTACCATGTACTATGATCCGATGATCGCCAAATTGATTGCATGGGGAGCCAACCGTGATGAAGCGCTACATCGATTAGAGCACGCTTTATCCCATTATTTTATTGGTGGTGTAAAAACAAACATTCCCTTTTTACAAACAATTTGTCAACACCCTAAATTCAGAAAGGTTGAACTGAGTACTGACTTTTTAAGTAAAGAAGAAATAAAACTGCCAACAGCAGATACCGAAATGGCTTTACTCATGGCCGTAAGTTTTGATTATTTAAACACGATAAACGCAATCCAAGATCCTTTGTTACAAGAAACCTTCGCTTGGCAATCACAAATCCGAAGTCACTGGATATGGCACTATAAAGATAAGGATAACTTGCTTGAAACATTGATTACTCCAATCAATAAAAATCAATTTAAAGTACGTTTAAAGGCAGAAGAATATCTGATTCACGGCCATTTAACTGGCAATCAGCTCCGTATTGAAACTAAGGGACAAAATTATCAGGTAATCGTTGAAAATAAAAATCAATCTTTGACCTTGTATACGAGTCAGTGGCAAATTACTATTGATCGGTTTAATTGGGGAACTCTAGGTGCAGAAGTTACTGCTCACAAAGGACAGCTCACAGCACCAATGCCTGCTACTGTAGTCGCCGTTTTAAAAAATATTGGTGAACGTGTTAAAGCCGGTGAACGTTTGATCGTTCTCGAAGCAATGAAAATGGAACATACCATTCATGCCCCTGCTGATGGCATATTATTGGATATATTCTATGATGTAGGTGCCCAAGTGAATGAAGGAGAGGAGTTACTGTCATTAAGTGAAGAGGATTCTTAACTAGAGAAAATTATGGACTATCCGCAAAACGTAACCATTATAGAAGTAGGACCACGTGATGGCCTACAAAATGAGTCATCTTTTGTATCCAGTAAGCACAAGATTGAATTAATCAATTTGTTAAGTGAATCTGGCTTGCAATATATTGAAGTAACAAGTTTTGTCTCTGCAAAGGCAATTCCACAATTAGCGGACCATAATGAAGTATTTCGCGCCATAGATAAAACACCATCCATACACTATTCCGCCCTAGTGCCTAATGAGCAGGGCATGCTCAAAGCATTGGATGCCGGTGTGAAAGAAATTGCCGTATTTACAGCAGCAAGCGAACAATTTAATCAGCGAAACATTAATTGTTCAATTGCTGAAAGTATTTCACGTTTTAAACCAGTCCTTGCTTTAGCAAAAGAAAACAACATCAGGGTACGAGGCTATATTTCCTGTGTCCTAGGTTGTCCTTATGAAGGTAGTGTAGCACCGGCAAAAGTAGCGGAAGTCACTCAAGAATTAATGGATTTGGGTGTAGATGAAATCTCATTAGGGGATACTATAGGTGTAGGAACCCCTCATCAAACTCACTTATTACTCGAGCAAGTACTCAAACTCTTACCACTAAATCAATTAGCAATGCATTTTCATGATACTTATGGTCAGGCCATCGCTAATATTTATACTTCATTACAGCATGGAGTACATCGTTTTGACAGCTCCGTTGCCGGACTCGGCGGCTGTCCCTATGCACGTGGGGCAAGTGGTAATGTAGCCACCGAAGATGTTCTCTATTTAATGCATGGTTTAGGAATAAATACTGGTGTGGATATCTTTAAAATTGTCACTGCAGGCGACACCATCTGTAAGATTTTAGGACGTAAAAATCAATCAAAAGTTGCAAATGCTATGTTAGCCAATCCTTGTATCTAGAGTATCGTCTAGCGGATTTAAGTGCTAACTGTGTACATGATTCAGGTGACTTGTAGCCCAGGTTAGCGCAGCGTAATCCGGGTTTATAGATAAAGATCCGGGATTACGCTGCGCTAACCTGGGCTACAAATCACCCGAGGGATCCCTCAACACTTAGCATACAATCGTTTCAATAAAGAAGAGAGAATGAAAGATGAATGAAACCGTATGGAAGCCCAAACATCCGAAAGAAAGCAAGATGTGGCAGTTTATGGAATTTGCCGCGAACAGGAACAGCCAAATTTTTGCAAATTATCAAGACTTGCATACCTGGTCCATCAAACATCCTGACTCTTTTTGGCCAACGCTTTGCGATTTCTTTCAGGTACAGTTTAACACTGAACCTTATCAGATTCTAAGTCATAAAAGTGAAATGATAAACGCACGTTGGTTTGCTGGAGCTCAATTTAATTTTGCTGAAAAACTCTTATCACGAAAAGACAAACATCCAGCCCTAATTAGTCTTAATGAAGACAATACCAAACACGTGATTAGCTATGAGCAATTATATAATTTGGTAGCCCAATGTGCTGCAGGTTTAAAAGCGGTAGGAGTTACCGCAGGTGATCGAGTCGCTGCGCTGATGCCAAATACCTCACATACAATTATTGCTATGCTTGCTGCCACCTCTTTAGGTGCGATCTGGTCCTCTTGCTCACCCGATTTTGGCGCTCAGGCAGCAATCGATCGACTGGGCCAAATCGATCCCAAAGTGCTCTTTATTTGCGACGGACACCAGTATCAAGGAAAGAAACACAATGGAGCTGAAAAAGTCAAACAACTTAACGATGCCATTAGCTCGCTCAAACAAATTGTAATTTGTCCGAATATAAATGAACCCGTAGATGTCTCTACGTTACCTAAGGCACAATATTGGAATGACTTTCTTCGTCCCGCAAGTCATTGTGAATTTGTTTCTTTGCCCTTTGAACACCCGATTTACATCATGTTCTCGTCAGGAACTACTGGTAAACCCAAATGTATTGTTCACGGAGCCGGTGGAACGCTTCTGCAGCATCTTAAAGAATTAGGATTACATACTGATCTTAGGGATAAGGACAACTTATTTTTTTATACGACGTGCGGTTGGATGATGTGGAATTGGACTGTTTCCGCACTGGCCTTGGGAGCTACGCTCACTTTATATGAGGGCTCCCCTACCTATCCTGAAAGCAATCGTTTATTCAAACTCATTGAAGAAGAGCAAGTTACTGTTTTTGGCACTAGTGCTAAATTCATCTCTTCTGTAGAAAAAGCAGGAGTTAAACCTCAAGATGAGTTTGACTTATCTCATTTGCGCTGCATACTTTCAACAGGCTCCCCTCTTTTACCTAGAAATTATGATTACGTGTATCAACACATCAAAGACGATGTGCAACTCTGCTCTATCTCAGGTGGAACAGATATTATTTCTTGTTTTGCCTTAGGTAACCCGATACTGCCTGTTTATCGAGGTGAGTTACAGTGTCTCGGTCTTGGTATGGCCGTTGATGTTTTTGATGAACAAGGCCATCCTGTTCATGAAGAGCGTGGAGAATTGGTCTGCACCGCGCCCTTCCCCTCCATGCCGGTTGGTTTTTGGAATGATCCTGAAAAAATTGCTTATCAACGGGCTTATTTTGAACGGTTCCCCGGAGTATGGGCACATGGTGATTTTGCAGAGATTACTGCGCATAAGGGTTTAATTATTTATGGGCGATCAGACGCTGTTTTAAATCCTGGAGGAGTACGTATTGGTACCGCTGAAATATACAGGCAGGTGGAAAAAATTAATGAAGTACTTGATAGTGTTGTCATTGGCCAGGACTGGCAAGACGATGTACGTATTGTTTTGTTTGTTAAATTGCGTGATGACATGGAGCTTACTGAGGAATTAATCAACAAAATCCGTTTAACGATTCGTCAAAATGCCTCACCAAGACATGTCCCAGCAAAAATAGTGCAAGTTGCAGATATTCCTCACACGATTAGTGGTAAAATCGTTGAATTAGCTGTCCGACAAGTGGTTCATGGCTTACCAGTAAATAATCTACAGTCCCTGGCCAACCCCCAAGCTTTAGATTATTTTAAAAATCGAGAAGAGTTACAGAAATAAAATAGCCTGAGGGAATACTTGAGAGCCTAGAGCCCGGAGTAGCACAGCGTTATCCGGGAGCTCTTTGCCCCCATCCCGTGAGCAGCGAAGAAGCGCCCATCGTTACCTTGTGCTACTCAGTGGAGCTCCCTCACTGAACTGAGGATGGTAAGGCAGTGCATTAGGATACACAGACAATACTAAAACTTTCATTACAGGGTAAAGAAATCCCTGCTGAAAATAAATTGAACAACGCCCCTGTCTGAGCATCATTAAAATTAAGATAATTTCCCCAGGTCGCTCCTGGCACAACTCCAAAAGTCAATGAAGTCTCACCAGCCAAACCCAGGGAACCGTTAGTAGCCGCTGTTCCATCAGTAAACTCGTTACATGTAGCCAAATTCGCAGTGTACTGATTGCCATCTTCAGCATTGTTCATATCTGCAAAGGCCCAAGCAACGATATCAGTTGCCGTACTGTTTGACAAAATACTTTGAATACCTGTCCAGAACAAACCAAATACCACTTCGTTATTGTCATCTCTGAGATTTGAGTTACTGCCATCAAAAACACCATTTTGATTTACTGTATTAAAAAGCGTTTTTCCATCTGCATATACATACTGTGAACCAGGGACAAGCGGCCAATCGTGTGCATAAGCACCTCCGCAACCGGTTCTCCCATTAACAATAGAACAAGGAGAGCGTGTGGAAGTAACTAACAACGCTTTAAATGACAAGCCCTGAAGTGCTGGATTTCCTGAAGTTAATGCAGCATTTTGGCAAAAAGCATCAGCCCCTGCAATCCCACCTAAACCACCAGTAGTCTGCTGAAAACGGCTGGTTAGAAAAATAACATGCGAGGAAAATACAGAAACAGCATATTCTTCACAGGAATACGTTTTACCCGTGCCATTTAAACATAATCTGATATTTATAGAGCCTATCGGTCCATCTAAAGTAATTTTTGCAGGCGTGGTATCGCTGACTGGAAATAGGACAAACCCATTAGGAGAGGGTGCTTTACCCACAATACGATATCCTGGGGTAAGAATTTTGATTCCGGCCGTAGGATAGGTCTTTCTCGGAGTCGTGGTAGTAATGGATATCGTTGATGAAGCAGGAGGAATTACAGCGATAAAATGTTGTCCTGATCCAGGAATAAAAGCATTGCTTTTGGCTAAAGCTACTTGCTCTGAAAAGAAAAATAATGTCATACCAACAAGTAGTATCCTTTTTATCATACTGAAATTCCTTGATTAAATTGTGACAGAACAAATGAGAGCATTCGCATAGTTATTACCTGTTTTAAGGGTATTAATAATGAGATCATTATTTTTGGCCAATTTCCCTTGCCCCAAATAAAAAAAGCGATAACCGCATTCTAGAGGAATTTTATCTGCAACTTGGTTAAATCGAAGGCCTGCGCCTACTGTAGCTGCGAATGCAGTAGTATTATTATCAGAAAAGCCATTATCGGGAACGGTAAAGGTGGTCAGAGCGATTTCTTTATAATGGCTGGTTTCAATGAAATTGGGGCCAATACCTACATCAATAGCGAGATTGATTTTATCGCTATGAGTTTGCACTAAACTCTTTGCCATAAAAAATAAAGGAATATTTTGTGTCTTATAGGTATAAGAAAGGTTCGTATCTAACTGTTCTTCAATAATGTAACCCTTAGTTGCCGTTGTGCCTAAGAAAAAAACATTCGCCCCGTAAGAAAATTTAAATCGATCATGTTCTGGTCCATCCAAAAAGTAACCCACACCCACAAGACCATTCCCTTGAGAATGACTTTTAACGGTATATCGGTTTCCAACTAAGGTTTTTATATGAATATCTTGGGCTTTTCCTTGAGTTGCATAAAAACCCCCGAGTTCAAGAAGCAAATGACCTTTTGTGTAATCAAAAAAGAAATTATTTGCGGGTCCGCCGGCTGCAAAAGAAGTAGATGAGCTCACAGAGGTCAAAAATATGAGTGCTAATCCTCTGTAGGTGGATTTATTAAAAAGCATCAGACATCCTTGTATTTCTCTATAACTGCCTCATATCGAGTTGCATCCACTCAAACTTAAATACAGTGGATGTCTCAGCGTATTATGATGTTGCAGCAAGTTAATGTTTGTTAAAGATCAACATATTACAATGCAATAAACTCATAAACAACATTTTCCATCGCTCTTTCAAGAATAAGCTAAATCATTCAGCCACTATAATATTGAGAACTCACTACCACCCGCAAAATATGATTAAGATGAGTAAGTTTATACTTTTTTTAAGCGAACAGTTTGTGTATAATGTCGATATGGCGTCGATTTGAAATTCAGCTTGCGGACGCTCAAAAAAGCTTTCTTTTTTGAAAATACGGCTAAAGCGGATATGAACAGCATTTCCTCTAAGTCTTCTGCCCGCACGCATAATCTCAGGTTATAAATAATGATTGAATTAATTGGATTATCTAAATCCTTTTCGGGAAAATCTGTCCTGCGTGACATTAATTTATTTATTCAAGAAGGTGAAATTTTTGGAATTATTGGCAGAAGTGGTGCAGGCAAATCCACCTTATTAAGATGCATTAATCTTCTAGAACGGCCTGATAAAGGCGATGTTTTGATCGATGGGCAGGATCTGACTACTCTTTCGAGAAAAAACTTAGCTTTAGCTCGCCATAAAATGGCCATGATTTTCCAACAATTCAATTTATTGAATTCAAAAAATGTGTACGACAATATTGCGCTCCCTATGCGCATTCAAGGGATAGATGAAGATTCTATTCGTAATAAAATTGACGAATTACTACCCATAGTCGAATTGACGGATAAGAAACTGGCCTATCCGGCACAACTTAGTGGCGGCCAAAAGCAAAGAGTTGCCATCGCTCGCGCTTTAAGTTGCTCCCCTAAAATTCTGCTTTGTGACGAAGCAACTTCTGCATTGGATCCAGAAACAACCGATTCGATTTTGGCATTGCTCAAAAAAATCAATTCACTTTATGGCATCACTATAGTGCTTATTACTCATGAAATGGATGTAGTGAAGCGTATTTGTAACCGATTGGCCGTCATGGTTGATGGTGAGTTGGCCGAAACCACCGCTTTAGCCAATGTATTTAATAAAAAGGACAGCCTGGCGCGAGGCATGCTTTATGCTCAACTTAGTCCTGAGTTACCCGAATGTCTCACGAACAAGCTCGCAGACTACGTGACGGATAAGCCATTACTACGTCTGTTTTTCCAGGGTGAAGAGGCAACAGTACCCTTTATTAGTCAAACAAGCCGCGAATTAAATCTAGACATCAACATCTTACTCGCCAATATCGATCGTTATGACACGGTAACCTGTGGTGTATTAGTAGTTGAATTAACGGCACATCCATTTTTACTCGAAGCATTCATTGAACGCTGTGAACAAGCCAAATTAACTGTGGAGGTTTTAGGTTATGTCCTTCCCGATGGCATATGATTTATTCATCGCAACAGGCGAAACATTGTATATGGTCGTCACCAGCACCGTATTTGCGGTGATACTGGGTTTACCTTTAGGAACTTGGCTTTATTCGTCGAGTCAAATCAAACCCATGCCTAAGGTTCATAAGACATTATCTACCTTCATTAACATGGCGCGGTCGATACCTTTCATTATTCTATTGGTGGCAATTATTCCATTTACTCGACTTATTGTTGGAACCTCAATAGGAATGAATGCCGCGATAGTGCCGCTTACTCTCGGTGCAACTCCCTTTTTTGCCAGACTGGTTGATAACGTTTATCGTAGTTTACCTTCTGGGCTTATTGAAACCGGATATGCGATGGGCGCTAGCACGCGACAAATTATTTTGCATATTTTATTGCCTGAAGCAAAACCTGCTTTAATCCATGCAATTACGGTTACAGCCATTACTTTAGTTAATTATTCTGCAATGGCAGGAACGGTTGGTGCTGGAGGGTTGGGCACTCTGGCAATTAACTATGGTTATCAGCGTTTTGATGCTGGGGTCATGATTTCAACTGTAATCATTTTGATTGTGATGGTTCAACTAACCCAAATGATCGGAGATTACTTAGCAAAGCGTTTTTTACATAATTGATTTAAATCATTTTTGGAGTTTTTCATGCGAATTTTAGCTTATTGTGTTTTATTATTAAGTCTTGTTGCCTGCAACAAGCCCTCACCAAATACTTTAGTCATAGGAACTATTGCTGGGCCAGAAACTGAATTGGTTGAAACAGCAAAAGAAGTAGCTAAGAATAAATACAACTTAAATATAAAAATTGTAACATTCAATGACTACAACCTTCCTAATGAGGCGTTACAGGATGGAAGTTTGGATGCTAATGTCTACCAACATTTACCTTACCTCAATGCCGCTGTTAAAGCGCATGGCTATACGCTTGAGTCGATAGGCAGAACTTTCGTATACCCTATGGGAATTTATTCCAAAAAACACACTTCATTAAAACAATTACCTGAAAAAGCAGTCATTGCCGTACCTAATGATCCCAGCAATGAAATGCGTGCCTTACAGCTGTTAGAAAAAGCGCAGTTGATTACATTGAAAACGACCCATGATAATACTGGCTTAAAAGATATTGCGACCAATCCACATGATCTGCAATTCAAAGAAATGGATGCAGCACAACTGCCGAGAGTCTTGCCTGATGTCGATGCAGCCGTAATCAATACAACATTTGCCCTGCCTGCAGGTTTAAATCCTTCACATGATGCTTTATTTACTGAAGATAAAACCTCACCGTATGCCAATATTATTGCTATTCGGAGCAACTCTCCTAAAAAAGCACAATTGGAGCTCTTTGTTAAAGCATTAAACTCCGAAGAAGTTAAAGAAAAGGCTAAAACTTTATTTGGAGATTCGGCGATTCCTGCTTGGTAAAAACCTATCTAAGCTGGTGTAGCCGATTTTTCTATGCCCTGGGTGATGGTATAAGCTCTAAACCAGGGCATAGAGTTACGATTTATCATAATGTTTGTCTAAAATTCTGACAGCTCGCCTTTTAGATTAAAAGCTTTTAATTCTCTCTTAATGAAAAAGTGTTATACTTTTAAAAAAGATAGCTCTTGAGGTACTTCTCTATGCCTTCATTTAGAAAAGGGTTTTTTAACTTATTAAATTCTCAAAAACTGGTAAAACAGTTTACTCCTGATGAACAAGAAAGGATTTATCAAAAATATCGTGACTCTGTGGGGTTAACTCAAGACCTTACTTTTGGATCCGAAGCTTTCGCCCAACATGCGGAAAAGCGAATTAAAGATCACACCGGCTTTAAAACACAAATCGGGTCCAATAAAGAAGATACTTTAGAGAAATTACTCAAAGATGATGCTCCCAATACTAAAAAAGAAATCAAAGATGAACTCAAAAGTATACTAACCCCACAACCATTTTATACTAAGGCTCAAGAAGTCTATAAAGAATCCATGGAATTTTTTCAACAACGAATGAAACAAGTTCCTGAACTTTCCGTGGAGCAACTGCGGGGCTATCATGAACAAATTACTACAAGAGCTCGAGATGCCTTAAAAGCGCAACAAAAAAAAGAACTGAAAGAATTCCAAGACAAAGCTGAGGGTTTAGCACAGAAAATAGGGGCTGTTGCAAATACGAATGATCCTGAGCAAATAAAAAAAATAAAAGAAAATCTAATTAAGGAATTAGAAAGCTCCCACAAAACACAACTTGATGAATTCAACAAGACTGCTCAAGAAAACCTGACCACCCTCGATAAAGCGTCCGCTCTTGAACGAAAACGAATCATCTTCTCTGGCCAATTGGAAAGTTGGGCGTATCAACTCAGTGCGAGCCAAAAGAATAAAATGCTCGATGAAATGGAACGGGTTCGCGCAGAAAATCGTAAAAAAAGAGGATTATCTGACACAGACGCCCTTACAGGTGCTGACATCAATGTTGGTGAAAATACGATATCTGCCGTAAATCCAGCAGACTTAGATTTTATTATTTCCTTAACTGGAACACAGATCGTACAAAAAAAAGCAGCAAAAGAAGGCGATCCAGGCACCTGGCAAGTGCACATGTCTGCACGAATACTATCCCCCTTTTATTATTTAAGTAATAAGCAAAATCCGAAGGTTGATATGTTGACCATGGCTCAGGCCGTGAGAGCCTCTGGTTTTGACTCAATCACAATGACCATTAATTTTGATGATCCTAAAACTCAAAAGCAAAGGGCCAGACAAGCCTATGAAGCAGCGCTTGAAAGTGGTTTTGATCCAGGCTTACTCCCTGGAGAGGAATCAAAAGGTGATAAAGGATTAAAAGGTATTGTATTAAAGGACGGATCAGGCAAAGAGATTGATCCGAGAACGCTGTTCACCCCTACCGAGCTGGAGCTTCTTCATAAAGAGGCTGCTCAACGTCGTGATAGGCTTAAATCTATCGCTGAAGAGCCTCCTAAACAGCCTTCAACAGAAGTTGCTAAACAATATCGTACTGAAATTGATAAAGGTAGAAATGAAGCGAGAACTAAAGCTGGAAAAACGGCAATTGACAGCGTTGAAGAACAACAACTGGAACAAGATGTAAAAACCACCCTCAGCTCTTAAATAAACAATTAACCTGGTTTTTTGTATGTTTTCAAAAACCAGGTATTTAGTTTTTGTCATCCTCGTCATTAATGTTCAAAAAATTCCACTACTCCTCAAACCTAATTTCTGTTATTTTATTAGATTGACTACGGGTTAGGCTAAGGAGATAGCTATGAATACTCGTGAATTTGATGAAGATGTAAACGAAATGGAAGAGTTTGGCGTCGATACCGTCTTGACCCCAGAAGCAAGCCCATCAACAAAATTGGAACGAAGACGACGCATAGAAGATTTGTTTGAAGAAAAACGCCTGCGCGAAGAACTTTCTGACTTCGGTTAGTAGCGTAACAGATACCTCTGCCTGCCTTAATTCCCTCCCCCACTTGGAGGATAATGCTAGGAGAGCGGTTGCTTTAAGCTACCTGTAACCTCATACGCCTAATAGGCTCCTTCTGCTATTGCCGTCATCCTGAGCATAGCGAAGAATCTCGGTAAACACCATGCTACAGCGTGGTGATCCCTCGCTATACTCAAAATGACGAGGCAAGGAGATAAAGGAAATTTTCTTGTGACACCGACCACCGTAGTCTGAACGCTTGCGGTCAGGAGGGATGGATTACCTCCCTGTTTGCAAGCAACCGACTCTTGATTATCCTAAATGAGCAAAATAAATATCAAACCGCACCGTTTTTCCCTCTACAGCAGCATGAGCAGGGAATAAAGGTTTTATTTTTTGTGGCCATTTTACAACGACCTTTTGTTTCGTACGTTGTAGCGCCAATTGAATAAGTCCCTGTGCATCTTCATCTGGACCAATTAATTGTTGTAATGCTTGCATTTCTTTTTTTACTAATGCTGATTTATTACGCTCCGGATGCATGGGATCAATGTATATAACATCAGGATAGTTTGGCTCATCTAATGAGCTTAAGTACGAATGGGCATCTTCGGCAAGAAATTTCAAATGCAATTGTTGTTGATCTGTATCACTCCTGCGCAACAATCCATCCAATACTAGGGAAGCCATAACCGGATGACGTTCGAGCATCAATACTTCTGCACCAAAACTGGCTAAAATAGCAGAGTCACGCCCCCAACCCGCAGTTGCATCAATAATTTTAAGCCCTGCAGTTGGTTTACAAGCGCGAACTAATCCTTGCTTTTTTCCCTCAGATTTTCTTTTACTCCAAAAAGAAGCACTGAATTCAGCAAAAATAGGAGAGAAACCGGGCATTTTCAATGAAAGCCCTGATTCAGTGACATAGAGACAAGGACTCGCATCTTTCTCTAAATAAAAATTCAATTGTTCTGCAAGAGCTTTTGCTTTATCGAGCAGGCCTTCGTGCTCATAACCTACTGCTGAGATATTGATCATATTGATAACCTAACATTTACATGACCCTGGCCTGGATACTTTTGTAGCCCGGAATAGTGCAGCTTAAACCGTAGTTTTTGCATACAAACCCGGATTACGCTGCGCTAATCCGGGCTAAAGGCGGCCTCGACCCTACATATCATCCGATCTGCAACAATGAAATATCAGCAACTCCTTGCAATAACTCCTGTAGACACGCCAAAAGTGCTAAACGGTTGGCTTTTATTGTTTGATCCTCAACCATGACCATTACTTTATCAAAAAACAGATCGACCGGTTCTTTAAGACTAGCAAGCAATTTCAGCAATGGACCATAGTCAGCAGAACGGTATAAAGGCTCTACAGCGCGTGCCACTTGATCGATGTGAATATATAAAAACTTTTCGGGCCCCTCCTCAAGAAGTTGCTCGTTTACGGGTGACAAAGCGTTTCTTCCTGCTTGGGAAAGTAAATTGTTCACTCGTTTGCATGCAGCGGAAAGAGAAGCGGCTTCGGGCAATTTTACAAATGACTGTAACGCAGCAAGACGCTTATCCAAATCATACAACCAATCATCCTGACGAGCGCGTACTGCATGGATCAAATCAACACTCAAACCCTGACTTTGGTAATAGGATTGCAATCGTTCCAGGATAAAAGATTTCAATTCATTCATTAAATTGGGTTCAACGGATATACGTTTTCCATAATGAACCATAGCTTGCTCAATCAATGTACTTAAATTGAGCTGTGCTGGCGTTGCAATCAATAAACGGACAACAGCCAAAGCATGACGACGCAATTTGAATGGATCTTTTACCCCTGAAGGTCTTTGGCCTATGGCAAAAATACCAACCAAAGTATCGATTCGATCCGCTAAGGATAAAGCGAGGCCCAAATCAGATTCAGGCAGGTTATCTGCAGCGAAACGAGGCATGTATTGTTCATTTAAAGCATGTGCAACAAACTGATCTTCACCATCATTCAGTGCGTAATAATATCCCATTAACCCCTGCAACTCGGGAAACTCACCAACCATTCCAGTCAACAAATCACATTTACTCAGTTGTGCAGCACGTTGCGCTTGTTTGATATTTAAGTGTAAAGCCGGACTTAAATAGGTCATCAGGGCTTCAATACGTAACGCTTTATCCAGTAAGCTCCCTAATTTTGCCTGGAAAACAACCTGTTCTGTACCTGCAATATGCTGGCTTAAAGGCATTTTTTTATCTTGTCTAAAAAAGAACGCCGCATCACTTAGGCGAGCACGCATCACTTTTTCATTTCCTAAAATAACCTGTTTTGGATTGGAACTGGCAATATTAGACACTGTAATAAAATGAGGCAGTAACCTCCCCTTTTGATCCTTAAGTGCAAAACACTTTTGATGCGATTGCATCGAGGCAATTAATGATTCAGCAGGAACTTCGAGGAACTCTTTTTCAAAATTAGCCATCAAAGCTTGGGGCCATTCAACAATTGAAGCCACTTCTTCAAGTAAATCTTCGGGCATGATCGCTGTCGCTTGAACGGATGCAGCTAACTCTTCTACTTGTTTTCTAATCATTTGTTTTCTGATTGCAAAATCAGCAATAACAAAAGCATCTTTCATCTGTGATTCATAGCTTTGTGCTGAATTAATTACAATCGATTGCGGGTGGTGAAAGCGGTGCCCTCTACTGTTGCGAGCGCTCTTAATGCCCAAAATAGAATGCTCAATTACTGTATCGCCGTAAAGCATCACCGCCCAATGAACAGGTCGGGCAAATTCTTCATCCCCTGCTCCCCAGCGCATGGGTTTAGCAATCGGCAAAGCAGCTAGAGATTGACCTATTAGAGCAGGTAATAAATCTTTGGTTTTATTACCCTGGCTTAAGGTTTCATAGACAATCCAATCCCCTTTATCCGTTTCGATTCGCGAAAGTTTGTCTACGTCCACACCACATGACTTCGCAAAACCAAGTAAGGCTGCTGTAGGTTTCCCATCCTTGTCATAAGCCGCAGCGAATGCCGGACCTCGGCGAGTAACACTTTGGCTTTTTTGTTCATCTTGCAAATCAAAAATTGCGATTGCGATCCGTCTCGGTGTGGCAAAACGTTTTACCTCACCATACTCTAATTGTGCTTTATCTAAAGCCGCTAATAACTGATTCGCAAACTCATCAGCTAAAGGCCAAACCGAACCAGAAGGTAACTCTTCACAACCTAATTCAAAAATAAAATCATTGACCATCACACACCTTTTGGTTAAGCATAGGAAAGCCCAAAGCTTCGCGCGCTTGATAATATGCTTGCGCAACAGCTCTTGATAAATGTCTTACGCGTAAAATATAGCGTTGCCGTTCAGTAACGGATATCGCTTTGCGTGCATCCAGTAAATTAAATGAATGTGATGCTTTAATAACCATTTCATAAGCTGGAAGTGGTAATTGTAACGCGATTAACTTTTGTGCCTCAGCCTCATAGTAATCAAATTGTTTAAATAATTCGTCCACATTGGCATGCTCAAAATTATAAGCGGACATCTCTACTTCATTTTGATGAAATACATTACCGTAAGTGATTATGCCATTTGCTGTATTACTCCAAGGAAGATCGAATAGATTATCTACGCCCAGGATATACATGGCCAAACGTTCTAAACCGTACGTCAACTCACCGGTTACAGGCTTACATGCCAGACCGCCGGCTTGTTGAAAATATGTAAATTGGGATACTTCCATTCCGTTTTGCCAAACCTCCCAACCTAGGCCCCAAGCACCTAAAGTTGGTGATTCCCAGTTGTCCTCAACAAAACGAATGTCATCAGTCAAAGGATCCACACCTAGAGCTCGTAATGAGTCCAAATATTTATCCTGTATGTCTAAAGGCGATGGCTTAAGGACCACCTGAAATTGATAATAATGTTGTACCCGGTTTGGATTGTCTCCATAACGGCCATCAGTGGGTCTCCGAGAAGGCTGTACATAAGCCGCAGACCAAGGCTCAGGGCCTATTGCTCGTAAGAAAGTAGCCGGATGAAAAGTACCCGCGCCAACTTCCATATCAAAGGGTTGTAAAATAACACATCCTTGCGCAGCCCAATATTGCTGCAAAGTGAGAATAATATCCTGAAATGTAGATGGTTTTGTCATGAAAATCTCAATGTAAACTGGGTGGAGCGAATTGGGACCTGGGAAATTGGTATGAACAACCCAGGCTAGGGTCTATTTAAATTTTATCTTGTGCCACAATGGCATGATTTATGCCATCCGATACTCACACAACGCCCCTTCATTGGAGCGTAGCGATAGAACTCCAGACCGTAACACCATGTTACACGAGGAGAGCTCTCGCCATACTCGAGATGAAGGGGGCATTTCGATGCTCTAAAATTCACCATTTTAGCTCAATCTAGTAAAATGTAAACAGCCCCTACTTCAGTAGCTACCTACGATTAATTATGAATTACCTGCTGCTTTCTTAATTAACTCTTGTAGTGACTCTTCACTAGCAGCACCTGGTATAAATGAAGGTTCAGAACCTGTTTTAAATTGTCCATTTGGAGTTGAAGCAATTATAAATGCAGGTGTTCCCATCAAGTGTAATTTTTCTGCTAATTCACGGTTTGCATCTAAAATAGCAGTCACTTCTTTGCTTTGCATATCAGTCTTTAATTTCTTCATATCCAAACCTAAAGACTTTGCAGTAGCCATAACGATTTGATCATTTAAGCGCTTGTCAATGCCAATCAAAGCGTTATGCATTTCTTGATATTTACCTTGCATACCAGCAGCCAAAGCAGCTCTGGAAGCCAACTCGGAGCTCTTACCAAAAATTGGGAACTCTTTATAAACAACGCGTAGATCACTGTCTTTCTTGATTAAGCTGTCAATAATAGGTGACATTTTTTTGCAATGGATGCATTGGTAATCAAAGAACTCAACAATAGTGACATTCCCTTTTGGATTTCCAACAATGGTCGTTTTACCTAAAAACAATTGATCGGTATTTTCTTTAATTGCAGATTGTGCTTGCTGCTGCATATTTTGTTGTTGTTTTTGTTGCAGCGCTTGCGAAGCTTCCAAAAGAACTTCTGGATTAGCTACTAAATAGTCATGCACCACTTTTTCAATTTCTTTTTTTTGTGCATCAGACATAGGAGTTGTATTATTGGTATCTGCTGCCATAATTGCAGGTGATACTAAAGATGCTGTCAGCGCTCCTACTGTCAATAAATTTGTAAATTTCACACAGTTCCCCTTATTTAATAGTTAACATAATACCAACAACTTTCCAACCGGCACCCTAGCATCCGCTTCAAGAAAATTCAATAGGGTCCGTTTACAATTCTACTATCTTGGCAAAAATGACATAGTTTCAGTACGCTTACGTCCTTTTGAATTAGGTCACTGTGTCTCGACAGCTAAATTAGCATAGGCTAAAACCAGCCACTTAACACCGTGCTCTCTAAATTTTACTTGGACACGGGTATGTGCGCCACTTCCCTCAACTGCCAAGACCACACCGTGGCCAAACTTAGCATGGGTTACACTTTGTCCCAAAGACAATCCCGAAGTTTCTGCTTCTGGGATCACTGTGGGTTTATTTCGAGAAATAACAGGAGATTGAAATGTCGCTTTCACACGAACTTCATTAAGTAATTCTTGAGGCAGCTCCCTTAAAAAACGTGAAGACCGATGATACTCCTCTCGCCCATATTGCCGTCTTATTTCAGCATAAGACAAGACCAATTTTCGCATAGCGCGCGTCATACCTACATAGCATAGACGGCGTTCTTCTTCTAAACGTCCAGGTTCTTCCAAAGACTGCTTTCCTGGGAACACCCCTTCTTCCATTCCGACTAAAAATACGATAGGGAATTCAAGACCCTTAGCCGCATGTAAGGTCATTAAATGAACATAACGCTCATGTTCTCCCGCCTGCATTTCTCCAGCCTCCAAAGAAGCATGTGCTAAGAATGCATTGATTAAAGGAATTTCTTCATCTTCCTCTTGTTCATAGCGAAATTGTTTTGCTGCATTGATCAGTTCTTGGATATTATCAAGACGGGACTCCGATTTATCGCCTTTGATTTTGCTAAAATGAGCATGCAATCCACTCAGCTGTATCACTACAGATAACTGCTCATCCAACTCCATTGATTGAGTATTTTGTTGCAACTGTTCAATTAATTCGATGAACTTCAATAGTGCAGAACCTGCCCTCTGAGCCATCTCACCCGATTGTAATAAGGTCTTAGCGGCATGCCACAATGAGCATTGTTCTGCTTTCGCATAATGACGCAAATCGTCGAGGGTCTTTTCACCAATACCGCGGGTTGGGAAATTCACTACCCGATCAAAAGCGCTATCATCGTGGGGATTAACCAATAAACGCAAATAAGCTAAAACATCTTTGACTTCAGCGCGATCAAAGAAACGTACCCCACCATAAATACGATAGGCTATCCCCGCTCGTAACAATGCTTCCTCTAAAACCCTGGATTGGGCATTGGAACGATATAAAATAGCAATTTCATCAGCACTCCCCCCCTGATTGATTTCCATCATAATGCGTTCGCAGACAAAGCGCGCTTCTTCCAGCTCATTAAACGCACCGTAGACTAGAATTTTTTCTCCAGTTGCCCCATCCGTCCACAAGTCTTTCCCCATCCTCGAATTATTATGAGTAATAAGTGCATTTGCGGCGTTAAGTATGGTTGCTGTGGAACGATAGTTCTGCTCCAAACGAATAATTTGGGTATTTTTAAAGTCCTGAGAAAATTGCTGAATATTTTCAACTTTAGCGCCACGCCAACCATAAATGGATTGATCATCATCACCCACTGCCATAACAGCTGTATGTTCGCCTGCAAGAAGACGTATCCATGCATACTGAATCGTATTGGTATCTTGAAATTCATCGACTAATATGGCTTGAAAACGTTGGCGGTAATGCTCAAGAATCTCTGGGTTATCGCGTAATAGCTCATGAGTCCGCAATAACAATTCTGCGAAATCAATCACCCCTGCAGTTTGGCATGCTTGTTCATAGGCACTATAAATATTGAGCAAAGTTTTACCGGGTCCGTAAGGCAAAGTATGTACGTGTTGAGGTCGTACTCCTTCATCTTTGCGCCCATTTATATAAGACTGAGCCTGTTTCACTGGCCATTGTTCGGGATCAAGGTTCAATGAGGCAATAACTCGCTTGATTACCCGCGCTTGATCTTCAGAATCAAGAATATGAAATAATTCAGGTAAATTTGCCTCTTGATAATGTCGACGAAGTAAACGATGGCACAACCCATGAAAAGTTCCTACCCATAGTCCCAGTACCGGAGTGCTCAAGATACTATTTAACCTCGCTTTCATTTCGCCGGCAGCCTTATTGGTAAAAGTTACGGCCAAAATTCCATGCGGCGAGATATGCTCTTCTTCAATAAGCCAGGCTATGCGACTGACTAAAACTTTCGTTTTGCCACTTCCTGCCCCAGCCAGGACTAGCGTATTACCAATTGGAGAGGTAACTGCTTCACGTTGTCGCTCATTCAGTCCTTTAAGAATTGCAGCAAGAGTCATAAATAAATCCCAGGAAAAAAAGATGGTGTATTCTATTAAGAGATCCTACTCTCTCGCAAGCGAAAGAAAATAGAAGCTATACTAACTTTAAGTATAAACTTGTTTTATAGGTAAACCTAGAAAAAGCAGTTGTGGTTGAGGTCTCTACCATTAAGTTCCTGCCTACCCCCTGCAACTTGTCCGCGGGACGTAGTGAAAAGCGATCATCGCTGGACCTATTGATAGTAGAGGCTGTTGTAATCTGTTTTTCCAGGTTAAAGTGAATACTTATTGCTTTCAAGCGCGCCACAGCGCAAAATAATGCAATAAAGTAAAACAAACTTCCTAAAGGACTATAATGCACTCACTCTACCCATCGATTAAACCTTATGCGCAACATGAATTAAAAGTTAGTGCACTACACACACTTTACATTGAAGAAACAGGGAATCCTGAAGGATTGCCTGTTGTCGTATTGCATCCGGGCCCTGGTGCCTCATCTGGTGATGGTTATCTTAGACGCTTTTTTGATCCCCAGCATTATCGAATCATAATTTTTGATCAACGCGGCTGTGGACGATCTACACCCCATTTGGAAATTCGTGAAAATACAACCAGTTTATTACTGGATGACATCGATGCCATCCGCGATTTCTTAGGCCTATCCGAATTTGTACTGTCTGGTGGAGGCTGGGGTTCTTTGTTGGCTTTGCTTTACGCGCAAAAATTTCCGCAACAAATTAAAGCGCTGCAACTTCATCAAATTTTTTTAGGAAGGCAACAAGATTTTGATTGGTTTTACAAACACGGAGCGAACCTAGTATATCCTGACTATTGGCAGGAATTTATTAGTAGCGTTCCTGAAAACATGCTGGGGCAAATTCCTAAGTATTATGCCAACTGTTTGCAAGGCCCCAACGAACTGGCGCGTATGAGTGCTGCAAAAGCTTGGGCCTTATGGGAAGCACGTTGCAGCAGTTTGCAACCTCATTTATATGTTATCGATCAATTCAGCGATCCGCATTTTGCCTTGGCTCTTGCAACATTGGAGTCCCATTACATCAACAATCATTTTTTCATCGAAGAAAATCAGGTCATAGCGAATGTCCATAAAATAAGGCATATTCCAACCTATATCGTACACGGCCGTTTTGATTTAATTTCCCCATTGGCTGGTGCCTTCGAGCTTCATCAGGCCATACCAGCATCCAATTTAAGAATAGTACGTGACGCAGGACATTCCGATAGAGAATCAGGTATAATTGATGCCTTAATTTATGCAAGTAAAGAAATTTCCAAACAAGGTCTTGATGCATGTTGATTGTAATTCAAAGGGTGACACACGCCCGAGTTGATATAGAGGGCGAAACTGTCGGCAAAATCGACCAGGGTCTTTTGATTCTGTGCGGTTTTGAACCTGATGATTCAGAGCACAATATCAACAAAATGTTAGATAAATGCATCAACTACCGTATTTTTAGTGACAGCCAGGGTAAGATGAATTTAAGTCTTAGAGAAGTTCAAGGTGGTTTATTATTAGTGCCACAATTCACTTTAATGGCTGAAACTCAAAAAGGATTACGCCCAAGTTTTTCTAATGCAGCACCTCCTGAGCTTGGCCGACAACTGTTTGATACCCTATTGACTCGAGCATCTCAATTATACCCTCAGACTCAAAGTGGATGTTTTGGTGCCGACATGCAGGTTCATTTATGTAATGATGGTCCGGTTACTTTTTTGTTACAGTTCTGACAACCAGGTTTTTCTATAATGCGCTCGATAGAATCGTGCGATCCTGAGCGTAGCGAGGATCTCCTGCTCGACATGGATATCCCCTTCTCGAGATGACGCGATCCGCGACAATTACAAATAAAATATCAGTGATAGTCGGAGTCACTCTAGATTGTTTGCAAGAACATCAAACTCGTGTAACATCTTCCAATAAGTTGAATAATAAAAAAAATCATGCGCTTAATTTCTCTAGTTATCAGTTTGACCAGTAGCCTCGCTTTAACCGGTTGTGTCTGCAAAGGGACTAACCCCGCCGATCCTTTTGAACCTTTTAACCGAAAGGTATATAAGTTTAATACCGTGTTTGACAATGTATTTTTAAAACCTCCAGCCAAAGTATATCGAGCAGTGCTACCTGCACCGGTACGTAAAAGTGTCAATAATTTTTACAACAACCTCGATCTCATTCCTACTGTAGGGAATGATCTTCTCCAAGCTGAAGGAAAATGGGCAATCAGAGACTCATGGCGCTTTATTATCAACTCCTCTTTAGGTGTGGGTGGTTTATTTGATGTGGCGAAAACTTTTGGGTTACCCCCCCATTCAAATGATTTAGGTCTTACCTTAGCTAAATGGGGAGATAAGAATTCGCCCTACCTCGTTATTCCTTTACTGGGTCCCAGTACTCTTAGAGATGGTGCGGGATGGTTATTCCAGTTTGCCTTATACAGTCCCTATGTTTACATTCATGATGATACCGTAGTCTATAGTTTATTAGCTCTACGCTATATCGATTTACGCTCACAACTATTAGATACAGATCGTATAATGGATGAAGCATTAGATAAATATGCCTTTATGAGGGATGCATACCTCCAATACCGTAATCATCTCATTGCAGGTGCTCATGCAGATACTGGTACTCTGTATGTTGATGATAAAAAAGCAGATCAAGAAGCTGCTGCTGAAGTCGGCAGCGACTACGTCGATGAATAATATGTAGCCTGGGTTAGGGGAAGCCGTAACCCAGGCTACCAAACACAGATCTCTTAGTTGAAAATATCGAATCCTGGGGAAAAATCAGGTTTTAGCGCAGGTTGAGCAAATAAAGCTTATCGGTAAGCGGTGTAAAAGATCTAAGTAAGACATATCTTCTCAAGGCAGCGTAAGAAATCACCCGCAATATCGAGTTTTGTTTCAGCTTCTATTTCACGCAAGCAAGTTGGGCTAGTCACATTAATTTCAGTTAAATAATCACCAATCACATCAATGCCGACAAAATATAAACCTTTGCCCCTGAGAGTCGGTCCTATTTGTTCGCAAATCCACCTATCCCTTGGGGTAATAGGTACTACTTCACCACGAGCACCTGCAGCCAAATTACCTCGCAAATCACCTTCCGCTGGAATTCGTGCCAATGCATAGGGAACAGGTTCGCCATTGATTAATAAAATGCGTTTATCACCTAAGTTTTTTATTTCAGGAATGTAACGTTGGGCGATAATGGTTTGAGTTTGATTTTTAGTTAAGACTTCTAAAATAACCGCCAAATTTTTGCCTTGTTCTTCGACATGGAATACAGAGTTCCCTCCCATCCCTTCCAAAGGTTTGAAAATAACTTGTTTGTGCTCCTCCCAAAAAGCTTTCAATCGCTTCATATTTCGCGATACCAGCGTCGTCGGACAGCACTGAGGAAAATTTAGGGTGAAAAACTTCTCGTTCGCATCACGTAAACTTTGGGGTTTGTTCGCAACAAGAACCCCTTCACGTTCTGCGAGTTCTAAAATATAGGTGGTGTAGATGTACTCTATGTTAAAAGGAGGATCTTTGCGCATCAGAATGATATCAAGCTCGCTTAAAGGCATTTCATCTAACACTGTGATCTTGGCCCAATCCTTGCTGAGTACATCGCCAATACTTAAATCATACACTTGGGCAAAAGCGCGCCCTTCCTTGCAAAATAAATCTTCTTGCGTAAATGCAACACAAGACCAACCCATCTCTTGCGCTTTCTTCATCATAGCAAGCGTTGTATCTTTGTAAGGTTTTAGCTGATTTAGCGGATCCAGCAGCACGCCAAGTTTCATTATTCACCCCCAATAGCGGCTATTTCCCTTGCTGCAGCAAGTGCAGCCAATCGTGCAATAACTCCATAAACATAAAAACGATTGGACTCATCTACCTCAGTTAAGTCATCACAAGGCATATTACAGGCTTGAGCAAAAGCCAAGGGTTCAAAATGCATTCCTGGTGCGTTTAAGTTTTCATCGATCCCACGCTCTTTGTGTACTCTGTAAAATCCACCAACCACAAACTGGCCAATCATGTAGACAACAGGTTCAGCTACAGAGCCATTGGGCATGGTTTCAAAAGTATATACCCCTTCTTGGATAATCACTCTGTCTACTTTACGACCGCCTTTGCTGGTCGACATTCGAGTACGTTGTTTTCTATTGAGTTGGCGTACCTCTTCTGCTTCATGCACCATCATCACGCTCATGCCATAGGTACCATTATCGGCTTTAATCACAACAAAAGGTTTCTCTTTTATTCCATATGTTGCATATTTATCACCCATCAAGGTGAGAATTTTATCCACTTCGATTGCTAAACTATCTATCCCCTCCTGTGCCATAAAATCCAAACCTTCAAGCGCACTAAAATAAGGATTAATTAACCAGGAATCCATCCCTACAAATTCAGCAAAGTCTCGAGCAACCTCTTCGTAAAAATTAAAATGACTTGATTTTAATCGTGAGAACCAACCTAATTGTGCTGTAGGCCTTATTTTTTGTTTTATTCCTTGCAAAATTTCAGGAATTCCTTGTGACAGATCATTATTGAGCATGAGAAAGCATGGGTTAAAATCAGTTAACCCCACACGATCTCCTTGACGTTCTATAGGTTCTAATAAGAGACTTTCACCACTCTCAAGAAACACTTCAGTAGGCTCTTTAATTTCAGGATCCAAACTGCCTATACGCACCACGAAACCCGCTTTTACCAAAATAGTCCGCAATACATTGAGACTTGTTAAATAGAACTTATTTCGAGTGTGACTTTCTGGAATAAGCAAGATTCTCGTGCAATCGGGAACATAATCGATAAGCACAGACTGCGCAGCCTGAATACATAAGGGGAGAAATTCTGGATTCAGATTATTAAATCCTGCCGGAAACAGATTAGTATCTACAGGGGCCAGTTTAAATCCTGCATGTCTCAAATCAACAGATGAGGTTAAGGGCGGCGGAGTATCTTTCCACTGATGCCTAAACCAAGATTCAATTGCGGCAATTTGATTTAATACAATTTTTTCCACATGAAACAATGGTCCAGAATGTGCTGTGGTCAAATGAGGAACAGGGATTTCATGAACATTCATGCTTTTTCTTCTCGTTTTATATTTTTGACGATGTTACCGGGGTTAACACAGAAATAAAAGATCTTATTTATTTTCTGTTATTATATAGCACGTTAGATCTTTATGTCTGACCCAA
Source organism: Legionella sp. PATHC035 (assembly GCF_026191115.1). NCBI lineage: Bacteria > Pseudomonadati > Pseudomonadota > Gammaproteobacteria > Legionellales > Legionellaceae > Legionella > Legionella sp. PATHC035. The sequence continues at coordinate 3,384,813 of NZ_JAPHOT010000001.1, read as the reverse complement.
TCTTTGATAGCGGGAAATACTGCTAAAAAATGGGTTTGTCAGACTTAAGGGTCAACAAACATTAAAACTCTTGCATCATGTGTAGATAGTGATGCAGGTTATGCAAGAGTGCTATTGATTCACAAAACTAAAGGAACTGATTCATGATCAATGAGCTAGTACAACAATTTTCCACACAAATACAAACTTTTTTATTTATCATGATGCTTATCAATGGCATTTTGCATTTGATTTTTGCTGGTGCAGTAGCCCATGATGCAGGGAACATGAATCGGACAGGACAAAAAACTGTTTTAGTTTCTGCAGCGACCTGGGCATTTGCCACCTTGATAGGTGGTGTGTTCACAGCGACAATTTATTGGTTGCTGCATCATTCCACCTTTACACGACCAACAATAAGAGAGGTTCGTTATGACCAACCCTAAGATCAAAACGATTGATGTACATCAACTAAAAAAATTGATGGAAACTAACCCCAATCTTTGTTTAATTGATGTTCGAGAATTAGACGAGTGGCAAGAGTTTCATATCGCTGGAGCATGGCACATACCTAAAGATACCATTGCATCATGTATTGCTGCGAAAATTCCAAATAAAAATCATCCTATCTATTTGCACTGTAAAGGTGGAGTAAGATCCTTATTTGCCGCTCAAGTTTTAATGGATTTGGGATACCAAGAAGTTTATTCTGTAGATGGGGGTATTATTGACTGGGCAGTCTCAGGTTATCCTATTGAACAACCGAAAAAAATCTCGGAACCGCAATTATAATTCTGTATTGGCTTTTGTCCCTAAATGCTTGACCTTCCCCCCGATGCGTTCGGGGGGACATCCTCGGTATCCAGGAGAGCTGAGCAAAAACACTAGACCGTAGGCAAAAATTTGGTTATGTGACAGGTACAGGAAGATGAACTAGTTACATTGCACTGATACCAGTTCCCTAGCTCCTTCCATATACTCTTTACTCACAGCAGCATCAGAGACAGGATGAATAACCTCACTCGGTGGAAAAAATCCATGGTTTTGCCTGATTTTTTTATCAGCTTCTTTTAATGGTGATTCTTTAGGTTTCTCAATCTTGCCCACTTCAGTGGCTTTTAGGTCTTGTTCTTTGGCTTTCTCAATCTGCTCCAATTTAAGACCTGCTATTTTTTTAACCAAATCTTTTAGTACTGTTTCTACCTTATAATTCTTAATTTTGTGACTTGAGAATACCTGTTTACTTTTGTCCAAATAACCGTTGCTCGAATCCCCACCGACATATACATGTGCATGCATAAAGCCGCTTAAAGCCTCATACATTTCAAGTAAATTTTTGGAGTCTGGGAAGTTTTCTCGATCAAGATTAAGGGAGGTTGTTAATTGATTGTATAAAGTACTGTTCTCCGGAGACAAAAAAAACGAAGTGACAGTGCCTTGATAACTTTCAAAAATTTGATCACGAATATAGAACGCTGCAGCATATAGGACAAGTGTTTTATCATCGCTAGTGGATTGATCAAGACATGCTAAAACTTTAAGTAAGTATTTGCATTGAATTGCTCGTTCAGGATGGCTATAAGACAGAGATTTTAACGCCTGATGTAAATTTTTTTCATCCAATTTATGTCTTTTTACTTCAGTTGCAATACTCTCCCTGATGTATTTTGATAATAAATCATATTCAACATACTTAAAACCCATTTCTGCTCTCCTTAAACTCCATGAATCGGGATTAGTAAAATTTACTTCAACGTGAGCAGTTTAAACTAATTAATAATGCCAGTCATGCATTTTGTTTTTACTACTTAATTAATTTTTATCATTAAAAGTCAATAAGATATCATAAAAAAATTTTTTACCTTGTTTGATATAAAGAATCTTGAACTCAGCCTACTAAAAGGGGATTTAATGAGTTGAGTAAGAACTAAAGCCTCTTTTTGGATTGCTTTTTTAAGCACCGTTGATTAATTTACTCTTTTGCCCTCGTTAGGATGAGTTATGAAAAAATACCTCGGGTCCGTTTTTCTTGTTCTAAATTGTCTTAATAGCTATGCCCAAATCAGTCAACCGAAATTAGTCGTTCAACTGGTAATCGATCAATTACGCGGCGATCTAATTTATCAGCACCAACAACAATTTGGTAACGGTGGATTTAGTTATTTATTAAATCATGCCATTGATTATCACAATACGCATCATCCTCATGCCAACACAACAACCTGTGCTGGACACGCAACAGTGGCAACAGGAAGCTTTCCAGCCTTGCATGGGGTCATTAATAATGAATGGTATGACCGGAAATCACAACAAATGGTTTATTGCATGGAAGACTTGCAAGTCAATATATTAAAAACACCCCATACACATACCGCCACTCCAGGACGTTCTCCTAAGAATCTATATGCCTCAACTTTAAGCGATGAAATAATACTCTCGCAAAAAGGGCGTGTCTTCGGAGTGTCCTTAAAAGATCGTTCAGCAATAACCCTTGCAGGGCATGCCGGCAAAGCCTTTTGGTTTGATACGACTAATGGGGGATTTATTAGCAGTACTTATTACTATTCTCAATACCCTCAATGGGTTAAAGATTGGAACAAAAAATATCATCCTAAAGACTACGATTGGACTCTTGGTCGCTCCAAGGCTGAATATCAAAATGCCAACTCACCAGTTTTCCATCACGAAGATGAGCTTTTTGGTCAAACCTTTCCCCACCGTGTAAGGCACTCACCCATGCCTGAATATTTTAAAGCACTATCTCGAACTCCAAAGGCAGATCAGCTTACTGCAAATTTTGCTGAGCATCTTTTAATTGAGGAACGATTGGGTCAATCTCATGGAAAAACTGATTATTTAGCGATTAGTTTTTCAGGTGTGGATGCAATTGGCCATCAATTTGGCCCTAATAGTCTTGAATCGGAAGACAATTTATTGGAATTAGATAAAACCCTGGCCCATCTTTTTGCTACCATTGATAAACAAGTAGGACTCAACAATACCCTTATAGTGCTTACCGCAGATCATGGTGTAAATGATGGACCAACCTATCTCAAAGCGCATCATTTCAATGAAATTGCTCCAATTGATGTCCCTAAAATGGAGCAATACATTCGTGCTGTACTAAAAAAGCAATATAAGCTTCCAGAACAAACACTGAAATCTATCGTACCTCCTTATATCTATCTCGATCATAAAATAATTAACCAGCATCAGTTGAAACTGAACGAAGTGAAACTTTCTCTAGCACAGGCCTTAACATTAAGGCCTGGGATATTCAAAGCATTTGCATTACCGATTACTGGTATTGAAAAAGATTGGCTTAGCGCTAAAGTAAACAGAATGTATTTTCCAGACCGTTCTGGAGATATTTACCTCGTTCAACCTCCAAATCAGTCCAATGGGGCAAAAAGTAAGGATAGAGTGAGTCATGGTAGCCCTTGGCAATATGACAGTTATGTTCCTTTACTCTTTGTCCACCCCTATTTTAAAACCCAACGTATTTTCCGACCGACCTATACAACGGACATTGCCCCCACTTTATCCGCTGTGCTCATGATCAAAAATCCATCCGCAGCTGTTGGTCAGCCTTTGCAAGAAATAGTATCTTCTTTTAATTAAAATACGGCAAAAAAAGATCCCGGATTACGCTGCGGTAATCCGGGCTACAAAACAACTACTTTCTCATATCAAAAATAATGAAATCATCTAAACTTATATTATAGAATTGATCTGTTTTATGCCCCTGAAAACCAGACGCTTTAACAAGTAGATCCTAATTAAAGATTGAATTTAACACAAAAAACCTTTAGTATTTGCCAAATTTCTAGCGATATTATTATGAATAAACAAGCCATAATTATTGGGATTTCAGGCCCTTCTGCATCAGGTAAAAGTCTCTTAGCAAATACTATTGTTAATGAGCTTGGCTCAGAACAGGTAGTAGTTATTTCTGAAGACGCCTACTACAAAGACAATGGTCATTTGCCTTTCACTGAACGAGAAAGAATAAACTATGACCACCCTGATTCTTTCGATCATGCTTTGCTTTGTGAGCATTTGAGGCAATTAAGGGAAGGCAGACCAGTTGAAATACCGATTTATTCACACTCTAAGCACATGCGCTTGCCTGAAACCAGAACCATTGGTCAACATGCCATCATTATTCTTGAAGGCATTTTACTCTTCAGTGATAAAGAGTTACGAGAAATAATGGATATTCGAATTTTTATGTCTACTCCTTTAGACGTGTGTTTAACCCGCCGTTTGAAAAGAGATGTGGTTGAACGACATCGAACGTTTGAATCGGTAGTACATCAATATGAAACCACCGTACGTCCCATGTACTTACAGTTTATTGAACCATCCAGTCGCTACGCTGACATCATTGTTCCTCGTGGAGGAGAGAACAGGATTGCTATTGAAATGATTCAAGCTAAAATGCGTGAATTGTTAGCATCACACACTAATTAATTGAGGAGAAAATAGTGGGATTTTTAGCGGGTAAAAAAGCACTCATTATTGGTCTTGCAAGCAATAGATCTATTGCTTACGGCATTGCCAAAGCATTTCATGAACAAGGAGCTGAATTAGCGTTTACTTATCAAAATGAACGTTTAAAAGAACGTGTGGAGTCAATGGCAGCCGAATTCAATTCCACTCTAACCTTTCCTTGTGATGTAGCTCACGACGACGAAATTCAAGCTCTTTTTTCCAATCTCCGCAAACAATGGGATCACCTGGATATCCTAATTCATTCAGTGGCTTATGCCCCAGCAGATCAAATTAGTGGCGACTTTGTAGAATCGTGCACTCGCGAAGGTTTTAGAATAGCTCATGATATCAGTGCATACAGTCTCATTGGTCTGGCACAAGCGGCCTTACCGATGATGGAAGGAACTGAAGGTTCTCTTTTAACACTCTCATATTATGGCGCAGAAAAGGCAGTGCCTAACTATAATGTGATGGGTGTCGCTAAAGCAAGCCTTGAAGCTTCTGTACGTTATTTAGCTGCGAGTTTGGGACAAAAAGGCATCCGTATCAATGCCATATCTGCAGGCCCCATCAAAACACTTGCTGCAGCAGGAATTAAAGATTTTCGTAAAATACAAAGTGCTTATGCCAACATTACCCCTCTCCATAGAAACGTTACTATTGAGGAAGTTGGAAATACGGCTGCATTTTTATGCTCTAACTTAGCCTCTGGGATTACAGGCGAAGTAGTTCATGTTGATGCAGGTTATCATGCAGTATCCACTATGAGTGATATCAGTTAATCTTTTTTGACCTCTCCTGAAAAGGGAGAGGTTTTCGTTTTTCAAAAGAACTTGATTTTCACTGGAACACCAAAAATGAGTTAATTTTTAGCTAACATCCGTTCAAATAAGCCCCTGACCTATCGAAATAACATCCTCTTTTATTACTTTCCTTTTTAACCCATATTTATAAGCCGGTCTTTACTGAAATAATTAAAAAGAACTCTTCATGCAGCAGATCACTAGATTGTTACTATTTATTAGAACTTTCGTCATGTGTTCAAACGCAATGAGCGATCCATTTTTTTGGGTAATTAACTCAATTAAATCCCAAAATATCCTCTCCAAAATATCCGAAACGCCTCTACCATCAAGCTCATTCGAAATTCTTGTCTGCATCATTCGTTATCAATTAATCGTAATCCAAATATTTAAATTACCACCACTTGAATCATTTTAAGTCTTATAGTTTAACTGTTGTTCATATAGATGATATAATAAACTTATGCAAACCCAAACACATAGCCCTATATTTTTCAGCGTTGAGCAAGATTAAGTATGAGGAACACTCTATGGCACCGCAACCAATCAGCAAAGAATATCTAGATAAAATGCTTGATGAAATAGGTCATGATACACAGCAAGGAAATAACCTACAGTCTCTCGTCAAAAGATACAATGAAGCATTGTTCGAATTAAGTGAATTAAAAAGAAATCTCGAATGGAAGCTTATACTCGAGCCAGATGCGTTTAAGGCCGCGGAGCAAAAACTGATATTAGCGGGAAAAAATCTAAAATCAGGTCATGTGTTAGACACTAAATCATCCAGTTGGGTGAAACACATGCAAGAATATGACCAAATTGTAGCAAAACTTAAAGAGCATAAAATAGATCAAACGATCAAACAAAAATTCAGCGCCTATTTTAAGGATCCTGATCACAAGAAAAAAGCTGATGAATTCATTGAAGCATACAATAAAAAACTTGAGGTCTTGGAGCAAGAGCGAGAAGAGTGGAAGCACAAAAAAGATAAAAATGGTAATTCGTTATACGATCCAATCATGGAGGCAGAAGTAGAAAAGCAACTTAAAATCGTACAAGCACATGTAATTCAAGCAATGCAAGCTACAACAGCGGCAGAAAAGGCAAAAAAACTGGGCCTAGCTAAGGAAGCACTTGCTGGAGTTGGACTTTCTTTAGCTGGAGCAGGTTTAGGAATGATTATTGCTGGTTCCGGAGGCAGTGTAGTTCCTGTGTGGGGAACCATCACAGCAGGAGTCATAGGAGGCATAGCAGGAGGTATCTATGGAGGAATAAGAGCTTATAGAGGTTATGAGATCGCTAAAGCAAAACTTCAAGCAAGAGTGGATAGGGTTTTGGGAGCAATCACAGAGTACCCTAGCCTTGATGACTCTACGCCTATGAATAAAGGGATAGCACAGCTAAAATCGCAAGATAATTTTGCTTGGCTGTTTGGAGGACCTCGCGAAGCTGACTATAAAAGAATGCATAGGAAATATGTAAAATCTGGCAAAAAAATCGATAAAAACGATAAAGATACAATTGATTTAATGCTACAAAGCAAATTTGCAGAGAGCAGAGGTGCTTATTTCCTTATGTTGGAGGATATGATTCGTGAGAATGCGGCGGATGCAGCCTTGCAAGTCGCTGCTGGCCTTACTCCAGCCCCCCCATTCGATCCCTATACCGCACTGCTCATATCATCACAATTCACTATTATGTGTACTGCTCAGATAGGAACGGCTCGTGCCATGGCAAATCTGGCGCCAATCGAGGGAATGCCATCGGGACATGTACCCGTGGGTAATAACAAAGAGCTAATGCATAAAGCAGCCGCAGGGTTAGCTTCTAATGCTGAATGCTTAATTTCACTCGCGCACCAGATCACTATTTGCACAAATATAGAACAAGAGATACGAATTGAGATGCTGGCTGATGTTCATGCTGCGTTAGCATACACCATAGAAACCTATGATGAATTGGTGTCCAAACACAATTTACCTTTACAAAAGGACTTGGTCGAAGCACTAAAAACGGGTATATCAGCAGATATTAAAAACAAAGGATTAAAAATAACAGTCGAAAGTGAAGAAATTACAGCGTCAGGCAACCAAAGTAAACAAGAAAAAAAGGTATATAATGCAGGAGCTGCAACGCTTAAATATCTAAGAAGTGAAGCCCTGCAAAACCCATCATCTTCATTTCATCATCTGAAACCACCCAAAATCATGGAGAGGCCGAAGTTAGAAAAAGCGCTTGAGGGGGCAGATTATTTCATGAATGTTACAGCCGGACCTGCGTTAGGAATTTACGCAGTAAGCACCACGACATTTAGCCCATATGTACTTAATCCCGAATCACCTCAAACTATTGAATTGGGACAAACAGGAACAACTGCAGCAGGACTCTCAGTAGGAATAACTTTGGGCGTATTAGCTTTGGCATGCGGTGTGGGATCAGCAGTATGTGGTGTTAAAGCAGAGAAAGAAAGTGCAAAAATTTGCATACTTGGAGATGTAGCTGAACGACGTCGTATTATTCATAGCAAGCTCCATAACTCTGAGCGAGGAAGTGCTGCATTATCGCAACGTACAGATGATGAGCTTCGCAATCTGCTTGATAATCCGAAACAGCAACTCTTATTACTGAAAACCCAATCGGTAGGTTTAGCAGTACAAAGTGAATCGGCGCAGAGAGTTCAAGAATTATCTAAAACAGAACGGATATCACACCTAAGAAATGTAGGAATGTGGAAGGGCAAGGGACGCGAGTTGCATCGGCCCATAACCCCTGGCCGTCAGAAATATATTCTTGATGTGATGAATGGCGGCTTACAATGTATCGTCGATCTACCAATTAAGCTGAAGCATGAAATAGATGCCCTTGATAGAAAGAATCCCAAATTACATTCACAAGAGAAACACAAAGAAAAGATCAAAAAACTTCTTAAAGCAACTGAGAGTGATATTGGACTAATGAAGCAAATTGTTGAATCACTTCATGGGTTACCTGACGGCACAGACCCTGAATTGATTAACAAGCTTAATGAGGTACTGTTTCAATTACTCGCCTTATCGGAACATGCGCAAAAAGAATATCCGCCACATCAGTTGGATGTGTACTCAGAAGGCCAAGAAGTCCATTATAGAAATAAACCTAGTGTAGCTGATTTTAAAATCATGGAATTTTATGATTTGATTGAGGAATTTAAAGCGAATATACCGGAAGGGCCAAAGGACTTAAGAGGAAAGGCAATGGATAAGCTAGGACTATAATGTAACCATTAATAAGTGTTAGCATATTGAACTCTCTGGTAAAATTAAGTTATCTTTCCATGGTTCAATAGACTAACTCAAGGAGATAAAACAATGAAGCCTGCGATAAAGAAAACGAGTCTAGGTACTCCTGAAGAAATGATTTCAGCAATAGTCGAATACTGCAGGAAAGGACATAAGTGGGGCGTAAAGGCGATTCTTAAAAACATTAAAGAAGATGAACGTGGCGCGCTATTAAATCAACGTGATCGTTTTGGTGATACCGCACTAACAGCCGCTGCTGCTGGTGGTCACCATAGTTTGGTACAATATTTATTGGAGATCCCAGGGGTTAATCCAAATGTAACGACCGAAGGCACAGGATTTACTCCTCTAATAGTGGCTGCCGCTAAAGGATATGGCAATATGGTGGATACCTTGATTAAAAAACCAACGGTCAAACTGGAAATTAAAGATATAAATGGACTGACGGCCGCAGAAGAAGCGGAATACGCGAACCATTTAGATATCTCAAATACAATAATGAATAAAATGACACCGTGACTCGCATCTGAACGTGAGAATAGTACGCACGTAGGTCCTTAGCATCAAGTAAACCGAGCGTGTATCAAGACTCATTCTGGATTAGGACTAAGTCTAATCCAGTACCTAATCTTTTAGTTGCCAATAAATGTTTAAGAAGTATGTTGAAATCGTGTTAGAACGTTGCATCGAGCTTTCCAGCGATACATAGAGGCCAGTCGTTCAGCCCATCCTATATATTCAAGCAAATACTTTATAAAACAATTAAAACGACTAAAAAACAGTCGCTAATTATTTTTGACCTGCTTTCGGGGAGGAAGGCTCTAAATCTTCAACCTCTAATGCGGTATCCTTTGGACCTAAATTATTTTTTTGGGCATCTAGTTCTTCAGGGAGATCCGCAGCGCCAACGCGAGTGTTCAAAAGAGTCTCTAATTCCACTGGCTTATCTAGTGAATCGGATTGATTTTTGAGTTCCTTCTCTGCTTCTGATGCTTCCGCTTCTGATTTGATTCTATCCCACTTACCCATAATACTCTCAAAAAAAAATCACCTAGGGTAATTATAGTTCAAGCGTAATGAAGTGAAGGGTGAAACTGATTACTCAATTTCCCCCATATTTTTATAAACTGCATCCAATGCTTTTAATGACTCAAGCAAAGACTTCATTTTAGCCAAAGGCCAACTGTTAGGCCCATCGCTCAAGGCCTTATCTGGATCAGGATGAGTTTCCATAAACAACCCTGAAATTCCTGCAGCTACTGCAGCACGTGCAAGCACAGGAACAAACTCACGTTGTCCACCAGAAACGCCATTATTTCCCCCAGGTAGCTGCACTGAATGCGTTGCATCATAAACAACAGGACATCCTGTTTCGCGCATAATCGCTAATGAACGCATATCTGAAACCAAATTATTGTATCCAAAACTCACACCACGCTCACACGCCATAATCTGTTCATTACCACATGCTTGCGCTTTAGCAATCACATGCTTCATTTCCCAAGGAGCTAAAAACTGCCCTTTTTTGATATTCACCGGCTTATTCATTGACGCTACTTTTTGAATAAAATTGGTTTGTCTGCATAAAAACGCTGGGGTTTGTAATACGTCAACAACACTAGAGACTTCCAATAAAGGCGTATCTTCATGAACATCAGTTAACACAGGAACACCTACCTGCGTTTTTACCTTTTCCAATATCGCCAATCCCTTTTCAAAACCAGGCCCTCTATAACTGGATATAGAAGAACGGTTTGCCTTATCAAATGAAGACTTATAGATAAAAGGAATCTGTAACTGGCTACATATTTCTTTTAAATATCCAGCTGTTTCCAGCGCTAACGCTTCACTCTCAATGACACAAGGTCCAGCAATTAAAAATAAAGGCTTATCTAAACCTACTTCAAATCCGCATAATTTCATTTTTAATTTTTTCCTTGATGTTTCTCGCGAGCAGCAAGTACAAACTGTTTAAAAAGCGGATGGCTTGCTCTCGGAGTTGATGTAAATTCTGGATGAAACTGACAAGCTAAGAACCAAGGATGGTCTGATAACTCCACCATTTCGACTAAAGAATTATCTGCTGAGCGTCCAGAGATAATTAATCCATGATTCACGAGACTTTCCACATATTTATTATTTACTTCATAACGATGGCGATGACGCTCGATTATTTGTGGTTTTCCATAGACCTTACGCGCTAGGGTGCCTTCTTCCAATTGACATAATTGGGCTCCCAAACGCATCGTACCGCCTAAGTCACCATGTTCATCACGAAGTTGTTTTGAACCATCTACATCCATCCACTCACTGATTAATCCAAGCACAGGATGGGCAGTATTTTTATTAAATTCGGTGGAATTTGCCTCTTTTAGGCCAACAACATTTCTGGCAAATTCAATGACTGCAGTTTGCATTCCCAAACAAATTCCCAAGAAAGGAACGTGATGCTCTCGAGCATATTGGATTGCTTTGATTTTACCTTCCACACCACGTTCCCCAAATCCCCCAGGAACAAGAATCGCGTCAATACCTTCCAAAATTGAAGAACCATGCTTTTCGATCAATTCAGCATCTAAATAGACGATATCCACTTTAGTCTGAGTATGAAGCCCAGCATGCAACAACGCTTCATTAATTGATTTATATGCATCATTCAATTCAATATACTTACCAACCATGGCAATTTTTACAGTCATGGTTTGGGTGGCTTGCATCGCCACGACGCGGTCCCATTCGCTTAAATCAGCGGGTTTGGCATCCAGCCCTAATTTCTTGACAACGATGTCATCAAGTCCATGCTCATGCAATATTCTTGGAATTTGATAAATACTTGGCGCATCCTCAAGAGGAATAACTCCCTCTTTCTCCACATTAGTAAACAGAGCAATTTTAGCTCGATCAGACATAGGTAATGCTTTTTCTGAGCGACAAATCAAAATATCAGGTTGGATACCTATAGAACGTAATTCCTTTACTGAGTGCTGTGTTGGTTTTGTTTTCGTCTCGCCTGAAGTAGCAATATAGGGCACTAATGTCAGATGGATAAATAAGGTTCTTTGCGACCCTAATTCAATACGCATTTGACGAATGGCTTCGAGAAAAGGTAATGATTCAATATCCCCAACGGTTCCACCAATTTCAACCATTGCCACATCAAAACCATCAGCACCTAATTTGATGCATCGCTTGATCTCATTGGTTATATGAGGAATAACCTGAACAGTCCCGCCTAAATAATCGCCCTTTCTTTCTTTTTTAATGACGGTTTCATAAATTTTTCCAGAGGTAAAATTATTACGTTTTGTCATCGTTGTATTTACAAAACGTTCGTAATGACCTAAATCCAGATCGGTTTCTGCACCATCATTGGTTACAAAAACTTCACCATGTTGGAATGGGCTCATGGTTCCTGGATCCACATTAATATAAGGATCAAGTTTAATCAATGTTACTTTAAGACCCCGTGCCTCAAGAACAGCAGCGAGAGACGCAGCTGCAATACCTTTACCTAAGGAAGAGACCACACCACCTGTAATAAAAATAAAATTTGTCATAATTGACCTTGTATCCTGCTAATTAAGTACTGTTCAATAGAGAAAAAAATTGGTGTATGTAGGGTGGATTACGGCTGGGCCTAATCCAGGCTACAAATCAATCAGGACCTAACTTATTGCCAATAAATGTCCCATCTTCTCTTTTTTAGTTTTTAAATATCTATGACTTTCCTTAGTAGGTTCTATTTCTAAAGGCACTCTTTCCATAACCTTTATTCCATAACGTTCGACAGCGGCAATTTTTGATGGGTTATTCGTTAGTAACCTTATTGCGTCAATACCAAAATATTTCAGCATTTGATAGGCAATAGCATAATCCCTACTGTCAACAGGAAGACCCAGTTGATGATTGGCATCAACGGTATCCCAACCTTGCTCCTGCAAGGCATAAGCTTTTAGTTTATTTGCTAAACCAATTCCTCGCCCTTCTTGGCGCAAATAGATCAAAACGCCTCCCTCAGCTGCAATTTGAGATAGAGACTGTTCTAATTGTTTGCCACAATCACACTTACAAGAACCAAAAATATCGCCAGTAATACATTCAGAGTGAATACGCACTAAAGGCACACGATTGGCAAATACAGGTGGCTTGACCAAAGCAAAATGCTCCGCACAATCCAGTTCATTTGCAAACACAGTCATATTAAAATCACCTTTGTTTTGCAAAGGAATACGAGTTGAAGCAGCCGCTTCGATTAATGCTTCATGACGGATTCGGTATTCGATTAAATCTTTGATTGTAACCAGAGGGATATTATGTTTTTGAGAAAACAAAACCAATTCATCGCGTCGACTCATGGTGCCATCTTCATTGATAATTTCACAAATCACTGCGGCAGGAGTTAAACCAGCAAGCTTTGCCAAATCAACACTGCCCTCTGTTTGTCCCGCTCGTTCCAACACGCCTTTCTTCTTAGCCCTTAAAGGAAAAACATGCCCAGGAGAAATAACATCCTTTGGCCCGCTTTCCGGACTAATGGCTACTTTAATTGTCTGAGCCCTATCTTTAGCAGAAATACCCGTAGATACACCTTCTGCCGCCTCTATGGATACAGTAAATGCAGTACCATAAGGCGATTTATTATTTTGCGCCATCATGGGTAATTGTAATTTATCAATCAGTTCATCAGCCATAGACAAGCAGATCAACCCACAACCATGACGAGACATGAAATTAATTGCCTCTGGAGTTGCATATTCTGCCGCAACGACCAGATCTCCTTCATTTTCCCTATCCTCATCATCCATTAAAATAACCATTTTACCGGCTTTGAGTGTTTCCACTGCATGTTCTATTGTTGCTAATGAATACTTCATAACGCGACCTCATTTGATCCAGTGTTCATTTTATCTTCCTGCCAATCCAGACATGCTATCATATTGTCGCCCATAGCATGCCAAGAAATTGTATGCGCTCGGTTAAAAATCCCACTCTGCTGGTATGCTGAAACTGCATTGTGCTCCAAGATACTTGGAACTATATATAAATAAGTTCGATGAACTAATCCTTCTTGATGGAGTGCGGTAAAAAGAGCCCCTCCTGCTTCTACCCAAACATCATGAAATCCCAATTCTCCCAAGTGGCTTATTATAGCACTTAAATTCATAGTTCCATCCTTTGTAGGAATAAAATGCAAAGTACTATTGGGATAAGAAACTTCTCGATCATTGCTATGATATACATGACAATGAGCAGCTGTTGAAAAAATTTGTGAGTTTTTATCAAGGCATAACTGCCTGTCGATAATTGCAACTGGTTTTGCTTGCTCTTCCTGGCCGATACGCACATTCATCTTGGGATTATCCAGTTGCACTGTTCGAGCAGTTGTAAGAATCACATCAGCCGCCGCGCGCATTCGATGCGTGAACTCCCCGCACAAACTATTGGACAAAATAACCCGTTCCCCTTCTGTGCGACCGATTTTGCCATTTAATGTATGTGCTATTTTCACTGTTACTCTTGGCTTTTGCGTCAATGTCCAATAGGAATAACTTTTATAAAATTCAGTAATCTCATCAACAGGATAGTGCGTCACTTTTATTCCATGAGCACGTAGTTTTTCCGTAGAATTATTTTTAGCTACAACTGGGTTAGGATCCAAATAGGCAAAAACAACTTCTTCTACTCCATACTGAATGATTGCATCGACACAAGGCGGCGTTCTTCCCCAATGATTACAAGGCTCGAGAGAAATATATAGACTGACCCCTGGCATTTTAGGAGGAATCTGTGATAACAATAATTGTTCTGCATGAGGTGTCCCTGCACCTTGATGACATGCTTGTGCTATAATAGTTCCATTTTGCACAGCAACAGCGCCAACACAAGGATTAGGGGCGCAATGGCCTTGACCAAGACGGGCCTGTTCAAGCGTTGCGAGCAAAAACTTTTTGTGCATTGTTTTAGTACCTTTCTAAGATGCATGGTAACCGCTCATGCATCTAATAGCCGTTTTCCCAAGGACAAACGACGGGATAACGAGAGGAGATGAGTAGTTACGATGCGTGAATGATAACAAATTATTCAATTTTTGAGTAGCCTAATGATTAAATTGAAAATTAAGAAAAACATCTTTTGGATTGTGTTAGCAACTCTTCTTGCCCAGCCTGCTTTCGCTGAGGGACTGTCTCCATACTCAACAAGCGAACTGGAACAATTAGAAAAAGAGTTCGTCCAGCAGATCAATCAATCAGAAAGTGTGGAGCGAAATCCACTAGCCAGCCAGTACATTAATCGTATTGGAAAAAATCTTGCACGTGCTGGACATATTAAATCACCTGATTTCTTTATAGTAAAATCAAATGAAATCAATGCATTCGCAGGTCCTGGTGGGCATATAGGTATCAATTCTCAACTCATTTTAACTACTGATAGTGAAAGTGAACTTGCGGGGGTAATGGCCCATGAGATCGCACACGTGCGTTTGCATCACCTTTACAGAGCTATCGAACATCAAAAACAAATGCGTATTCCGATGCTCGCTTCTTTACTGGCATCGGCTGCTTTAGGGATTATCAATCCTACTGTGGGCATGGCTGGAATGATGGGATCTTTATCAGGATTTTCTCAAGATAACATCAACTTTACCCGCTCTAAGGAAAAAGAAGCAGATAGAATTGGCATCGATATGCTGATTAAAGCAGGATATAACCCTCATAGTATGGCTGCTTTCTTTAAAAAAATGCAGGAAAATTCTCGCTATTATTATACTGCGAATGTCCCTGCTATTCTGCGTACCCATCCTCTGGACGGAGACAGAATAGCCGAAGCAGAAAACCGAACTGCACAATTTTCACACAAACAATTCGCCGACTCCTCTGATTATCCCTTAGTCAAAGAATTAATTCGTACTTCTGTAACCCGTGAACCTAAAACATTACTCGATTATTATGAGCATCAATGCAACAAAAAAACTCCTGCCTATGCTTGCCAATATGGTCATGCGCTGAGCTTAATTAATACAAATAATTATGCAAAGGCCGCTGCGTTATTGGGTCCTTTGTTAGCGCAAAATAATAATCTTTATTTTCAAATTGCTATGGCACAGACTGAAACAGGGTTATCCCAGCATAAAGCGGCCCTCTCTCGACTGGAAGAAATACAAAAAAATTACCCAGATAATTATGCAGCCTTGATGGCTTATGCTCAGGGTTTATTGGCAGCAAATCAAAATGAAAAAGCAACAAGTATCCTACTTAAAGGAAGCAGAAAGTACAAACAAGATCTTCCTTTATGCCGAGAATTAGCCCGCGCACAAGCGCAATCGCAGCAAAAA
This sequence comes from Legionella sp. PATHC035, assembly GCF_026191115.1. Lineage (NCBI taxonomy): Bacteria > Pseudomonadati > Pseudomonadota > Gammaproteobacteria > Legionellales > Legionellaceae > Legionella > Legionella sp. PATHC035. Next base: position 3,368,926 of record NZ_JAPHOT010000001.1, on the reverse strand, counting down.
AGTTATGCTTATTTTACGCAAGCTCAATGTTTACTTCTTGAAGGACAAAAAAGAGCGGCGGTCGCCCAACTTAAAGTTGCTCGTGATCTTGCCAAAAAAGATCCTTATTTAACAGCAAGGATTTCTGCCAAAATTGATGAAATTGTGAATTAAAACAACCCTCACCCTAACCCTCTCCTACTAGTGAGAGAGGGGATTACTTAACCTGATTCCCTTCCCCAATTGGGAAGGAAAAAGGGATTAACTAACCTTTAGTCGCAACGACTCCCTTCTCCCCTTGGGGAGAAGGTGCCCAAAGGGCGGATGAGGGTCTTAGGTAAAATTTTTGCGAAGAGAACTAATCTCGAAAATTTTCATACTGCAATGGCAATTTGATATCTGATTTTTTTAAAAGCGCAATAACTTCTTGTAAATCATCACGTTTTTTACCAGTAACACGAATTTTATCCCCTTGAATAGAAGCTTGAACCTTAGTCTTGGAATCTTTAATATGTTTGACGATATCCTTAGCTGTTGGCTGATCTATTCCTTGTTTAAAGGTCATATTCAAGGAGTAAAATTTTCCACTATGCACCGGCTCCTCTTCCATATCTACACCAGAGGCATCCACATTACGTTTACTGCAATGATTTCGGAACAAATCCTCTAATTGCCTGACTTGAAAGTCTGATTCGGCGCGTAATGTCACCGTGAGTTCTTTAAGTTCTATACTTGACTCTACCCCTCGAAAATCAAAGCGAGTACCCATTTCGCGCACCGCATTATCAACCGCATTACGTAATTCAACCATATTAGTTTCAGAGACAATATCAAAAGAAGGCATAATCAACTCATTCAAGTTAAAAAATATAATTTAACAAAAAAAAAAAGGTTAAACCACCGTTCCCTTGATTGATCTCATCCTGTTGCATATTCATGTAAAGCATGTTATCAAATAAAAATGGATCAAAAATATTCTATTTAGTTACCAATCGCACAATAACCTCTAGTTGTTCTATCTCAAGGAGTGAGAAGTATGACAAAGGAAAAGAAGGAGCAGTATACCTCATATCAACCCCAGCATCATCGTTCTCGTTTTTGGATTCATTCAGAATCCTGTTATACAGAAGAAGAATTAGCCCAAAGAGAATGGATCCTTAAAACGCGCGCCAATTCAGGGATCCATTCTGATTACTTGGCCAATCCAAGTTCATGGTTTGCTGATGATTCACAAGCCTTAATTAATGTATATGAACGTTCCTGGTTTTACTCTAATGCATATAAGACGCGTCACGCCTTGACACGAGATGATTTTCACGTCCAGCCAATTGATAGTCAGCGCTTACAATGGCCGGCGTTGTATGAGTTAATGCAAAAAACTGGGGATTATTTATTATTAAGAAATCAGGAACTTCCCCAAGATCATTTAAATCAACCCATTAATTTCTTCTTACTGGATTTGAATCATATATTGAAAGGAGTCAGTCAAAACCCAAATGCCAAACAAACCAGGGAACAATTGGAGCGTGTCACTCGTTACGTTCGTACTATTGAAAAGAACATTTCGCCTTTTTCAGGTTCTGATCGGTTATTTTTAGCCAATTTCCGCAGCACTATTGATGATGAAATTCACCCCCAATTAACCCATCGAATTGAGTCGCAGCTATTAAGAGATCGTCTTGGTGAATTATCAAAAACCATCGAGCAATTGTCCACTGAGCGCAACAGAATATTACATTTTGCTCTAAATACTAATCAGGTGAATCCTCACCCTTATAGGTTCGCAATTGATCAACCCAGCGATCTGAAAGCCTATCCAACACAAGCCGCAAAAGAGTGCAGTAAAAGCACTACTGCCATCGTAGAAAATCCTACGCCTGTATTGCAATTAACTGGTAATCAACTTAAAGATTGTCCAGATTTCCACTTAATCAATATGCAAGAAGAAGTACTCGATCATTATGCCACAGCGATGACGGATCTCAATGAACTGGAGCAGTTTCAAAAAGTAATTACCCAGACCATGGATTTATTGGGACAAGCTGGTGAAGTGTATACAGTTTTTCAGTTTAAGGAACAGTTATCCTCCCTTCTGAGCCAAATTGAATACTTTATTGATGAATCATCTGTTCACATTGAAGAAATAATCCGTGCCAATACGCATGCCTATCATAAAGCAATTCAAGAAGAGCAAAATTTATCTATAGTAAAAAAATTATTCACATCAGAAAAAGAAAAATTAAATACATTCATAGGGAATCAAGATACTTTAGCTCATTTTCCCTCGACAACAGCCGAACTTGCAAAAACAAATCAAGCGCTCAAACAACAAGTCAATCAAGTGATTGGCCATTTAAACGGGCCTAAAATAAAAGGCTCTGATTTTGCAACGCTTGCTGGACAAGCTCAAGAATTAAATACATTAATGGATTCGATGCATCGCTGGATCACATTTCAGTATAAACTCAAAGGTCTAGAACCGCCTCAAAAACCCGAGAGGTTGGAATTACTGCCTCAACAGAGGTCCCAGAAAAAATCCACTCCGCAAACGAGGTCATGCCCATCATTTTTTGATAGGAATAAAAAAATATCTGCTGTTGATGATTATCAACAACCTAACGTATTTTATGAAACACATAAATCCCAACAACTGCCCTCAGCACAAACTCAAGCACTCGCTCCTTGTGCAGAAAATCAAGACACTGGTGTTTGTCCGGTACTGAGTCATGAGCATAATAATGCCGGAGTCTATATAGCATGCATTGTTTTGATTCCCATTGGATTAATCGCCCTTTATTTACTCTATCAATCTCTAAATAAGTCCGAGGCCAAAGTGAAAATTCTAGGAAGCAAAGAGGACTATGAGGCCATAAAAACGGAGGTAGACGATCTGATTGTAGAAATTCAAAAACACCAAAATCAAGACGATGCTTATGCAGAGAGTCTCTTTGAAGTGTATACTGATTCATACGCTCAGTTAGCTGAACAAGCCCAAGAGGGAATTTATGATATAGAAGAATTAAAGGAACTCCTTCAAGACTTGGAGAATTTCTATGATGAGCACTGTTCAGAATCAACGGTAATTCACTTCACCTAACCGTTGCCAATATGGGCCGACGTGGGGTTCGGCTCATACTTTTAGCGACTATCTCCCAAAAAATAATAGGACTTGAATATAACTAAAATAAAGTTTGATGTACTGTGAGCTCACTAGAGCTATAATTAAAGCTGCTTCATGTTTAATACGTCTTCATGCCTTTTTATAGTAAGAAGGCGAAACTTTATCTGTAGCGAGTTTGTTGTGACATCATTTAGAAGTAATTTTAAACCCTTACTCAGATTAGCGATTCCACTGATTCTCACTGGATTATTGCAATCTTCAATTTATTTTTTTGTTACTATTTTTTTAGCTCATGTCAGCCAAGACGCATTAGCGGCAGGTTCACTGGTTGCTTGGCTTTTTGGTACATTTAGCGTCATTATTTTGGGTATCTTAAATTCAATTAATGTTTTGGTAGCGCATCAATATGGAGCGCAAAATAAGCATGGAATTTCTTTGGTTTTTCGAGATGGGTTCTGGCTGGCATGTATTTTGACCCTTCCCGCATGTTACTTTTTTTGGCATATTGCCCCACTGCTCCGTTATCTTGGGCAAAATCAAGCATTAGTTAATCTGACAGAATCTTATTTACATGCATTGACCTGGGGATTATTCCCTAATTTCATCACTGTGGTACTGATGGAGTTTGTTATAGGACTTGGCAAAACACGACCTGCATTACTCTTTAGCACCCTCAATGTTTCCTTAAATATTCTATTTAGTTTCGTACTGATTTTTGGAAAATTGGGTTTGCCCACTCTGGGCGTTGCTGGTGCTGGTTGGGGATCAACTATAGGTTTCTGGATAACTGCATTATTTTTCACTGGGTTTATTTTTATAAATAAAGAATATAAACCCTATACTCGTCTTCTCTTTACGTACCTTAAACCATTTTACTGCATGGAACTGCTAAAAATTGGTGCTCCTCTAGGGATAATGTATTGTGTGGAAATTGGCTTTTTCTTTGTCTTGATTTTAATTGTAGGTTCTCTTGGAAATCAATTATTGGCCGCAAATCAAATCACCTTACAATACTTATGCATATTGATATCCATCATTTTTTCCATAGCACAAGCAATCACTGTTCGCATAGGGCATTTACTGGGAGAAGGTGATACAAACTCTGCAAAGAACGCAGGTTATGCCGGTACTCTTGCCTCCATTACTTTGATGCTTGTTGCAGCGCTTATTTATTGGTTTTTCCCTGAGTTACTTATTGGAATTGATTTTGATACACACGATCCCCACAATCAGGGAGTAGTGCATTTTGCCATCCAACTTCTCGCAATTAGTGCAATTTTTCAAATATTCGAATCAGCCCGTATCTCGCTATTTGGTGCTTTACGTGCTCTAAAAGACACCCGCTATACACTGGCCATCTCCATGATCAGTTTTTGGGGAATCGCTCTGCCTATCGGTTACTTATGTGCAATTCCTCTTCGATGGGGAGCTGTCGGTCTTTGGTGGGGCATGACTTTGGCTGCTTTGGGTAGTGCTGTCTTGCTCTACAGGCGGTTTAATTTTAAAATCCGCCATTATCGAACCAATGGATGATATCTTGAAACGCGCAGCTTTGCTCTGCTTTTTTTTAGCATGCACTATGTTTTCATTTTCGGCACCAGCTTTAGGCAAGCCTGACCTAAAATCTTATAAGTTTACTTTTTCGAAAAAAGAACATTTTAAGGTATCTTTTGCCGATTATCCTAAAGGCCAAGAAAAATTCTTTGAGCTTGAATTCAAAAATGGCGCCACACTTCCTCATGAGATTAATACTCCCCTGCACGGATTAAAAATATCGGGTAACAATCATAGCGATGATCTATTCATGTATGCGTATAAAAAAGTGAAGGGATTAAAACCCAATACAACGTACCATGTCCGTTTTAATTTGGAATTTGCCTCTAATGCCACCGAAGGTTCTATGGGAACGGGCGGCTCACCTGGTGATTCAGTCTTCGTAAAAATTGGTGCTGTATCTAATGAACCCAAACGTTACCTAGATAGCGCAAATGATTACCGAATCGATTTGGACAAAGGAAATCAAGCCTTTGATGGAAAAGACATGATTACGATTGGTACTATTGGCACAGACACAGAAAACTCCATGTACCGACTAAAAACCTTACCCTATTTACCTGATGAAGAAATGCAAAGCAAACTTGATCACTATACAGTGATTACTAACAATAAAGGTGAGGCATGGCTAATTCTGGGTACTGACTCTGGATTTGAAAGTACGACTACCCTTTTTTATACCAATCTCTCCGTAACATTCAGAGAGCTGGTTAGAGAATCAAAATAACCTTTCTTAAAGTATCATGTAGCCGTATTAGCGTAGCGTAAATTCGGGAATCAAATCTTAATCCCGGATTACGACTTCGTCTAATCCGGGCTTCATATCATGCCATCAGTGAAAATAAACTTTGTATAATAGAAATAGACCTATGATTAAAGTAATTACCCCTGTAGTGATCAATAGTCCGGATTTATCGATTACTTTATTCCAAATTTGATACACAGTATCTGGACAATAGAGCCTAAATAAGCCGCCAATTAGTGTTAACCAAGCAAAAATCGTAACAATAACAGGCCAACCCATTACCCAAACGTTATGACTAATAACCATTAATAAACCAATGATTAAAGTTAATATGCCAACAACTAACATTACAGCACGTTGCCCCATTAATTCTCTCATTGCGGTGACTACAATTTCACGTCTTGTTAGTAAAAGCAGGCTCACAATTACCAAATACCAACCTAATACAGCAGCTAGAAAATTGGTATTCATAACAATCTCCTGAAAACAATTCTCCTCTATAAATTATAGTTTAAAATACCCCTCAATCACGTGGTGAAATAAGTAAAAAACGCTAAACTTATATATATAAGGTTTGGCTCAAAGGATTCTTAGATGAACACGCAATTCACCGCAAATGTATACTGCAAAGAAGAAAGAATCGCGACCCAAACTGGAACTGATATCGACCAGCTTTATGCTTGGATGCTCATTCAAGTCAATGGCTATTTTGGTGACATTCGCGGTGAAATTATTGATAACAAGACTCATAAAACCATCAGAACATTTCGCAAAGCACCTATAGAATAATGCTACCCGCTCCCTGTTTAATTGAAAATTATCCACTAAACGAATTAAAAGAGATAAAAAGAATTATTGACTAAGATCAAGAAGCTCATACAATGAATCCTTTTACTCTAAGGACAGCCATGAGTGCTCGTGGAACAACATCCTCATTTAATCTATTTTGGTTGCTCAACTACATTTCAATTGCATCAGTTTCGGCAGCAATTATCACCCCGGCTTTACCGAAAATCCAGGCCGAGTATATTTTAGGCCCAGGAGCCGTTGAATGGATCGTCTCCGCGTTTTTGATTGGCTATGTGGTAGGTCAATTAATCTATGGCCCGCTCGCTAACCGATTCGGGCGTTTAAAAGCGCTACGCACAGGGCTAGTCATTAATCTATTCGGGATTGTTATTTGTTTGCTTGCTTTGATACAAGGGAGCTATTGGTTGCTTGTCAGTGGACGTTTAATTACCGCTTTAGGTTCTGCCAGTGGCCTTGCATGTACCTTCATGCTAATTAATGAATGGTTACCTGAGTCACAACGCAAAACGGCTATGGCCTACTCGGTGTTGTCTTTTGCACTGGGGATTGGAATCGCTGTAGTGGTTGGTGGATTAATTACTGAATATCTTCACTGGCAAGGATGCTTTTGGATTTTACTCATGCATGGCGTCATCATGCTTTGGGGCACTTGTGTATTTAGCGAAACATTAATGCATCCTAAATCGATACATGTCTTGACGATTATGCGTGATTATTATGCCGCCCTATCTTCTGCAAAACTGGTTATTTTTTCATTAGTGGTGGGTTGTTGTTCTGCAATATCTTATTGCTTTTCTGCTGCAGGACCTCAAATCGCAGAGGAGTTATTGAAACTTTCAGCAGCAGAATATGGCTATTGGAATATACTCAACATTATGGGCATGCTCTTTGGCGGATTATTTTCCAAACAATTACTGTCTCGTTTCTCAGCAAATCAGCTCATTACGATTGGTTTTCTTGGCGTTGCCCTGGGGATAGTTAATTTATTGATGATGTGGCATTTTGAGAGTCAATCGACGTTATGGTTTTTCCTGATTACATCCAGTTTATATTTGTTCAGTAGTTTCCTCTTTTCAGGAGGTTCATTTGTAGCTTCTAATGCATTAAAGGATAAAGCCAGTGCTGCCGCCATGATGAGTTTTGTCAACATGTGTTTTGCAACGCTCAGTGTCATTTTAATGGGCTATCTAATGATCAATCCTTTATTAAGTTTTATTATTATTTTAAGTATTGTTTGGTTACTTGTTGTCGGACTATTGATGATAAAGGGTTTGATGATAAATAATTCGTTGATGTTATCTGGAGATTCAGAGTAAATATCTACGCCTCATAGCGTGGAATAGGAGGCAATCCATGTCAGGAAGCCATATACCTCAAACACTGCAAAATTTTTTAAATTTGAGCAACACCAAACCCGCTGTTTTTGTGCCTGAGGAAGTTCGTGATCTTGCAGAAAAAACAGCGGAAGCTTTTGCCCTGCCTAAATTATTTGTACCCTTGATCAGTAACCTGGTGCTGCAAATGGCTGATCGGGTGATACCAACACGAATTTATCATCCGGCTCCCCAAAAAAAATTACCTTTAGTTATTTATTTTCATGGAGGTGGACATCTCTCGGGAAGTATCGATACCCATGATGCTCTTTGTCGCCGCATTGCGGTTACCAGCCAAACTGTAGTTCTTTCTGTGGGTTATCGATTAGCTCCAGAATTTCCATACCCAGCTGGGTTGCAGGATTGTATTGCAGTGTTTGAACGAAAGGCTGAATTACTAAAAGCATTTCCAGTAAAAACCGAACAGGTGTTCTTAGCAGGTGATAGTGCCGGAGGAAATTTAGCACTATCGGTCTGCCATCAAATGAAAAAGCAGGGCGATGCTTCGATTAAAGGATTAGTGTTGATTTATCCTTCTACTGATTTCTCTATGAACTATGATTCATATCAAAGGAATGGAGAAGGTTTTTTGCTCACACGAGAAAAAATTAAATGGTATTTTGATAATTATTTTAGAAATGGAGGGGATCGCATTGAAGCATCCCCCATGTATTTCCAACATTTAGAATTATTGCCACCTTGTTATATCGCAGCAGCAGAATATGATCCTTTGTTTGATGAAGCAGTTGCGTTTGCAAAAAAAATAGAAAACTTGGGGGTTTCTGTAATCCTTGAAGAATTTAAGGGAATGATTCATGTCTTTGCACAACTTGAAATATTTGTCCCTGATCAGATTTTTCGATTAATTCAATCTATAGAACATTTTATCAAGTCTCATTCTATTGATTAGCCCACCCTCATTCTGAGCGTAGCGACGGATCTTCTTGATGTAGCGCCATAGTCTAATTGGAGGATCCTTGATACGCTCGGGATGAACGTGAAAATTCTGGATTATACTGCGCTCTTCTGGATCATTATAACTTCACTTAAAAAGTATCAAATCCCTCATACTCTTTCCAAGTCAACTGTTCATAGGTACATTCTTCGACAACAGCCAGTTGCGGCCCTTCCTTTAGCCATGCGTAAAATAGTTCAAGGTTTTCAACAGAACCACAAGCAAAAACCTCCACACGCCCATCATCAAGATTTCGTGCCCAACCGGTAATTCCCAGTTTTATTGCTTCTTTTTGTGCCGAGGCGCGATACCACACTCCCTGAACTTTTCCAGAGATAAAACATTTCATACATGCTTGATTCAACATATTCATTTTCTGATTGGTTTTTGCATCAATAAAGTTTATCTTATTTTAAGCTCTGCTTACAGTTCGCCAAATTGATCCAAAATAGCAGCTTTGTAAGCAGGCTCTAAGAAAAAGGAGATTAAAATGGCTATATGGTTTAAAGAAATTTCTCTCGAGTCTCTAAATCAGTTTGGTAAAAATACCATGTCCGAGTTTCTGGGCATTCAATTTATTGAAATAGGTGATAATTTTTTAAAAGCAACCATGCCAGTCAATGAGCGTACCAAACAGCCCATAGGCATTCTTCACGGTGGTGCCAATGTCGCCTTATCGGAAACAGTAGCCAGCACTGCAGCAAATGCAGTGATCGATATAAGTCAATTTTTTTGTGTCGGTTTAGAAATTAATGCCAATCATGTTCACTCCGTGAAACAAGGCCTTGTTACTGCCATCACCTCCCCTATCCATATAGGACGCTCCACTCATGTTTGGGAAGTTAAGATTTTTAATGAAGAACAAAAACTAACATGTATTTCGAGAATGACTGCGTCCGTAATCAATCACCCCAGAGAGTAAGCATTACCTAAAAGAGTCCAAATATTTTTTCAGGAGTGTGATACACTAAACTGTTTTTTATTTATTCATAACTGTTTATGAAACCCAATCAGACGCTTAAAAATCGTGGTGCTCTTAGTAATCCAGATGGCCGGTTCGAGGCTGAAACTCGAGAGTCTTTCGCGGATGGTTGGGATATTGAAGAAGAGATTCTTCCTCCTCTGGAAACTTTTTTATTGCCCGAACAGGCCAAATCAATAATCAGTCGTAATGAATCCCCTGATCTAGGCTTTGAACAGTCGATTAATCCCTATCGAGGGTGTGAGCATGGTTGTATTTATTGTTACGCCAGACCCAGCCATTCTTATGTTAATTTATCGCCGGGAATCGATTTTGAAACCAAAATTTTTTACAAAGTAGATGCTGCCAAGCTTCTAGAAAAAGAAATTAATAAATCAAATTACACGTGTAAGCCTATTGTGCTAGGGGCAAATACCGATCCGTATCAACCTGCAGAAGCGAAACTGGAAATCACTCGAACTCTTTTAAAAGTATTAGCGGACTACCATCACCCCGTAATTATTATTACCAAAAATGCACTTATAGAACGTGATTTAGATATCTTGTCCGATATGGGGAAACAAAATTTGGCTAAAGTTGCAATAAGTATTACCTCGCTTTCCACCGATTTAAAGCGGATTATGGAGCCCAGAACTACTACACCGTCAGGAAGATTAAGAATCATAAAACACTTAACTGAGAGTGGGATACCTACTCGTGTTTTGGTTGCTCCTGTTATTCCGATGATCAATGACATGGAAATAGAAAAAATCTTGCGCGCTGCGGCGGACTCTGGAGCCAAGCATGCCGATTATGTGTTGATTCGCTTGCCTCATGAAGTAAAAGAATTATTTAAAGAATGGCTTGCGCAACACTTTCCTCAACGCGCCGAACATGTGATGAGCCTTATTCGGCAAATGCGCGGGGGCAAAGAATATGATGCACGGTTTGGCAGCCGCATGCGTGGTGAAGGAGAATATGCCACTCTTTTAAATACTCGATTTCAGCTTGCTTGTAAAAAATTTCGCTTAAATGTTGACCCTGATCCCTATTTAACACGGAGTAAGTTTTGTAAAAAAGAGGATTTAACCAACAAACAATTAAATTTATGGGAAGATGAATGGTAAGTGTTCAAAACATGTTGGCGGAATAATCCATCACGACTCCTTTTTGAATTTTTTTCAATCACTTAGTATAAAACAATGTATTTTTTGGTGAAAACTTATGCAAAATAAAAAATAAACTCTATACTTAAGCTGAGTGAAAAAAAAAAGTAAAACCAAGGAGGATGTAATGAGTAAAAGTTCATGCATTTCAAAAGTGTTAAGTACAGGTATTTTTGTCGGTTCAATATTTTTCGCCGTAGGTTATACATCCATTGCCAGTGCAGCTCAAGGCTGCGGACATGGATATCATAGGAATATGTATAATCAATGTGTATTAAATCGTCCAGGACCATATGCTACACCAGCGCCATATCATCGCGGTTGCTGGAGAAATGCATGGGGTCAATTACGTTGCAGATAATCCAATCTCAGATTGGCCTTACCTTTTTAGGTAAGGCCATTGACTCAGAAACTAATTTATTTTACTTCTTTTTATTCGAATGAGATTCTACCTTAGATTTCTCCTGAGCATGTTTCATTTTATCAGGATGAGCAGAATGTTGTTGATCGTGACGACGTGCATCTTGAGACTCATTTTTAAATTTATTATGTTTTGACATGTTACTTTCTCCTTTGCGATTAAAATTCCATCCATAGAATTTAAACTTAGTTCGCATTCTTTGAAAAAGCAAATTATTGTACTATTTAATCTCAAGCGATATGTATCATCGTTATTTAACGCGCAACTTAACCCACAAATTCAGTGGTTGTAATTTAAAAAGTAAGTTAAAGTAACTTCAATGAAACCTTATTTAAACATGGACTGTTCATGACTCCTGAAATAAATGACATTTTAAGGAAAATAAAAGAACAAAAACCTTTTGTATTGACCATTACCAATTATTTTCCTATGGGTTATGTAGCAAGCGGTATACGCAGTGTTGGCGGCTTTCCAATAATGTGTAGTGCCGAAGAAGAAGTCGAGGAGCTACTGAAAATATCGAAAGCAGTGGTAATCAATCTGGGCAAATTAGATAACGCTTTTGTCAAACTGAGTAACCACATCTGTAAAACAGCAAATCAAATGAATATTCCCATCATTTTAGATCCAGTGGGAGCGGGAGCAACCCGATACCGAACTGATGTTGCAACCAATCTGATTAAAAAACATCAAATTTCTATTATTCGTGGCTATCCAAATGAAATTGCGAGTTTGCTGACTGGCGAACTCGTCATCCACGATAATAATCATCTGATCGAAGACAAAACAATAATTGAACAAGCTAAGTCCTTATCAAAAAAACATAAGCTTGTAGTCGTCGTCAGCGGGAAAAGACATTGGGTTGTCAACTCCAATCAGATGGATCAATTTAATTTTGATTCAGCTATGGTGCAAAAAGTAGCGGGGATAGGCAATTTACTTTCAGCGATTATTAGTGTTTTTAATTCGGTAGTCCAAGATCCTTTTTGGGCTGCCAAAAATGCGGTACATTTTTATGCCGACTGCGTTGGCCCAACATCTTCTAGTGCATCCGGTCCAGCATCATTGATTATTGGGATAATCGATAAAATCTACATTAATGCAACAAAAGCACAGCTGTTTACTTAAATGAATTAATAGGATGTAGCTTGGACTTTGGTCCAAGAAGCTACATATTATCTAAGCTTGTAGCGTCGAATGAGTACCGAGAAGCAGATACTACAAAACTACTTGGCAAATACCATAAAAGCAAATATTCCCTGGTCTACCAGAACTTGAAAATGACGCCAAGATTGATGTCGTGCAATTTGGGCGAAGGTTTCAATTTCTTCAGGATAATCATTAGCTCGCGGATGTTCCATACGAACGATAATTTCATCGCCATCGATTTCAGGATTACTTTCTAACATTCGCGATTGCAAAGCATCCAGCCATTCATCACGCGTTTGATTCGGTTTGCGTACCCCATCCACCATTAACAAAAAACCATTGGGGTTGAGTTTCTGTTTACAGACTGCAATAAATCGTTCTTTTTCATCCAGCGATAAATGATGAACCGCATAACTGGTATAAATGACATCAACCGAAGCGGTTAAACGCGGGAGTGCGGAAGTCATATTATCTGCAATAAACTCTTTTTCACAATGAAGGGACGCTAATGTGTTTTCTGCCATTTTTAAAACATTTTGTGCTGCATCAATTCCAATATATTTTTTTATGGAAGTTGCAGCAAGCACGGGTAGAACGGTACTACTATCCCCGCACCCCACATCCACAAAGCAAAAAGTTCGGTTTCCTACATGTGTTGAGAGAAATTTTTGCAATGCCTGCAACATCTCACGATGATATAAAGTATTATTTTTCAGAGCACTTTGGTATCGTTGCCAATTTTCATTAAAGTACTCACTCGCAGTAGTCATAACTTATGGCCCTAATTTTTTTGGTCAACAAATAATAGCAACTCTCATCGATCAGGTATACTTAAACGATGAGAGGCATAACCGTCGCAGATTGCACAAAATAGAACTAAATGATAAAATTTGCACCACTTAGAAAATACATAGGCCATATATGAACTATTTTTTTTCACTGCTTTTAGCTTTATTTTTTTCCGCAAGTTGCCTTGCTGGGCCTATATCTGAAGTCAGTTTGCGCGATAAAATTGGCCAAATGCTTCTTATTGGTTTTGACGGAAAAAAAATTAATGCAAAATCGCCAATAGTCAAAACAATTGAAGAAAATAATATTGGAGGCGTGATTTTATTCGACTACAACTATCATACAAACACCTTTGATAAAAATATTGAAAGTCCGGAACAAGTAAAAAAACTGAATCATGAACTGCAATACTATGCGGAGCAAGGTAATTTGCAACATCATCGAATGCAATTACCTCTTCTGATTTCCGTGGATTATGAAGGGGGACAGGTAAATCGCCTCGGTGAGCAATATGGATTTCCTCCAACCTTATCTGCTGCAGAAGTGGGTAAAAGAGGCATAAAGGAGGCTGAGTCTACCGCGAAATCTATGAGTCAAACTCTAAAAAAAACGGAATTTAATTTAGATTTTGCCCCGGAACTGGATGTCAACGTCAATCAAGACAATCCAGTGATTGGGAAAAAAGATCGAAGCTTCTCCAGCGATCCCAAACAGGTTACCCGCTTTGCACGTATTTACACCCATCATTTCCTCAATCAAAGAATTCAATGTGCTTATAAACACTTTCCAGGTCATGGGAGTTCCACTAAAGACTCACACCTGGGCTTTGTGGATGTTACAGAAACCTGGCACCCTTATGAGTTAGAGCCTTTTACACGCCTGATCAACTCTGATGAAACATGCGGTGTCGTGATGACCGCACATATTGTGAATCGACAACTTGATCGATCTGGACTGCCAGCCACTCTATCTCATAAAATATTAACTGACCTGCTGCGCAATCAACTCCATTTTAAAGGCGTCATTATTACAGATGACATGCAAATGAAAGCCATTAGCGAGAATTATGGTCTTGAACAGGCTTTAGTACTGGCCATCAATGCTGGCGCAGATATGCTGATATTTGGAAACAATTTATCTGTTCCAGAACAAAATCCAGCCCAAGTTATTGACATCATTGAAGCTAAAGTCCAATCGGGTGAAATCAGTCAACAACGAATCAATGAAGCCTATCAACATATAGTGACTTTAAAAAAATCGTTATAGGTTTGACGCAATCTAGCCTGAATGCAGCCCTCATCAAAAACGCTTCATTCAGGCTTTAAATCAATTTTTACCCTACCCGGTTAAATTGAATGGATACATCCACATCCATACCCGGTGAAACAGTGAGCTTGCCTTTTGCGCTGCCTGAAGTTTTTGAAAAAATGCCGCTCAGGTTACCGTATTCTGTTTTGATAGTTACCATTCCATTAACACAAATTCCCTTCAGTTGCGTGGTATTATGGTCTGGGCACACGAGACTTCCTGAGCGTTTATCAGCCGTTACTTCTATGTTTAAATTACCCTCTTTATCGACAGCACTGACTGTTCCTGCTCCATTATAAACACATTCTCCGATTAACCAATTAGTCGCCTTGCCTGAACCAGACCAATTTCCGGGAATATCATCACACGAATTTGAGCCCGAATTAAAAGTAAAATCAGCATGCGCCAGGTGTGCAAAAGACAGTGCGGCAACTGTAAATCCTATGAGTAATTTTTGTTTCATGGTTTTTCCTTATGAGTAGCCTAATACAAACACAACATGTTTGTGACTGGTTAAATTCGGAACCATTATTACGTTATAGAATTACAAGTGCAATCGAAAAGAAACAGTATGAGAAAATAAATCCCAAATTACCTAAGAGGCTCCAGAACAATTCCTAAGCCTAACTTGCTCATTCTGCTGATTTCTTTGTTAGCCATTAGCAATTTGATTACGAGGTGAAGAGCATTCATACACAAATAAATGTATGGGTTTAGTTTGCTTGTGAATGACTGGAATTATTTTATGATGCGATAATGCAGCGACTGATTGGCACTGATTAAAAAATCGCTCCGCACATTGTTTTGTCTCTCTAAAATCAATATAGGTTATTTTGTTAATTTTTCCTCTGGATAATGAATTTAAAAAAGCCTCTCCCCAATATTGATATTGATTGATATCACCGCAAGGAATTGCATACACAGGCTCATTGGGCATAAAGAAATTCAATGCTGCAGCATTAGTATAATAACCCGTAACGATAGGTTGTTCTTCCTTTATCATTTCAAGTGAGTGAATCGCTTTGTTGAGTACTGTATAAGCCCTGCCTTTTTTCAAATAGTAAGCGATGGGCCATGAATTAATAACAATCATAATAATACTAAGGGACAGAAAAAATGGATAAATTATCATGAAAAAACGTTGATAATTATATTGGGTAATGAGGTAACCCGTGATCAGCGCGAGGTTCATTCCCAGCGGAGTCAAGTAAACCACTCGCGCATCGCCTCCCAATAAAGTCGCTGTAATCCAAAAACCCAGGCCAGCAACCAACACCGCATAAGACAATTCCAAAATCGCATTCTTGGTTCTATTTTTATTCTTTTGATACTTAAACCACCCCAATGCAGCCAATACTAGGAAAACGGAGTAATTAATCACCAATGCCCCTATAAGTTCAACGAGACAATGAACGATCGTCGTATTGGTTTGGGTTTGACTGTGAAAATTTAATAAATAAGTAATTGATATCCAATGATGATTGATATTCCAATAAATTACAGGAGAAACCATCAGAATAATGATGAAACTCGCCAGGTAAAAATGCATGCTTTTAAAGAGTTGTCGCTGTTGTGAAAAAACAACATACAGCAACAATCCGATTACGCTAACAACCGCAGTATATTTAGATAAAATCATGGCACCAATAAACAAGGCACACAGATAAAGATCAAGAATTCGTTTGTGGGAAATATAACGAGCAAAATAATAGAAGGACACGACAGTAAATAAATTTAATGGAGCATCGTATAAAACGCGAACAAAAATACTTTCCGTGGTCGTGGGCAAAGCGACCCAGATCAAGGCACTAATTAATCCTGTTCGCTGATCATGCAAAAGACAACCTGTCTTGTATACATAATAGGCGCCCCCAATCAAGCATAAAAAACCGACAATGTTGATAGAAAAGAAAGTATTGCCAAACAGGGCTTGAGAAATATGGAAAAAATAAGCAATCATGGGTGGGCCATCAAAATAGGACCAAGCCAGGTGTTTTCCCCAAGCGTAATAATAAAAGCTCGTAATGGTCGGAACTATGAAAAAAGTTGCTAGAAACAAAAATCCGATATAAGTAATCAGAAAGGGCTTTGTTGCTTTTTCATTCCACATAAATCACCAAGTTCCTTTTGCTCCGGGGTCTGTTTACCTTTCTACTATTTTGGCTATTTCAGCTCAAGCTAGCAAAATCGGCACAAACCGTATCTTTATATTATTGGACTGGATAATATCACAATAAGCATTTAATAAACACTAAAAACAATAGGTTATCGAGTACCAGTCACCTTTTTGGCATGGGGAATGGTTTCCGCAGGATTGGGTAAAATTTCCACAACATGAGCCAACCATTTTTTATTATTGGCGCGAATAAGAGTATTGGTGCGTCCATAAATAGAATCATTTAAATTGCAATTGATTAACGACGCTAGTGTTTCGTCGCATCGGACTTTATAATAATTTCGATTCTGGGTGAGCGTTTGAATTTGATATTTGGTTAACAGTTTGCCAAAAGGAGTATCCGTATGCAGTACTTCTGCGATCATGCTCTTGGGTAATTCATTGAAATTCATTGTAATAAACGCGAGCTCGACAACCATGGCCTCTTTTTTTGTTTGTGCCACATTGGGCTCATTCCGTTCTTTATTGCTATCAATCAGCATGACAATCGAGCGGCGATAAGTATTACTCTCTGGATCCTGACTTGCAACAATTGTTTTTATAATTGCATGACGGCCATAATACTTCTCGATACTTGGTGTCATTAAAGGCTGAGTTAATAGTTTACTGTAAGGGCTGGGCAATTGAGCAGAACTGACTTTCCTACCTAGTTTATTTATCTCCGCCAGTTTATTGATTTCGACTTGAATTTTATTGGATTCAGGAGCGCCATTAACGACTATGGCTTTGAACAATAACATCATGGCCAAAAATGGAAAGAAAAGAACAAGTTTTTTAATCATCTTGATTATTAGTATCATGTACACTCAGCTTAGTTTGAATTTTAGAGATGTTTTCAGTGCGATGATATAAGAGGTTGAGGTAAAGGATCAATCGTGCTTCAAGAGGTAATATCGGGTTCACTAAAAAATGAGGGATACGGTCTAAGGTAAAAATCCGCAGCTCAAGGCTGCGGATTTAGAAATTACATGGTAAAGCAATGGACGCGTTCTTCTTCTGTATCTTCTTCTTCCTCTTGCTTGTCCTCATTCACCACTTCTTTCTGCTCTGTTGACTCTACGTCTTCTTTTTGTTCAGGTGATGCTGGATTAGTGTTCTCTTCCAGTTCTTCTTCCTCATTTAAATTAAGTCTATCAAGAACATTTAACATGGATGCCAATGCCATTGTTAACCTTAACTCTGCTGGTGCTGGTATGGTATGGAAATGACCATTTGGGCAAATAAAATGAATATGGCCCTGAGGACAAAGAAAACCAGGTACTGTTCTAGGAGCAAAACCAAAAAAGGAATTTGTATTTCTTGGTTGTTCATTTTGCTCTGGGTTTTGTTGTTGTGCCTCTTCAGACTCAAGTCCTTGTTGTAAGCTTTCTTGTTCTAAAATTTCTTGCGAGTTATCTAAACTCTCCTGCTCTTCTTCGGTACTTTCCTGTGAGCTGTGCAAATCTTTTTCTTCTTCAGTCTTTCTCTCAACTTTAGGTGAGCCTGGTGGTGTGTGAGGCATATCATTGCTCCTTAAGAATTAAAATAATTACAATTCCGATAAAAGTAAACCCTTGAAAAGAAGCTCGTTTTGTCACTGCTCTGTCTTTTCAGGAGGCAAGTTTACATTTAATTTACAAATTTTGGTAGGCCAAATAAACAATTATATTTATTTTTCGCACTATTATTTAGAAGGGTCAATTGGAGTCAATGTTATTGATTTTTAAATATAAATTGTATTATAAATGAGCAAATTATTTTGACCCAACAAGCAATTTAGGCTATAGCTTAGGTAGTGGATGATCAATACCCGTTCCAATTTGAACTGGTTATTAAAACTGAGTAACCATGATGAACTCTCAATACCTTGATAAATATGTAGTCACACAGATGGTTATAGGCTTAGTCATTCTTCTGCTCACACCATTGATGTCTGTTCATAGTCTGATATTGCAGATCATTGGTTCAGTATTTTTTATTATCGGTTTTTTGATCCTAATCATTGCGGCAAAACAATTAGGAGCAGCTTTAACACCGGTTGTCACCCCAAAACAAAACACTCAGCTCGTTACCTCAGGAATTTACGGTATCGTTAGGCACCCAATCTATGCAGGAGTCATTGCAATGGCTATTGGCTGGTCTGTATTCTGGGGCGCACTACTCTCTTTCATTACTTCATTAATTTTAATCATTTTTTTCGATTTCAAAGCAAAAAAAGAAGAAATGTTATTAAGCAAAAAATATTCTGAATATGAACAATACAAGTCAAAGGTAAAGAAAAAAATAATTCCCTTTATTTATTAAGCGAGTCATAAATTTATTTGAATCCTTTAATTATGGAGATATATTTAAAATAACCCATGTCAAAATAGAGTCTAAGGTGGTTTTTTTTGATTTTATCATCCCCGCCAAGTCGGGAATGCAAATCCAATATAACTGAATATCAGTCTAAAACAAAAAATGACCAAACTCGACAAAATAGAATAAAGAGATCATTCATGAATGCATACCAACAATTAGAACAACATTTTAAAAAATATTATGACTTTGAAAATCTGGCGGCAATTGTCTCCTGGGATGAAGCCTCTATGATGCCAGCTGGTGGTGGTAAAGCACGAGCAGAAGCTTTAGCCACCTTAAGTGCTGTTCAACATGATTGGCTAACCCATAAAAAAGTAGGCGACTTAATCAAACAAGCCAAGGAAATTGATCATTTAACAACCTGGCAGCAAAGAAATCTTTATTGGATGGAGAAAGAATATCTGCAAGCAACCTGTATCCCAGTACATTTAGTCGAAGAATTTACTAATGAATCGTTAATCTGCGGCCAGGCATGGCGCGAATTACGTGCAAACAATGACTGGAAATCATTTAAGCCTTATCTGGAAAAATTATTTCAAAAAATAAAAACCATTGCAGAAATTAAATCACAAACATTTAATAAATCGCCTCTGGATGTTTTGATTGATGAGTATTCGCCAGATTTAGATTGTAAAACGATTACACCTATCTTTAATTTACTAAAACATGAACTACCCAAGCTAATTCCCCAAATTATTGAAAAGCAAAAGGATCGGCAGATAAAAGCAATCACAGGAGATTTTCCACTAGAAAAGCAAAAGCAGCTTGGAATGGAAATAATGGCGCGTCTGGGTTTTGATTTTAATCACGGAAGGCTGGATGTGAGCCATCATCCGTTTTGTGGCGGCATCTCTAGTGATGTTCGCATTACAACCCGCTACAAAGAACATGAGTTTTTATCATCATTAATGGCAATTACCCATGAAACCGGACATGCACTCTACGAACAAGGTTTACCTAAAGAATGGAGTATTCAACCTGTTGGGCATTCTTTAGGGATGGCTGTTCATGAGAGTCAATCCTTATTTATTGAAATGCAGATTTGCAGAAGTTTGGAATACATCCATTTCTTGGTACCAATAGCACAAAAATATTTTAAGGATGTAGCCAATATAACGGAAGAAAATATTCTTTATCATGATACTAAAGTAGCGCCTGGTTTAATTCGTGTTGATGCAGATGAAGTAACTTATCCCTTACATGTGATACTTCGATATGAAATCGAGCAACAACTCTTTGCTTCCGAAATTACTATTGCAGACCTGCCAGAGGTGTGGGATTCATCCATGCAGAAGTATTTAGGATTATCTACAAAAGGTGATGATAAAAACGGAGTGATGCAAGATGTTCATTGGCCTTCAGGAATTTTTGGATACTTTCCAGCCTATACTTTTGGAGCATTAATTGCTGCTCAATTATTCTCAGCAGTAAAAAAATCACTTCCTGATATTAAAGAACAGCTCAAACAAGGGGATTTTAAATCGTTGTTACTTTGGTTAAGAACGCATATTCATGAAAAAGGACGGTTATTGCCTTATCAAGAACTTTTACGCGAAGCAACAGGCGAAAAATTAAATCCCGATTATTATTTTGCCCACATTAAAGAGCGCTATTTATAGGAAGATAACTCCACTTCGCGATTAAAATGAGGTGATTTTAAAGCAGCAAACATGGATTACGAGCATACCGAGGGTTCTCCACTCGCAATACCGTGCTGTAAGATAGAGCTCCCTCGCTCCACTTGGGATAACGGCTAGCCATTTTTAGGTTTCTTTTCAAATGATCACCCCCCCTATAGGCTGAGGCAAAACTTAAACCAACGCACGCTACAAATCGCGTCGTTGTCATTCTCGCCAGGCCGGAATGACCAACGATTTTTCAACAAACTCGCTTTTAGCCTGAAAAAGAATAATTAAACGAGTTCATGATTTTTGGTGCGCTGTACCAACTTTATAAACTGTTGTAACTCACAAGAATTTCCACCACAAGCAGGAATCGCAACAGGATGGCCATTATAAGTAATTTTTACAAGATAATAATTCGCATCACGTTCATACAGTGAGAAATTAAGATTTGAAGCATATGGTGGTGCATTCTCCAAAGGAGACCCCAAAAAACTCAATGCACTGGCAATTGTCGTATCATGAGCAGACAATAATACATATTTAAGTTTGGCGTTTTTCTCACTACCCCCTTTGAGATAATTAGCAATGTTTGTCATGAGTTTGCCGCTGTAGGCAGTTGCTACTTGTTGCGGCCTTTCTTGAGCCATAAAAGCCCAATTACTGGCAGCAATAATCGTTTCAATATCCTCAGTACTCAGCCCAACAGGCATTGGCGCATTATGTATTTGATGTATGTATAAGGCATCACCGAGTAATTGAAGATCATTCAAGCTACCAATTTGTGCACCTATAAATGCGCTCCAAAGAGGATATTTATCTTTGAGCTCATCATTTTTTTGCTGCCACTCTTTGGTTGAGTATACATACTGCTCCATTAACTTTTCCCGTTCCGCAGGACTTACTTGCTGGAGAATTACCTCGTCATATTTAGCGGGTGCGCTAAAAATAGGTATAGGCTGAACACCATAAGGTAAAGCAGGAATGGAAGAGTCCGTATTCGGACCAGTTCCAGGAGGGTATAATCCCATTAATAAAGACTGAGCGCTCATAAGCGTTCGATCATAACCAGTAGACCGAATATAAAGGGTCCCTTGCTCATAGTGATCGGGTAATAAGTGGGCTTGTTCCACATATCTTCGACGAAACTCGACCCCCAGCTTATATTCTTGCCGCATGCCTTCAGCTGTTAACTGACCTGGTCCCTCTCGCCATTGATAATTTACTGCAGGGAGTGGAATAATGGGTGTTCTATCCCCATGCCGAATAATATCAACAGCAAAAACAAGTGTATCATCAGCGAATAGGAGCGACGGTACACTCAATAGCAATAAAAAGCTGAGGCGTAATTTATAACCCATTTATTTGTAACTCCTTGTAAGAATTTATTAATTTTCTAGCGAACGCTGTCATCTGGTAATAATTATTTCAAACTTGTGAGTTGGCCTTGCCCTAATACACCAAGTCGCTGTTTTGTTGGGCCAAGGCCCAACCTACGCGCTCGATATCACAAACAAGGAGGGATAACGATTGTCACCAGCCCAAGTTTTATATTTGCACTATGATGAGTATGACGACAAAAATCAAGACTTTTCTAAAACTTGGTTTCATAAGGCTCTATAGAGAATTGTAGGTTGGGCCTTGGCCCAACCTAGTGCTTAATCTCTACTGCGGGAACTAATGAATTTAAATACGAAGATCATCGATAAAGACATGATTCATTAAAGGATTCTACACTCGGAACTCTTTTTGGGTTTATCCCTATCTTCTCCACTATAAATAGGTAAAGGTTTTTCATTCAATTTATCGTGATTTAATAGAGTGACGGTCATATTGACTCGGTCTACCGAGCCATCAGGATTTTTCGCCCCAGATGCATAATCAATAGTATCAACATTTTTCCAACCTGTTACTTTTTGGATAAAATCATCACCACTTTTTAATACAACAAAAATCTGCCTATCGGGATCTATAAGGTGATATTTATCTTCTTCTCTGTAGATGATATAAGCATGATCGAACTCATTGTCCAAATTAACTAACATCAATTCGCCTGATTGCAGTCGATCTTTCAAGGAAGAAAAAAATTCTTGGCGGGTTCCCTTGTAAACTGTTTGATAATCATCCTCAATATAGTCCTCCATGGGATCATTTGCACCTTCTCGATAACTTGGTATTTCCCTAGGTTCCGCATTTTCAAGCAACAGACGAGCCCCTTCCAGAGCGCACCATTGACAATTTCCCTCATTCTTTGGAACTCCATTTTTAATGGGATTTATTCGCCTAAGTTTTTGCAATTTCTCTTGCATGGTACTACCCATCACTCTGATTAACCTAAGAGAATTATAGTACAATTTTTAATCAGTAAATTATGGGGCAAATAAATGGGGATTGCATTAACTGCTTGATTGACAACCCCTTTCCAACCATCTAGAGTTTAAATACATAAGGGATGGAGATACAGCATGAAGCTTGTTAAGCATCTTGTTTTTATGACTCTGCTAATGAGTAGTCTCTTTGCTCACAGTAATCCAATCACGATAGGCATTTTAAAATTTGCTCCACCTTTCTCATCAGTAGACAGCCATAATCATTATTTTGGATTTGCTGTTGATCTCATGAGGGAGATATGCAAACGCATTGATACACCCTGTATCTACAAAGCAACCGATTTTGATACCCAATTAAACGATCTGCAGGCAGGCGTTATCGACGTTACCTTTTTAGTAAGTCCATTAACCGATACCGAGTCAGAACATTATCAATTCAGTATGCCTTACATAACCAGTAAGGGACAATTTGTATCACTAAAAAGCTCAGACATTCATTCAATAGATGATATTAAAAACAAAAAAATTGGCGTACTGCAAGCGACCTTGCTTCAATACAGTGTTCTACCTCAATATACTTCCCAAGAAAATATTAAAGTGTATCCCAAAGTTACGGTATTAATCTCTGCACTCAATAAACATGACATTGACGTCGCATTAATGAATGCAAATGTTGCCAAATACCTACTCAACAATATCCTGAAAGGTTTTCAACTGGTAGGAAAACCTATCACTGTAGGAAACGGATATGGAATCATTTCGCTTAAAAAAAATGCCGCGATCATTACGAAAATAAATGAGGCCTTATTACAAATAGAAGCCGATGGAACCTATTTAACTCTTTATCGTAAATATTTTGGTGGTTACATTAAAGAGATATTACCTGACTGAGGTAAACGCTCCTGCAAAATAAGAATTAAGGGAGCTGCTTTATTGGCAAAGTGATGATAAATTCACTGCCCTTTCCTGCATCACTATGAATTGAAATTGTTCCATGATGTTCTTGAACAATGCTATAGGAAATGGATAGACCTAAACCAGTCCCCTGACCAACCGGTTTCGTAGTAAAAAAAGGCTCAAAGATCCTGGCCATTGTTTCTTTAGTCATACCAGTACCTGTGTCACGAATACGAATCAAAACGTGCTCATGTTCCTTGCTTGTAGTAATCGTAATGACGCCCTGATCAGGGATTGCCTGCGCTGCATTGATAAGAATATTCATAAACACCTGATTGATTTTCCCAGGGAAACATTCTATTTGAGGAATATCCCCATAGTTTTTCTTGATGGTAATACGATCACGAAATGAATTATTTAATAAGGCCAAGGTGGAGTCGATATTTTCGTGAATATTAATCCGTTTCAATGCGCCTTCATCAAGCCGAGAGAAAGTACGTAAGTCTTTTACAATATTTGCTGTGCGCCTCGCCCCCTCCTCAATGCCATTAAGTAAATTATGAGTTTCTTGCAAAGTAAAAGACAGATCGATTTCTTTTTTATATTTTGAAATCTCGATTAATTTATCTTTTATTGTGTCAGGGGTAATTTCTGCATATTGATTTAGTAATTGTATAATTTCCTCAATATCATTTTTCAAGGGGCCAATATTGGCAGAAATAAAATTAACTGGATTGTTAATTTCATGTGCGATTCCAGCAGTTAGTACGCCCAAGGAAGACATTTTTTCTGCTTGGATTAATTGAGTTTCCGCCTGTTTCAACGTGTCTAATGCATGATTTAGCTGAATATTTTTTTCATTTAAATCCTGCGTGCGTTGCGCTACACGCGATTCCAGCTCAATATTAGCTTGCAGTAGTTCGCTTTGTGCTCTTCTTCGCTCTGTAATCACAGCAGATAAAACTAAAGTAGTAAAAAATATCACCGCCACAAACGCTTGCAAGAATAATAAGCTGGTTGAAATATTAGTCATATAAAATTCTTTATAACCATGTATTTCAAGCCAAATAACAGAAATTGATATAAAAAACGCGATGAGTGTTGCAAAGCGAGTACTGAAGCGCACAGCGGACCAAACTCCAAAAGGAAGCAAGATGTAGGCTAAAGGATAATGCAACATATAGATTAAGCTAATCGTAAGACCTAACAAAACGATCAAAATAATAAACTCAAGGAATTGCGCTAAATGAAAGGTGAATTTTTTTTGGTACCAGGTCATGATAAGCGGGGTCATCACAATAATACCTACAGCATCACCTATCCACCAAACGAACCAATTTTTTAAAACTAAATCGGGCTCAATAAAACCAAACACAACAAGTGCGATTATTCCCAAAGTACAACTCGTAAGGGATACAAGGAAATCGCCACCGAATGTAAACACTAAAATATCGCGAACGGTATAGAACGGAGTTTTGGTATGAGTATAGAATTGAATGAATTTTCCAGCCCAAACTGCCTGTAGTCCAGCACCAAAACCAATTATGGTGGATGCAATCCAGTTTTGCCATGACATGAGATTACCTAACACAGCAGTTACAATGGTCTCGGAAACTACTATTCCAAACACAACATTATTTCCATACCATAGTACCATCGCTAAAGCGATACCCGACGGAAGCCAGAGTGGCGTTACCAATGTGTTTGGAATGACCCAAATATTACTTGCAAAACCGCCCAATGTATAAAGAAAGCCCGTGACTAGATTCTGGTAGCAGAACCGCCAAGTTTTTATTGGATTGAGGCTCATGTTTTCTTTCCAAGTACTCGATAAAGCCTGATCTTTTCATCCTTGCCTCGAATCATTTGTGGCTCTAACTCTTCAACTAGAATTTCATCAGAAATAGGCTTATAAGTTGTTTCACTAATCAACAAGGTATTGGGTTTATCTTTGGTAAGCTCTTCTATGCGGGATGCAATATTCACGGTATCACCAATAGCGGTATATTCCATATGCTCACTGGTCCCTATATTTCCAGTAATGACCTCTCCCGTGTTGATACCAATTCCGATAGTAATATCATGGCCTATTTCATGACGATACGTGTCATTGAACTCTTTTAGGGCATCGATCATCATTAATCCTGCTGATACAGCATTTAACTGATTATCGATATGTGACACAGGCGCGCCAAATAAAGCCAAGATTCCATCACCAATCAATTTATTAATACAACCATGATTCTCTCGTATTCTTTGAGTCATTAACTCAAAATAAGCATTAAGAAATTCCACAGTTTTAACAGAACCCAATCTATCCGATAATGAGGTAAATTGGCGTATGTCAGCAAACATGACTGAAATGATGCGGTATTCACCGCGAATGAGCGAATCCTCCCCCTGATCATTTAAAATTTCATCGACTATATTTTTAGGTACATATTTTTGAAATAACTCCATAATTCGCTTTTGATATAATACTTCATGATTCAGTTTTTCAATCAAAGACAACCGCTCTTCCTCAAGGTTTAACATTTTCAATCCAGTATCAATATTAATCTTTAACTCAACTGGATCCCATGGCTTGGTAATATAACGAAATACCCGACCAGTATTAATCGCTTTAATAATTGCCTCAATGTCAGTAAAACCGGTTAAAATCATTCGAATGGTATTGGGATATTCAGGAATAATTGACTCTAAAAATTGCACCCCCGTCATTTCTGGCATTCTTTGGTCAGTAATCACAATTTGAATGTTCTTGTGACGCATAATCTCCATCCCCTCGCGTCCAGAGGTCGCAGTATACACGTTGAAATGGCGGCGAAAAGTAGCGACAAAGGCGGTCAGATTATTCGCTTCATCATCAACATAAAGGATATTGCACTTTTGTTTATCCATAATCGCTCTTTTCTAGAAGCAAATTAAAACCCTATAGATATTTATAGTCTATAGGGACTCACTTTGGCCAGTTTTCGAGAGGTGAGGTAAACGAAGTCTTAACTAACCTTTTATATTACTTATAAGGCGCCTTCGTAAAGAAAGGGTAAAATTTGTCCAACAGGTCCATATCTGACGCAAATTTAGGTAAAATTTTAATACTAAATACAATTTAGAGGCTTTCTAATATGACTAAATCCGTGGTTTTTAGCGTAGACGATGACGAAAAGAGGCAGAAGATCCTTGCATACTACAGACAATTTATGAATCAACAAAATGCCGAGGATCAATCTTATACTTCTTTAGCAGAATTTAAAAACAGTCAACATTATCAAGACCTGTCCGAAGAAGAAAAAGAGAATCTTGAACAATATGAAGGAAAAGATGTAATTGTCTTGGTATTTGAAACTCCAGAACAAGCCATAGAATTCATTCGACAAATACAAAAGAAAGGACTCATCAGTGCAGAACAGGCGGAAGAGCTAACGACAAGCCTGCAAGAGCTCGAGCCATACAGACCAGGAATGTAATGAGTATCTCTGAGATACTCTTACAGATGCAAATCGATCCAATCTTTAAATCGTTTTAAACGATCCATTTGAAAATCCGGTCTATCAAGGGAATGATATTGTTCAGGATATATGATTAATTGTGTCGGTATATTTTGTGATCTTAGGGCTTGGTATAATTGTTCAGAACCAATACATGGCATATTAAAATCCAAACTGGCGCACATGAATAAAGTTGGCGTTTTAATTTTATCCGCTTTCATTAATGGATAACTTAATTTCAAATAAGTTTGCACATTGAGCCAAGGCTTGCCCAATTCGGCTTCATATTCTAATGTATATTGATCCACGCCATAATTCCCCAGGATATTCCCGGTCCCTGCCCCACTAATTGCGGCTTTAAAGCGTTGTGTACTGGCAATAACATAATCAGTAAGCATCCCACCATAACTCCAGCCACCCACCGCCAATTTATTAGGATCGACAATACCTTGCTTAATCACGTAATCGACTGCAGCTAAAACATCTTTGACATCTAAGTTGCCCCAATCTGCATGAATTGCTCTGGAAAAATCATATCCCCTGCCGGAACTTCCTCGTGGGTTGGGGGCTATAATTGCATATCCCTGGGCAGCGAGCCATTGCCAGTCAAAATTAAATTCATGGCTAAATTGATAAACTGGCCCACCATGTAAATTTAAAACAGCAGGATAATGATGCCCTGGTTTGTAGTTTGCTGGTTTTAGCAATAAACCTTCAATCACTGTTCCATCAGCACTTTTAAATTCAATATCATCTGCCGGCAAAAATTTTACTTGCTCTAAAAGTTTTTGATTATGATGAGTGAGTGGTCTTAATCTATTTTCTACTGCAAAGAGCTCTGGTGGATGTTGATCATCCGAGGAGACAACGACGATGCGTCGATCTGCTATGGAAAAATTACTATCAACACGCAATCCATGAGTTAGTGCTTTAACAACTCCCGTACGGACATTAATCTCACTTAGATGAATATTTCTACTTATTTCAATTAATGCAAAGATAGTTTTACCATCTTCAGACCACTTAGGTTTGGTAAACCAACGATCCACAGGAGCAATAATTTGTTCCTGTGGACTCCTCAATCCAACAACAGCTACTTGTGTAGGGGCATAAATGTGGGAGTGGTTACTATTACTCAAATAAGCGATTTCAGCGCTATCGGGGCTCCATGCGGGAGCAGACTCCCATTCTGGATCCATTTCTGCTCCAGGAGATTTGGTGAGCTGTTTGGCTTTGCTTTCCGGTTTTGTAGGGATTACAAACACATCCGAGTTGAAATTTCTATCGGGGTCTGTTCCTCTTTGTGACACAAAAGCAATGTATTTTCCATCAGGAGACCACGCTGGAGCCCATTCATCATAGGGCCCTGGAGTCAATAATTCAATGTGTTTACTGTGGATTGCGATACGATAAAGATGCGTTCTTTTCTCACCAAGATATCCTTCTCTATCTTTTTTAAAGAGATATCGAGTAATGACTATCGGTTTGTTTTTAGATTCTTTTTCACCGTTTACTTTATGCCCAATAAATGCGATATTTTGGGAATCTGGCGCCCAAGTAAAATCGCTCACATCATACTGGTTATTCGTTAATTTAATTATTTCGCCGCTTTTTCTATTTAGTAATCTCAAATTTTTAGAATCACCCCTCTCTGATAAAAAGGCAATCCATAGACCATCAGGGCTCCATTTCGGTGAATAACTGTTTTCCTTTTTATTATTCGTGAGTTGCTTTGATACACTTCCGTCATACGATACCAACCAGATATTATGGATTGCCTCTGTTTGACTAACATTTTCTTCAACAGTGTAGACAACCCATTTTCCATCTTTCGATAAGTCGGGTTCGTTGACCGTCTTAATTCGCATGAAATCGCTTAAAAGCGGCAACCTTTGTTCAGCCCACCCTTTCTCAAAAAAAATAATTAGGAGCAACAATAGAGAGTGCTGGAGGCACCTACGGATTTTTTTCAAATCATATTTCCTCAAAAAAGTACTTCTTTAAAGATTAGTACGTCACCAAGACATCGCAACACAATTAGCTTTGTTGAAAACAATCCTCGGTTCTTATTACCGCGAAAGCAGGAATGATCTATAAAAGGAGTATATCTCACGCCTAGCAAGCTATTTTTCCAATAACGCCACAGAAGTTAGAAGTCATTCAAAGTATCATATAATCTTTATCTTATATATGAGTCAATGTCCTATTTTATAAAAGCTTTTTGCATGCATCTCTGACGCGATAACAAAATAAAAAGGTTTTTTTTCTCTTAACATCTTGAACTAAGACCGATTTAAATTAATACCCCCAAAAAATGAAGGTTTACCCAAACAAACAAAAACAAAAATAACTCATAAAGTATTTTTTTTAATCAAACCAAGCTAAACTTAATTAGGTGGAGTATTAAAAGGAGCTTTTTATGAGCAAGATATTAGGTGTACTCTTAATAGGATTATTCATGAGTATGAGTCCGATCGCGTTGGCCTATAATGGATGGCATCACCACGGATATCACCACGGATATCACCATGGTTATCATCATGGTCACCATGGTTATCATCATGGTCACCATGGTTATCATCATAGATATTATCCGGTCAGGTATCATCACCATGGTTATCATCATCACTATCGTCATCATGGCTATCATCATGGATACTATAGATGGTAAAGTATTCAAAAAATCGAAGGTGTTGATAAAATAAATCATCACATTACTGAATCGATAAGTATTCAGTAATGTGATTACCCCAGCTAAAATATTTTGTGGTAGCTCTAGCACTGTTTCTTACCTTCTGCTTTCTCAAAAAAAATTTTTTATTACCCAACAGCTCACTATGTGATAACAATAATGACAAAAATAGAACAACAATGTAAAATAAAGACCAAAATTGATTGATTTATGTCAAATTTTTACAGGATTTTATGTCCACCAAGGCCTGAATGACACAGAAAATTAAGGAAGCGATTCATGAGAGCAGTACGAGAATTACGTAAAAACCACCCTCACCTTCAGTACTCTATATTAAAGGAAGTACATCTGGACAATAAACCGAGTTTGATAGCCGGTATTTTTTCTGGCGATCGCTTCCGTCATCGCAGTATGGGCTTAACCTTAGACCATATTACAGATCAAAAGAAGTTTGAAGAATTGCAATCTCATGCATCGAATAATTTAAAATTATGGGAAAAAGATAAAGTAGAGCCCCCGCAAAAAGTGGAGGTAGTGCATCAGGATTTTGGAGACGCAACCCTGGAGGTAACTAAAAAGCATGGAAAAATATATCCTGTCCTCAATATGGCTAATTCGTTATTTCCTGGAGGAGCTGTTCTAGAAGGAGGAAGTGCCCAAGAAGAAAATATGTGGCATCGTTCAACTTGTGCGCGTTCATTACTCAACAAAGGAGTTTATTATGATAAGGCAAAAAAATGTTTTCTCTATGATGAGAACACCCGAAAGCTTTTAAACGCTCAAGCACAAATGAGTCCTGAAGAGCTGGAATCTTTAAGCATAAGACGCGGTGTAAAAACTCCTGAGGCCTTTAAAGTTTTTATGGATGATCAACCCCAGATTTGTTTTCGAGGCACAGAAATTTTGGTTCCCATGGAGCTGGAAGAGGAGTTTACATCAAAGAAAACATTAACTCCTGACACTAAATTGAGCTACGCATTCCTTCCAAAAGACAAAATATTCCCTTTTTATGAAATCAGATCAGCTGCTCCTGAGCTCATAGGTAAAAAAATCGACTTTAATAATAAAGAATTTTTAAAGGAATATATACACGATTTAAGCCGTCGAATAGGTGCTCAGCTCGATACTTTGATACTTAAAGGCAAAACTGATGCAGTCTTAGGTGCATGGGGATGTGGAAGTTTCAGAAATAATCCTGAGATTGTTGCTCAGATATATCGTGATGAAATTGCAAAGCGAGCAGAACATTTTCAACACATTGTATTCCCAATAATCGATAAAGAACATGAAGCAAACTTCGAAATCTTTAAAAAACATTTAGATGGTCTTGAGCTCGGACATTTAGCAAACAAATCAAGTGTGAAGGCAGCAGCGCAGGCTTTGCGTAATCCCTATAGTCTCTATGCCTCAAGAGATAAGAAACCGGCACCACATGAGGAAGTCTCTAAGACTCCTTCACCCTAACCATTCGCCCTTTTAATTGGTTTGGTGGAACACATCATAGGCTATTCGCTGCATGCGTCAATCGATTCATTGTGTCTCGTGAAGGATTTCCGCATGCAAGGGAATGACCAGGATGCAGTTCACTATCTGCTCCTTATGAACGTTAACCGCTCTTTAATTAAAGCGACAATCCAATGTTTTTTGCAAAAATAAACCACTAATTAAGCACTTAATGAATATTTAAAAAACACCCTCATCTTAAAATTATCAAAGTGAACACAAATAATTTATTTTTCATTAAACAAATCAAAATTTATTTGGTATGATCTTTTTTAAAGCACAAAGACCATATGCAGGTCTTTTTTATTTAATTTATTTCAGTATCATCTGGGTATTTCTACTATGCAATCACGATTAGCACAACCTATGCTAAGAAAACTAGCGACTTTTAATAAAAGTGTATTGTCCTCTCTGAACAAAACACATGGCTCCCTATTTTCGCCTTTGTCTCATAAGCTGGATACAACTTATCCAAGATTATCGCCAACTGAAATAAATGAAGGTATTGCTCAATTGCATGACAGTCTCTCATCAGATAAGAACTTTATTTTTAGAGGAACCGAAGGAACTCAAGAAGTTCTTGAGGCGATGACTACTGATTATCTGGGCATGTCTTCCGTGCAAAGAAAAAAAGCACCAAGCCATGATCTGGTTGATTATCTCGTAAGCAATAACAGTAGATATTTCTTTTCTACCTCTCCCTGTAAATACACGGTAAGACCTTATGCGGCAGGAATATCAATTATCCCGTGTAAAGGTTATATATGGGTATTGGGATTGCCCAAAGTGTACACAATCCCGCAAAAGCATTTGTTCTTAAATGAAGAAATGTTTGATAGTTATTCAAGAAGACAAATTCAACAATTAGAAAAAGACGAAAAATATCATCCCATCAAGGAAACAGCAGCGAGTAATAACGAAATCACGGTGATCATTGGTGCTCGCAAAGAGGATAATTGGGCATTCAAAGTTTCTGAAGATGTAGCAAAAATAATTCAAGTCAGGGGACCTGGTCGTTTGTTAGGTAAATTTATGTCTTCAGATGAAATTGTACATGTCCAAGACTGGACAAATCCTGAGTTCAAAAAAAGAGTATGGTCTCTTGAAGTAGTTTTTTCGGAAGGAGTTAACGCGAAGCATTTTGATAAAATGAATTTCAGAGCTCGAGAACTCGGATTAATAACGAGCGATGAACGGTTACTGACACTAGAAGATGCTAGTAGTGTAGTCGACTCCCAGGAATTAGATAATCTTAATGCGAACTATTGTACAAATGAGACTCATCGGGTATTAAAAGTTCATAAAGACATTCCTTTAGGACACAAGGAACCACTACTTGAGTACATAATAGCTGAAATTAGAAGTAAAAAATTAGAAGCAATTGAACACAGAGATTGCCCCTATACTTTATAGATAGTGATTTAGCCTTCGTCTAAATTGCGTACAGTCATTAAGCGGCCGCGGCACCATAAATGAACTCTCTTCAGTAGAATATCATGAGGCGGCCCTTGTGCAAGGGTGATACAAGTCACTAGGTGAAGCAAAAAAGGCTGAGTTTTTCTAAAAAAGCAATCATAACTTTAAAAATAAAAATAGCACTTATTGAGCAATAAAAGATCCTACACAATTTTTCATTTCATGAAATTTTTCAAAACAACCCTCAATCGCTTGTTTATAAAAGATACAAAACGAATTCTATGTACTATGATCATAATATAACATATAGATCGCTAACTAACCATCATGGAGGATATTTTAGCTCGTCAATATCATAGGAGCATCTACTATGCGCTCAAGATTAGCACAAGGAGCGAAAAAACTTGCTTTTAATCAAGGCGTTTTATCTTCTCTAGGATCGCGCAGCTCACTATTTGGCAAGCTGGATATGACCTACCCCTTGTTATCATCAACTCAAAGAGATGAGGGAATTGAGCAATTACATAACAGCCTTCCTACAGCTCCTGACTTAACTTTTAGAGGAACTGAAGGCGTTAAAGAGGTTGTTGAGGCGATGTCTACTGATTCTCTGGGTTTTTCTTCAGTACAAAAAGAAAAAATACCCAGCACTGATATTGTGGACTATACCGAAAGCAATGAAAGTAGCTGCTTTTTTTCGAGTAGCCCTTGTAGACACACAGTAAAACCCTATGCCGCTGGCATATCATTCATTCCCTCTCAAGGCTTCATTTGGGTCATTGGCTTACCTAAAATGTATACAATTCCACATAAGCATTTCTTTCTCAATCCAGAAATGTTTGAAATTCATGCTCAACGAAAAAATCAACCCACAGGTGCGCCTCGAGAAGAAGCATATAAACCTATAACAGGAACATCAGCGAATAATAATGAGTTAACCATTATCGTTGGACTTGGTGCAGATGGAAAATGGGCGTACAAAGTTTCTGAAGATGTAATGAAATTAATTCAAGTAAAAGGACCAGGTAAAATCTTGGCGAGATTTATGTCTTCAGATCAGATTGTACATGCCCAAGAATGGAGTAACCCTGGGTTTAAAAAAAGAGTATGGTCCTTAGAGGTAGTATTCTCAGTAGGTGAAGCGATGAGAGATTTCGATGGAATGAATGCAAGGGCTCGAGAATTTGGCTCACTCGGAAAAGATGAGCGCCTATTAACTTTTTTAGATGGGTGCAGTGTAGTAGATTCTGAGGAGTTAGAGGAATTAAATGCCAATTACAGCACAACTGAAACTCACCGCATAATAAAAGTCCATAAAGATATTCCTATAGGGGATAAAGCCAATCTTATTAAGTGCATAACCGAAGAAATTAGGAGTGAAAAAAAATTAGAGGAACTGCCGGCAACAGACCGCTCACACACTATATGAGTCGATTTATAATCAAAACGCCCTTCTCCTCGCGGGAAGAACCGATCAGATAAGGCAGATAATGGAAATTCATCCCGCTTCCATTGAAACATAGATTTTTTTAGCCAGTGCCAAAGCCAATTCATCTTGCCACGGCTTGGTTATGATTTGCATGCCTATAGGAAGTTGTTGTCGATTCGTGCCGCATGGAACGACAACTACAGGACACTCAGTTAAAGTAATACTTGCTGTATAACGAATAAGTGCCCAAATCGCATTGGGCTCAAGTGTTTTTCCATGGGGTAATGCACACTGGGGCGACACAGGGCATAATAATGCATCATAAGCTTGAAACAATTGCAAAAATTTAATTTTATATTCATCCCACTTTGTCCATAACTTTAAATATTGATCGAGAGTCATGGGCTTGTCTGGCAGCTGAGTCAACCATGCTTGTACTTGATGGGAGACTTCTTGCGTGCCGACTACCTGGAGAAGATTATTTAAACCTTGCCCAGCATCGGCTTGAAACAATTGTGTCGCGATAGCAATTCCTTCCTCAAAAAGCGCTGTTCCTATTACGTCAATCTGCATCCCATCTAGGGCAAGTTGTTGGCATAGTCCTTCGATTGCGCTGGGTATTGCCGGATCCAGATCAGAAAAATGGTGATCGACCAGATAAGCGATACGAATATTTTTTCTAAGCTTTATTTTTTTAGATGGCTTAAGTCGTTCAGCATAAGGGTCAAGACCATCTCCTCCTTGAATTGCGTGGAATAATATTTCTAAATCATCAATATTGTGGGTCATCGGAGCAATTCGACTGGTCAAAGCCACCCAACCACGTTTTGGCACCACACATCCTGTTTGCGGTAAACGTCCCAATGAGGGACGTAAAGCAAATACACCACAACAATGAGCCGGATACCTGGCCCCACCCCCATGATCGCCAGCTATTCCCATCGGCGAGGCATGGCTTGCAATGAGCGCCGCCTCCCCTCCACTACTCCCGCCACTTGAATAATTTGGGTTCAGAGGATGATTTGTACGTCCATAAATCAAATTATCGGTTTCTAATGAGAGACCTAATTCTGGCGTATTGGTCAAACCTAAAAAAATACTTCCCCTTCTCATTAAACGAGATATAACTGTAGTTTCCTGATGGCATAAAGTATTGATTAAGCCTTTTGTGCCAAACGTAACGATATGGTTTCGAACAGCATATAAATCTTTCGCTGTAAAAGGGATACCAAATAATTCATCGGGTATAAAGTGAGCGTCTTTGAGCTTTTGATCCGCCTCAAAAGCAGCTCGACGGGCGGCAGTAAAATCAGTTTGCACTAAAGCATTTATTTTTGGATTTACTCTTTCTATTTTTCGAATAAAAGATTCAACCAGCTCTGCAACCGTCAATTCACGACGGCGAATTAATTTTGCTAATATCTTAACTGAGAGCTGATTTAACTCTGACATATTTTTCATCCAATCGTTACTTTAGAGTTATATGCTCTGCCCATTATAGAAAAAGTGCTCCCCAAGAGATGGTACTATTTTTAGAGTCAAAACTGAAATCAGACTATTTTTTCATCCTCAAATGGATTGTCCTATTGAGATTGGCTCTTCTTAAATGAATTAAAGAAGAGCCATGTTGGATTATCGAACAAGAACATAGCGGCCATTTTCCAGTACATAGTGATGGCCATTATGATAAACAACATGCTTATTATGGTAACTCGCTGGATGGCCAGTTACAACGCCAACCCCTGTATCAACTACCCTTCCAACCCCGTTACCTATAAATGCACCTGTATCAGCCACATAACCTACCCCAGTCCCTACCACACGCGCAGTGTAACCCACGCCAGCTCCTACGGTTGAATTGCTGTATTGGCTTACATTATTCATGGTATTACAACCAACCAAGCTTAAAGACATGAGCAAAGTTGACGAGATTATTATTCGTTTCATAGTTCACTCCTAGACTCTGACACATAATGACCACCATACACAATGATCATTACTTGTATATATAGTTTATAAATAGAGCATTTGTTAGGGGTTTTCAGAAATATTTCTGTTGATTTGTTTGAGCAAAATTCGGAATTTGAATTCTTAGCATGTATTAGGTAATCAGGATGCATCTATAAAAAATAGGCAATATTCACAAGAGTTTTTACAATAAAAACTTTATAGATATTGCCTAGCAAATTAACTTATCGATTTCGGCTACTGTCTGATTCTATTTAGAACGTTTGTTCATAAGCCGCAGGGCTGTTCTCTTCGAAATTTCTAAAGTTTTCTTCCGCTTCATTTTTCTTTTCGATATTAAAACAATCCTTTCTCTCTGCAGGATCTTTAATGCGCTCACAATTATTGTTTGCATAAGAATTTGGATTGACTTCATCTGCCGCAAACGCGTTGAATGAAAATAATGCCATAATAAGAACTAATTTTTTCATCATTGCCTCATGTATTTATTTTTGATTGGCAAGGTAATCATACCTAATTCATACAACAAAATATAGGTAAGCAGGGCAATATAGAGGAACTCAAAGAGCTAAAGTACCGGATGAAGCAAATTTCGTTGCTTCCAGCTGAGGTTATTGGGGCACACAAAACAGATTGTCAGCAAATTGCGTGCCCAGAAAGTTAAGAACTACACTCAAGAAAAATTAAACGGAAAGAGGACGAAACGCTGAATCCAGCGCCTCACGATACTGGGTTACTTGTTTCTGTTGAGACTCATCTATTACTATTTGCTCCCCCGCGGTTACTAGTGCATAAGGTAAAGGTTTGATCGCTGCCGCCAAAAAAACGAATTGGTTAGCATCACAATCTTTAAATAGCGGATTGTCCTTTCCTAGCCCATCCACCGCGTCTAGTATCGGCTTTATTTGATTTGCTAGTTTGTCGATCTGGTCTATCGCTTTAGTTGAATAATGATACAGACCATATCCACCACCCAATAAGAGAGGTAAACCAATAATCAAAGGCACAACCGACGCAATAGAAGCTAAAACCAATACGAATCCTGTGACCACAGCGAATACAGACAATGCCGTGTTAAAACCACTATCAGCGGTAGATAATAATTGATGATTAAATGCCGAAATCTTTTCAATAAATTGAGTCAAACCTTCCTTCTTGTCTGCAAAGGAAATACCGTTGTAAATGCTCTGATTATGACTTTGTTTCCCTTGTATCGCAGCAAGATGGTATAACATCTTGTCAATAATATGGGCTAGATCGGAAATCTTCCCTTTCCGAACATAGGTCATTACCAAATTTTGAAGTGTTTTCGACCAATGCGGTTGGGTATTATTAAACTCTCGTGCATACAAGGTCAGCTGTTCGGTAAATTGGATAGGTAAGTCCCCTCCAATATCCAGATTAGTGGTACAAAAAAAACCACTATATTCTGGTAAACCGCCAACAAAAGTTTTACTTTTTACTGTCAAAGTATTTAGTAAACTGACATACATGTAAAATTTAGCGAAATGATCAGTCTTTTGATTTTCAATCAGTTCACATAATGAAGACAATTGGCTCGATGGCATTATTTTTCTCAGGCTGTAAAAAAATGGTAATCGTACCATAAGATAAGATAAAAGATAACCTATCAAACGATATTGAATTGTATAAAATATACAATTAAGAACCAATCGCTACAGAGTACATTACACCTTAACACCATAGTCATTTCAGCCACTTCTTCGGTTTATAACTTGACCCCATAAGGGTCTCGGTCTTCCCTTTATAATCGCATGATTGAATCTTGTTGTTCATTGATCTCAGGCTGGATTGACACATAAAAATCATTGTGATTTTTTTTTAATCAAATTATTATATTTAGTTCAATCATAAACGACTAATTTACTGCCATGACCCGACTTAGTATTGAGAAAAATAATAATCTACCGATTAAAATTGCCCTTATGGGAGGCTCAGGTTCTGGTAAAACACAGCTTTGTACTGCCTTGGAAGGTAAAGAATATCATCCCGATTTTTTCCCTTCGATGGGCATGGAGTTTTCAAGATTTAATAATATATTTGATTATGAGATTTGCACGATTCCTGGAGCTCTGAGGTATAAATTGAGTGGATTTATACAAGGGTTAATACCTAATACCGTAAAAAATTCAGACATTATCATCATATGCATAGATCCCTCCGAGAGGGATTCATTTAAAGAGGCTTGGTACTATGCTCGAGAGATCCGCAAAGTAGATACGAAAGCCCCCATCGTGATTGCCTTCACGCAACTGGATAAAAACTTGCGATGGAGGGTAGCAGATGAAGAAATTGACCGATTTAAGCTTTATTATGGAATTACAAACGACACTATTGGTACGAGTGCCGCCCAAGGCGAAGAGGGCATTAAGGAATTGCGTGCGCTCACCCTTGCGCTCAAAAAGAAGTTACGTGGTGATCCGGCAGAACCTGACACAATGCTCACTTTAAACGATGTCCTACTGAACATTGAAAATTTTTGTCAAATGGCGAAAGCTGGCTTAAGCGAATTAATGCAACACCATGAGAAATATCTTAAAAAACGCTCACCTCTTGCCAAACTTCCCCCAAAACTACAAAAGGCATGTTTGCCGGTACAAAATTTAATAGTTCAATTAGAAAAAGCAAAAGACATTCCCAAGCATCTATGCCAGGTTTCTGAAATAGAAAAGAAAAACGCCCTGCTTGACGCATATCAGCAAGCAGTCGGTTATTTTGTGGAAAAAGTGAATAAAAATGTATTAAAAGTAAAGCCGCCTCAACATATCCTGAATGTGATACTACGACTGCTCCGCGCCCCCTTTATTGGTTTTCGTATGTATAATGATCATGAGCTGAAAGAACTACGCCGATTTGAGCAACAAACCAGCCTGAAAGAAGCGTTACAAGGTATGAAAACAAGTAAAGGTCCTTAGTTTTACCTTTTGTTGCAATGGGAGCTAATAAAAGCATCCTGAACAACTAAATTTAGTCTTATCGAGATAACAATGAGCTCTAATAAGACATTTAGTATAAGAATTCCGCTCGCATTCTCCCCCATTTGAACCAATATTGGAAGTTTTCAATTTTTATAAATTAGATTCAGGACCAGAACGAGGCTCTTCTTGACGCGTATCTGCCTCCTTAGCTTGCTGAAGTCTTTCTTTAACATTCCGAAAACTATCTGAAAATACAAGTTTTTTTAATTCTTTTTTAGTCACCTTTAAAGTTGCATCGGTTTCTTTTGTCATCTTTGATTTGTATTTTTCAAAGAAATTTTTCACCCAGTCAATTAATCCTAACTCTATTAGGCCAGGACGACTCGCTTCAATAGTCTTAGTATGATTTTCTAAATGAAAGAGTGTCGCTTTCGGTTCTCTTAAGCCAGCAGTTTTAATAATAAGAAGCATATTTTCTGCAGCATTTTTCCGGGCTTCATAGGCTTTTAGTAACCTTGGATTTTTTTCAGGTTCGTCGACGGGATTTTTATCTAAAAAGTTTAAATAAGATTCGATTT
Source organism: Legionella sp. PATHC035 (assembly GCF_026191115.1). Classification (NCBI taxonomy): domain Bacteria; kingdom Pseudomonadati; phylum Pseudomonadota; class Gammaproteobacteria; order Legionellales; family Legionellaceae; genus Legionella; species Legionella sp. PATHC035. The sequence continues at coordinate 3,329,214 of NZ_JAPHOT010000001.1, read as the reverse complement.
TTTGCTGTACCTGTTGTAAAGACTCGTCAACAGGTAATCCTGATAAAACCTCTTGTACTGAAACTTGGCGCTCCTTACAAATTGGTTTAAAAAAGTCCTGAATATAATTATCTAGAACAGTATTATCCTTAAACTCCTCAGCTTTATAACACAAAAGCATAAGCTGCTCTTCTACCATTCTCTTATGGTCATTGGCTACTCTAATTGATTTTAACATCGCGATTTTGCCATTTAGTTTATCTTGAATCGTTTTTTCTATCTCTTGTATTTGGGCCGAGAGCGCTTCGCCTGGAGGCGTTCCAATTTGCTCTTTCAGTGTTTTTAAATTTTCTCTTAGCTTCGGTAACTCCTCATTTAATGAACGTTCCATGTCTTCTAATTCGACCAAAGTATGTTGAATATTTTCAACTACTTTCTCGAGGTAATTAGTAAGTATATTTCCTGCTGCACGTATTTGTGGAACATTTTCTTTGATTAGATGCTCAACAGCATGGGTAAATACTTGTTGATGAGACGTTTTCTTTTTAATCAACTCCTCCATTTCTTGATTCTTTTCCATACTAGTTATAGCTTCGACTACGTCCTGTGCCGCATTCTTTTCATAAGGCTCTGCAAGTGCCTCTTTAATTTTAACTGCTACCATTTGGCGAATGTCAGCTAGAGGGAGATCTTTATTGGCATCTTGTTTCTTTAACGATGCCTCATTGCTTAATAGGGTTGTTGCTCCAGCCACCATTTGCGTCATATAGTACTGCGCTTCTGAACCAAAGGGAAAAGATGAGGTTCCAAGCTGAAGCCTTATTATGTCATCAATAGTGAGGTCTGTTTCTGCAAGTAAACTCGCCATTAAAGGTGTGACCTCGTCAGCACCTAAGTCCACTCCACCATTTAATGGTACATACCTATCATTCAATAACCGCCCTAGATTTGCTGCTACTTCATAATTTCCCTCTCTTAAGGCATTAATATAATCTTGTGGCTTAAACGTTATTTGAGCCTGTAGTTGGGCATGAAAATTTTCTGCAATTGCTTTGGATACCTCATCTCCTTTTTCTCCCAGCTCATCTGCCCTAGGTGCTTTATGTCCATCAGCAGCCACGAGAGAAATAGGCTCTGTACCCACTTCAGCTACAACCACAGCAGAATTACCCACCGCCCCCTTTCCTCCTGCATAAGCTTTGTTTATTAAAGCTTCTGCAATGTCATCTGGACCGCAATTAGGATTCTCTGCGATAAATTTCCTTAAAGTCTGGGCAATATCAGTCGTCGTTAACGCTGGGGTTTTAAAATGTTTATTCTTTGAAGAAATCCCACGGGTTGCTGCAATTGCAAAAACCCTGTCACCTTCTTGTAACGGAATTACATCACGGGTGATATCGGCATCATGTATCAGTCCATCCTTTTCTAGGGCTCTGTCTCCTATAGAATGAGTAACTCCTATTGCCCGCCTGGTTCCATCCTTATTTTTATGTAATTCATTAAGCTGCTTTTGGTAACGTACTTTTCCATTCGCACCAATAATGACAAAAAAAGCAAGGCTGTCGCCAACATTACTGGTCACCCCATGCAGTTGATTTGTCTGCGGATCCTTCCATGCAACCAGTGAGGCTAAGGTTGCACCAACTGCTTGTTTGTTACCGTGAACTTCTTGCATTATTCTAGTCGTTTTTTTTAACGCATACTCTTGCTCGGGAGCAGAGATGATATTAAATCCAGGCATCCTCTCACCAGACACGTTATCTTCTTGATATTTCTGAGGTGTCATCTTTGGGGGCTTACCCTCTACCCCTTGGATTTTTGCAAGACCGATAGCACCGTTTCGTTTTTTGGTATCACCGTCTGTTGCAAAATTATAACCTTCAATTTTAATCTGCGACATCTCAAGTTCCCAAAATATGATCACTTAATGTAAATATAGGCCATCAAATTGCTATATCAAATGTATGCAAATCTTTGTTCTTTAATTATGGATTTGAGCCACTCCGAATAGTGCTTACTCATTGAGGTTTGGATATTGAAACCTGCGACATCTTGAAATATAAGGAAATAAAGGCTTACCAGCTCATTCTATACGCGTTCTTGTTATACTCCGCCCCACGCACAGGTCGTGGAGCGAAGCAATTCGGTGCAGAATCAGACTGATTTTTTAGAAACAGCTTCCTAACTACCTAATTCGGTTTTTAGATACGCTGAGAAGTACTATTTTGCTGAACTTGTGTTGAATCCGTGGAAAGATATTCTGGCAGAATGTGAGAATCTGCTTTACTTAATTTATCATGGCTGCCGCCAAATACTGTCATGGTACTGCTACCCGGTTTGGTTGTTTTTTCCAAGGCAATGAGTTTCATCAATTGTTCATTCAGTGACATTTCTGAGTCTAATAATTCCTGTTCTTCTGGGGTAGGTAAAGACGAAGGATCTACTCCACGAATTTCAGGTTCATTGCGCAGTTCGCCGTAATAGTCCAAACCCATTCCAACAATAAATGCGTTAGCAGGCACTTCAAATCCCACATATTCAGGTCTGTATCCGTTCACTCTTTTTTGTACTTTATCAACAAGAACGATTAAAGAAACTTTTTTTGCCCCAAAGCTTTCTAAAAGCCCCCTAATTTTTAAATAGGTATTTCCCGTGTCACATACATCATCTACTACAAAAACAGTTCTTCCACCTAATGGAATTTTTGGCTTGGAGCCGATTTTTAGCTCCCCAGGAGCCATTTTATTCTCATAGCTACTCGCTTGCATCGTTGTATAGGAATATTTATAACCGCGATTATTTAATTCGTTTTGGAAAAGAGCGGCAAAAGGAAGTGCTCCATCCATCAAACTGATAAAGACCGGATCAGCATCAGGATATTCTTTAATAATTCGCTCTGCCAGGAGTTCCGTGCGTTGTTTGATGCCACTCTGTGTCAGCGCCTCCCCTTTTCCATCAAATTTATCTTCATCAATTTCTCGGATAGGAAGAGCTTTGGACCAGACTCTTTGGGCTACTTTATTTTTTAACTCCTGAATTTCCTGTAACTGCTTCAGAATTACTTCTTTCACAACGAACCTCCAATGTTTGATATTAAAATTTTCGAACGGATTGTCTTTGAGGTAAATGAAAAAAGCAATGAATAAACATTGCCTAGGGCGAAACAATCAAATAAGAATTTAAAAAGAATTAGGGATGACGCTCATCCCTAATATGTAGTTTTGATAAACAGCTTACTTATGCTCAAAAGTTACCATAGAATAAGTTTCAGCTGTATAGTACGGCTCTTGATCCACTGCATATTCTTTGGCTAACTCTGCGGCTGTTTTATGATCAATGCACTTTATTCCCAGTTCGGTGCAAAGAGAAACAATTTCACTGGGTTCAAAAAATGTTTTAAAAGGAGATTTTTTAGTGGCGAACTCATCTAAAGTTTTTTCTAAACATTGTTCTTTAGCGGATGAGTCTAATTGCTTTGCCCCTGTTTGCATCAAAGTATGCATGTAATCGAAGGTAATTACCAGATGACTAAACTTACTGGATAAATCGTGTAAAATTCTAACGACTTCTTCTTTTTCGAGATAGAACGTATTACCTTCCCATAAAATTAAAGTAGGCTTGGTGAAATCGATATCATGTTTCCCTAACTCTACGATGAGATCACCTTTAACATAATCTAAACCAATATAAGTGGCATTTTTGTTAATATATTGCTCCGCGTAGATCTGCTCTTTGCATTTTAATATTTGCGGCTGATCAATTTCAAAAAAACGCACACCGAATTGTTGCGTATATTTTAATTTGCGCACAGGTAAGGTATCAAAGCCACTACCTAAAATAATCACCTGCTTTACTTCTTTGTTTTTCACAGCATCGGCTACGGTTTGCCTAAAAAAACGGGTTCTGGTAGCCAGGGGCAACCACATTCTTTTATCGAGTCTTTGCTCTGCCTCTTCTTTAACTTGTTCATTAACGAAGCTTTGCATCAGAGGATCTTTGAACAAATCTTTTTCTCTAACGCCTTGTTTTTGCGTTAATTCTGGCCAATTTTCTTTGGATTTAGCCTGATTCTTCCAGTAATTCGCGAGTAGGGAGGTCGTAGCAACATTGTGCTCTTTTAAAATTTTTTCCTGCATAAAAGGAACTCTCTCATTTTAATAATTCATCTACGATCTGTCTCACACCTGAATAATAGGCGGCATGATCGGCGTCTAAATATACAATATTATCGGTTACTTCTCTACTCATACGCAATTGATCACTCAAGAGTAGTGCTTGGTCATATCGGCAAACCAAACTGCGTTTAGGAATACCAGCAAAATGTTTGCCAATACGGGCTGGCTCAATAAATGGCCTTAAAGGTTGATTTTGCAATTTAGAAACCGCATGGTGCATCTCGTCTCTACTGCAGCGATTGAAAAAAACATGGGCTAAAGCAGGTGACCGTTTAAGGCGAATTTCCTGTAATAGTTCATCAATAATTAAAAAAGGGGTAAGGTTCCGTGATTCAGATTCTTGTGCTATTGAAAACAGCGATTTCTGGTCTTGTGGAACATAGCCCGCGACAAAAATGAGTTCACGAATCGCGTTTGGAATTATTTCGGCAAGCTCTGAAATAACGAAACCCGCCATACTATGCCCAACAAGGATCACTTGCTCTTGTTGATACTGAATTAATTGAAGCACATCATTAACATAATCAACAAGGCCTATGCAGCTGCTTACTTGCTTTTTTAGACCATGGCCAGGCAAATCAGGTGTCAATACTTTATGCCCATTTAGGGAAAGCCCCTCTGCAATACGTTTCCAGCACCAAGAAGCATGCCATGCACCGTGAATTAAAATAAAGGTTTGAGAGTTTTGCATAAAAAAATACAGTTTCACTACGAATCAATTCTATGAGTTATTTTAAGAAAATTGAGACATGAAGTAAAAGTCCTATAATTGAAAAACAGCCGAATTGACTTTTTGCCGAATGAACACACAAACTGCGTTTTCTAAAGAGGTGCTTAGATTAATTAAGTCAATACCGCGAGGTAAAGTGGTGACTTATGGAGATATTGCCAGACTGGCAGGTCACCCACAAGGAGCACGAGGTGTTGGATGGCTTCTTCATTCCTGTACTCAGAGTCATAACCTTCCCTGGCAACGGGTGCTGAAATCGGGAGGAAAACTGTCATTTCCTGCCGATAGCCCCCTCTATTTGCTGCAGCAAGACCTGTTGGAAAAAGAAGACATTATCATTGCCGATGGTCGAGTTGATTTAAAAACATACTCTTGGGATGGTAAACCCTAGCTGGCATTTTTTAATTTGGTAGGAAGCCTTAATATTTGGATAGAAAACTCCGAACACTCTACCTGAAAGTCAAAAACTACCACCCAAAACGATCATAACCGGATCCTTTCCTGCGCTGCCCTTCCTAAATTGTATATTATTTTCACATTATTGACTGTCTAATCATTTAAGCAGAAATGACATAGCCACTGTCTTGAAATAACCATTCAAGACAGTGGCTATTTACTGCTCTTTGCGATCCCGCGGGAGGTAGAGATAATCTACAGCCATTGATCACAAAAGGCCTCGACAAACTTAAGGTTTTTGCCAAATAAGGGCGCCAGTATGTCTGTTCAGACAAGTAATATAAGTTTTTGTTCCTTTACGATCTTTAGAAAAAATAAAAACGTAATCACCTGCAATTTGCCATGATAATATCTTCGCATGAAATGGAGCATTCCATAAACGTACTCCAGCATAAGTATAGGCAGTAACATGATCTTCACTATCAAATGTTGAAATAACTATCACCGAATCAGGAGTGAGTTTCATTCGCTCTTGCTGGAAATCATAATCTTCTACCGGAGCAGCCAAAGCGTGATCCTCTACTGGAGCAGCCGAAACTTGAGTGATTAAGGAGGCGGAAAATAAAAAGCCCAGTAACATCATTCGAAACAATTTCATATTAAAACCTCTTGAATGTAAATAAAGGGATACGCTTTGTGGTCAACTGTTCCATAAACGTATAAGACAATTCAATTCGAGTATCGAAAGAATCCAACGAAAAATACAATTATTCTCCATTCTTGTAAATAGATTGACTTTACTGACAATTTAATTGTCTGCAAACGATGAACGTTGTATTCCAACCCTATTGGTTTTAATTCATTAAAATGATGCAAAGCAATCGTGGATTCCTGCTGACGCAGGAATGACACGTTTGTTCTGGGACTATGAGTTTTGGAGCAATCTTATTAGGCCACCTAAAATGATGAATTAAGATTATAAAGTGATTTCAGGGATAATGATTTTATCTGCGCCCTCGCTGTCCGTTGAGATAGGCTGAAATAACAGTTGATTTGAGTTTGCCTGAGAATACATTTTAGGTTCAGGGGGTAAATAATTTCCAGGATTAGCAAAATAACGAGTTATTTCCGTAACGAGTTTCTCATTTAATGATTGATTTTCCTCTTCAGATAAAACGATATTTAAACCTCTATCGAGCCGTTTCGCGGGAATAATATCGATATAATTATCGTTCACAATATGTGCAAGCGCCTCAATTTTGCAATTATTCTTCAATAAAATATCGATGGCTTTTTGAATGTTCGGATGTGCAGAACATTTCTCCATGAAAAGACGCAATTGATCAAGTGCTTCTATAGAATCTGCAACATGAGTTAATTGTATGTTCAACTCCTCTAGTTGTAGATCCTGTTGATTTACAAGCTGCAAAATCAGTGTATTCAATTGATTTTTAATTGCCTGAAGAATCACAGGATATTCCTTCTTATCCGGATCCATTAATTGACAAAGTACGTCATGTATTAAAAAAAGTAATGCTAATTTTTGAGTCAAATGACTCACTGTTTGAGGATCACTCAACTGCAATTGTCGAATTGTGGTATCAATTGCTTGCTTACCTAAACGTGACTGCGATAATGCAGGAAGCACATTAAATAGACCAGCTAAAGTCTTCCTATCCCTCATGTATCGATTGAGTAACTCAATCATAGTGGAATAATGGGCAAAATACTCCTCCTGATTTTCAGGAAACTTCCCTTCTATGGCATCATTAAAGACCTCATTAGCCCAATTGACAAATTGCTGTTGGAGCGAATTGTGCCAAGAGTAATGTGGAGCCAATTGTTTCGCCAATGCATTGAACTGAGTAATGCAGAAATATTGTTTATTAAACAATTGCACAAATTGCGGTAATTGTGCGTACCAAACTTTAGGTTCCATCTGCAATTGTTTTTCTAATTCCTGACGCATTACTTTGATTATTTCAGGATCAGAGTCTTTGCTTTCCATCGCTAATAACGCAGTAATATTTTGTTTCAAAAGCCCTATTTGGGTACATGCTAAAGCCTGACTCTGCGTCAATTGCAGCGGAGTTACCTGAGCCAGCATTTGAAAGCGTCTTTGCCAAAGAGTAGGCAATGAAGGATAGTGCTTTCTAAAAGGAGCGGTGAGCTGTTGATGATGTAAGATCAGACGAATACAGGCATCAGCATCGTATTCTTCATATAAATTAAAACGCAACAGATCGAAAATAAATGAGCTCTTAATATTTTTTACAATGGTAGGAAGCATCGTTTTGAAGCGTTCATATTCTTCGGCGCTTGCAGCAGAACGTAATTCATTAAACTGATTCAGCCATATCTTCAATGTTGCTTTTCTTGATTGTCTATTTTCTTCTTCTGTTGCTTGTTCCTTTTGCCTAACGAGATCATCAAGGGGTTGCTCTATCCATTCTTTTAAGTCTGCCGCAGTGATCTGTTGTGTCTTTTTCTTTTTAGCTGGGGTTGCAAGAACGGTTTCATCTGTATCTTCTCGAACTGCGTTTAAAGCCTCTTGAAAAACAGTTAAAAGGTGTTCCGGTTTCATTCTTTGTGTTTTATCCGGATGAAGTGCACTTCTGAGTGCATCCACTAATTGTTGCTCTAGTCTTGGATCAAAATCCATCTCACTGAAGATACCTGTAAAATCGGGATTTTTTGTCTCTTCAAGTGCATTGATACTTTCTCGCTTGGGGGCACCTGCTAACTCAGCGATACAGACAAATAATGCATATAAGTCACTTTGGATATCATAGTTCATAGGCTTTCCATCTCGATTAGCAAGCCACATATCAGTATCCCAGGCCATTCGATTGCCATAACTTTGTAAGGTAGAGTATGGCTCATCTTTTTTAATTGTTTTGGCTAAGCCCATGTCAATCACCGTGACCGTCCATGCACTATGCCCATTCTCTTCCTCTTTATTGAGTTGAGCCATAATGTTTTCTGTTTTTAGATCACAATGAATTATCGTTCGGCCCTTGTGTTTTCCGGCAGTCACCGTTCGATGAATTTGTTTGGGAACCTCTTCGATTAACGTACAAGCAAGACTTAAAAATTCCTCGCCAGAGAGTTGATCCCTATAAAAATCAAGAGTACGTCCAGGAGCGCGATTCATATGCAAGTAAGAAAATTGTTCCGTTTTGACCAGGCTGTAGTGTATTCCTAGAGTTGGATGCTGACTTCCTAGATATTGTTCTCTATTCGCCACGCGAACATACCAGTTCGGTTTATTCGGTTTATCACTCAGCTCTCTTTGATCCGCATGCATCTGTTTTATTACATAGGAGCCTGATTCATCAAAATAACCGCCGTCTTCTTGAGGAACGATGGACTTGATCACTGGAAAAACATTGCCGAAACTGCCTCTATCTTCAGAGCTCGGTTCAAAAACATCTAAACGTCGTGATGGGGCATCAGAGCGTACTAGTGGTTCGGCAACGAATTGAAGAACTGGGAGAGTGAGCACATAACGTGATGCTTCTCCAGTTGTTGTGGGTAAAGAATAGACGTTATAAGCTTCTAATAACCCTGGATTAGCCCCATGGACTGAATTCATCAATGCCACAACAACAGGAATATTTTCAGGTAAAGTGGGATTAAGGTAATGGATAGGATTAGCCATGGTTTATTTCACTCAATACGGTATATAAAAACAAATAATGTGTTACATTATAACACAATGATCGTTTTTAGTCCATTTTATTGACAAACTACTTGAACATTGCATCCTATTATTGACGTTAATCCCTTAGAATTGGGTCAAAGCTCATTCAGGTTAAGGAAAATAGACCCTCTCCACCTTATTGCCAAGCTGAATGTATGTCATTCTTGTGCAAGAATGACATACAATTTTTCAACAGCCCCTGAGAAAGGGGCCGAGGGAAATTTACCTCATACCGGATCGGACATTTACTCATGAGATAATTGTGGAGGAGTTCTTTCAAGAGCAGTTATTTCATCGGAGTCCTTTGCCTCTTTTGACTTTGGCTGGAATAACAGGTGAGTCAAACGCTCCTCAGCATGAATTTTAGGCTCAGGAGGAAAGTATCTCCCAGGCATGGCAAAATACCGAGTCATTTCGGCAAAAAGCTTCTCATTTCGTGTTGAGAATTCTTGCAATAATCGATTTGCTTCTTCTGAGAAAACGATATCTAAACCTCTATCAAGTCGTTTCGCGTCACTGATTTTTATATAATTATCGTTCACAATGTTTGCAAGTGCTTCGATTTTAAAGTTATGTTTTAATAACGTTTCGATGGCCTTCTGAATGTTCGGGTATGTAGAACACTTATCCATGAAAAGACGCAATTGATTGAGCGCTTTTAAAGAATTGGATATATTTCCTAATTGGTTTACCAACTCCCCTTTTGGCGGATCTTGTTGATTAAGTTGGTGGATAATTGCCATCAATTGGGCACTATTCGTCTGCATAATCAAATCATATTCTTTTTTATCCCTATCGATTAATTGATAAAACACATCATGTATTAAAAAAAGTAATGCTAATTTTTGAGTCAGATTAATAACCGTTTGGGTATCACTTAATTTAAGTTGTCGAATTGCAATATCAATTGACTCCTCACCTAAAATTGACTGTGATAAATCAGGAAGCGCATTAAATAGACCCGTTAAAGTTTCTCTATCCTGCGAACACCTATCGAGTAGCGCAATCATGGAGTGGTAATGGGAAAAATAACCCTGAATTTCAGGAAATTTTCCTTGTATGGCATGATTAAAGATCTCATGAGTCCAATCGATAAATTGCTGTTGAAAATCCTTTTTCCAAGAGCAATGCGGAATCAATTGATTGGCCAATGCGTTGGACTGAGTGATACAGTCATATTGATGATTAAAAAGTTCCACAAATTGGGGTAATTGTTGGTACCAAACTGTAGGAACCAACTGCAATTGCTTTTCTAATTCCTGACGCATTACTTTGATTATTTCAGGATCAGACTCTTTGCTCTCCAAAGCTAATAACGCAGTAATATTTTGTTTCAAAAGCCCTATTTGGGTACAAGCTAAAGCCTGTCTCTGCGTCAATTGGAGTGGAATTACTCGAGCCAGCATTTGGAAGCGTTTTTGCCAAAGAACAGGTAAGGTTGGATAATCTTTTCTTAAAGGAGCAGTAAGTTGCTCATGGCGTAAGATCAGACGAATGCAGGCATCAGCATCGTATTCTTCATATAAATTAAAACGTAACAGATCGAAAATAAATGGGCTTTTAATATCTTTTGTGACCTTAGGAAGCATCTTTTTGAATCGTTCGTATTCTTCGGGGCTTGCGGCAGAACGTAATTCATTAAACTGATTGAGCCATTTTTTTAGAGTTATTTTTCTTGGCTGTCTATTATATTCCTCTACGGCTTGTTCTTTTTGCTTGGCTATCTCTTCAAGTGGTCGCTCGATACATTGTTTTAAGTCTTCAGCAGTTATTTGATCCGTTTTTCTCTTTTTGGCTGGTGTGGCAAAGTGGGTTTCTTCTGCATTTTCTCGAACTGTATTTAAAGCCTCTTGAAAAACGGTTAAGGCTTGTTCCGGTTTCATTCGTTGCATTTTATCAGGATGGAGTGTGCTTCTGAGTGTCGCTGTTAACTGCTCAGATATTTTAGGATCGAAGCCCATATTACCAAAGATGCCTACAAAATCAGGGTCTTGAGTCATTTCAAGACCTCTCTCAAGCGCCATTTTTTTATGCTCTTCTGCGGTCAACTTTTCAATCGATTCTTCGGTTGATTCCTCAGTTATTTCTGTTCCATCTCGACTTGGCGCGCCAGCTAGCTCACTGATGCAAACAAATAATGCATATAAATCACTTTGAATATCATAGCTCTTATGCGTTCCATTCAAACTCGCAAGAAACATGTTTCTATCCCATGCCATTCGATTACCATGGTTCCGTAAGGTAGAGTATGGCTCATCTTTTTTAATTGTTTTGGCTAACCCCATATCAATCACCGTGACCGTCCAGTCACTATACCCACTCTCTCCATTTTTATTGAGTTGAGCCATGATGTTGTCTGGTTTTAGATCACAATGAATCATCGTTCGGCCTTCGTGTTTGCCGGAAGAAACTATTCGATGAATTTGTTTGGGAACTTCTTCGATTAACGTACAAGCAAGACTTAGAAACTCCTCACCAGAAAGTTGATCGATATAAAAATCAAGAGTGCGTCCAGGAGCACGATTCATATGCAAGTAAGAACATGGTTCCGTTTTGACTAAGCTGTAGTGTATTCCTAAGGTTGGATGCTGGCTTCCTAGATATTGTTCTCTGTTCGCCACGCGAACATACATATTGGGTTTGTTCGGTTTATCACTTAATCGATTTTGATGAGCTTGCATCTGCTTTATTACATACGCGCCTGATTCATCAAAATAACCGCCGTCTCCTTGTGGAATGATGGATTTGATCACCGGAAAAACATTGCCAAAACAGCCCTTATCGTCAGAACTCGGTTCAAAAACATCCAGACGTCTTGGTGGTGCATCAGAGCGTAATGATGGATCGGCAATGAATTGAAGAATGGGTAAGGTGAGCACATAACGTAATGCTTCGCCAGTTGTTGTGGGTAAAGAATAGACGTTATAAGCTTCTAATAACCCTGGATTAGCTCCATGGACTGAATTCATCAGTGCGACAACAACAGGAATATTTTCAGGTAAAGTGGGATTAAGGTAGTGAATGGGATTAGCCATGGTCTAAACACTCAACACGGTATATAAAAATAAACAATGTGTTATATTGTAACATAATGGTCTTTTTTAATCCATGTTATTAACTCATCATTTGTTTATTCGAGGCTATTTATCGTATTGATGAGCCTTTTTTTATGATGTTCCTAGTTTGATAAAGGAGTGTTAAGAATGTCCTTAAGCCCCTAGTTCACCTTGATTTTTTCTTGAAAAAGTCTTTTACATGAATCATGGAATCAGATCAAAGAAAAGCTTAATATAGAGATTTACACATTGATTTTCGAGGGAATGATGAAAGAACTAATTGAGGCTATGGTATCTAACCCGGATGAATTTATCCGCTTAATTTCAGAAAAACCGGGTGGTTTTTCTCTAGAATATGCAGCTTATTTAGATTCTATTGACCCTTTAAACAGTGTGCATGAATTATTTGAGTTTGAGGATTTGACACCTTTTGCGGGCCATTCTTTGGGACCTGTATTCAAACCCGCTGTGAAAGAAATTGAGCGCATTAATAAGTTGCAAGCAACTCAGTTACATGAAGGACATTTTCCCGGAACTCGCGAACATGGAGGTAATTGGTTTGATTGTGATATTGATGAGGATGCAATCAATGCAATGCAGGAAATTTTAGGCTTTTCTGAGCCTTGCGAATTTCTCTATACCCAGGAAGGCTTATCCTCTAATCTGGGTCGATTGGTGGATACTTTTTACCGACCCACATTAGTTGATTGGCAATCAGGAAAAACGGGGTTTTGTCACTTGGGAAAAGAATTTTTTTCCGATCAAGCAGTCATTGAATCGGTCTTAAAACGAGGGATACAAACGGCTAAGAATTATGGGGTGTTTGCTGATCCGAAACAGGTTCCCAGTTCCACATCCCTGACCCTAAAAATCCTTCCTGATGAAAAAGGACTCTATAGCGAAGAGGCCGTTATTCATTTTGTAAAAAATCATGCCGCACAAATCCAAATACTACACTTATCGGATATAGTATTTAGTACGGGGCAGCGTCTTGATATCAAACATATTTTAACCGAATTAAAGGATACGATAGAGCAATACCATATTATTGTTGGCTTGGATTTAGCACATACAGTAGGAAATAGAACTTTAAATCTTCGCGAATTACCCGTCACTTACGCGGTGGGTTGTGGTTATAAGCATCTTTGTGGCTCAGCAGGCAGTGGCTTTGGCATTTATGTTAATAAGAATACAGACTTGGAAAAATATCCCCCCATCCAAGGATGGAAAGCAGCAGCTTCCGACAAAGTTTTTGACTTAATTGATGGTTACGACTCTAAGATCATGATGCAAAAAGGGGCCTGGGCTTTCAGATGCAGCAATCCCTCACCTGTTGCCCTTGCACCAGTAAAAACCTATATCAAAACAATGAGTCAGGTGGGTTGGAATAAATTAAACGCCAAATCTGAATGCCTAACTCGTTATATGCACGCTTTAATACAACACCATTTAGGCGATAAAATTGAGTGGATTACCCCTGACGATCCAAAAAAAAGAGGAGCCATGTTGGTTTTTCGTGTTAAGGAATTGAGTGAGGTCAAACAAATAGAAACTTTATTAAAAAAGGCAAGTGACTTGGGAGCGTTTGAAATAGACGTCCGCCCTCCGAACAATATTCGCGTTACGGCACATTATGGATATACCCAGTTTACTGATATTCATAAAATGGTTTCGCGCCTCGAACAGGTTATTCATCTGTTGCTGGAACAAAAAAAGCTAGAAACTTTAACTTTAACCTCAATAAAGCAACGCAGGCAAAGTGGTTTTTTTGAGCAACAAATTGGAGAAATAGCCCCTTCTGGCCAGCAGCACGATCAAGCAAATAATGGAGTTTTTAACCTATAGTTATATTCCCCCTGCGGTGTGAAGAAGATGGACTTGGCGTGTGACATGTTGCAACCTACAGTTTAAAAAATAAGGTTTTGCACACTTGGTTAGCCCCTGAAAATGGGAAGGCGTGCCCTATTTTAGCACAAGGCACCGACACGTCGGTGCCCTATCTTCAGTGTGTTTTACCTTTTCTACGTGTTACATTGTTTACTTAGATTCATTTTTACCATGGTTTCATTTTCATCAGATAAGGAGATAGTTCAAAGATTCCTGGCTTGTCTTCAGGCTCAACTTCCATACCAGAAATATCTTTGTTTTGATTCGCTACATCGTGCACAAGATGCTTATTTTTATCAGTTGGTTTTGGCTCCATTGACAAAGGGGTCGGCGCAAAATCTTTAGTTTCCTTGTGCTCACCCTTCGTTTGGAATTTCGGGCTTGGTGTGGGCAGTAAATTATGAGCCAACTGCTGGATAAATTCGTCATATATCTTTAATGTAGGCAAACTAATGCGAAGTGAAACTATATTTCCTTCTTCATCTTCAGTCATGTTGAGGCAATCATCGGATAAATGATGTTTTTCTTTAAATGCATTGAATTCATTTAGAATAGCCTTCATGAATTTCTTCAACTCTTCCCTTTGTTCTTCAGATAATGAATTGGGATCACACTGTAAATTAATAGTCAGAGTCAACGACTTTCGGTCATTATCAATAACCAATAACCCTTTAGCAACTAACTCAGCAATGACGCCCGGATCAAAACTTTTTTCATCTGAATGAGACTCTGGATCAAGCTCTTCACTCTCTTCCGTTGATCGAAACTCACCTAATAATTCTTCCGTATCATCAACTAAGTGGTCTGACTTGATCAGAGGTTTATCATGACCATAGCCAGATTTTTCTTCTGAGGTATTGTCAGAGCCACCTCCCTCACCGCCACCGCCTCCACCGCCCCCATGTCCGAAACATCGAGGGGTTGGAGCGGTTTCTTTAAAACATATCCGACAACGTATCTTTGCCGATTCAGCAGCAGCCTCTTTCTTTTCGGCTTCCTTATTTAACTGTTGCAAAGCTAATCCTGTAGAAGAGGTTTGTGGGTCGCCTGTTGTTCCAGAGGCTGGTTGATGTTCGTCTTTTTTCATGAGGAATATCCAATTCAAATTTATCAATAATGGAACAATTGTATATAAAAATAGAATCTATCTGCGTGTGCGCTATAGGGTTTTACGATTTTTTTACGAGAAATAAATTCCCCCCAAAAAAAGATAATTTACCGCATAAAGAACGTTTTACAATCAAGTTATTTTGGGGCGCTCTACCCAATGGATCAGCTTTTGGCATTAACTTGTTCTTCAAAAAACGATTAAAACGTTTCTACGTTCTGCGCAAATTAGATAACACTTGATTAATTTAAGATCTATTGATAAGATTTGGCACAAGAAATCGGCTGGTGTAGCTAATCTTTGAGTCTTCCTGAGTTACATCGTTTTCGAAAGATTTTGCTGAAGGCTCCTCAATAATTTTTTTTAAAACTACTTCATAAGTATTCTTATGTTTTGAGGAGCCTTTACCATGTTTTTTAATCGTCATGACCAAAATATCCATAGCTCATCTGTACAATCTAAAAAATTAAATGCACTCCATTCCATGCTGTCGTCAGCATTGGACTGGTCTGATTTTATCCTATTGAGCACGATGTTCTTAGAGGAAAAGATCGGCGATACAATAAAAAATGAATTGCATGCGATTCAAGTCATGTACTTAACAAATCAAAAGACCGACGCAATACAATTGATAGTACAAATTTGCCGAGATCACAATGAAATATCTGATGATGAACGCTCTTTGATCCAATCCCAAGTTTCAACATTGACCGATAATCCACTGGCTCTGGATAGTAGACGCTACTTCGAAACCCGATTTGCTTTAAAATTATGGAACAGCCTTAGCGAAGCAGAATTTGCAACCATCACAAAACTTTCAGAACTAATTAATGAGATTGATCCAACAATTGACATACCTAAAATCGTGCAATCCCTTGATGATGCTGAACTCGTCGTTGATCGTATGGAGCAATGCGAACATGTGGCAGAAATAGCCGAAAAAGATAAATCAATCAAGAACCATTCTGCGTTATATAAAGTTAAAGATCGAGGAAGGAATCGATTCGATACTAAAGCAGAAAAAGTATATAGTAGTAATCCGGGAATTATGAAGACCTTAGCGTATAATCCTTTCGATGAGGTGATCCCCGCCACTGCGAATCGACTTGCAGATTTAGCGCTTATTAATGAAAATGTCGAACATGGTTATTCAAAATCACATCCTCATGTTCCTTTTGTCAATTCCTTATCAGGTCATACTATTATTTTTATTATAGTTTTAGAACGTTACTTAATTCAGCATAAATCAGACCCCAAAACGCTACTTCAAGCCGATGCCGATAATCTCATCAAAGCATTTATTGCATTCACATGGAAAAGAGGATTTCATAGTTTTGCGGAAATGGTAGCGATTTTAGATGATCCGAGCATTCAAAATATCATTGCTGCACACCGCATTGATATCAATTTACCACTCGATGAATCGATTTTATCATCCACTTATAAAAAAGCAGCGGAATATGCTTATCAAGTGCATTTAAAAAGAAATTGCAATCAAGAAATTCTATCCCAAGATACGAATAAATTAAGTCGTTTAAACTGGAGTTTCGATTAAGACATCTACAAATGTCATAACATTCAAGAGGTTCTAAAATAGTGCTTTAGAGAAAGGATTATACTTTTTTAATGGCCCCTGATTAGAACAATATAATTCATCAGAATTTGACCGATATAGACCGAATAATTGTTCTATTTTGTAGACCATGTAAATGACTTGGACAGCAAGTCACACATCAAGTAACGGCGCCAGATCTAATGAGGAGCTGAAAATGCAGTTCCTCGATTTTTTTAAAATTGCTTATAACACAAAAGAAAGCAGGGCTTAATAATGAATTAGAAAAGACACTGCTGAAGGCTCCATCCATGGGCAATGACAATTGCTCACTGTCCTTAATCCTAGACAGCGATCCCCAATAAGGAACCAATACCAGCACTCACAATCATCGCAAGCGTCCCCCAAACCACCACACGCACCGCTCCGGATACTACGGGCGCTTCACCAACCTTTGCAGCCACTGCCCCGAGTAATGCTAAAAAAAGAACCGCCATCACTGATATGATTAGAATAAGATGATTTTGGGGAGCAATAAAAATCATGAATAATGGTAATAATGAACCCACAGTAAAACTGCACGCGGAAAATAATGCCGCTTGAAGAGGGCGTGCACTCGAAACTTCAGTAATACCAAGCTCATCGCGAGCATGGGTGCCTAATGCATCCTTAGCCATCAATTGCTTAACAACTTCTTTTGCAAGCCCAGGTTCTAGTCCCCGATTGATATAGATACTAGTGAGCTCCTGGATTTCATCAGGCAAACTTGACTCAAGTTCTTTTTTTTCACGTTTTAGGGCAGACTTTTCGGTATCTGCCTGAGAACTTACCGAGATATACTCACCCGCAGCCATCGACATCGCACCAGCAATTAATCCGGCAAACCCCGCGATAAGAATTCCATGATATGGCGTGTGCGCAGCAGCAACACCAATCAATAAGCTTGCAGTAGATATTATACCGTCGTTGGCACCCAATACGGCAGCACGTAACCAACCAACGCGTTCAATTCGATGATATTCTTTATGTTGCATACAGCAAAGCTCCTATAAAAAAGTCTTGGTCAATATGCCGGCAAGTTATTCTCCTGGCATATCTGATTTGTGTTTATAGGTTGCATGCTCAGGAATATCAGTAGCGGAGTAAACGCTAATGATTTTAAACGGTTTGTTTGCATTCAGATTAATAAAATTATGGGGTATCCCTTGAGGGATAAAGATCATATCCCCTGCTCTAACCGTTGATTTTTTACCATTGAGCACTGATTTAGCCTGACCTTCTACAACAAAGATGACCTGATCAAATTTATGGGTTTCCATCCCAATCTCATTTTTGGGATTTGTTTTAGGGGTGATATTCATAAAAACAACTTGAGCATCCTTGCCGGTCACAAAGGCCAGCTTCCAGTTTTCATTCTTTTTTGCCATCTCAAAAATTTTGGGTGTAATCGCTGCATTGAGTTTATTATCAACTGTGTTTTCTTCGGAACCAGCAAATGAGGATGTTGCAATTGCAGTGGATAACAATACTATAGATATAAAAAATCCCTTTATTTTCATAATGCTCTCCATAATAGATAGATTTTCAGAAGCGTTTCAATATCGTTAAGAATGAGAATCGGCCAATCAACTGTAACGCATCAATATATTTAGTTTAGCATATTGATTGAATGGGACATGAAGCCAGAAATCAAGAGAAAGAAAAGCACTGAGTTGACTGGGCAAATTCAATCTTGCAACAATTGCGCTAAGGGTCCAATTTGTTTTTTAGCACTTCAACACTCAACTGCATTTTATAGTGTGGTACTGGATGCCATGATGCTATAAATTCCCCAATGATTTCAAAACCCGCTTTTTTATAAACATGAACCGCTCGCTCATTAGAGATTTCTGGATCAATCAGTACTGTTTTCGCATCAGAAAGCGGACCCAAAATAAATTCATGAATCATCTGCACAGACAATCCCTTACCGATATAATCCAATCTGCAAATGAATAAATCGAGTGTCATTGCGCCATCAGGATATTCCTCTGATTGCTCCACTTCAGAAGTAATTAAATAAGCAAAAGGAATTTCTTTATCATAGGCTATCCAATGAGTAGCCCAGGGGTTACCATGATTTAAGAATTGACCAAGGTCTTTGATGGTATTGTTTAACCCCTCTCCATGAAGCCATTCATTAATATGCGGTTGATGAATCCAATTTAGAACAAGCTCATGTTGTGATTTATCCACTGGTTTAAAACAAAAGCGAGCCTTATGTGTGGTGATGTTACTCATTCAACTACGTCCAAGATAAATAAAAAATGGTGAAATTATATCACTTATCTTGCCGCTATGGATTAACCCATTTTCCAATGAAATCATTTGCTATCAGTGACAAAATTCACATGCCCCCTACCCGATTGAAATTGCAAAGCAGCTGGAAAAGTCCAAGTTAAGCGAGTGCTTAACTCTTGAAACAAAGAGAGCATCTCTTTAAAGTTGTATTTTAAATACATCTTTATTATAATCATCATCAATAACCTAATCAAAGGAGCCCACCATGTCAGCAACTCATAAACCTGCTCAAACCATCAGTGATAAAGTTGCCTTTGGACTTGTTAAATTTTTCCGCTTTTTTGCTGATACCTTTTTTCAAAAACGATATGGAAATCGAGCAATAGTCCTTGAAACAGTTGCCGCGGTACCTGGCATGGTTGGCGCTGCATTACTGCACTTGCGTTGCTTAAGAAAAATCAAAAATGATGAGGGGTGGATTAAAACGTTGTTGGATGAAGCAGAAAATGAGCGAATGCATTTGATTACTTTTATGTATATTGCCCAACCTAATTGGTTTGAACGAGTTATTATTTTCATAGCACAAGCTATTTTCGTCGTTTTATATTTGTTGATGTATATTCTTTCCTCAAAAACAGCCCATCGCTTCGTGGGTTATCTTGAAGAAGAGGCTGTTGTCAGCTATACCCATTATTTGCAAGAATTAGATGATGGTCGTATTGAAAATTGCCAGGCTCCAGATATTGCTAAAAAATACTGGGACTTAGCTGATGATGCGCGATTACGTGATGTGCTATTGGCGGTACGTATTGATGAAGAAGAGCATCGTGATGTAAACCATCAGTTAGCGGATAAATTGGCGAACGAGCGTACCCTTTTGACCGAGCTACATTCAGAGCTTACAGATACTAAGAGCAGCAACCCCTAAGAGACTTATGGATAAGCAAAAATATGAGGTGCATCATGAGGGCAGAATACGGCGACTTAAAGTGTTACAAGCACATCGAAATTGATAGCCATGGAAAATTGAAATTTTTCTTGAAAAAACACAGCACTAAAGAAGGAACTTGGGGGCAACTCACCCTGCACGAGGGAACAATTGATTTTTTATTCCTCAACGGCCAGGGACAAGAACTATCACGCACTCGAATCAGCAAAGAACATCCCCACTTACTCATCCCCCCTGCTGCATGGCATAAAATTATCCCTGTCAGCGAACCTTTTAAGGCAAATCTTGAGTTTTATTGTATGCCTCAGCGATATTTCAATAAAAAATACGGTTTAGGGGCAGCACACAGTGATTTAGTGTATGTCTATCAGACTTATTTGCGTCATTTGCACGCCGCATCCATTCTTGATGTAGGCTGTGGCTCAGGAAGAAATTTATTGTACTTAGCCAATATGGGCCATAGGGTAACTGGGATTGATCATAATCCCTCAGCTTTGGAAAGCCTTGAGGATATCGCCCATAAGGAGACATTGTCCGGGGTCAATACGCGACTCCATGACTTAAATCAACCGCTGAATCTTGAACCAGAACATTATGATCTAGTACTTTCTACGGTTACTCTGCAATTTTTAAACCCCCAGCGCATTCCTGAATTACTCAGCGAACTTCAAAAAACCACGAAGAGGAAAGGATATCATTTTTTAGTATTTCCTGTTCATTCAGAACTTTATTCAATGCCAGAGTTTTTCACCTTTCTGCCGCAAAAAGAAGCCCTCTATCATGTCTATCAAGACAGTGGCTGGTCGATACTTGAATATCAAGAATCCGTAGGTCATTTGCATAAACAAGATGAGCTGGGAAGACCATTATCAGGGATGTTTGCTCTTTTGCTCGCCCAAAGAATCACATAATAATTTATTTAATATTCAAGAAAACAGACAGTTCATTGGGGTTGTGCAAAACATCAGCCAAAGTATAACGCTCTAAGGTCTTCATGAACACAGCTTGGGCTTCGTGCAAGATACCCTTTAATTTACATACAGGAGCAATACAGCAGTTGGCCTTTTCTTTATTAAAACAAGGGACCAAATCAAAATGGGGCTCTAATTGAAAAACGAGTTGGCCTAAATTAATCGCTTCAGGCTGGGTAGCCATTAAAATACCACCATTCTTACCGCGGATGGTTTTGATCAGTCCAAGCTTGGCTAAATTGTGAATGATTTTAATCAGATGATTGTTCGAAATGCCATAGGCCTCTGTGATGTCTTTAATCGTGCATGAATCTTTTCTAAGAGCGATATAAATTAAGGCTCGTAATGAGTAATCCGTAAATTGTGTCAGTTGCATCATTAATTCCAAATTGTGAGTTGACTCTGATTATTTCTTTTTATAAGATGTATTGCAAATACATCTTTAAGGAGTATACCATGACTGAGTCGTTATTTGAGGGTTTGGGAGGCCATAACGCAGTAAATACTGCTGTTGATATTTTCTATCGTAAAATGTTACGGGATGAGCGTGTGAGTCATTTTTTTGATGACATTGATATGGAACAACAAATATTAAAACAAAAAGGATTTTTAACCATGGTGTTTGGAGGCCCCAATCACTACAGCGGGAAAAGCATGCGCGAAGGACATGCTCATTTAATCAAACGTGGATTAAATGATACACACGTGGATATTGTTATCGAACATTTGGGTGCAACCCTCAAAGAATTAGGCGCAGCAGAAAAAGATATTGAACAAGTGGCATCTATTGCCAATAGTGTTCGCAATGAAGTATTGGGGCGCCCATGAGTATTATAGACTTCAACAATCAATCTTATCCCTTAGGACCTAAGGAAAATGTTTTACAATGCCTTCTGCGACATGGTGTGCATTATCCTAACTCATGTCAGGCGGGTATTTGCCAGTCCTGTCTGATTAAAGCTAAAGACGGTGTGGTCGATCCATCATGGCAAGAAGGATTACCAGAAACGCTTCAATCGCAAGGCTATTTTCTTGCCTGTCTGGCTAAACCTGAAACCGCACTTCAGGTCGTTGCGCCTGAACATGCTGAATGCGAGGTAACTGCGCGATTAATTGAACTTAAACCACTTAACTACAATGTGATGCAAGTTAAACTTGGGGTGGATGATTTAAACTATTGGATACCCGGACAATATCTTAATTTGATTAATCCCGAAGGCACCATGCGCAGCTATTCAATCGCCAACATCCCCATACAGGAGGGATTTATTGAGTTACACATTAAAATCCATCCAAGCGGAAGAATGGGACAATGGCTTGTGAATAAGGCAACAAAGCATCCAGAAGTTAAACTTAGAGGACCTTTTGGCCGTTGTTTTTACCATAATCCCGACCATTTAGTGTTTGACATGTTATTGGCAGGAACCGGAACAGGATTGGCACCGCTCATTGCCATTACCAAAAGCGCGCTCAGTCTAAACCATCAAGGAGGCATCGCTTTAGTCCATGGCGGTCTTACTGATGAGGACATTTATTACCAAGATGAGTTGGAAGCTTTATCAAGAGCATTTAATTCTTTCATCTATGACCCTTGTGTCCTACAAAGCCAGGGACGTTATCCTGAGGGATTAATTGAGCGCAGAGCCTTAACACACATTAATAATGCTCCTAATACTCGAGTGTATGTTTGCGGCCCTAAAGAAACAACCAATAAACTTAAAACCAGTATCTTTCTAACAGGAGTTCCTTCCAAACATATTTTTAGTGATCCATTTCTTTAAATGGAAATCATTTTCTATGCTCAATACTCCTAATCGAAGCAGCCCTTTATGGATTTGAAAAAAATTTAAAGCGCGTTTAATTAAAACTAAGTTGCATGTCTTTGTGAGGAATGCCAGCATCTTGGTATTCATTACTACAAACCACAAAGCCCAATTTTTCATAAAATGGAATGGCATAGACTTGAGCTCCAAGCTTTGCCTTCTTAACCTGACGATTTTGGCGCAGGTCCTCTATTATAAAGTTCATCAGCAGCTGGCCCAGTCCTTTTTTTTGGTGGGTCTCCAAAATGGCCACGCGCTCAATTTTAGCAAAATCCTCAACGTAACGGACACGTGCAGTGCCCACAGGCAACTGATTGAAAAACAAAAGATAATGATCGCTAGTAGGATCCAGTCCGTCGACTTCTTCATTAACGGGGATTTTCTGCCCTTCCACAAATACTTGATATCGGATAGCAAGGCAAATTTGAACCTCTGTTGCAGCAATTTTTTTTACCGAAATCTCGCCGTGTTTCATAGTCATAATCTTTCTTGAGGCTCTATTTCTAAGGAAAATTAAGTTTAATTGCTGCTTCCCTCAGGTGTCAATCACATTCGCGACGAAACGCTGTGCATAGATGGGGGATCTCATCCATAACACCTGCAGTCATGTTTCCATTAAGTGCAACCTATCGAAGATTGATAGATTAAGGGGCATTTAAAAACTACAAGATAACTGAAACAAATGCATTGCCAGTATCCAAGGAATTATGTTAATTAGTACTTATTACTTACGGATTTTGGGTAATTGCTTTTGAGGAGGGAGTTCTATGGATAGACGTTTTTTTTTGATTACTTTAGGTACTATGCTCACTGCAACAGTAATCGCTGCGCCAATTAGTTCTATTGTTACGTTAAGTGGTGGAGGCAATGTTGCTCCCGCAACGAGCTTGTCGCTCTCCCTGAGCGGGCTGATACCCGGAGTAAACTATAATGTAGTTTGTTATATCGATACCCAAAATCCTTTTCAATATATTCTATTGGGTAGTACTCTAGCTGACTCAACAAGCACGATTACCTCATATAGCCTGAATGGTAATTATGTCATGCAGGATCAATTACAAGTAGGGCAGAATTTGGTAGTGATTAATGGAACATTTAATAGCCCCTCGAGTAGTACTATTAATTTTACTAATTTGGATCAAACAAATTCATTTAATCTGAATAATTGCTTTGGTATTCCCCAAAAAGTTCCGTCACCCAGCACTATTGGAGACGGGTTATGAAAAAAGTATTGATACCCGCTTTAAGTTTGCTAGCACAGATTTTTTCGACAAATTTGCAGGCAGCAAATGCCCCCATCCAACAAATTGATATTGCAAATTTACTGGCCAATAATGTGGGTGGTTCTGGTGGCGCTACTGAAACAGCGGTGAATGTCGCGTTTTCGAATGGTGGCGCTTTACCCTGTTATACAACCACACTTGCCTATCAGGGAGCAACATCCATCCGCGCGGGCATAGGCCAAACTTGCCAAGCGCCGATAACGAGCATTACTCTTACCCCAATTGCCAATTCGAATGGCTTAGGGACTATATATGAAACACCACTCTATCCCGTTATGGTGGATAGTAGGTATTATTCAACCCAGATTACTATTAGTCAGAATACAGCACCAACCTTTGACCCTAATAATGGGAATATTTTATTGCTGGGCACACTGCAGACTACAGTAGTAAACCATTTAGGACGGCCTGAACCCTAAAGACTTACTATGACTTAAACTATGGAAAACCTAATATTACGCCATTTAAACCAAGATAGGCTTAAGGCACTGATTACTCGCTTTTGGGCTCTGGGTTTAAAAATTGGTTTAAATCTTAGTCTAAAAGAGGATTGCACGCTGCATAGACTAAGATTTATTTAGGCTTATTCTTAAATTACTTAAGAGTAGGTCCTTCTTTTGGTTGTTCATCCGTGATCTCTTCTATTTTAGGACCTTTTTTCTTGACATTAGGTAACGATTCAATTGTTTCGGTTATATGTTTACAAAGAGACGCTACATCATTAATTGGAATATCACTTGGAACATGAGAAAATACGTGTGTTTCGCCTTCAATTTCATACTTGCTGTTTAGCATTTCTAACAAACCCGATTTGGCTATGTATTTTGCCTCATGCATTGTAATGACTCTAGACCCTTCGGGGGTGAGCCCCATGAGTTGATTTCTTTTGTTCACTTGTTCATATTCTTCCTTAAGATAAGTATCGTGCTCAGCAAAACCGACTTTAATCGAACATACTCTTTGTTTGTATCCAGGGTTTTCAATACTTACTTCATATAGAGGATTATTTATAGAGGTCCATTTACACAATACGTTACCCGGAACAGTTAATATATGAACCGCTCTTACATCTTGCATTTCCAAACCAACATAGGTTTTACCAAAATTTCGAATCATTGTAATTTCCGAATTATGGGCTGCCGTCTCCATCACATTAGTCAAGCCTTGAAACTCTCCTGCTTGCTCCCGCTCTTCAATTTCAAAACGTTTGCTATAGCGTTCGTAAAGTTCTTCATGAGTTGCTACCAGTTCTTTGGGATTGATAAAGAAAGGAGGCAAATTGGTTTCAGTTATCGCCCCAGTGCTTGGGACTATGGTACTGCTGCTTGCATAAGTCCCCCCAGTCACTAATGAAGGTGT
The DNA here is from genome assembly GCF_026191115.1 of Legionella sp. PATHC035. Lineage (NCBI taxonomy): Bacteria > Pseudomonadati > Pseudomonadota > Gammaproteobacteria > Legionellales > Legionellaceae > Legionella > Legionella sp. PATHC035. The sequence continues at coordinate 3,303,963 of NZ_JAPHOT010000001.1, read as the reverse complement.
AAATGAAGCAAATACAGCAGAGTTATTACGAATTACGTGCTCGGGGATGTTGTAATGAGACTCTTTTTTGCTGGACTGAGGACAAACAAACCTTTCTTTCCTTAAGATATCGGTTACCTCAGAAATACTCATCCCCCTATAAAGAGACGAACGGCCTTGATTATTTTGTTCCAAATGCAGCACAAAGTTCTTGAATGTACTGGTTTCAGAATTTACTTTATAGATTTTTCCAAAATCATGTAAAACAGAACCACCTCTGGAGTTAATACAATTTAATACCGTTTTGGTAAAGCCCTGTTGATGATGGGAATGTGCAAGAAAACTTAATCGCCTCATAATAATAATTCCAATCAAGATTGTGTGTTTAATTATAGCTAATTAAACGCAATTTGATCTAAAAGTTTATTTTTAATTCAAAGAATCGGATTGCTCCCGAAAATCTGAGACATGAAGGGCAACTTTTATCAAAAATATTGATTGATGCGATCAAGGGATTAAAATTGAGGCTGTCGTGATCTACATCATCTTTCTGGTGTTACCAAACAATCAAAAAGAACAATTAATTGACCATCTGATTTTAAAATAATATGATTGTTTGCCATTTTTATTCAATAAACCTAAGAAATGCCATTAATTACCTTATATGAATTAGAAAGCACCTATTACCCCAAATTCATTCAAGCACTTCGACGTGATATGAAAACAAGTAGCTACAGTGACCAGGTGAATCATCAAGTATTAAGTGTAGCCATTGGTTTATTGAGCGAACCTGGCAAATATACGGCCCTCAGCTTAGAGCACATCATGATAGGCACCCTGAATATGGCAATAGTTCTGCAAATTTCCAAATATGGTTCTATTGCTCCAGAAAATATAGGGGAGAATCTTTATAACAATTACGTTCGTGAGAGCACTTGTTGGTTTATGGGTTACAACAAGGCTTTAAAAAATATCAAGGAATTATCCGATGAGGACGCTTTGAGATTAGCAATCCCCGTCATTGAGCGGGCTGCTAAGGGGTGCTTGTACATTACCCCCTGCTTCCCTCACACCTTAAATCTATTTTTCGAATATTGCATGCAGCTTCATAAAGATTTTATTCCTCCAGCTTTACCTACTGGCAATACATTTCATAAATGGAACCAAAACCAATTTTTGAGTTTTAACACAAGCTATTCCTCCTCTTTATTGAGTCAATCTTTATTTGCTGTGAAAGCCAACCGATTGCCCATAGAGCATCTTCCCAGCGATTTACAGAATGAATTAAACCTGTTGGTTGAAGAAGATGATGTAGGTGATGTGGATGATGCGAACACCACTTCACATTCATGTTGCACGATTAGTTAAACATCAATAAAGAATTGCTCTATGGCCCTTTTTTTCATCCTAAATTTGATCATATAGATTTAATTTGGTACAATAAAATCAATTTCGAGTAGGCTTCAGGATCCAACCTGAATCGAAACTTGAAATACAACGACTTATCTTCTCCCCCAAGGATCGCTGGAGAACTGATTATTCTAGTTTTAATGAATAAACGGGTTTGTCGCTGAGGTAGAGTTCAGGAATAAATAAATTCAGGTTTGTTTACTCCTCAAGATTTTAATTCAGTGATAAAACGACCCGTTTTAATCCATCAAGTCTTTACTTTATCTCCTACTAAAACTAATTCAGCTGCTCGTGAAGCAGTAATTTTTAATTTTTTTAAGGAGTATTGACCATGGCAATAATGAAACATGAATCAATAAAACCATCCCCTACGCTAGAAGGAATGAGTAGTGCTTGGCTCACCATTCGCGTTGCAACTAATGATGTATACCAATACAAGATGGGGTTCAAAAAAATTTCAGCTGTTGATGATATTTATGTTTCTATTGAGGAGTTTAGTAAAAATCCATATCTGTCCATTGAAGAGGCGATTAATGAACAGTCCAAAATCAGCCCGGTTTTATTTACTAAACAAATGGAACGTACGAGTGCCTGTGGTAAGGAAAATACTTCTGTATCCTATTCTGAGTATCTTGCGACTTACATAGTAGAGGTCCAGCTTCCATCACCAATTGTGAACAGTGCAAAGAAAAAGGAGCGTACAGTTTATGAAAACGCATTTGAATTACCCCAAGGCTGCCAAATTCAATCCAATCAGATAAACCGTATGGTACTTGATGTATTGGGATTAGAACGCCATTTAATTGTTTGTCTTAACAAAACAAGTAAACATTTGGAACGACATGAAATTGGTCTTTTCAAAGAAAATGACACCTGGTTTTATCGCTTCCCCGGAGAAGATCAAGCCCATATATTACCTAATGTATTTGAGGAATTTTATGAACAATACCTCTATGACAGTTTAGATCGGTATGCAAGGAGGTTACTCAATCGTGAACCTCAATGGCTCGATCTATGTGGGGGAAAATATGGAGAATCGGCTATGACACTAACCCTGGAGATATTTAAGTCAATCGCTTCTGCAGGGCATATTCCCAAAGATTTCGGACTGGATTATCATTTTCCCCTGGTATTAAACTGGAACTCTGATCCTACCAATCTGGCAATGATGTTAATACAAGGTTCCATGCAGTCAGAATCTAACTTATCCAAATTACCAGCGGATCTAATCAATAGAATTTTTGCAGATTCTGTTGATAAAAAACCAGAGGAGGTGAGCACTTACATCAACAAAGTCAATGAATCCGTTAAGAATAGCTATAATGCCAGTATTGCCCCGCAACTGATTTGCAAAGGAAACTGGAACAATCCTCCAAGCCTCCGTATTTGTTGTCCTAATGATCCAACACTGATTGAGAAATTTTATCAATCGAGCCTGCAGTCTTTCCACCACATGGTGAATCTTGATACGAAAAATCATCAAATGATCATCAAAAGCTCCAAAAGCCTCGGCGATCAGGGTGTTTATTTAGCCAATGAGGGACAAGAACTGGCTATTGCTTTTGCATCCCAGGCAGAACGGGACAGCTGGGCTAAATTAATGGGTTTTCAACATGATTACTACAATCAAGGAATTGGAATATGGGACGATCACCCTCAATGTATCTACTTTACGAGCCGGTTTTTCCTGATGCAGGAATTAAAACAATACATTCAGGAAAAAAGTCAAAAAGCGGAAGCCATGGTGCATGCACTGGATGCCCTCCCAGCAGAACCTAGTAGCATTCTTACGAAATTCAGTTTGTTTGTGCAGCACTTTTACAGTAATGAACAAGAGGAAATGAAATCAAACCTAAGATGCTACAATAAGCAAATTTTAGCAGCAAAACTACTAATTGATGTTTTAAATAATAAAAGTGATGTTGACGTGTTGAGGAATAAATACCCTGATTATGTTTCAATCATAGAAAAAGATGAAGTGCTTCATGGTATTCTGGCGCAAATTGAGGAGAGCAGTCCCACGCCACAACCAATTTCATATGGAAATTCACATTGATCGAGTTTTAATTCAGCCATATTAATCGATAATATGGCTGACTCGATATTATCAACAGCGTTTAGGGCTTCACTTTATCGATCTCAATTTAACTGAATATGCCAAGGTCTAGATATCAGGCAATTCACTGCCAGTTCATGTTGCATCCGCAGAGTGCAACACTTTCATTTTTTAAAAATTCTAAGATTGAAATCAAGTCAATTAGTGAATACACTAACTTTTTCAATTTTTATAAAGGACTATCAATGGGTTGCAAATCATTTAAGACCATTTTATCGCTCTCCATTTTTGCTACCTCTGCGTTCGCAGGGACTATGGGATCAGCGCCTAATTCTCAAGGTTTTTTTATTGGGGTAGGTGGAAATTACAACTCCCTAAGGATTCATCAGAATTCATGGGGTTTAGGGATTTCAAGCTTATATATTGACGGCGTGTACAATTCTACGGGAATTGCCCAAGGTAATGCCGCCCCATTTATAAACTGGAGCCAAAACTTATCACCAGAGGTTCAAACTGGATATTTAAGAAACTATAATGATAGCGTTTATTATGGGATTAAATTTACTTATCAATATCTTGGAGCAGTGGTAACGAATCGTGATCTTTACCTGCCTCAAACTGGGGTGCTCACCAGCGCATCAGGTGCCAAGAGCCCAATGTTTGGCTATGCAATTGCTGATTCTGTTGAAACAACCATTAACCACGATATGAATTTATTCGCTTTAATTGGTAAAAAGTTTGACAATAAAAGCATATACTTAGGTGCAGGTCCTTCATTAATCAGTTTGCAATCACAAAATTACAACTCCATAGGTTATGCCATTGTCAATGGTGAAACGCTCAATGTAACCGGTTTGGTAAACTATGGTTCGCCTACCATGTGGGCATGGGGTGGTGGTGCTCAAATTGGAATGAACTATTTTCTTACTCCTTCATGGTTTATCGATGCATCGTATACTTTTTCAGCTTTGGAAGGTCGCGTAAGTCGGCATGAACAATCATTTGCTAATACCTCAATAATGAATGGTGATACCCTATTGACAACAGGAATATTGGCAACAAAAGACACTTTTAAAACGACGCTTTTGCAATCCATTAATATATCCATTAACAGATTGTTTGATTTTTAGGTTTCTGGTGTTGATGCAATAAGCAGGCCTCATTAAAAACAAAAAGCGAGTTCGCTTTGACCTTTTTAATAATTATTTAATCAGGTCTGCTTATAAATAACTCCAGATACTTTTTATGTCTCAACCAATTCAGACAGTATGAACATCAATGTGAACAGTAAAGCGAGGCCGATTAATAGGGGGAATTTAACACGCTACACCCCCTTATTTTATCGTCGTTTTACGCATCATCCAATTTGTCCTTAAGCACTTTGCCTCAATCGCTAGTTCGTTTTTAGGTAATTAATAAGTCCTTAATGTAAGTAATTTATAATAAAAGAGTATTCCCTATAAACCTACGCATGACTACCTTGCGTTAGGTAACAATAATGTCCGGCACACTATCCTCAAATCAAAAAAATCCCCCATTAATGTTAACTTAATAAACTAAATGTATAATTAAAGAATGTAAAGTTCAACAATTGTCCTTGCGGGCTCAATTTAGAGAGTACATTTATGTTTAGTAAATTAGTAGAACAACGACTTCAAAGCGTCTTAAATGAGTCTAATCGAGATGAGTTTAATGCTGTTATTGCCGACTCCTCTAAAATTGAAACACCAGAAGAGGAACTTCAATTCCTCCTATCTTATCTCAATGCTAAGATTGGAGAGGATAAAAAAAATACAATTGTAAAACTCATGGGTGAGCTCTTGAGTAGCTATTTAATCTTTACCAAACCCTCCAGAGAATATTGCGAAAAATTAGACAAACGATTGGAAGGGTATCAATCGATAGTTGGTAATAGTCCAGTTTATACGAAGCAGCTGCAAGAGATGAGGACGAATTTGTCCCAACAAATACAGCTAAAGAATACATCCGAATTCAAATCAACACTTTTGAAAAATATGAGTCTGAATGCGTGTATTCTGATTACTTGGGCTTTGCTGGCAAAAAATAAATCTCTAGAAGGCGACTACATTGATTTAATGATTGAAAAATTAAAAAAAGTCTCGCCTTTAGATTTACAGAAAAATCCTGCTCTACGCCAAAATTATCTCACTTTAATCAAGGAATTAAAAAAAGCAACATCAGCAAATCCTCTTTCCATCTTAGAAAAATTAGCTCGTCCCGTAGTGTTGATGCAAATTGGAGATATAGCCCAGGAACAAGTTGAAAGTAATAATAAAAACATAAGCGCAATTGAAAAAGAAATAAGAAACATAGAAATACCGGTGGATATCAAAATTAATTTAGGGATTCTTAAAAATTACGGTAAAGAGGTCCAGGAACTTGAAACAGAATTAAAAGAAATTGAACAACTTTTATTAGAGGAAAAACAAAAGGAGGAAGTCCACCTTAAATATTTTGACCAAGCAGAAAAAATATATTCTGGAGGGGACTTAAGTAATGTTAAAAAATTAGGCGAAATCTTGGTTCAAATGAGCTTAGATGCAGTGAAATTAAGTCAGTCAAGATATCAAGCGATTAATAGCCGCATTGTAGAATTTTCTAAACGAGTTGCACACCTGAGTTTGCAGGCAGAGAGTGAACATAAGGCAGTAAATAACCAATATCAAGCAATTGAAAAAAAATATCGAGAATTTTATTCCGATCAAGAAAGCGCTCTAGCCCAATTAGAAATTATAAAAGCACAAAACAATGAAAGACTTAAATTTTTAAAAGACAAGAAATTGCTCGATGATTCGCAAGATATAGACGGTGCTATAAAAATATTTGATGAGATAGAACAGGTTAATGAAGCTTTTAAAAAAGCTGCAGTTCAATTTGGGAAAGAGTTAGATTCTTTTTACTCATCACAGGATCTGGAACAAAAAAGGCAAAAAATAGCCAAGCTTTCGGATGAACTGGATAAGCTCTCTAAGCAATTCCAGATGCAAGATACTTTAGTGGGTTTAAAAAAACATTTGGAGAACTTGAGTCAGCAAGTCAATTCAAGCATTAAGAAAAATAAACAAACTCAACTTAGTTCCACTCAGGATGGTGAATTTGCAAAAAGTGAACAACAACAAATCGAACAAGAAGTGGAAACGCTTGGTGAAGAAATAAAAAGTTTACGAATGGGACAGAATAGAAATTGGGAGCATCTGATATCATATCTAAATGATCAAAACAATCAAATAGAGAATAAAACGAAAGCTATCAAGTCTGCTTCAATAAATAATCAGAGGCGGATAGATAGCCTGAGTACTTCTATCTTTTGGTATGGTTTACCGATTATTCGCTTCTTTTTTGCTGATAGATTAAAAGACAGACAAGCTGAACAAGCCACTCTGATCGCTGAGAATGACGAATTAGCCAAGTTAAGCTCTAGCTTGCAAGGTATAAAAAGTATAGGAGAGGAGATTGCTGCCAGCAAAAATCAGGTCACCACTTTTGATTCCCTTACAAAGGCTTACGAGCAAATGGACACTTTGTTGAAGAAACTTCAATCAAAGTCACTGTCTCAGTACGCTCCTGAACTTTATGATGTTGCTCAATCCCTCTATGTTACTGTGAATAGGCAAATAGAAGAGCTTACAGAGAAAAGCAATGAACTTTCAAGTCAGGCAGTAATAAAGAAAGCTGCCGTAGAGGCTTTTACCAAGGAGGTGGCTGGACTTCAGGAAAAAATAGACTGGTTAGAAAGTCACAAAGAAAAAACATTCACAGATCTGCTCATTGAAGAGCATGGGAAGGAAAAAGAAGGTATTGATCTAACTCAAATGCAAAACAAGCAATTTCTCCTACAACTCCAATCAAGTGCTAAAACAGGTAACTTAGACCAAATTAAGCAAATTATGGAACACTGTATTCATCTTGATGCCCCAGACTCTAGCGGAAATAATGCCTTACATTTTGCCGCTCACCAAGGGGAAGTGGGAGCTGCCAGCTTGTTGTTAGGCAGAGAAGAGCCATGGCACTCTAAAAATAAAGACGGTAATACCCCCTTGCATTTTGCCGCTTCAGGGGAAAAACCTGAAATGGTTGGCATGTTGTTAGATAAGCTCAGCGATAAGGACAGTAATTTTAAAAATAAAAAAGGGAATACTCCTTTACATGTAGCTGTTTCAAAAGGAAATCTTGAAATTCTTAACCTATTGCTCAGTGACTTAAAAACTAAAAAGCTGGAGTGGAATGTTCCTAACGCTTCCGGGCATACCCCTTTAGATTCAGCCGTTTTACAGGGAAAAGCAACGGTTGTTAATTTATTAATAGACGATTTAATAGAGAGAAACGCTCATACCCAGGCTACGGCTCAATTTAATACTCTGTTGTTCCTCGCCTATAAAAGATACTCTGAGGCTAAAGAACCTAATAGAAGAGAGAAAAGAGACAGTTTTGAAATCATTATTCAAAAGTTAAAAGAACAACGGCCTCAATTTGATTTAAGCAAACAGGATAGTGCTGGAAATAATTTTTTTCACCTAGCTGCAAAGAGTGGAGATATTAAGCAAATTCAAGAGCTATCTAATCAGGAAAAAAGTAGCCTAAGCAAACTCATGAGTAATCCAATTGATTTTTTTGTGAGTAACCCAATCAATAAGGAAAATGCAGAGGGTAAGACACCACTGCAATTAGCATTAGAGAATAATCATCTTGATGCAGTTCGCTCATTAATTCGTTCTGGAGCAAAGATTGACAAACCAACTTTTGCAACCGAAAAGGGACAACTGTTTCTTGCGGAAGTTTCACCTGAAGAGGATCAGCAAATATACACCAGGCTCGTAAAAGAGGGATTAATCACCTCTCGAACCGAGAAGGAAGAAGGCACATCACCCTTGGCAGAGCAGACTTCGACAGTAGATGCCAATGCGGAGTTGGCAGAGGATATAGATGCCCCCTACTCCCAAGAGAGGTTAGAAGAGGAACGATTAGCAGAGGAGAAATCAGCAAGAGAAAGGGAAGTAAGCGTTCAAAACAAAATAAAAAATTTTGGTTTAATGGATTTTAATGAAAAAAAAGTAAGGGATGAATTGCTAGGAGAAATAAAAGCTGCCCCACTCCAGGATAAACCGCGCCTGGCTAATATCAAAGATAAAAGTGGAAATACTCTCTTACACGTTTTAATTAATAATAAGGAAGAAACAGCTGTAAAAGAGATTTGTAAATACGCGGATGTCTATATTAAAGACAGGAGCAATAAATGTGCTCTCACATTAGCAAAAGAAGCTTTGCATGAAGAAAGTGGTTCTATTAAGGCGGTTTTTGGGAGTCTGGCAGGTAAAAAAATTGAGGACTCTAAAGAGGCAAAAATTTATAAAGCCGTAGAAGAAAAAGCACGCAAACAGGATTTAGTCCAACTCAAGTCACTGAAAATAATGTCTCAAATGCATTTAGTAATACAGCAATTATTACCAAAACATAAGTCTCAAATATTAGCACTTAAAATAAAAAAAGCAGATTTAGGTGACCTGGAGGTGATGAACAAGAGAGTTCGAGAACGCTCCGATGAAATTTTTGTTGGCATGCAGAGGACGAAACACAAAACGGAGTATAGGATTATACACCCCCTCGAATCTCAGAGAGTAGTTGAACTACAAAAAGAGATGGTGGGATTAATTGAGATATTAAAGGAAGATATAGCGACTATGAAAGATCAATTAAACTCCCTCCGAGATGCTGAGAAATACCAATGGCACTCCAGGGAGCAGGACACCCACTTACATCAAGACATAAAACAAGGCCAAATCAATATCTGGAATCAAAGACGTAACGCAAAAGCGTTAGCGGAAAATATTAATAAACCGAGTGGTGGTTATCCCCCTTTGCATTTAGCGATACTCTACGCAAATTCTGGCGATTCTCAGGAAGAGCAAGAGACAAGCTTACAAATGGCTAAGTTTCTGATTGAAAAAGGTGCCGATATTAATGCTCAAAATACTAAGGGAGAAACAGCATTACATTTACTGGCCCAAAGAAGCGACCCGGCAGCACTGGAAATAGTGAAGTTACTCAAAGCACGTCAGCTCCAAACTAATGCAGTCGATAGTGCCCTAGAGGTAGCAAGACGAGAAAACAACCAGAATTTTCTTAATCTGTTCCCAACTAAATGTGAAGAAATGCTCAAAAGGATTACATTTTTCGCATCATCGGAGCAGGTTTCATCAAGGAATAAAACTGAAAAGGAACCAGTATGTGTAGATAAGACCTATCTGTTTAAACAAATGAGAAAGAAAAAACAAGAGCAAAAACAAGGGGAAAAACAAGATCATGAGGAAGAGACGAAAAAACTGTCCGGTTAAAACCAGTTTTTAACCGGGGGCAAAAGGAGTGGTTAGTAACCAATAAATAGCAGCAAAGAATTACATTTTAAATTGGGTACCAAGATTGGTACCCAGAATATCTCAACAGAATTAAAAGATAATCTTGACTTAACTACTGACGTTGAGGTGAATCATACACACGAGCTTTTGATTACTTCAATTGATCCAATCGATAACAAACCACATCATTTAATTTCAAAAATCGCTTACATCCCTTTATTGATATGGCGTTTAAAAATAAATGGATTTCATTTGATTCAACTAATTTTCATTCGAAAACATAATTCAGTGTATTGCAAAAAGCAATATAGGGCGAGATAAATCGATAATAAGCAGTTCATAGGAAAATAAATCGTTAAAATCAATAAAAAACAAAATGCATCTCATCAGATACAAAATTGCCAGTTGATAGGTATAATGCGTGACATTTTAGATTCACCACTTGGTCATTAACACTTAGGGAAATAGTACATGAAGCATCGATTCATCCTTAATCGGCAATTTTATTTCTCTTCCAACTTACCTTAAGGATTATGATGAACTTACACCATAAAATCGCGGAAAAATACTTAACCGTCATTAAAAAATCACTCACAGGTTCTTTAGACACATCTCAACCAGAACACTGGCAATTTAATATTGCTACAACAAAAGCGTTTAAATCATTTATGACTAATGGACAAGTTAGGACGCTCATTGGTCCAAAACGATTAGATAATATAGAACAGTCAATTAAATACATTACAAGTAATCATGTAAGAGGTGATATTGTTGAAGCCGGATGTTGGCGAGGTGGTGCTTTATTGTATTTAAAAGCGTGTCTGAATGTTTATGAAGAACCCAACACAGCCTCACGGAATGTTTGGGGTGCAGATCTATTCCCAGAGTCAAGCCAACTCGTTACTTCTTATTCTAAATTAATACGCTTTAAGGGCTTATTAAAAATTAGAAAATTGCTTCCAAAGAAATCCCAACAGCGTTTAGCTAATCATATTATGGAAGCCTTCCCTAATGAACAATACGACAAAACAACCTTAAACAAGATCTTTGCTCTGGCCAATTCATTAACCTATATAAAAAGAGAATCCTTAATATCTACTTCACATCACGATCTTATCGAAGCATTTAAACGGTATGATCTTTATGATGAGTCAATAAAATTAATGCCTGGTTGGTTTAAAAATACCTTACCCGTAATGAAAGATAAAATTGAACGTATTGCGCTTTTACGTATTGATGCTGATTTTTATCAATCAACATTGGACGTACTCAACGCTTTATACCCAAAGTTATCGCAAAATGGTATTTGCATTATTGATGATTATGGAGGCTTTACTGAATGCCAGCGAGCAGTGGACGAGTACCGTCAACAACATCAAATTACTGAACCCCTCGAATCAGTTGACGGCACTTGTTATTACTGGATCGTTAAGAATCCCATCCAACAATGAAGTGAGTACCTTGCCTGGCCCAAGCTCAATAAAATCCAAATACCCTAAAGTCAGGCAATATTCGATGCTTTGATGCCAAAATACAGGCCGCACTAACTGTTGACTCAATAATTGAGGCATGTCGATAGAACAATCAACATGGGCTCGTCCAGTAGCATTGAGTATGATGGGATATCGGGGCAGGTGAAACTGAAATTGTTTGAGATAGGAATAAAAAGTTTCGGCAGCAGCTTGCATCAAAGGAGAATGGAATGCACCACTAACCTTTAAGGGAATAAAACGTCCTTCGACAAATAATTTGGAACTGGCATCGACCGATTCCTTTGTTCCTGAAATCACGGTTTGCATTGGAGAATTATAATTAGCAATCACTAAGGGCAACTGGTTTTCTTTGATAATCGTCTCAATTTGAGCCGCACTCATTCCAACTATTGCCGCCATAGCTCCCTCTCGAGCCTCATTCATCAATTCTGCACGTCGCTGAACGATTCTCAGTCCAGTAGCAAAATCAAAAACTTCGGCCACATAAAGTGCGGCATACTCACCTAAACTATGTCCCAGTACCATATCCACTTTTAATTCAGCTTTTCCAGCAAGCCATGCCATTATGGAAATACAATAAATGAGTGGTTGGGTATATAAAGTTTGATTCATCACTTCACTGAATACCGCCTGTTCCAGGTCATAACCAAGTATCTGATTGGCTTCGGCAACAACATCGGGAAATAATTTAAATAACTCTTGTCCCATTCCTTTAAATTGTGAACCTTGGCCGGGAAATAATAATACACTCATAACTCACCTAAAATTTAATAAGCCTTTAGTTTTTCTAGAACGAAAGTCAATAAACTCATCGCGATCTTCAATGTTTAGATAAATATTCATTTTTTTTACTTCAACAAAAGGTTGTCCCAAATCATGGTGATAACGATGTCCTGGATAGACAAGCACTTCATCGGGAATCACTTTTTTAAGATAGTTCAGGGAATCAAACATGATGCCTGCATCCCCACCTTTACTATGACAAAAACCACAACCTTCATTAAATAAAGTATCACCCGTAAAGAGCGCGTTATCGATTTGAAAACAAAGCCCCCCAAAAGTGTGGCCGGGTGTTTGATGGATAATAATGCTAGGAAAACGCTCAATAGTAATTGTGTTTTGTACAGGATAAATCGGCTTAAGGTTATGGCACTGGAATTCATAATAGGCAATCTCTGTACTGCTCATATACACAGGACACTGGTAAGATTTGGCAAAATAATTTGCCAAATGCGAATGATCTAAATGATGATGCGTTAATAATATCGCAATGACCCTTAAATTATTTTGGGTTACAAAATCCTGAAATTTCTTTTTTTCCCATGAAGGATCAATAAAAATACAGGTATTATGTTCCGTATCCACAACAACGGGGCAATAATTTATAAATTTAAATCGTTGTGTTTTAATCACTTCAATGTACATCATGAACTCGTATAAAATTAAAATCAGGGTGATACGCCATTTGATAATGATACTTATCAAAACAAATGAGCTGATTTTTTTTGACTGCTAAAACAATGGGCTTGGCCGTAAATAACCGAGAAATCAGATCCTCATCTGCTTCAAGACTAACACATGGATTTTTAGCAAAATAAAGAACTGGAGATACCATCAGTTCACCGGTGATGCGATGCGTATCAAATAGGTTAAAATAATAAGTTAAGTGCGCTTCATCTCGAGTCTTATGTAACGTAATGCGATTTCGTGCGCACCATAGCTCTAATTTTTTCACATCAAAAAATGGTGCTACATCGTCAAAAGGCAATTTTAAATCAACATTTAAAATAAAATGGTCGACACAATGTTCAACCAGAGCACTACTTTCCCATAAGACTAAACTGGCATCCCTTTTTGCACATAAAGTAACATAAGAAATCGCTGAATCTAAATAATGAATAGAGTGCCCCAGAGTCCGACCTTCTGCCGTAAAATCGCCGACAACTATTTGTTTCTCCAAACGCAATTCAGCCTCAAGCGATCGAAGCTCGAGATGATTTTTTTCCGAAAACTTAATCATCATGGACCCCAATCGCCTTCTCCATATTCTGGCGACGCATTTGAATGTTCCAAACGGCCCCCGTTACCATTTGATACTCATTGTGTAACAAGGGTTTAATTTTCAAATGTGCTTTTTCCAATTCATGCCAGGGCAAGGCGGGAAAGAAATGGTGTTCCACATGATAACCAAAATTTAAAAATAAATAATGTTGCAACCATCGTGGAAACCAGGTACTACGTGTTGTTAGAGCATGTTCTTTTAATGTAGGTCGATGTTGCGTGGGTTCCAAACCTAAATGCTGTGGTGTTGACAACGTTTCCCAAAGCACCCCATACAACAAAATCGCTGGAAAGAGATTTTTAAACGTTAAAAAGCTTGGGAAACACCACTTCAAGAGTACATAAGTAAAAAACAAAAAGAGTACTGAGAACAAACATTGTCGGAACATCATTCGCGATAGTTTTTTTTGTTTTAAGAGCTTCAGTGGATAAGTCCAATAAACGAGATGCAAAAAAAACACATTTAAAGGGATAAACGTTCTCCACCCTACATGAAAGATCCAGGGTAGCTTCTTACTTATTTTTGCTTGTTTCAATAATTCGAATACAGGATCTTTATCAATATGCCCGGTCCATTTGTGATGCTCTTCATGAATGATTTTCCATGGGTAGAAAGGCATGCAACAAAAAATGCTGTTGTAATGACCAAGGACCACATTAAACCAGGATTTACTGGATAATGTGTTATGGCCACACTCATGGAGTAAAATGAAATTATGGAGAAATAAAATCGCCAGGCAAACTTCCCCTATGCAATAAAAAAATAAGCTGTTCTTCCCTAAAAAAACAACAGCAGCATAAACCAACACCATATCGGCAATCAGAAAACCAAGACTTTTGGTCAATCGCCGTTTAAAGTTCAATGACTTTCTCACTTCAGTGTATTCTTCGTTACTTAACATAAAACCGCTTCCTTTTTCTTTTCAATAATATTTATAAGTTGTGATATAGAAACCTTTTCAAGTAATACGGTAGGTGAAATGCTGATCTCTAACTCCGATTTAATTTGTTCTGCCAAATGTATTGCCGCTAATGAATCAAAACCATAATCGGTTAATGATTTATTTAAATCTAAATTTGCGGTAGAGCAATTTACATGTCTGGCTAACAGTGTCAATAATTCATTCTCTATACCTGCAATTTTAGGTAAAATCAACGGAGTTTCCTTTTGAGGAATCAACGCTTCCTGAATCTGTTCCTCGTAACTAAGTCGTGTTTTTAATTTGGCAATAAAGATCGATTGATTGATTTCTTTGGGCATCGCATAGGCATCGACTGCAAACCCCATTTCGAGGAGTAGCTTTTGCCAGGTGTGGGCATGGAGCAAAGCACTCGCGGAAATACGGTATTCATCTTTTGGGGAATGCCATTGTTTAAATAAGCCAAAAGTAAATGCAAGGAATAAACTGTTTTCAGTTGCTTCATTGATAATAAGCACTCCCTCATCACGAAGCAAAGGAATAAGATTCATCAGACATTGACGAATATCATCTGCAGTATGCAATACATTACTTGCAATAATGAGATCAAATTGTTGGCTCATCGCAGGTTTATTGATATCTAAAGTACAGGTTTCTACACCACCATACTCAGAGAAATTGTCTTTAGCCTGGGCAACGAATTGAGGGTTGATGTCACTAAAAGTGTAATGAATCTGATTGGCGCATTGAGTTAATACTGCTTCCGTAGTAGCGCCAGTCCCCCCTCCCAATTCAAGAACATCAATTCGTTGATGTCGTGTAGCAGCGAGTTCTTTAACTATGGAAGCAATGGCTTGATTGTAATGGCTTGCCAAAAGGTTTTTTTGATAAATAGCACGGACCAAATCATCTCGCCCAAAAGGAAACAGGACTTGATGTATGGTTTTTTGACCTGTGACCACCTCAGTAAACTGTGCAGCACACACGGTGAGCAACTGAACAAAAGGTTTGATTTGAGGGTATTTTTTAATTAATTGCACATGGTCTTGCAGCAATTCAGCTTGAGATTTAACTTGACTTTTATTTTCATGAACATGTTTCTGTTCAAAATCTTTTAGGCGGTTCATTAATGCAAAATAGTATTTTTCATAATCCTTGCATACTCCTTGCCCCAAATAATTTTGACTCCAAACAACACCATGGGTCAGTAAATGATGCTTCATTAAATGAAAACAGAAATGTTCTAACTCATCTAATCCCTGATTAAACAGGAGCAATTCTTCAGTCTCCTGAGCCAAAGCATCCGAACAAATCGGCATCATTGCTTTAACTGATTCTGAAACGTTGAAAAAACTCAGGTTCGATTGGTCCGAGCACCTTGCTAATTGCAGTGAGTAAGCTCCTTGTTCTGCTGTGATGGGTGAAATACCGGAAACACACATCAGTTGATTTGCCGCTTCATCTTCTTGCTGCCAAAATCCCCAATGAACCAGTTTTATTTTCTCGGAATGCAATGCATTAATTAATGCATCAGCATAAAAGCATGTTGCTGAATAAGCACCCCTGTTTTTATTTTGTGTATAAACTTGCACTGAGGATGTCATTACAATGTGCTTCACTTCATGGCGACGACACGCATTGATCAAATGATAAGTTCCTAACACCTTAGCCCCCATCTGCATCAAATAGTCTTCATAGCTTAATAAAGTGATCGGCGATTCTGCATAAGAAGCGCCCAAATGATAAAGACAATCTATGACTCCATAGTTTTGAATCACTTCGTCAATGAAAGACGCCACTTCATCGCCAACAGTACAATCTACTCTTCGCCAGTGCAGTATTCCTTCTGTTCTTGGCAGCGTGTTACGACTGGCTATAAAGAGCGCTCGCGGTTGACGCTCAATAAACTCGGGGACCAAGTATCTTCCTACTTGGCCATCTCCACCAATAAGCACAATCACTTCATGACTCGGTGTCGAATGGCTTAAAGACAGATTCAGTGCTTTAAGCTGTCGATGCCAAACGCCATCATCTGCTAAAACTAATGGATAAGCCTGACCTTGATAGGACACAGTAAACGCTTGAGGGATAAGGGTATTGCCCGCAAGGTCAATGCATTCAATAAACCAGGATGGGTATTCCTTTTTTAAGGATTGAGCTAAACCATGAATGCTTGCTGCATAGGGATTAATCGTCGATTGCTTTAGTCCATAGGCATTATTACTGAATACATAGAGTTTTAAGGGTTTTTCGCCATAAGCCAGTTCGTCCAATTTTTTAATGCAATTTAAAAAGCCAGCCATCCCATAGCGTTGAGAAGAAAGCAAGGAATCAGGATTGATCTCTTCGTCACACATCCCTGCAAAGTAATAAATCAATTCGCAAGGGTGTTCTTTCAACCAGTGCATCCCCTGCTCTACTGAATCGGTGTCATCGACAAATACAAAATAAATAAAACCTTTATAACCTGTTTGTTGCACTGCCTTTTTTACTGATGGTTCTTGCGCCCTTGTCAAAAAAACAGCGACATACTGATAATTATCAAGCTCAAGAAAGGCAACCTTTTTCTTCCTCCAAATGGGTTTATAACATTCTATAGACCTTAGGTCTTTATTGATTGATTTTCGCTTCTCTTGCTCTTCAAACCAACAATAATGAGTGGCAAAAGGATAAACAGGCAAAGCCAGGGGAATGGCATTAATTCCTTTATAAATGCGTTGCCAGTTAATCAGTTGCCCCCCTTGATAGGCATAGGCAAGCTTATTCAAATAATCTTTTAATTGATTGGGTAACTGCTGGAATTCAAGAAGAGTTTCTTTGCTTAAAGTATGACTATATTGAGGGGCTATTGACCCAGAACCATATTTTAATTGCTCTATCAAATCATCAAGGTTTTCCACAATAAAGAACTTACGACAAGCAAAATCAGCTCGTCCTACATTCAGGGTAAAGCTTAATTGAGTCAGGCTTATGTTATTGTTCAAAGCACATAAATAATCCAAAAGTTGCTCTGTCTTTTTTTCTAGAGCAGCTTCTGTCTTTGCAGATAATTTGATTGGAATATAAGATAAATTAGGCAGTTGTTGTGGCAAAGGCATTTTGCGCGCTAAAACACAATGACCATTACTGCCACCAAAACCAAAACTATTAATAGCGATCGTCGATAACAAAGCGGGTTCGGCCTGACTGGCAATATGGAATGGACTCTCTGCAAGTCGAATGAATGGATTAACTTCCTGAAAATTTACCTGCGGTGGAATCATTTGATGTTTGAGCATCAACAACCCTTTAATCACACCGGCAAGTCCTGCAACAGGTTCTGTATGGCCAATATTGCTCTTTACTGAACCAATATAAAGTGGTTTTACTCGTGATGAGAACAACTCATTCAAGACTGAAAATTCAATAGGATCACCTAGATGAGTTGCAGTAGCATGTGCTTCAAAATAATCTATTTCATCAATCGATATTCCATGCTGATATACTTGGGATAGCAATTGTTTTTGCGCTGCAGGATTAGGTGCGGTCAATGATTGTGAATGCCCGCCGTGATTGACTTGAATTGCTTTTATATTGGCTTCGATACGTAACTCTTGCCTGACAGCCAAATCTTCCTCCACTAACCAAACACCAGCCAAACCCTCTCCTTTCACATAACCATTGGCTTGAGCATCAAAAGGGCGACATTCATTCGTTGGAGAAAGAACATTTAACTGGGCGGTTAATTCAAGTGTTTTTACATCGCAAAGCAAACTAACACCAAGAACAAGAGCGGACTCGCATTCACCGTGCTTAATGGCCTGTACTGCACGATTCAAAGCGGAGAAACTGCTCGAACATGCGGTATCAATGGTTTCACTTGGCCCATGGAAATCAAAAAACTGTGAAATTCGATTTGCAGCAAAAGTCTTGGCACAACCTGTAATTTGATAAAGACTACTTAACTGACTGCGATCCAATAAGCGCGCATAGTCATCAAATTGAATGGCAACAAACACACCGATGCGTTGACCTTTCAAAGAGAGCGGTGAAACTCCTGCTTGCTCGAATATATGCCAGGAAAGCTCTAATAACTTTCGTTGCTGCGGATCCATATATTTTGCTTGCTCAAAATTCAGATCAAAGAACGCAAAATCAAAATCTGCAAAATGGTTTATAAAGCCCATCTTAATCGAGTTATTCTTCTTATGATCAAAACGCGTCTGCAGAGGCATCTGGGTACAATCTTTCCCTGCTAATAAAGCGTGCCAGTAGTCTTCTGGGGTAGGACATTGAGCAAAAGAACAATAATAACCACAAATAACAACATTTGATAAGGTTGGCTCCAGGGCATTTAATGGGGAAGAAGCAGAAATTCTTTTTGTAATTGCTCTCCCCTCATCAACATCCTGCCCCCCCAACTTGTTCGCGGGGTTGTTCGCCAAATCCACAGTGCTCACTTCATCACTGGATTCCGCAGACAAACCATGCAACGTCGGTTTGATTGAGGAGTGAGTCGTTACATAGTCCTCTAATTTTCCTATCGTCTGGAATTCAAAAAATTGATTGGGATTTATTTGCATATCATAGTGCTTGCTTATTGCCTCCGTTAATTCAGTGAGGGTCAATGAATTAAATCCCAATTGATAGAAAGTCTGCTCCGATTTAATGTGCTGAGCTGAAATCCCTAAGATTGATTCGATGAGTTCATGTAATGAGTGATCCTTATTCCTGGAAAGCCCTTGCTGTAATTTCTGCAGAGGAACATGAAAACATTCTTGCGTTAAATAGTGATGAAATTGCTTGGGGCTCCCCTGAAACGGTATGTACTCACCTGCCGGGAGCGTTAATAACTGCCGGCAAATAAGGTTTAAATCATCTACCCTTAACGGCTCTAAACCTTGATTGTCCTTACTCCATGTTAACCAGTTCAACTCATCCGTTGACTGAGTTGACCCGGTCACTACAAAGGGTAAGTAAACATACACATGCTCTTTACAGTGGGCATTTAATGCAAGCAAAGAAGCGTTATAAATTGCATAATCTACTTGCTTGCTAAATCCAGCTAAAGCAGACAAGGAGGAAATACTAATTAACTTTTGGGGATGATGGTATTGAATGAATTGGCTTAAATGAAAATGCAGTCGTTTTCGTTGTGCTACTTCATTTGCGCTGTTACCAGGCATAATCCCAAGACAATTAATTATGACATCATAAGAAGACTTAGCAGGATAAGGAGCTGAAAAATCATGTTGGATGTAATGAACTTGTCCTTTTAAAGAATCGAGCATTTGTTGACGTTTCGGATCAAGACCACTTCGTCCAATAATGTCAAACTGAGAAATACCAGCACCAATTAAAGTCTGACAGAATTGATAGCCAATAGAACCCAACCCTCCTAATACAACAACTCGCCCTCCATGCAATAAAGGTAATGATTGATTATTCGTTTTAATTAAGTTTAATGCAAAAGTAGATCTGGTCTTGTCATACTGAATCATTCGATGGTCGAACTGATGTGCTTCGTTACTTACGATATTCACCACCTCAGTACTTGATAAACTCGTTAAATGAGGAATCAAAATATTCTTATGATAATGCTTGAGCAGCTTGGGCATGGACATCATGAATGCATGTAACTCCATCCAATGACTCTGGCATTGATGAATAAAAATAAATTGAACTTCTGGATTTTCAGAGATACATTGATTGAGTAATCCAATAAGGCGATCCAATCCCTTGTCTGCTAGCGCATCAAAAATTGCTACTTTATTGAACAAAGCGCCGGTCGTTACTGGGTTAAAAAACATTGGCCGAGAACCATTATCTAATTGACAAATCTCATCAAACTTAGCGATCGGCTCCAACGCGCAAAGCTCCATATCCAACTGAAAGCAATAGGGCATCATTTTTTCTGAATGTGAGAACCAATAATTCTGTTTTTTATATTGTGTTTTGGACCTTACACAAAGATTATGGGAGAAATTTTGTAAAATTAAATGCGCATTACTCCCACCTGCACCAAAACTACTCAAGCCAGCGAAACGAAGTGTTTGCTGAGGTAAGAATTCAGTACATATTTTAATTGGTACGTCATCGATATTTAATCTTGGATTTAAGGGCAAAGCATGAATTGAAGGAGCTAATGCTTGAGCTTGGAATTGCACAATGAGTTTAGCAATTCCGGCCATGCCAGCAGCAGATTCCAAATGCCCCAAATTACTTTTTATAGATCCTACATACAATGGATTCTCAAGAGAACGGTTACCAAATAGTTCCTTTAGTGCAGCAAGTTCAATAGGGTCCCCTAAAGAGGTTCCGGTTCCATGTGCTTCAATATAATCGATTTGATCGGGTCTAATTTTTGCGTTAGTCAAAGCGTGTTGAATCACTTTCACTTGTGCTTGAGCATTAGGTACGGTAAATCCGCTACTCTGACCTCCATGATTCAGCGCTAACCCCTTAATTAACGCATAGATGGAATCACCCTCTTCGAGTGCCTTTGTTGCTTTCTTTAAAAGAAGAACAACAACTCCTTCCCCGGGTACGTAACCATCGGCATATTCCTGAAATGGTGCGCTTCTACCTGTTGAAGATAAGAATTTATTTTGTACCAAGGATGCCAATTTATAGGGATGAGAACAGAGATTGACGCCACCAACTAACATGGCATCTACTTCATCATTAGCCAAATAACGACATGCTAAATCAATGGCAGTCAATGAAGAAGAACACATGGAATCGAGAGAAAAACTGGGGCCTGTTAAATTCAGCGTATAAGAAACACGATTTGCAATACTTGCGCCTAAAGATTGTGGGCGCTTTATGTCGGGGTCTTGCTGACCTTGTTCCACTCCATAATTTTGATACAGATGAAACATTGATGCAGCAACAACACCAATTTTTTTCTCTTTAATGTGTGCGTAACCTGCATCTTCGAGACAATGCCAAGCATTGGCCAAAAATAAGCGTTCTTGCGGATCGATTAATTCAGCTTCTCGTGGCGAGATATTAAAAAATAAAGGGTCAAAACCAGCAATATCTTCCAAATACCCACCCCAGGGATAAGGAGTATAATGCCACTTCCTCGTTACTTTCCTAATTGAACTTTTGGCCGTTTTCAAGTTATTCCAAAGCTCTTCCAAATTTTCAGCATCAGGTAATTGTAATGAAATTCCGATAATCGCTATGTCTTGCTCAGCGACTTCAGGGTACTCTAAAAGACGTAGTTCATGTCGAACGCGGTGATCCATCTCCTTATTTAGAGAAGATCCTTCAGTGCATTCAGGAAGAGGATTGTTTGGTTTGATGTCTGGGCCATAAGGGGTGGGTGGCTCAGATTGAGGTAATTGATTGAATCGATAATCATTCGATTTGACGATTTGATGAGCTAACAAAGAAGAATTAGCAATCACTACATGAGGAACATGAGCGCTCAATGCCCGTTCTAATAAAACAAAAGCATCCGGTGTTTCTAAAGGTAACGTTCCATATTCTTCTTTTAGTTTTTGTAATTGACGCGGGTTGATTTCCATCCCCCCTTCGGACCAATAAGGCCAACTGATACTGATAAATCGGGAGTGATGCTTTCCAGCGAGACGTGCTTGTTCTTGTTCGCAAGCATAGGCATTTAAACCAGCATTGGCCGCGGCATAAATACTTTGTCCAAGATTACCAATATCCGCTGATAAAGAAGAATAAATACAATAAAAATCCAGTGAATGATGTTGTAATGCATGGTGAATGGCACGCAAACCCTCCAATTTAGAACGCAGTGTTTTCTCAATATCTTCTGGTCGAATATTCATTAGCAGAGAATCATGTTTTTCGCCTGCTAAATAAAACAAACCATCTATATGGAACTTATGGGTGTTGAAAAACTGATTGACTGCTTCAACATCGCTTACGTCCAATTGGTAATAGGTCACACGCGCATCAGGAACAATGGGTTCACTGCGACCAATCACATCAATGTGGGCTTGATATTGCTCAATCAAATAATGAGTGAGTAAACGACCTAATCCGCCATTACCCCCGACAATTAAATAACTTCCCCCTTGTTTAATACACGAATGGATCAATGGAGAATCGAGTTTGATATAACTTTTGGCATAAAATTGGTCTTTTTGAAGATAAACACATTCATTTCTATTTGGCAAATAACCAACCGGATCCTTAACACACGCGTCACTAACTAAAATCGAATAATTGAGATGAGGATATTCTTTAACGAGACATGAAAAAAAAGCAGCGACCGATTGCACTAAATTCGGACGTTTCAAAGATAAACTGATAACAACGAGAGGTAAGGTATCTTGCGACCCACGGACAAATTTGGAAAAAGTTTCTGCGAGTTGATTTAAAATAGTTTGCAAATCAAGCTCAGTTTGATGATAGCGGGTATCGTAAATTATCCAGGCTGCTTTTGCTTTGTCCTGCAAAAACTCAAGTGCCTGATCATAGTTAAACCGATCATGAATAACCAGTACTTGCTTGTGATTGCTACTCCGATTTATGTGAGTTCTTGTTGGAACATAAAGTGCGTAATCCGCATTTTTTAAAGAAGTTTCCCGGTTGGAAAATGCTGCAGAAGCGCCATGAGAATCAATATATGCGGTTAATTTTTCTAAAGTATTTTGTTCAAACAATAAAGTAGGATAGAGCTCCAAATTAAATTGCTTTTCCAATACATCGACTAAAGCAATTAAACTACTGGAATCAAATCCCAAATCAAAAAAAGAAACATGTGGCGGTAAAACTGCAGGCGCGTCCTGTAAATTATTCTTTATTAGCGCTTTAATTTTTTCCTGAGTATCTCCGGAAACAATTTGCTGCGAGTCCAGAGGATTCTGAATGACTTGCTGTGCAAACTGCTTGCGCTGAAATCGCTTATTCGTTAATCCTTCAAGAGCCACTACCAAATCTCCATCAGGTGTCAATAAATGAATGCGGCATTTAATTAACGACTCATGGTGAGTTGGTATCACTTCAGCCTTAACGACTAAAGTAGGCGTGATCACTCGCGCAAATACATGCACCCGATCAATTCCTAAAGGTAAATAACTTACATCAGGCCCCGCATGCGACACTTCATCAAAATGCAAGGCGGCTATAGCAAAGGTAGCACCATCCAATAAGGCCGGGTGTAAATAAAAACGCGATAAATAAGGATGGGCCTTGGCGCTCAGCGTCAATTTCATCGCAATTGTTGACGCATTGATTTGTGTGGTTCCACTAACCTGCATAAATTCACCATGCTCAATCAATGAAGCACGCGCTAAACGGTACAGCGTACTCATTGAATGAGTTGGTGTCTCAGCAGTTTGCAATGCAATCGATTCAGGTAAATTGGGTCTTTTAAATGCGATGGCTGCTTTAAAATGGATAATTTTCTTATCATTTTCTTGATGATAAATTTCCACAATTTGGGATTGTGAATCATAAACAACAGACAAAATAATCGTTTCCCCCGCGAGCACTTTGGCTGCATGAGGATAAGTGACTTGGGTGAGCTCGAAGTACTCAGATTCAAAACAGCGAGCAATAATATCCAAATAAGCGATACCCGGTAGCACGCGGATCCCATCAATGCGGTGATCGGCAACCAGATAATTATCAGCTGTTAATTTAATTTTAAATACATTCGACATCAAAAAATTCATCCATTGTTGCTGAATACGGCTCTTCATGTCGCAAAACGACAGAATCTTGTTGCATCATACTCGAGAGAACGACATGAGCATTTGTTCCACCAAAACCAAAGGCACTGACTCCAAAATAATGGGTTTGATGAGGCTCTAAAAATTGCGGTTCATCCAATAAACATAATGGTGAGTTGGCAAAATCGTAACGAGGATTGGGCGTCACTGGTTCCGGTTGAGGCAGCAAACAATGATGGTAAGCGCATAAGGCGGCTTTTATAAACCCTGCCATTCCTGCAGCACTCAAATTATGACCAATATTTGCTTTCACACCACCCACCACACATTTTTTATAAGATGTCCCCAAAACCTGAGTTAATGCTTGCAACTCCATAGGATCGCCTAATTCTGTGCCAGTCGCATGCATTTCAACGTAATCTAAATTTTGTGCTGTTAATCCCGCATTATCTAATGCCTTTTGAATTACTTTTTGCTGGGCTTTTGGATTGGGCGTAGTATAACCCATGGTATTCCCATCATTATTCACCGCGATTCCTTCAATAACACAATAAATCTTATTTCCATCAGCTAACGCATGTTCCAAAGGTTTTAAAACAACAAACCCGCCTCCCTCGCTTAATACGATTCCATTAGCACGAACATCAAAAGGACGACACTTAAAATCAGGGGATAACGCTTTGGCTGCATCCATTAAAGCAAAAGGCCTTGTATTGATTAAACCATCAATGCCTCCGACCAAAGCAAGTTCAATATCTCCTGATTTCAATGCAGAAACTGCATGATTTAGAGCCACTAAAGAAGAGGAACACGCTGTATCAACCACTTCAGCAGTTCCACTTAAATCAAAAAAATGATTGATATGAGCGGCAATAAAATTTTGTCCCTGACCAATGATCGTAAACTGATTAATTTCGTGATCCGCACTCAAATCAGCACGAGTTCCCACAAATACACCAGCATTCATTCCTTTAATTGTTTCTTGGGTCAACCCAGCATCAATCATTGCTTTTTGGCTTAATGCCAATGCACGAGTCACTAAGGGGTTAACTTGGTGTTGATGTTTTTCCGAAAACCCAAAATCAAGCGCAGTTCCCCAAGCACTCTCATGAATAAAACCGCCCTGAACAGAAGCATACTCATTTCGATCGACTCGCTCCTTAGGAATTGGAGTAACCGAAATGGTACCTTGCAGTAAATTATTCCAAAATTCCTGCACATTATGAGCACCAGGAAATTGACATGCCATGCCAATAACTGCGATTTTTTTCGTGTTCTTTTTTGGATCTGGCTCAGGTTGACTCAATGGTTCTAGGGGCTGTTGACATTCCCTTCCCAACCCTACGCCTCGTGGGGTGTCGACAGGGTCCTTGGATTCCACAGACACGCCGCGCAGCGTAGGCGAGATAAGATTAATCGGGGAATTATCAACCACCGCCAGTGCTAATCCATTTATTTTCTGGACATGTGAGGTTAACCGAGAAAGTGAATGATGTTCAATAATCACTTCGGCAGGAAGCATTAAGCCCATTACGGCTTCGATCTTTTTTAATAAAGTCATTAACAGAACGGAATCCACTCCATATTCGGCAAAACTCTTCTCCAATTCAACCTCATCTTCAGTGATACCAATTACCTCCATGAGGATCATTTTTAAAGTATCTGAAATAGTTCCTTGTATCGATGCGCGCTGATCAGTGGGAGGTGTTGCTGGAGAGTGCTTATTCTTACTCGGCATAATGACAGCAGAAACGGTTTCGTTTTCTAATAAAGTGGAGAGTAAAGCAAGCGCCTCATGAGTTTTATAACTTCCAAGTTGGCTGCGTTGATAACTGCTACTGGCCTCTGCATTTTTACTAAACTCACTCCATGCGGGCCAAGCAATGCTTAATGCTTGTCCAGCATGCGCTTGGGCAAAAGCATTTAAATAAGAATTACTCAATGCATAATCAACTACCCCTGTTGCCAGCTCTGGGAGAACACTGGATACCGACGAAAAGAGGACTAATTGGTCCATACCATAAGGACTTACTGCCGACCATAAGGCTTCAAGCCCAGCTCGTTTAGGATGGAACATCCGGATAAAATCATTTTGGGTAAGCTCTGCAAACGACTTGGTTTGCGTTGGGGTTACTCCAGCACAATGAAAAATCCAGCCAAAACGGTCTTTTTCATTCATGACTACTTTTAAAAATGAAACAAATAATTCCTTTTGAGCTAAATCGCCAATATAGTAATAAACCACACACCCTTGTTTTCTTAATTGGTTAATTAGTTGTATGGTTTTCCCTGCCTTACAAGACGAATGCAGGTAATGTTCCCATAAAGTTTCTTGTGGCAATGGGCTGATTCCAGTGAGAATTAATTTGCGTACGCCACGAATAGCCAACCATTTTGCAACCTCAGCACCAATACCACTAGTACCACCAGTAATTAAGTATACTTTCTCAGCGTCAATTGAGGCTAAAGCTGATCTTTTATATTCTTTTGTTTGCAATACTTGAATGAATCGTTGTCCTTGAACATATCGAGCCTTATGAAAATGAAGGCTTAATTGGCTTAATTCCTGTTGAATCAGTTTCGTAGTCAGAGGTTGCTGGTCAAGCACTAATGAGCCGGTTTTTAAGCCTATAGTTTGAACATTCATACAGTGTAAAAAATAACTGATAACCTCCAAGTCAGGCGATTGCTTGTTATTAATTTGTAAAATACTTCCCGTTTTTGCACTCAGAACAACCTGTTGTAAAAGGCGCAAATGCTCAACTAACTCTAACTCATCATTGCAGCAATCCAGAAGAATAAAATCATGATTCAACAAGTCAATGATTTGTTTTGGTGTAACTGTTCTCCCCTCTTGCGTGAAATACCAGTCGTTTTCATTTTTCGATGTATAAATGATGTGGATTGCGTTCTGCGGCAAAATGTTTTTTATCTCGGCAGCATTACTTTGAGTACTGAGTACAATCCATTGACGAGTTATGTCATTATCAATGCGTATCTCGTGCTGCTGCCAAACATATTCATACAATGTGTCTGAAATCGGTTTTTTTTCAAGATCATGAAAATAACGCCTACTTTGAAATACCGTTCGCGGTAATGGGCTAACTCGAGGCTTAATCGGACTCTCATAACTTTTTAAAATCACATGGGCGTTACTCCCGCCTGCACCAAAGCTGGACACACCGGCATAATAACACTGGTCTTTGGGATGCAGGGACCAAGTCGATGGTGTTTGACATAAAACTAAGGAGTCTGGTAATCGAATATTAGGATTCAATGTATTGGCATGAAGGCTTGCATAAAGCTTTTTCTGTTGCATTTGCGCAATCACCTTAAGGACGCCAGCCAGTCCGGCAGCAGCTTCCATATGCCCATAATTTGATTTTAATGAGCCAATAAAACAAGGGGTGTCGCGCTGAGAAAATACTTTGTTCAAACCCTTAATTTCGATAGGATCCCCCAATTGCGTCCCTGTACCATGACACTCTAAATAACCTATATCTTCAGGGTGTAAGCCGGCTTGTGATAATGCTTTTTTAATCACTTCTGCCTGGGCATTAGCATTGGGAACAGTATATCCAGAGCTGGTGCCATTATGCGCAATGCTGCTGCCTTTAATCACTGCATGGATACGATCACCCTCGTTAATTGCTGCGTGTAACGGTTTAATTAAAATACTGACCACTCCCTCACTTGGAACATAGCCATCTGCCTGTGCTCCAAAACTGGCACAATGTCCTTGCGCTGATAACATATTTCGATGCAACAGTTCTTGATATTTATAATCATGACTGATGAGATTAACCCCTCCTACCAATGCCATCGATGCATCTTGGGTATTGATGGCTTGAATGGCTAAATGCAATGCAGTTAATGAAGAAGAACACATACTGTCGAGGGTTAGACTTGGTCCTGTAAAATTGAGAACACTGGAAATGCGGTTTGCAATACTCGCCGCAGTTGAATTCGCGAGGATGGTTTTTTGCTCTCTTAAACTTTTTTCAAAACCCGCCAATTGATAAAAATTATTCATCGCGCCAATGAACACCCCCACAGAACGAGCTTGATTATCGAGCTGGATCCCAGCATCCTCGAAGCAATGCCAGGCATTTTGCAACATAAGGCGTTCTTGTGGGCACATAATTAATGCATCATGGGGTGCAATATTAAAAAATAACGCATCAAAATCGTTCGCATGTTCAAGCAAGGCCCCATAACCGTAACTGCGATCGCCAATTGCTTGCACGCAATTTTTACCTGCTTCCAGGACGTCAATAAATGATGGAAAATCGGGGGCTTGTGGAAAGTTTACGGCCATGCCAATGATTGCTATGTCTGATGCAACCATCAACGGTTCGTATTTATCGACATCGCCGGACGGAGCATGATCGTGGTGAACACTGCTGTTACCAAAATATTCAATTAACTCATCAAACGTTGTATGTTCAAATAAAAGAGTTTTCGGTTGACTGCCAAAATGAATTTCGAGATCGAAAATAATATCCATGGCTAATAAAGAATCTAATCCCAGCTTACTGAATTGCCCAATTTTTTGTAATTCATCAGAGGTCATGTTCAAGCGATGGGAAAAAACCGAAAAAACTAATTCGCGAGTCGATTCTCTGCCTGTAACAATTTGTATCTGCTCACGTTCTGTTACTTGTTCGCCAACCGTAGAGACTGTTCCGCCAAGCTGCTGAACTTTAGCTGAAAGCCTGTCCTTGTCCAGATGTTGGGTCACGACATGTGCCTTGAGTTCTTCAAGAACAACGCATAGAGCTCCATGTTCATCAAAAATTTGAATATCAAAGCAGAGTGCTCCGACTTTTTGCGTGCACACCAAAGCATGGCGTGACAGCCTTTTGAGAAGTACAACTCTTTTAGCGCTAACCGGTAACGAAAGGGGCTGTTGCTGATATAAAGTAAAGTAACCCACGGTTTGCAGTGCTGCATCCAAGAGGTAAGGGTTGAGCAAAAACTCATTAAAATCTTTGTTACACTCTAGATGTGCAAATACCCGGTCCTCAGATGCCAAAAGGTGGGTGATATTTCTTAAATCAGGTCCATATTGAATCCCTGCTTGTTCAAAACAGCGATAATATTCGATACAGTCGATTGAATTGGGGCACTTTTTAAAATCGTTGAGGTCAAAAGGAGAGATTTTTTCATCTTTTGCAATTTCAGTACTAAAAAAAGAGCTTTCTTCATAAAACAATTCCACGACATTGGCAGTCTTGCTCCTATGGATATTCATCCTGCGATGCAAGGCGGGCAATGTTCTTAACCAACGAACATTTACACAATAAAGTGGCAGCTCATCAAGAAAATGCTGAGTTAATGCAAGGCTCACAACCCCAGGTAAAATCGCTTGATGATTGACTTGATGTTGGCTGAAATAGGTCCTCTCTGCTGATAAGGTGTAGTCATTTGTCGTTTGCCAATAACAATGAATTTTTTTAAAAGGATGTACTGGAAATTTGCGCTGATTGTCACTAGCAAATCGTTGGATCACGATATGTGCATTGGTACCAGAAAAACCAAATGAACTGACTGCAGCAAGCGATTTATCTTTTGGCCACGGGCTTAACTCTTTGACTGGATAGAAAGGGGTACTCGCAAAATCGATTTGTGGATTTTCACGCTCACAATGAATTGTTGCTGGAATTTTTTGAAAATAACTGCATAAAACACTTTTGATAAAACCGCAAATTCCAGCAGCATGTACGGTATGGCCAATGTTGGATTTGATGCTTCCCAAGCCACAGGATTTTTTACTTTGTTCTTTTCCTTGGGTGGCAAATAATCGCTGTAAGGCACTCACTTCAATGGGATCACCCAGTTCTGTACCCGTTCCATGGGTTTCAATATAAGCAAGATCTTCTGTAGATAAACCATAAGAAGTATAGATCTGCCGCATCAGTTCGGTTTGTGCCAAACCATTTGGTGCTGTAATTCCATTCGATTGCCCATCTTGATTCACCCCACTGGCCTTGATCACTGCATAAATGGGATCTTGGTCTTTCAGCGCTTGAGCTAAAGGTTTCAAATAAACACAGGCCACTGCTTCACCAGGAATAAACCCATTCGCTTTATCACTGAATGTTTGGCATGCATGATCCGAGGAAAGCATTTTGGCATGATGCGCTTGCTGCAGAAACTCATCACTGGTCATAATGAATACTCCGCCTGCTAAAGCAGTGGTGCACTCTCCATTTTTAATGGCTTGGCAGGCTTGATGTAGGGCAACCAAAGAAGAAGAACATGCTGTATCTACAGTAATTGCCGGTCCCGTCAAATTAAAGGTATAAGAAACACGTCCTGCGATCACTGAGGGAGCATTTCCCCAAAAACTTTGGGGGATAGGTTGTTCCAGACTGTGAGCCAAATAATTATTTTGGCTTGCACCCACAAAAACACCGCAGAATTTATCAGGGAGTTCCATTGGTGAATAACCCGCATCAATTAAAGCACCCGCTGCAGTTTGTAACAATAAGCGTTGTTGTGGATCCATCGCTTGTGCTTCAATTTTGGGGATGTGGAAATAATCGGGATCAAAGGCAAAAACATCCTCCAACCACCCGGCATGATTGGGCTCTCGCAGGTGTTTTCTACCGCGCTTCTCTAATGGGGTGATCGCATCAAATCCTTCGCATAAGGAGTTCCATAATTCCTCAATTGATTCTGCTTGAGGAAATTTTCCTGCCATACCAATTACAGCAATATCCAGAGTAGACCTCCTTCCATATTCTACTGGCGAGGTAAATTGCTTCGTCGATGCGGTGCTCGAATCCTGATGTACTTGTGTGTACACTCCGGTTCTCCACTCCGCGTCTTCTCGCACTTCACTCCCCTCAGCGCGTGTGGAAAGAGGTCTATTGTTGTTCTTTGCTGATTCATTGCTTGTCAGCTCAACCCCCTCCATGATGACGTGCCAATTTCCTTGTGCATCAAAAACGGCAGCGTTCTGATCTGTAATATGTAAAGCGCTGCATTGCTGAGGCTGCACGCGGAGCAAAACCCGTTTTATTGCTTTAGGTAACCCAGGACGAGGATTTTTAGCAAAAAAAGGATCGTTGCGATAAATAAATGAATGCAACATACTGCCTAAAACGGCAGGAAAGCTCGCCTTAGGATCCAGGCTCGCAGAAAATGAATCGTCAGAATCATTATAGTGTTCAATAATTCGATAACACTCACCTAAATAATGCAATGAATCACTCTGGTAAAAATCATTCATCACTAACTGTTTGTGGTTGTCCATTGTGCGGGGAAATTCATGGTATGACTTAAATTGATAGTGATTTTGTACTACCAATTCCTTATTACCATGCTTATCAATTTGCGCAATGAAACATTCTTGAGTTATTGGATCGATCTCCAAATGCAAATTGATCTCTTGATCTTTTTCAGCAATTATTATTTTTTTTAATTCAATATCCGTTAATTCCACTATGGGTGAAGTCGCCGCTAAAGGACTTAATGCGGCATAAATCATCATCAGTAAATTATCTAATGGAAACACATAATGACCATCAATTTGATGTGCCAGCCAGTAGGGATTGCTTTGAGGACTGTAGGTATACCGACGCCGATGCTTAGTCATCAATCAACTCCCCTGTAAATAAATCGACTGCCTGTTTTTGAATAACAACAGGTTCTACCCCTTTTAATTCGGCACAAACAAACGTTGCCAAACGATGTAGCGTGGGATAATCAAAAATAACTGCAGTACGTAATGATAAATTGAATGTTTTATTGATATTGGCAACCAAACTGACCCCGGTAATCGAATCGAGGCCAATTTCTGCCAAAGGACGGTCAACTTCAAGATGCTGCCCCTTGGGTAAATGAAGTGCCGAAATTACAAATTCAGAAATTTTCTGAGTAATCGCTAAAAGATCATGGAGCCCTTCTCCCCCAGTCTGGAACAACGAGGTCCGAAGGACGGATAAGGGACTGCTCCTTTGAAATTCTTGCTCACTAGGTGCTTCATTATAGCGAGAGTGACAACAAAAAACGTTTTGCGCTTTTTCTTGCTTCAGCAAATCTGCCTCGAACACCTTAAAACCTGATGCAGTTAATTTGTGCAGCCAAAGATGCTGGCTTAATAAAGGAGAGGCATTTAATCGCTGCGCGTCGCGCGCTTGCCACCAGCCATCAAATAAACCAAAAATAAAATTCAAATAAGCCTGTTCTTGCACTGCCTCATTCAACAAAAACACACCCTGAGGCTTGAGAATACGCTGCAATTCCTTGAGGGTTAGATCTAAATCATTGGCTAGATGGAGTACATTAGAAGCCAGAATAACGTCAAAAGAACCATCAGCTAATTCGGCTAAATGATTCATATCCAAATGTTCGCATTGCAAATTAAAGCGCACTTTGGCTTGTAATTTTTTTCCTTGATTTAAGAAAAATGAAGAAACATCCGTATAGTAATAATCAACCTGCTCATAGTGATTCAGCACATCCATTAAGGTTTCCGTAGTTGCACCCACACCAGCACCGAGCTCAAGGATTTTCACTGGTGTGTTGGTTGTACGAAGAAACTCACCTAAATACTTTGCAATCTGCTGATTACATTTCCTTGATTCAGGGCTTTTAGCGTAAAGAGCAAACAATAACTTAAGCCCTTCTTCTGAAAAAACAATCTCTGCAGGCGCCTTATCACCCGTTAATATTGATTCATAGTTCAAAAAACAAAGGTAAGCTAGGCGATAATAAGCTTCATAGTCAGAGTCTTGTTGACAACAAGCCTCAAGCAATTGATTCGATAATTCATCATGAGAACGAGGAGGTAAATCATTTAAATGCTCTACCAACCGTGCATACTTAGGCATCACCTTGTTTGCAAAAACTTGTTTTTCCCGTAAATCATGAACCAAATGAGCAACAAATTGATTCACTCCCTCTAATCCTTTTTTTAAAGGGATAACCGCTATGGCTTTGGGATTAGTTCTAATAGAATGAAACCCA
This sequence comes from Legionella sp. PATHC035, assembly GCF_026191115.1. NCBI lineage: Bacteria > Pseudomonadati > Pseudomonadota > Gammaproteobacteria > Legionellales > Legionellaceae > Legionella > Legionella sp. PATHC035. The sequence goes on along the minus strand of NZ_JAPHOT010000001.1, from coordinate 3,271,056 downwards.
CTGGATTCCGCCGGCAAGTCACGGGAAGCAGAGGGTTGAGAGCAATTCGATACACTTTTATGTTGAATTGCAAACTGCACGTACTGACTATTTAAACCGATTTGCAGCGCCTCAAGTGCTTGTTCTGTCGTCAAAGGAATAAAACCTAAACTGCGCGCTCTTTTAAGGTAAAAAGAATCAGTAACGGCACCCACTTCTTGCCAAATGCTCCAATTAATGATCTTAACGGGTAATGCCGTTTCATTCTCCAAGCGCAGACAATAGGCATCAAGCGCATTACTTGCCGCCGCATAATTTGCTTGACCTGCAAGACAAGCACTACTCTGCATGGAAGAAAAAATCACAGCGGCGTTGACTTGAGTGTGTTGAAGCAACTGATAAATGAAATGGGCACTGAATAATTTGGCATCCACCACACTGCGAAATTGTTGCCAGGTCATGGAGTCAACTGTGCTGTCATGCAAATGCATCACCAAATTAAACACAGCATCGATGACTGGATATTTCACTTGCAGATACTTAATCAGCAAAGCACATTCTGCTTCTCGGGTGAAATCGGTTTGAATAAACTCAATCTGCGTGCCGTACGCCTGTAAGAATGCACGTTCCTCTTCATCTAGAGGGCTACGTCCTACAAGAATCACTTGCGCTTGATAAGATTTCATCAAGAATTGCGCCAACTGACGCCCAATTCCTCCCATGCCACCCAAAATCAAATAAGTCCCTTGGTTTATGAGAAAATCATGCGCGTCACAATCCGTAGCTAAATCCAAAGTATTTAACCAATACTGTTTATTTTGATAGTAAATGGTTTGATGTGGCCCTTCATAAACTCGTTCCACCACCGATAATTCTAAAGGGATGTCGATGATGAAGTGTTTGAATTGCCAATGGGGTATTTCTTTAGCTAAAGAACCCAACAAACCAGTCACCATGGCAACTTGCGGATGGTGGGCTTCAGCAACATAAGAGTACCAATCAATATGAATCTCTTTTGTAAACAGGGGCATACTTAATGCACTCTTTAATACATCAAATAAAGGCTTGATAAACTGGAGTAGATCATGATTAAAAAGACTGGACCCTAAATGAAAATCGGGTATCAGCGGATAGATAATAAGGTAATCCAGCTCAGGATGGGCAGCTAAAAATAATTGCAACTCATTGGGATCAAAGTGATCCAGACTGTAGCTCAAAATCTTATTGTTTGTTTCAAGCTGGATCCTCATCTGCTCTATTGTTGCAGCGAAATATTCTGCATGAATAATTAAGATATTTTTTTGGTTGAGAGGTTGATGTTTCATTTCGGCATCAACGTTCAATTTCTTAGGTACATAGATCAAGTGATTCTCTTGATTTTTAAACCATATTTTTTTGCGTTCGAATGGATAGGCTGGGGTCGCATGCACACCCAATACGTCATTAGAATTAAGTTCATGGGTAAATACCGCCTCACCCGCCAGATAAGCTTGTGCCATGGACTGGTACCGATCAGCAATATAGGGGGCTGTAGATGACTTGAGCCAATTTTGCATGTGTTCAATCAATTGGGGTTGATTATGCCATTGAAATAAGACCCGATAACGGTGGTGTACTCGTCTTTTTTGTAAGGTAAAACAGAAACTGTGTGGCTCAAAATGATCGGTTTTTTGCAACCAATCAATATAATTTTTTACCAAAGCCTTCAAACTTGCCTCATTGGCTGCAGAAAGAGGAATTAACGGCACAAAAGTAGTGGTCCTTTGTGGTTGGACTGCATCTCCTTGTTCTAAAACGACATGCGCGTTGACCCCACCAAAACCGAAAGAACTCACTGCCGCACAACGCGGAATGAATTCGCCTTTGCTTTGTTTTTCTGGCCATGGATGCGTTTCTTGACTAATCGATAGTCCTGATTGCTGCAGAACCAGATAAGGATTAATTGCAGACAAATTCGCTTGCCCAGGAATCATTTGATGGTGGAACATCAACAAAATTTTGATTAATCCCGCCAATCCTGAAGCAGGTTCCAAATGGCCAATATTCCCTTTAACCGAACCCACCTCAATGGCTACATTTTTATCGGCAACAAAATTCTTTAAACCTTCCAACTCAATCGGATCACCTAATGGAGTTCCCGTTCCATGAGCTTCAATATAACTAATACGCGATATATCAATTGAGTTATAAACTTGCTCATACAGTTGTTGCTGGGCTTTTGAACTGGGTGATGTCAGTGTATTGGCTTTACCCGTATGATTGGCACCACTGCCAAGAACTCGTGCATAAATTGTATTATTTTGTGCCTGTGCTAACGATTGCTTCTGAAGAAGAATAACAATAATTCCTTCTCCTCTAATGTATCCATCGGCATGTTTATCAAATGGCTTGCACGCGCTTGTAGGAGACAACATCCCTGATTGATTAAATGCATTAAAAAACTCATCGTCCAGTAACAAATTGACGCCACATACTATCGCTTGATCAATCTCTCCTTGTTTGATCGCTTTCACGGCGCGATCCAGAGCATATAAACTGCTAGAACATGCGGTATCTACTGCTTCACTCGGTCCAGTCAAATCAAAATAATGAGATATTCTATTCGCCAGCAAACTGTGTACTGTGGCAACTGGAATGTAGGGATTATTAATTTGGTAACGGGTCAATAACTTGGCATAATCAAAAGTTGACGCGCCTACATAAACACCAGTGGCAGATCCTTTTAATTGTAATGGATTAATTCCGCCCATTTCTAAAGCATGCCATACCTCTTGCAATAATAATCTTTGCTGAGGATCCATCACCATTGCTTCAAGCGGAGAAAGATTAAAAAATGAGGCATCGAATGCATCGACCCCCTCAATAAATGCTCCAGGATGTTGTTGCATGTAGTGCAACCGATTCGCTGGCGTTTGACTAAAAACATTTCCTTGATTTAACAACAATTGCCAAAAATCATTCAAATCCTTACATCCTGGCAATAATGCGCTGTAACCGATAATGACCGGGTAATTTTCCTGAATCTTATGATCATGCCCTTGCTGACGTCCCGCGACTTGTTCGCGGGATCCAGTAATCTCACCATCTTGCTGGATCTCGCGAACAAATCCTGCGCCGCTTGGGCAAGTTAAGTCGTGAGATATCGCTTTGGGGACTTGTTGTTCATAGAATTCAATAAACTCAGAAACCGTCTTATAACCAAAAAATGTTGCGGGAGTAATTGCTAAATCATGAGCATCATTCAAATGGTTTGCCAATTCAGTCAATAAAATCGAGTTAAAACCAAGATCACCAAAAGATGAGGTCACATCAAAATGATCTTCAAGCTCCAATACTTTTTTAATGGTGTTGATTACAAAAAGTTTAAATTCCATATGTGCTTCAGACCTGTATTGTTTCGCTGATTGCGAATGATTTAATGACGCTAAAATGAGTTCTGGATCACCTTGATGCGCAATAATTTGCGGCCAAGGTAAAGCGGATAAAGTCTCCAATATACGACATCCAGCAGTATTGCTAATGGCTTGCATGCCCCACTCTTTTTGCATGCGCGCTAAAACCGAATCACTAACCTGCATCCCTCCTTGCGCCCAAAAAGGCAAATTAATACTGCAGGTAAACCCTGTACGTTCACCTTTGATGCGCATTGATTCACGTAACACAGTAAAACCATCTAAAAATCCATTAGCAGCCGCATAAATCGATTGTCCAATATTGCCTAATATCGAGGAGTAGGATGACAACAAAAGAAAATGATCCAGGTGATACTCCTTTGTTGCGTGATCTAAATTCAAGGTACCGGTTACTTTTGCCGCCAAAGCACTTTGAATTGATTCAGCTGATTGATTAAGGATTAAACTATCTTGCTGAATCCCTGCTGCCTGAATACAGCCATTCAAGCTTCCTCCTTGTTCTAAAACAAAATGAGCAATGACAGAATGCAGTGTTTCATAGTCACTGATATCAACTTGTTTGTAGCTTAAGTTGTTTTGCTGTATCCAGTGCTTATCTTCTGCTGATAGATAACGTCGACCAAGAAGTAACACGCGAGCTTGATATTGAGTGAGCAGATACTGGGCTATGATTTTGGGAATCGCCCCCATTCCTCCTGCAATGACATACACACCCGATTTTTTAAATAATAAGCGCGTACTGTTCTTCTCTGGGGTGACTGCATGATAATATTGGGTATGAAAAAAGCCTCCCTGATTTACTTTAACCCAAGTAGGCAATTGGCTTTGTGCAATCAGCGGCAACAATTGACTACGAAACTCCCAAGGCAAAAGAACGACACTGTAGTACAATTCAGGAAATTCGAGCCGTGCTGTACGTAAATAAGCATGAACTCCTTGTGCGTAAACTGCAGTATCTCCAAAATCATCAAAACACAGAATCAGGTTTAATTTTTTTCTTGACTGTAAAGCGTACTGTATATTTTGCAGTAGATTAATGAATTGCGGTGAGCCTTGCACTTGCTTCACCAGAATTATGGAACATTCTGCGTCTGTGCCTGGTCTATCAGTGACTTGCAACCATTCAAAAGTTCTGTCCTTTGCTTTCTCACAATAAATACGCTGCCAGAATGGCTTAAAATAATGAACTGGTATTTTTTGCGGAAGAATTTGCTGTTTATGAATAGGAATCATACTAAAGCCGGCAATGTGACTGACCAAATGATGTTTTTCATCAAAAATAGAAATGTCATAACGTGGAGAAAATTTTCGTTGGGATTTGTCTTCAACAACGACATAAAGTTTAGAGGTCCACACGTGAAATAAATTCAACGCCTCAATTCCATGGGGTATATATACCTGCTCTTCAGGTAACCCTTCTTGTAAGACAGAAACACATTGCAAAACACTATCAAACAATCGCGGATCCAATGTGGGATCCTCAAGAGATTCTGAGAGAGTTAATACAGCAATTGCTTTATTTTTATCTGGATTAATCCGAATTGTTTGTACGCATTGAAATGCTTTGCCATGATACCAATTGTTTTGGCGAAATTGAGCATACATCTCCTCAACGGAACAATCATGAGTACACTGAACAGTAAATGGCGCATAGTCCTTAATAACAGCCCGCTCATCTAAAGAGTAATAAATGCTGCTCGAATGCACTAGCTCCCCTGATAACTCACACACTGTGTGGCTCTTTTCAGGTTTAAATAGAATCTTAAATGAACTGTTGTCCGCTTGATGATCCGCGAAAATGGGATGAAGCCATTTTATGTTACGAATGCTGATATTGGATCTCTTGTTTTTATAACGCCCATACGCTTGATAACAAAAATAAATATGGGCAGCACCAGGCAATATCGGACGTTGATGTAATCGGTGTTGCTCAAAATAATACGCTTGAGTTTCCAGAGACAAGGGGTATTCGTGAATAGCCCCTGAATCAGTACGAGGAACGATCCAATGTCGCTGCTTTTTAAATGAATGCTGTTTTGTATTAGGCTCAGGAATAATGGGATAGTCTTGTAAAATAACATGTGCATTGGAGCCACCTGCACCAAAAGAACTTAGCGCACTAAAACGAAATCCTTTATTGTGTCCCCAAACCGTATTTTTTTCCGGGATAATAAATTGTGTTTTTTCAAAATGACAATGCTCATTCAACGGCCAGGCATTAACTGCGGCAAAAATTGCTTCATGCTGATATTGTAATAAAATTCGCACCAACCCTGCTAAACCAGCACATGCTTCACTGTGGCCAATATTACTCTTAATCGAACCAATAAATACTTTATTTTGATAAACATCACTCAATGCTTTAATTTCGATTGGATCACCTAAAACAGTTCCTGTTCCATGAGCTTCAATATATTTGATTTGCGATGGATTAATTTCTGCTTTTTGCAAGGCCGAAAGGATTACTTGTTTTTGCGCTTCGGGGTTTGGCACGGTATATCCCTGCATTTTGCCACCGGAGTTCAGTGCAGTCGATTTAATTACTCCATAAATTTTATCGCCTTCGGCAACCGCGTCACTTAATTTTTTAATACATAAAGCTACCACCCCTTCGGCGTAAACAAACCCATCTGCATTTTGAGAAAAAGTGGCATTGATGTTTTGTGCTGAAAGCATATGCAAATCAGAGAGCTCTACCATTTGTCGTGGATGTACAATTAAATTGACCCCACCAACGACGGCCATGTTCGATTCACCAGTCAATAGACTTTGACACGCTAAATGAAGTGCTGATAATGAAGAAGAACACGCGGTATCCACCGCCATACTGGGTCCGTGTAGATTAAAACTGTAGGAAATGCGGTTTGCGGCTGACCAATAAGCACAAGAAGAATTAGCATGTTTTTGGGTGGTCCAATCCTCATTCAACCACGCATAATAAGCACCACTAATGCCGACAAATACTGCAATTTGATTGTCAGACGTAATGGGAAAAGCATTCGCATCGGCCAGAGCCGAATAAGCATTTTGCAACAGCAAACGTTCCTGCGGATCCATAAAAGCCGCTTCACGTGGAGACAATTTAAAAAAAGCGGCATCAAAGCAATCAATGTCATTTAAAAAGCTACCGCTGTAGGCAAATGAGTCATGCGCCCAACGTGATTTAGGAATCGGCCCAAATGCTGTCTTGCCCTGTTGCAGCATGGAAATGAAATCATCGGATCCGGTATGCGGAAGCTGATAACTTAAACCGACTATGGCAATATCTGTTTCCCAATTATAATGTTCTAAATCAGGATTCACTTTATCAGGAATTTCAGAGTGTTCATGAGTGAATCGTTGAACCAATGCATTGACTGTATCTACCGCAAATAATTCAGCAATACCTAATTCAGGATATTGGGGTTTTAATTTTTGATATAAATCACTCAAACTTAATGAGTCAAATCCAAGATCAGATAATCGGTCATCTAATTGAATTGTTTCACTATCCAAATAAAGTGTTTGTGCCAATTGCTCGATAATCCATTTCTGATTGTTTGTCGAATGAATTGGGGATTGCTGTTCTTCGACCGGTGGCTTGTTTACTGGAGCCATAGATACCTTCGATAAGGGAATTAACAAACTGGATTGTTTGTTTATCTTGCCCTGTCGCCTTATTTTGGTATCGAGGACAATTTGTTCCGCTGATGAAAAATTTAAACATGAACTTTGATATTCAATTTCGCTTGATTGCATGGTTTGTAATACAGATATCCATTGTTCGGCACTTAATAAGGGTGAATTTATTTGGCGTACCTGTTGGTCTTTTGCATTCCACCATCCATCAAACAAGCCAAAAACAGCAGTGGTAAAAGGGGTCTTTTCCACTAACTCATTCAATAATAAATGTCCCCCATCAACCAAGCATTCACTCAAGCTGTTCAGGGAATTTAAAATATCGCTCGTTGCATGAATAGCATTGGTCGCAATGACACAATCAAATTGATGATAAAATTCATGCTGAGCATCCATGTGCTCCATATTAAAGATTCGAAACTCCATGGAGTGTTCGTACTCAGAAAAATAACGCTTTGCTTTATTAACCAATGCAGGTGAAATATCCGTGAAATAATAGACATAGGATTGACCCTGCAAGGCTGCTAAAATCGCCCGAGTCGAAGCGCCGCTCCCAGCACCTACTTCAAGAATCTTTAGTGTTCTTTGCGCCGACATACAGTACTTTCTCAGTTTGCTTGCCAGAATCTGATTGGCGTGATCTGCAACTGGATGATGCTCATAAAAACCTTGGACTAACTCTGTATTTCCCTGAGGAAAAATAACCTGCTGCGGCAATAGCTTCCCTGATAATAGGTCATTATAGTGTTCACATACTGCTGCAAATAATTGAAGACGGGACGCATAATCCCCTTCTTTTAAATCAGCTTCATAGCTGTTTTTTAGTGCTTCAAGTTGCTTGAGATCTTGGGCAATAAAAATAAAGTCATTCTCCAATTGAATAAAATACATTTTTTGCCAGATCTGAAGTAACTCGCGAACCAACAGTTGCAAATGTTTTTGAAAAGGAGCCAGAAAGGTCGCAATGCAACAACCATGTATGGGAAAAGACTGATTGATCTGCAGCAAGAGACTGAGTGCAACAAATCCGTCCAGGCTCTTATTTTTGTTGATCGCTACCTTCGCAATCAGCTCGCTCTTTTTTGCAGTTCCGGTAATTAAAGCAAAAGGCGTATTGCTGGCGATTTGCAGTTCAAAAAGGGTCATCAGTTGAGTAAACGATAAAGGAGCCAGATGATTATTCACCATATACTGTGAATAATCAGCAGAGGTTGCCAAACCAATGCCTTCGATCACGCCTAATACGCTGACAAAACAAGGAAGACTTTTTTGTTGCGCCGATAAATAACTTTTAAAAGCCGCCTCAAAGCTGTATCTCGTAGCCCCTAAATTAGGGTAATAGGCTTGGATGGATGTAACGACATACAGGTTGTTGGCGTACTGAGATAATTCTTCAGCAACTAACCAATTGTTGCGCTGAACGACTTGCATCAATGTAGTGGATAATGAGTTCTCACTTTGCTTCATCCACCATTCGTCATCTCGTGCAACAGCTAAATGGAAAATACCCGATATTTTCTGTATAGAAGCTATTTGTTTTAGACGGGTTAGAAGCGCTTCATCGTTATCCGGATCATAGTCCTGATAAATCATCTCAGCTTGTTGTAACTGGATTTTTACCGCTTCATTCAATTGCTTATAGGGTTTGCGGCCTAGCACATAAATTTGTGCCTTGTAGTGTTCTTGGAGATAGGCGCCCAGTTTTAAGCCGATTCCACCAGCGCCGCCAACCAGAACATAGATTCCTCGGTATTCTAAGCCTTTATTCAGCAGCTTAGGAAATTGTAAAGTGACTCTATCATATTGATAAAATTTTCCTTGAAAATCAATCACTTTAATGTGAAGTGGACTGATTTCTAAATTAATCGCTTTTACAAAATGAGTGACTAATTGGACTTCTTCAGAAGAATAAAGCTTATCCAGCTGCAGGTAAATCACGCGTTGTTTTTTAACTTGAACACCACAGGTTATCGTGATTTGACGTATCGCTTCCAATACATAATGGATTGGATTTCTATCCGGATAATCAATCGTGATCCAGACATCTTGCCTCAATAGCTCATTTAAGGAAAACTGAGTCCAATCAACCTGATTCAGGTGAGACAATTCATGATGATTGATGGATTTCACTGTAGTTTGTAATGTATCGAATTGTCTTTCTAAAGGGTGTTCTCTGGTTTTGTAATGACTCCCCTCTGCTACGTCCCGCGGCTTGTTGGCGGGATCGAGGGGTCTAGAAAAAACACTGGATTCCGCCAACAAGCTGCGGGAGCTAGATGAGGAGTGAGCTGTTATCGCTTTCTTAAAATAGGGTTTGCGCTCAAAAGGCATCGCTCCTAGATAACGTTGAAAATCGATAACACAACCCATAAGCCATAACTGAAGAACTACCTCATCACTTAATGTCAAAGCATCGAGTTTGCTCGTTTGATCCAGATCAATACAGATACGTTGCCCTTCATTAAAATGAACAATACATTGATCAGAAACACTGCTCTGTGAATCGCAAGGTAAGCTCAATATCGGTTTATAATAAGCACTTAATAAAATAAATAAGTTAGCTTGAGAAATTGTGGTGACCCGCTCAATTAATCTGTTCTTAAAAAGGTCGATAAAAACAGAATCCCGCTTTAATAAGGATAGAAGCTCTTCTGGCAAGAGCAGTTGCCGCTCAAGCAAAGCAATGAGCTCAACCAAGGCAGCAGGAAAACGGTTGAGTAATTCTTTTTTTACAGTGCTTAATTCCCATTTATTAATCACACGAACTCTTGCCCACAAAAGAATAATTATCATGTGATGATTTTTAATTCCTTCATCTGGCAGGAGCGCTACATCACCTTGTTCAAACAAGGCGATTAATTCGCGATTGAGTAAATTTTGCAAAAGCGCTTTAAATGTATATTGATGCAGGTAAAGCGCCACACTTTCAGCAATAAGTCGATCCACCTCAGAGGGGTCGATTACCAAACCATCAATAAGTTCGCATACATACTCATCTAAATCACTTAATGCTGGATATTGTTCACCATTTAATATTAAATGTGTTTGCATCTTGTGATTGGCGTGCAACGCAAGAGAAACAGCATGTCCATAAGCCTCAATACATCGAATATCAGGTAAAAAATCATAAATCAGATTCATCCAATATTCCGGCAACCGTTCAGAAAAAGCATGCTGCATGTAGGGTCTTAGGTAAACGGAGCCCTGTGCACAACAACCAGGAAGCGTAATCAAGTCATGATGCAATGACACCCAATTAATGGTCTCATCCTGATCATTGAGCCATCCTGCCTGGCGAAAAGCAGTATGGTGCTCCTGGGTATAAATTGAGTTTAATGCCAAATGATACTTTTGCTTCTGTAGAAGATAATCCTCAGCGCGCGTCACGAGTGATTCCAAATCTTCTTTGGTCGCTGCGCTCAGCAATAAAGGTAATTTAAAGGGCTCTTCTGTACGAATCGGTGAGCGCTCAGGAACTGTTTGCAAAATCGCATGCGCATTGGCCCCACCAAACCCAAAAGAACTTACCGCAATTTGCGAATGATGATAATCAATTGATTCTGTATTGATCCTTAAAATTCCTGGTAATAAAACATGCGCTGCGTCAGAGAGTACGTGAGGAGGAATTTGTCGATTTTTTAAAATAAGAAGACACTTAGCCACACCTAATAAACCGGCACCAGCTTCCATATGCCCTAAATTTCCTTTAATCGAGCCTACAAAGCAACCAGGATAATTGCGGCTTAAGGCCTCAAGCTCGATAGGATCGCCAAGATTTGTCCCCGTTCCATGAGCTTCAACATATCCTACATCAAGATTCAAACATTGCTTTTTCGCCAAACGAATGAGTTTTGATTGTGCGGTCACACTGGGAGCAGTCATCGTGCTTGTGGTTCCATTGTGATTACAACTAATTCCTGCCACAGCAGCTAAAATGGGAAGATTTAATGAATCAGCCTTTGCTTTTGAAGTAACGAGCAAAGTAACCATACCTTCCAAAGGTAAATACCCATCTGCTTGCATCGAAAAAGTATGACACCAACCACTTCTCGAGAGCATTCCTGCTTTTTTGAAACTTTGATGCCTTAAAGTACTGTTGATGTAATTCACACCAATAACAAAAGCAAAATCATTTTGACCATACTTGATACTGTCGCACGCATCTTTTAAGGCAACTAGAGAGCTGGCACATGCTGCATTAATACTTTTACTCTCGCCAGTAAAGTTAAAGCAGTGCGAAACCCGATTGGCAACACTGGCCTCACAATTATTCAAAAAGAAGCAACTGTCACTTTCCACCATAGTTCTTGCATAGGTATGCAAGTTATCAACAGTCATTACGCCTGCATAGACACCCGTAGTTGCCTGTTGCAACTCCCGTTGCGTCAGGCCGACCTGTTCCAGACAAGTATGTACTCCATACAAAGACAATTTCTGTTGAGGATCGATGTGAGCGATGTCTTTTGGGGTGAGATTAAATAATTCTGGAGCAAAGAAGTCCCAATCAGAGAATAAATTGGCATAGGTCAGCTCATTTTCACTATGCCACATTCTCGAGCTATCTACAGCACAACGTGTTTTTTTACCGGCAACTAAAAATTGCCACAAAGCTTCCTCATTTTCTATGTGGGGAAGTCTTAAGCTTAATCCTATCAATACAGGAGTCGTATCTTCAAGAGTAAGAGTCTTGTTTGAAACTCGCGTTAATTCCTGGTCCATTCTGTTCATCTAACCTGTCTGATGAATGTGCAAAAAAGGAGGGAATATAGTCCGTTTTAAACCCCAGTTGATAAGTCTTTAAATGAGACATGAATTGTTTGTCCGTAAGCAAATTCATCGCTGCTTTTACAAACATTAGAGCAATATAATAACGCCCTTCATCTGTGTTTTTATCAATTTTTAACTGAAATGGATTAAATTGATTAAAAGGTGGTAAGTTACTTAAGATACTTTGATCAATTTTAAAATCATAATTTGTATTGAGCCCAAGTGAACAAATAGCATAGCGCAAATAAACATAAGCTTTAGTGATTTGGTAAGAAGCTTCATCGAGTGCACTAATTCGCCCTTTTTTGTAAGCAATATGGAGAAAAGCCTCTTCTAACGCGTTTAAACGTAAAAAATTCGCGATTGTTGCCACATCAAACAGCGGATTACCGACTCGAGCAAATTCCCAGTCAATTAACGAAAATTGCTTCTCTTCTGTTTGAAATAAAATATTCCAGGGATTCATGTCGTAATGACACAAACTGGCTTTAGGATTGAGACTTAACAAATAATCTAAATCATTAAATAGAGAGATGACCAAGGAAAAATCTTCGAACTGAGCATTAGTTTGAGCAAGATCGTTAACCCTTGACTTTAATTGCAGAAATTTATCGCTTTCTATGCTCACTTTTCTTTGAGGTACTTTGATTGCATGTAATGCACTAATCACTGAACCAAGTGATGCCAATCTATCCAATGATTTATCCAATGGCCAACGGGGATCATTCGCTACAAATTCAAATATAGCTACTTTTTGTGCTGCATTAAAGTAAATCATTCGTGGACCAATGCCCATACTCGATGCCGCCTCTGCGGCATACAATTCCACCCATCCTTGAGCACTTCCCTCTTCTAATATTTTAATCACATACTTCTGATGATACGCTTCTACTAAAAAATTCTGACAGAAAGGCGATAACCCCCCGTTCAGTGGCTTTATAGCACCTACATTCCAGGGAAGAAATGACTGCACAACTGACTTTAAACGAGTAGCAATCGCTTCGGAGTTACTTATTGATTCCACAGTACTCTCAGAGATCAGTTCCTTAGGTTTCACAATCTGGTCATCTACAAATAAGCGCCAACTACGACAGACTAGACGAAGAGTTTGAATTTCATCCCTACGGAGATATTTTAAAATTCCTCCCATGATAAAATAAGGAACTTGCAGCGCTCCAAAATTAAAATCTTTGGCCGGCTTAGCCAAATGATCTGATAAGCCGGTATTGAGTTGTCGCTTAAATTGATAATCATTAACGGTTTGCATCGCTTGTTTGATGAGCATCACGCTGATGTAAAACTTGCCTATATCGCTTCCTTTATCAATTTTTCCATCACTGGGCTGATATTCATTAAATGCCGGAATTGATCCAACATCAACATGACTCACACTTAAGGGATCCTTTATATTGGCTGCAAAACAAATTGCAAATCGCAATAAAGCAATTTGTTGCATGCGCACATAATGCACATATTCTTCACTGCTTGGTTCATGCCCCAAATAATGAGTCAAAAGAGATTTGGCTGCGGGAGCCTTTAAACGTAATGTGGCAACTACAGTCGCTAAATCCAAGAAAGGATCATTCAATCCGGCACATTCCCAATCGATAAAATAGAAATTATCTGGAGTTGCCAGTAGGTTGTTGGGATTGACATCATTGTGACAATAATGAGTTTGTTTTACCAAAGAGGTTAAACCGTCCAGTTGCATCAAGGCGTATTGCTGCAAGAAAAATAGAGGGGAAGCTTTAGCATAAGTGTTTAAGGTCTCTCTACGTTCAGTGATTAAGGTGGAGTTTTCAATTTCCGCTCGCTTTTTGAAAGGAGGCCCTGAGTGTATTAGCGCAAATTTTTTTGCAATAAGTTTCAGCTGCTCATCATCAAGTTTTCCAGTAATTGAAGGATCATTTTCTACATAACGCATGATCACAACACCTGAAGAAAAATCAAAATACTCTACTCCAGGAGCTACTTTGCTGTGCGCGAAAATAATAGATGCAAGTATTTCACGGGCTCGCCCTTCCTTATGTCTTATATGACGCAATACAAAACGTTCATCCCCCACTTGTACTAAATAACTGTTGGCCCAGGGAGAAAATCCTTCTGTTAAACGCTTTATTGTGATCGGCGATTGGGGGATTACCGGCAGAAAAGCTTCGATATGAGGACGCAGCTCAGAGACATCAGTTGAGTCTTGTGCGTCAATAAATAATTCAGAACCCTCATGGGTCAATAATTCTCTCCAGCTTTGATTGACGAAACTTAGTTTCTTTTTATCTTCTGGAGGAACATAACGAACTATCTTTTGAACAACACTTAAGGGTAAAGAAATATCAAAAAATTTCATGAGCATAACTAAGCGGTTGCCTTAACTGAAAGCATATTATCCAAATAAAGGCCTAAAATCAAATGACAAAATAAAGAGGAACTAAGATTTTCATAAATATAAGGTTCTTTTACAAATCTCGAATTCGTATCCGAATCATTGCTCCAGCAAAACCAGGATCAGACAATCAGTCATAATATGAGTCATGAGGTCAATAAGCTTGAGTAAGTTCCATTTTGGAACTCACTGCGCATCCAATTCAATCGACTCCATTCAAGCCTTATCGAGATTAAAAAATAACGAGTCGCTTTTAGTGCGCCAGTGCGTTTGAGATTATTTTTTTAACCAAGTCATTCAGATTGCTGGTTGATATAGCGATGGGCACGCCACAATTTATTAATCAACATGAACTTTTTTAAATTGAGTTCATGAGTTAAACGACTTTTTGCTTTAATTTGTCATGCGGGAGAATACCATTTTCAACATTATATTGGCTTCTAAAGTTTAATATTGCAAAGCAATGTATCGTGCGCCATTGGAAAATTCATTTCTTCGGGACATTGACGACTTCAAAAAAAGTAATATTACAGCAAGCGTAGGTCGGGCGCTTCGCCCGACATTTAATTGACTCATGCTGTATTGATTATAGGTTCCGTGAATAAAGTTTATCTAACCATTTTGATTTGTGGGTATGATGAAGAAAAGTGTCGGGCGAAGCGCCCGACTACGCTTGCTAATTGTTTGTTTTGGTGTTTGAATTAGTTTTATTTTCATCCAAAGGTTGTGTGCATTTGCATCGAGCATTTCCGTGTTCATCGCAATAACAACCGCACCCTTTTCCGGGGCAGTCAATTTCATCTGAAGACTTTGCACCCGTACAGTTGTCTACGTTGCAATCATCGGCAAACAAAATGGATGGAGAGAAGGTTGTGAAACAAATGGATGAAAAAAGTAACAATGATTTAATAAGGTTGTTCATAAATAATACTCCTTTCCTTAATCCTTAAGTCAGAAGATACAGATTGCCGTTCGAAGATCAGATACGTCCGTTAACAAGTATAGTATATTTTTTCAACATTGATTTCATTGGTCAAAGCACTTTCGAGATGCAAGTGACTTTGCAGCAAACAAGAGTGGATGATCGTCTTAACCAATTAACCTATTGATTTTATTTAAAATTATAGCAAATGTAGGTCGGGCGCTTCGCCCGACATTTCATTAACTCATGTGGTATTGATTATGGATTCCGTAAAGAGGATTTATCTAACCATTTTGATTTGAGGGTATGATTAAGAAAATTGAAGTGTCGGGCGAAGCGCTCGACCTACGCTTGCTAATCCCATTTGTTCCACATATTTCTTGGTTATATGTAAAAATCTGTTGGATTGAATCGGCTTTAATGGAGTTGATTTACCCGTATTACGACTTCGTCTAATACAACCTACACTTGCTAAAAATTCACAGTAGTACCTATTACCCTCCGGCAAAAGGGTTATTCGCAATTACTTGGGGTTGTACCGTCATTGAAACAACATATTCTGCCTCTAATTGGATATGATATTCTAAACCAGCATGCAATAAGACAAGATTATTTTGGGCATCTTCACACATTAATTCTCTTAGGTCTTGATTATGAACTAGGGCGACCGCTCTCTCTCGAGCAAAATCTAATGGTGATTTGATAAAAAAAGCATTTGCATCTATTCCGATACCGTCACCATATTCTTGATTAAACACTTCTTCCCTGGCCATAAAGAAATTTAATGGAATAAAAATTGGTTTACCCTTAAAGTCATAAAGTTGCCGATCAGCCGCTCGCATACAATAATAAGGAATTGAAGCAGATGCCGCTTCTTTTAATAACTCTTGGTCATAATTATTCTCGTCAGAATAAATAACAGCCTTAGGTAAAGGCATCACGGGCAAATATCTTGATATCTTATCTTCACATTTTTCTTCCTTATCCCCTTTTTCTTCCTTGTGTGATTGAATCTTATCATACAGACTTAAATCATCTCGATATGTCTGTAAACCTTCTTTTAACTTCTTGTCAGCATATTCTTTAAATAAGTCATAAGAAAAGTTTTGGCTACAATACTGAATATTTTGTCGTCCAAAATCTTGGGTGGCAAAAGGGAGCATCCGAATACACATTTCCCTTACTTTTTCTTGATCAAACCATTTTAAAAAATCCTTATCCTCGGTGATAACATTTAAACCGTGACGATAGCCAGCCATAAAAGACTCTTGATCAACGACAAAGGAAGTTAATTGTTGTGTATCGGTATCGTAATAGTATGCACGATTTTTTGCCGTAAACTCTCTTGCTCCTTCAATTTTATTATTGATATCACTGTGATAATAATAGGTCTCACAATTCATTGAAAATGGTGAGATTGCTCCTGTTAATGGCCCTTGTAGTGGCTGAAAAAGAAAAGAACATCCCGCAAAGGTTGGCGTTATAAGCGGATTGAAAATACATTCTGCATCAATAATAGTCGGTTTTTTTCGAGAAATAATCAAATTTTCATGATGAAAATCAGAGCCAGAAACTGATTGAATTAATAGAGTAGTCATTCCCATGATGTATGAAAATTGTTGTGCTTCTTTTTCTGTTCTCAAAATACAAGAAGAACTCTCGTCCAGAGCAGCTAAAGATAATGCTTCGCTAAACTTAGTCCGCCCTGCTTTGGTGGCCATATCATAGTCCAGGTGCGATTGTGAAGGTAAAAATTCAATGTAACCATAGTGCTGTGTAACAGATTCAGAGGCTGGATCGTCGATTCTTGGCAGTATTAAATAAGTTGGAATAGGCTCCAGGGCTCGCCTATTAAATATTTCGGCCAAACTCTCATGTCCCTCATAGCTTGCATCTAGGTCTTTCAACTTGTTCAGATCACCGACCAGCATTGCATCTGCTTGGACAGAGGTTGGTTTATAAACAATTTTAAGTTCTTTTTCGTCCTTATCTCGAAACGTCAAAAAATAAACTTGTTGGCCTTGCTTATGCATATCGCTACCGCTTGGCGTAATACCAACTAGTTTTGGCTCTTTCATATGACTTAAAAATCCTTTTTCCAGCACTGGGAAATCATGTTCAATCCGTTGAAGCATTTTTTCGATATTTCTTATTGCATCTTGTTGAATTTGACGAAGCGATTGTTCCATTTGAGGATACTGAGTAAAGTATTCAGCAAAATCATGGCGCTGAGCATAATATTTTTTAAGTTCTTCTTTTAAAAAAGAATCAAAATATACATCTTCCTCGCGTTCAGTCATTGGCTTTTTTTCCGTCCGACGACTTAATGCGATCTCTCTCATTAGTTTGTTTGTAGTTCTATAATCAGCATCAGCAGGGATTCCGTATTCCTGTTCACGATATTGCTTTAAGTCATATTCAATGAACGATACTATTTGTTGATCCATCACTATCGCTAAATGTTCAAGGATCAGACTTAAAGACTTTTTATCAATATTAAATATTTTTGACTGAGGCTCAAAAAATTGCAGGGTATATGCCTTTAAAGTTTTTTCATCTTTAACAAAATAGTTTTCGAGTTGTTGAACCAAATCTCTTAACAAAACAGCATATGCACTAACGTGCCTCGCATTCGGTGCAAAAGCCTCTATTTCATCAAGTTTTTTCGATTCAAATAGAATTCTGGCTCTCATAACGACCTCAATTTAAACATTCTTATTACATTATAGACATACGACTCAGAAGATTGAGCCCTACTAAGCCCTTATTGAACCCTGATTTACCCTGCAAATTTTTTTTAACCAAGTCACTTAGGTCTCGGGTTGTTGTGGTGATGGGCGCGCCACTATTTATTAATCAACATGAACTTCTTTAAATTTAGTTCATGAATTAAATGAATTTTTTTATTAATTTGTTATGCGGGAGAGTACCATTTTAAACATTAAACTGGCTTCAAAATTTTAATATTGCAAAGCTGTATCGTGCGCCATTGGAAAATTCATTTCTTCGGGACATTGACGACCTCAAAAAAACTAATATTACAGAAATAGAAATTAGATTGAACCAAATTGGCAGCATCTTCAGTGAGATAAATATTCTACCAATAAAGAGCATCTTTTGAATTAATTTCAAGGTGCTCAAAGTGATCCAGCAAGCCTAAGCAAGCGTAGGTCTGCGAGGATATTAATAAAAAATTATTAATTTTTTTACTGAGACAATGGTTGCATTGCCAATGGATGGTCAAAATCAGCTTTATTCATTAAAGTGGTAACCTGAAACCCCTCTAAATCTTCGTAGGGATATGGCTTCATTAAGCAATTCAATTGTGCTATATCGCAGTGAGAGTTATCCAACCAAATGGCTTGAGCTTCTTCATCTAAAATAACTGGCATTCGATGATGTACTGACAACATTAATGGGTTTGCATCATTAGTAATCAAACAACAGGAATAAATCACCTGATCTTCATGCTGCCAGATATCCCAAAGAGCAGCTACGGCCAGCAAATCATGATTCTTTTTTTGAAAAAAATAAGGTTGTTTTACCCCACCCTCTTGGTGCCATTCATAAAAACCACTCATAGGCATTAAACAACGCTTGGATTTCATCGGCTGACGAAAGGCCGGTTTTTCAAAGAGGGTTTCGGCGCGCGCATTGATAAGACTTCCTATCTTTTTTCGGTCTGTTGTCCAAGATGGAATAAGTCCCCAGCGCAACAATACACTTTGAATTTCATGAGCATTCGTTTCTACAAGACATACCACCTCTGCTCCTGGAGCAATATTAAATCGAGGAGTAATTTCAATCGCATTGGTGAGATTAAATTGATATTTTAACTTGTCATAAGACGCCACATAAGCAAATCGACCACACATCACGTTCTCAACTGTTTTTTTAAAGTGTAGTACCGTTTCATTGCTCTTGTGCATTGATATGAAAACAGCTTGGTAAAAGATGCATCATCCAATTAAGGTCTAACTCCCATAAGAAGTTTGACAGGCTATAAACAGACTTATCCACAGAAAATGTGAATAACTTAAATGAAAATGCGGGGATTCAAAAATGATATAAATCAAGCACAACAAGGATTTTTATATCTTGCTGATTAATCATTCATTATTTGGGAAAATAAGATATCCACAGACCAGGGACAAGGAAAATATTCTTAGACATAGGTATGTTATACAAATAAAAAATAAAAAAACAGTCTTGACTCGCACTATTTTTACTTTTTATTTTGACCGGCTGCTTGATTACGCTTTGTGCTTAAAAAATAATTCTTCTCGGAGAAAGTAAAAAAATAAAATCATCTCAGTTCAGAAGTAGCAAGCGTAGGTCGGGCGAAGCGCCCGACCTACGCTTGCTGAGAAAGTATGGTCTGACGACTATTAATTGTCCCACTCCTTCCACCATTGATTTTGAGGATAGAACGTCTACATTCCAGTAAATACGAGGGTGTTCCACTAGTTCCCTTTGTTCCACGTATTGTTTAGTTGGATGTAAAAATCTGTTAGATTGAATCAACTTTAATGGAGATGATTTTCCCGTATTACGACTTCGTCTAATACGGTCTACGCTTGCTATTCAGAGTTAAGCGATAAAACAAAAACATGTGCGCTGATGACTGAGGCAATTAATGATGCGATCTATAAAGTTAATTTAACCATAGAAAATGAAATATCTAATCTAAAATACATATATATTGGGGAAATTATCAAAAAATTATCTTAATCGTGTCATGTAATTCATTTTGCCGTAATTAGTTCGGTTCTAATTTATTTTTAGAGCTTTGCTCACTTGCATGGTCTTTATCCGCGTCATCCTTAGTCTTGTTCCAAATAGATAAACCATGTAACGGTGAGGATTTTTTTTCCATAGATGTATCCTGCATCGTGAGGCTGGATTTGATAGCATGTTGATAGAGTTTATAACTTTTTAGAGCATTATATAAATTTGCAACATGCCGATTAAAGCCCGCCCCACATGCTCCAGATAATAAATGATCAATATCTTCTACGAAATTACATCGACGTCCCGTTACTTCTGAATAGCTGCTGATGGGACCGTTTTTGGAGGTCAGAAAAATAAGTGGATTTTTTTCTACTTTTTTTAATTGATCGAGATGCGTTTTAAATGCGGCGAGAGGTTCATGCAATTCAGCCGTAAGTTTATCCTGATCAGCACTCAATAGCGTATTTTCGAGAATTTGCGAAGCCACGACAAGCTTACCCATCAGATTTAAAGTAATCTCACTTACCCCATCAGCATATTCTTGTAACCCAGCAAAAATATCGCTACTTTCAAATGCACTGCGGACGACTTGATGAGTTAGAAGGTGGGTAATATCTTTTTCGCTGAATAAGTTCAAGGCCAATTCCTGCTCCAAAACTTTTTCATTAGAGGACTCCAGGGGTTCTTTATTTTTAAAATCTCGAAATACACCCGCAAGTTCAGATGGGTTTTGGAAATCCGTAAACACCCAGTCCCCAGAAATGAATTCGGCGATTTGATTAATATCGTAGGCATATCCACTTTCAGAAACAAACAGGTTCTCTTCAGGGATATCGATCAAATCTGCTTTATTTTTAACTGCGACAGTCTTTCCCATTTTCTCATTACCTTCGCTCGTCAAGGACCGAGTCAATTCAAGTGAGTAAAAATTAATTATACAACAACTTGCATCAACTAATTTAGCTGGTATCTTTTTAATGAATTTAGAGTGCAGGGGTAATCGTTCTTTCTCGAGGAAGGAGCAATTGTAACCATCCCCAAATAGTTGTATTCCTGATTAGAGTTCTCCAAGCAAGCATAGGCCGGGCGCTTGGCCCGACATTTCATTAACTGATGTGGTATTGATTATAGATTCCGTGAAGAGAGTTCATCTAACCATTTTGATTTGAGAATTTCATGAAGAAAAGGGAGGTGTCGGGCGAAGCGCCCGACCTACGCTTGCTTACAAATCCCATTTAAGATTTATCGAGATTTAAAAAATAACGAGTCGATTTAAGTTCACCGGTTCGTTTAAGAATATTTTTTTTAACTAAGTCATTTAAATCTCTGGTTGTTGTAGCGATGGGAGCGCCTGTTATATTCATATAGTTTTTAGCACTTAAACCACGTACAAATCCATCAGGCCCAGCATGAAATAAACTTAATAAGACCTTTTCTTGTCTTGGATTAATTTTCCCTTCCGCTCCCCTTAAAATTACAGATTTCTTAATAATAAAATCAATATACAAATAAGTATTTTGTTGCGCTTCTAGAGCGATGTGAGCAAACCATATTAACCAAGATGTTAAGTCTAAAGTTTTACTTGCTAAACCTAATTGTTGATAATATTCCTTTCTCTTTTTTAATAATATTTTTGCCAATACTGTCATAACTGGTTTTGAAAATCCTTGAGCCAAGGCTTTTTCTGCTATAGCTCGCCCTATTCTTCCATTTCCATCTTCAAAAGGATGGATACTTTCAAACCATAAATGAGCTATTCCTGCTCGGGTTAATGTGGGTAAAGGGGCTGAACCGGTGAGAGAACTTCGTTCAAACCAATTAATAAATTGATCCATTTCGGCCGGAACATGTTTTGAGGGAGGTGCTTCAAAATGGATTTTTCGATCATAATCAGGACCAGAAACAATTTGCATTGCTGCTTCGTGCTTGCGATATTGACCTATATTTTCTAAATGATGGGTATTACCTATTAAAAATTGATGCCATTCAAATAGAACCTGTTGTGTTAGCGGACTAGGAATCGTTTGATATAAGTTAACCATCATTTTAGCGATCCCACGCTCTGCCATGCTCGCTCTAGGAGCTTCTGTAGACAACCCTAACTCTTTTTTTATGGAGGATTGAACGCTATCTCTGTTTAAATGCTCACCTTCAATTTCAGAGCTATCCAAAGCATCAGTACACATCAAATCGATAAATAAATTTTGCTTACCTTCTTGAGAAATATGTTGTGAGGAACCAATAATAATCCCAGCACTCTCAGTAAAAGACTGCTCATACACAACTAATTTATCTGACTCCCAAGTAAAATTAGGCCAATTCTCAAGCTGCCAATTCCATTTCATGATTAATAATCTCTCTTTTTATTAATCAAAATATAGCATAATTATGATTAATAAAATATGGTTTTATTAATCATAACTACTTTTATTAACAATAATTTTCAGAAACATCAAAAAGGCAATTGAGACGATATAGAAGAACAATAACTCTTTCTTAGATACTGGAATGATAAACACATTAATTAAATTAATATTTAACCAAGGTTGTTATTACTATCTTTGTCAGGATTCGATACAGGGGTTTTTATTCCATTTATAATGCGTACATAATAATCATCATTATATTCACCATTTTCAATTTTACTTACAAATTGAGCTCTAGTCATCGACTCGCCAGTCTTTACTTTATCCATTAAGGCCTTTACAGCTTCTTTATTGTAAATTTTCTATGCAATTTATGGGTAATCCCAGCATGCTCAAAATCAAATACAAATTTAAAACCTAATTTCTCCATAACTCGCAATGATTGATAATTATTGTATGCGGTGAAACATATAGTGCTAGCCAAATCCAAGTGCTTTTCAGCATAATCCAATGATGCTTGTCCCATTTCAAATGCCAGCCCTTTTCCCCAGCAGTTTTGAGCTATTTGATAAGTTAACTCAACTTCTTCTTTGTTATCGAATACAAATATTTTTAATCCCCCTCTCCCAACAAAGGAGGAAGTTTCTTTGTCATACCACATCCAGGGAGCAAAACCATATTGATTGTAATGCGTCATATCCGACTCCAAACGATGCAACGCTTCGGTCTCATTGTATGAAACACCATAACATTCAATAAACTCTGGATTTGCAAGCATTTTTGCATAGTCTTCGTGACATGCTAATTGTGGAATAAATGCAATAAGACGAGGTGTTTCAATGATTGGTTTATTAACTCCAAAATGCAAAAAAGCGTTCTTGCCGATATTCTGACAAAATTCGCTCTTGGCATTGGCATAATCAATCGTATTATCATAAATTTTGGCTAGATTAAGTTTTAGTGCTTCATAGTCCTTAGCAATGCTGGGATAAACACGCAAATAATCGCGAAACAATAGATGCTGTGCATACCAAGAAGATGGATAAGTAACCAAATGAATCTGATGAGTTCGCTCACCATGTTCATTTTCTTTTTGGAAATAACGCCGATGTGGAAAAACTGTTTCAAAAACTTGATTATATCGATAGCCTAATGATTCAATTTTTTGGATATCTTCAGACTTAAATTCATTCAAACACTTAACACCAATTAAAATATCAATCACGGGTTTTGCATAAATGCCAGAAATAGCTGTACTGCCAATATGCTCAACATGGGTGATATTCCTGATACCCAATTGCAATAACTGTTGTTTTTCAATTTCAAATGCGGCATTCCACGCAGGATTATGAGGAAGTAAAGTAATCATAAGCTTTTGTGTTTAATAATATCCAATATTCGGCTATCTTAACATATGTCTTAAAAGTGTATTAAAAATACCCATCATACCAAGGAAAAAAATGATTGCCATAAAAAGACTAGACGACTTGTATGTAAATGAATTGTCATCCTATCTCAATCATTATCAAGAAACGACTATGTTCATTAGGAACAATTTATACCACTCGGGAATTGCCTATCACGATGCGCCGTTTCATGGAGAATATTATGGGTCCTTTGAGAACAACCAACTTAATGGTGTTTTAGCTCATTATTGGAATGGTAATGTGATGATGCAGGCAGATAATTTTTCTGCCTTATCCGCATTAGTAGATGAATTTGAGCTTAAAAGAACAAGACCCATTGCCGGAATACTTGGTGAAGACTCTCAAGCAAATTTTGTCATTGATAAGCTGAACATAGAATCGTCACTATTTGCTATTAATTATAAGGAAAAGTTGTTCGTACTTAATCTTGAACAAATGATTATACCCCAAGCAATTCATTCATATAGCTGCACACTCAAAACTGTGCAAGAGTGTGACATGGATGTCATCAAAGAATGGCTTATCGCTTATCATATTGAAGCACTTGGAGACGATGCTGATAATCCCAAACTTGAAGAATCGATTATTGATGAAATTCAAGATAAACAACTTAGCCAAAATCGATGGGTTTTATTTATAAATAATGCCCCTGTTTCACTATGTGGATTTAATGCCAATCTACCTGATATTGTACAACTCGGCCCTGTATATACCCCTCCGTCTTTAAGAAATAAAGGATTTGCCAGAATTGCTGTGTATCTGTCCTTAAAACAAGCTGCTGTCCAACATGTTAAAAGAGCAATTTTGTTCTCCAATAATAATTCCGCTATAAGCGCTTACCAATCACTTGGTTTTCACCAAATTGGAAAATATCGACTGGCCTTGTTAAAACAAAGTATTGTGGGGTCATGATATAATATTCAGCGAAACAAAATGCCCACTAAGTTAAATGATTTTACCAAGCAAACCTTCTGCCCAAAAAAACATATAAGTTCATTTGCATTCATTTAATATACATAAGAAAAAATCATTCCATTCCAATACTGACTTGATAATCTGATGGCAACACAACTGAAGAGTCAGTTTAACTCTGACGAAACCACTAGGTCTTGTGATATGCCATCTTCTTCCCTAATTCCATGGCAAAGCGTTTAGCAGGGAAACCCTACCAGGAGATGTCTTTACGGTTTTATACCCGAGGAGTGCTTTAAGCATATCATCATTAATAGCCAGGTAAATCAACCGATGTTTCGGTGATCTTTTTTGCATAACCCAATTGGGATGAACAGTCTCTTTGGGGCTAATCCTCCCTTCTTCTAGGAGCTAGCATGCAACAACAGGAACCAGCACAACTTGAAATTCAACATTTACTCTTTGAGCTAAATTGTTGTGTGAATGATTTAAGCCGTCACCGACTTCAAATCAACACCCATGATATTCAGCAGGCTGAGTTAAGTTTTTATAAATTGGAATCTCTGATTTCTTTTGTCAAACAGTTCGATACCCAACGAATTGCTTGTTAACGAAGAAATTCTATTTTAATCATACCCCACCACGGGAGCGAACTCCCTTGAGGGATTGCTCCCTTCACATAAGGAGATAATCCCATGGACACCCCTTCAATTTATGTCGCTTGTTTAGCTTCTTATAATAATGGCATTTTGCATGGTGTTTGGATAGATGCTACGCAAAGCGAAGATGACATCATGGAAGAAATGTGGAAAATGCTGAATAACAGCACTGAACCTGATGCTGAAGAATATGCCATACACGATTATGAAGGATTCGGCAGCATCAATATTCATGAGTATGAAGCAATAGGTAATATTGTTGAATATGCATCCTTTATTAAAGAACACGAAGAGCTGGGCTTAGCCCTTATTTGTTACTACTCAGTAGATGAGGCGCAAACTTTGTTGGATAATTTCCACGACTGTTTCGATTCAGAGGTTGATTTTGCTGAACAGTTATTTGATGAGTGTTATGCCCATCAATTACCGGACAATTTATTATGTTATTCTGATTATGAGGCTTTTGCTCGTGATCTTTTCATTAGTAATTATTGCTCGGTGGATGTTAATGGACAAACTTATGTTTTGTCTTCTTACTGAGCCTCTTGAAGGGGCTCTTATCAAAGTTATTTCAGAATTTTCCAAGCCAGCAAGAATAAAAAAAACAATCATTTTTCGGGCATACTAATACTATTAGAAATAACGGATAACATATCAACTTGAAATTAAAACAGTTTTCTAATTACAATGACCAAAAAAATTACTGATATCAATATCACAAAAAAATAATTCTATGTTTATAGTCCTAGGGCGTGATTTTAAAATTTTAGCCACAATATAATACGTACTACAGTTAGCCCCCAGAACCATGACAGCTGTTTTATCATAACGTTTAGTAATTCCTCAAACTTTTGACTCGAGTAAAAAAAGGCCAATGTGATAATTTACCTTAAAGAACATCTATTGATTTATTGAGGCAATTGAATTTAGAGATAAATACAGAATAAAGCGATAACAAAGAATTACATTTTAAATATGGTACCAAAATTGGTACCAAGAATATCTCGGCATAATCAAAAGACATTCTTAACTTACTGATTTTACTAATGCCGCTGATGTGAATCGAACACACGACCTTTTGATTACGAATTAGAAAATTAGGGTTTTTATCCATTTCGACACGCTATGATTTTCTTTTAATTTCCTTTTAATTACTTGTAGTTAAAGGCTTATTAAGTTATAAGTTCTTTTAATGAATTTGACCTCATTCTTCGACACATATTCGACACGTTTCGACACGCAAAATTAAAATTGAGAGAACAGGATGCGAATTAACAAAACCAATATTGAAAACTTAGATATCCCCAAACCTATCAAAGCGGGCCAAAGTGCACAAAAGAAATATTACGATGATAACCTCAAAGGTTTTGGCGTTCGTGTCACCTCTGGAGGCACTAAAGCGTTCTTTGTCGAAAAACTCATTAATAGAAAACTTAATAGGATAACCATTGGTCGTTATCCTGAAATAAGTCCCGATATGGCGCGAAAGAAAGCGACAGAGCTACTCGGTCAAATTGCTATGGGTAAAGATCCTGTTGCTGAGAAAAGAGCGCAATCTATGCGCGAAATTACTTTAAACGAAGTCTTTCAAGAGTACTTACAAACCCGTAAAACCTTAAAATCTAAAACAATCAATAACTACACTCATATGATTGATAAAGCATTTCCTACCTGGAAAAATAAGCCTATGTTATCGTTTACTAAAGATCACATTAGTAAACATCATGAAAAACTAGGAACAGAACATGGTGAAGCTTATGCCAACCTTGCTATGCGAGTTTTGCGTGCCCTCTTCAATTTTGCTGCTGGTCAATATGAAGATGCCCAAGGCAAATCACTCATTATGGAAAACCCTGTAAGACGCCTGTCACAAACTCGCGCATGGTATCGAGTAGAACGTCGTCAAACCTATATCAAATCTCATGAGTTAAAAGCATGGTATGCAGGACTGAAAACAACCCAAAATGAAGTTCTACGAGATTATTTATTACTCATTCTACTGACTGGATTGAGAAGACAAGAGGCAGCCACTCTAAAATGGTCAGACGTAGATTTAACTGCCAAGTCATTTACATTAGTTAAAACTAAGAATAGTGAGCCCCATACCCTCCCCCTTTCTGATTTTCTCTACAATTTATTAGTAAATCGTAAAAAGAGTCAGATGAATGACTATGTATTCCCGGGAGCCGGAGCAGCAGGACACATCATCGAACCACGAAAACTCATGGCACAAGTAACTAAAGTTTCAGGAGTACAGTTTACTGTTCATGATTTAAGGCGGACGTTCATAACCATAGCTGAAAGTCTGGACATTCCGGCTTATGCGCTAAAGAGACTAATGAATCATAAAATGAGTAATGATGTAACTGCAGGGTACATTATTGTAGATGTTGAACGCTTGAGAAAGCCAATGCAACTCATTACTGATTATATTCTAAAGTGCATGGAAGTGATTGAGTCTGCGGACGTAATCAATATACAAACTGCAAGTAAAGATCAGATAAAAAAGCCTTTCTAATTTTGGACCGCAGTGCGGTCCGAATTGAGAATAAATCTATAACAAAGTATTTAAGATTCGGAACGCATTGCGTTCCATATTTCCAATTTGGCAGACAGTGTCCGCCAAATTAATGAGTTTTCAGCTAACAAGTAATCATTTACAACTGAATAAGTAAATATTAATAATTTTTTGTCTGGATGACGTTCTTATTGGGCAAAAGGCAAGTGCCTCGTATTGTCCATCAAAATTAGTTTGTTTTTCATCGTAAAGTTAAACTAAAAGTTTATATAAATGATTAAAAATAAACTCATAAACCTTTATCATAAATATTTGATTGATAAACTTAAGATTATTTCCCAATCCATTGATTCATGGTTTTTTCTAACAAACCTATAGATTCCAATTGTTTCTGTTTAGGCATTTTACGAATATTTAAAAGCTTCCATTGCACTGCAGGTAGATATTGAATCTGTTCACTACATGCTAGAGTCCAATCAGGATCACCCTTTTTAAATGATATTAGAAAATCATAATCCTGCTGAGTAAAATTATCTTTAAGTCCTTGAATCATTTTTTCTGGTATTGCTATTAGGTCTTCAAGAGTGACTGGTTCAAAAGTCATCCCTTTAAATTCACTGTGAAAAACTTGCGATATATCTTTCCAGCGTGGGTTCATAATTTCTGAGATAGGTCTCTTATGACTTAAAAGATAAGTTAAAAATCCATTAAACAGCTCTCGATCAATGTCTTGATTTTCTAATAACAACTTGATATCAAAAAGATCTCTGGGGTGTTGGCGATCTAAGGCTGCACATAATTTACCACCATAAAGATCGGGTAAAGAAACTACTTTCATTGATGCAAAACCAAACTCCTCCTCTACCGAAGCAACAACATCAAGCTCAATAGGTGGTAAAAGCGTTCCTCTAGCTACTGGTGAAACCTCTATCTTGACTTGAACTCCCTTATTTTGCGAAGAGCGATCTCCAACAATAATTCGCATTTCATCCGGTTTATTATCTTGTAAAACCGCAAACAATCCAGGAACTGTATTAATATTTGCCGTAATAGCTGCTAATGCCTTACGAACATTAGCTAAAGCCAAATCACGTGGTTCAAGAGGTAAATAAGCCAAATCAATGTCTACCGATAGTCTTGGAAAATCACGCACAAACAAATTAATGGCAGTTCCACCCTTTAAAGCAAAGCACGCTTCTTTTTCAACAATAGGGATCAATCGGATAAGCAGCAAAACCTGCTTGTAATAAATGGATTGTTTATTCATATTCTAATCGCTACTTATAAATTGTTCTGGAACAGTGATTTGATATTGTTTTTCTAATTTACCATTAAGGACTATTTGACGCTTCCCCGCCCCAAGATTAATGACCGATTCATTTAACCG
This sequence comes from Legionella sp. PATHC035, assembly GCF_026191115.1. Classification (NCBI taxonomy): domain Bacteria; kingdom Pseudomonadati; phylum Pseudomonadota; class Gammaproteobacteria; order Legionellales; family Legionellaceae; genus Legionella; species Legionella sp. PATHC035. The sequence continues at coordinate 3,241,974 of NZ_JAPHOT010000001.1, read as the reverse complement.
TTTAACCCATGGATGTTTATAGAAATGGCCAAGAAATAAAAATAAACGGTTCGTTTGGATAGATCCACTTTTGCTTAAAATAGTTTCAATTTTTCGGGGACTTAAATTGACTAAACCTTGGAAAAGCTCTGCAGCATGTTCAAATGACAAAATAGAAGGTACAGCCTCAAGAACCTCAAATGCTGCTAACTCCTGATTACTAGCTTTCAATTTTATACCATCTATATCTACAGTAATTAAATCATTATTATCAATGGCATTTAACTTAGATGTTTTAATGATTTGCCAGTGAGGTGTTGGATTATCAGAAGCAACTAATTCTGGAAAGGTCTTAAACCACTTGGGTAAAATCGTTTTTCCTTGAACATTTAACCAAATGGATTCTGTTTCCAATTGTAGATAATGCGACTTACCTTGCTGAGCTAAACTTGATAAACCAGCCAAATGAATCATTGATTGGTTTTGATTTTGCAGACAATAAACGGCATTTTGCCACTCGGGTTTACGTCCTGAACGATAATAAACACCTGCACCTAATTTCACCAACCATTGGCTTTGACAATACTTTCTTGTTAATTGAGGCGTAATTCCATGACTCGATAACCAAGACTGCACCAAGATTTCACCTGGGTTGATATTATTCAGAAGCCAGTTTATTTTTGATGACATAGATACACTTAAAGTTTAACTATATTAATAAAATTAAACTATACGAAAAATCTTCTGTCAATGTTTACAATGAATTTGGTACACAGTGTGTGCCAAATTTATGAAGCAATTACTAATGAAAAGATAATCTGAAGTAAAACATTAACCTCGTTTTCTTATCATCAAATTGGGACGTACTTAATATTTTTTTCCTAAATTTATATGTTAAAAAAACAACATTGCAAAGCAATGTATATTGCGCCCTTAGAAAATTCTTTTCTCGGGAAAAATTTAAAATCGAATATGGAGTTCAATTCAAAATCTCTATTGGGTCGTACGGGAGAGTTCAGTAGTCAAGTAATCCTTGACCACTAATAGCAATTTATAAAAAATTAAATTCTGAACTACATCAATTTGAAATTTTAATTAAACTAAAATAAACATTCCGGAACTTCCGGATACTTCATCTAGTACTAGTATTGGAGATTTATGGGGGAAAACTGGATTATTAAATTTGGCACGCAATGCGTTCCAAATTGCTGAGAAGAGAAATTGCCCTCTTCAAACAAATGAAAATCACATTTGAACAACATATTAATAATTTTGAGTGGTACAAGTGGAACTAAGGGGACAACTTGATTTTACTGAGCTATCGGTGTTCCACGTTCAAAATTTGAGATGGTACAAGTGGGACATTATATAGAGCATATCTATATTTTTATTGAACTCGTAATAACCTCATTCAGTGATTATCTTTAGGGTAATTCTGTCTGTTCCTATTTTACGGTTAAACCTGCTTTTTACAACAACCTCAGCATTTGCGGGTATTTGTGTAGAGCTCGTCAAATAAGATTTCGTTGCATCGGAATATTGCCACTTTACACCAAGTCGGGTTAATGCTTCTCTAGAGATAGCTGTAAAACCACCCTCAGCAGCAAACATGGGTTTGCCAGTAATTCGATTTATTCTAGCTTTTGCATACAAACCATAACCTATTTTGAGCAACTTTCCTTCTCTGGATAATTCTTTTAATGCTCTGCCAACTTGATCATAATCACTTAATTTTTCAAAATCAGAGCGTAAAAAAACCTGCCGTTTAGATCGGCCGATCTTTTTCTCAATTTTACTTCTAAGTGATGCGCGTGACATTGCTCTATTTCCGATAGTTTCTTACAACACAAGTATAGCAAAAATACGACACTTCATCTGATATGACATTTCTGCACGTAGGTCTTTGTGATTGAAAAAAATTTAGGGAACATGTGGTACAAGTGGGACGGTAGGGTTATTTAGTTACATTTTCATTGAATTTGTTTTCAATTGTTGACTTTAATTTTTAAACCACGTAATAATCTATTCGTTGTTTTAAATAGCTTTATGAAAATGGCTATAAAGCTACATGGAATTTAGGATAGGTGGAAAAGTACCAGTATTACTGGAATTTTCAATGATGGATTTATGGAAAAAGCCTCTTTGGCGGTATTTTATTGCCGATTGAAAATTCTTTTAATGACGAGGTATTACTATGTCTAGAAAAAATGTATCCCGCTTGCAACTCATCAACGAATTTGAATCAGCTCCAAACTCTACCCTTTTTAATCAAAATACACTCGCCGCAGTTTTAGATTGCTCCGCACAATTATTAGAACGAAACCGTTGGGCTGGTCAGGGTGTGCCTTATATTAAAATAGGTCGTACGGTTCGATATCGCAAATCAGATATTCTTAATTATCTTCAACAACAATGCACTTATAACGTCCTTCAAGATGCTGTTTAGCAGTTCTTTGATTAAGTCTTGTGATTGATTGGAAGATGGTGGAACACCTTCCTGTGAACGTTGTTGGAGAAATAGAAAATGAATTCAAATCAAATATATCATGTCGATTTTAAACAGTCTAAACGTATTAAATCGTTTCCATATGCAGGTGGCTTGTTTCAATTAACCTCTGATGGGGTGATTTTTATCGGTAAGGATAAAGATAATAACGAGTTACCACCTCGATGGATATGCTCTTCTTTATATGTGGTCGCTAAAACTCGTGATGCTCATAGTGGCGAATGGGGTCGATTGCTCGAATGGGTCGATGACGATGGAGTGAAACATCAATGGGCTATGCCTTTAGCTTTATTACAAGGAGACTCTAGTGATGTTAGACGTGAACTGGCACGATTGGGATTGACTATCTCACCCAGTAAAACAGCTCGTGATTTGTTAGCTTCTTACATACAAGTTTTTCCTGTTGAAGAGCGAGCTCGTTGTGTAGATAAATTAGGTTGGTATAAAGAAGTATTTGTTACCGCTACTGAAGCAATCGGCCAATGCGATGACCAAATCGTTTTTCAAAATGCCAATAGTCTTGAACCTGCATTGTCTGTAGCTGGTACGGTTGATGATTGGCGAAATTCTATTGCACGGTTAGCCGATGGAAATTCGCGTTTAGTATTTGCTATTTCTACTTCATTTGCACCAAGCCTTGCCAAACTTGTTGGGGAAGATTCAGGCGGTTTTCATTTTAGAGGTGCTTCATCCTCTGGTAAAACAACAGCTTTAAAGGTGGCTGCTTCTGTTTGGGGTAAGCCAGACGGTTACATTCGTTTGTGGCGAAGTACTGCAAACGGTTTGGAAGGATTGGCAGCTCTTCATAATGATGGTGTATTAATATTAGATGAACTTAGCCAAATGGATCCCAAAGAAGCTGGTGAGTGTGCTTACCTGCTTGCCAATGGTCAAGGGAAAACACGAGCTTCTCGGTGTGGTACTGCAAGACAATCCATGCGTTGGTCACTACTCTTTTTATCCGCTGGCGAGGAGTCATTAACTTCGTTAATGGCCAAAGCTGGTCAGCGATGCAATGCAGGTCAAGAAATTCGCTTGGCAGATATTGAAGCCGATGCAGGTGCCCAGATGGGATTATTTGAACAGTTACATGATCATATAAATCCAGCCTCCATGTCACTCGCGTTAAAAGAGGCTGCCAATCAATATCATGGAACAGCTGGAATTGCATGGCTTCATAAAATTGTTAATCATCGCACTGAACTGATCCCCCTACTCACCAATAAAATCCAGCAATTTGTAACTAAGGTCACCAAGCCTGAGCATTCTGGTCAAATTCAACGCGTAGCCAGACGCTTTGCTTTAGTTGCCATGGCTGGGGAAATAGCGAGTCATTTCGAATTAACTGGATGGAAACGAGGCACAGCATGCCAAGCAGCGGAAAAGTGTTTTGATGTTTGGCTAGAGGATTTTGGAGAAAATGGTAATCGAGAAGATCGAGCCATACTATCTCAAGTTCGTGCATTCTTTGAAAAAGAAGGAGCAAGTCGGTTTGAAAGCGAAAATCATCCCAATAGTGAACGACTTTATAACCGAGCTGGATTTTTTCGAACGGATAACGAAGGTTTTCGTATTTTTATGGTTTTATCTGAAGTTTACAGGAAGGAGATTTGCCAAGGGTTTGAGCCTAAAATGGTTAACAACGTGCTTATTAATGCTGGCTGGATAGTCCCAGGTAATGACGGCAAAGCCTCTCAAAAACGAAGGATTAAAGGAGTTGGCATTCCTAGGTGTTATGTTTTTACTGAAAAAGTATGGTCTGACGACTATTAATTGTCCCACTCGTTCCACCATTAATCTTGATGGTGGAACGACTCAATCCCAGTAATTATAAGAGTTTCCCACTTGTCCCATTTGTACCACTGAATATTCAGTCCAATGTTTTTTAACTTTAATTGTAATTATTGGATTGACGAATAATAGGTATATAATTTTCTTCATGTAGCAACAAGGTTTTCAAAACTAACACTTTAACCTAAGAAAAAAGCATAACATCGCCAGTAATTTAGGCATTAGCAGCTCACTATAAGATTGCTACATTTATTTCATTTACTGCTAAAATATAGTCAATAAAATATTAACTAAAATAAAACATCATATATCTAGTCATTCAAATGAACATTGATCTCTGTATTAGGGCATCACCCAATACAAATTATGATGCTAGCATGGAGCGCTGATGAAAGAAATGGAAAAATTGAAGGCTATCAAACTAAATGTGGTCCTTTTAAAAAAAGGATTACAAATAAATGAACCCCATACCTTTATCTCTGACTATAACAAATACAATGAAATAGATTTTGATAAAAAAAATTTAACTGCAATCCTCTATAAAAAATTAGGAACAGCTAAACAAGCAGATTGGGTAAAAGATTTTAATAATAAAATTGGAGGCGTAGATTTATCACTAATTATGCCTACGAATCAAAGTCATGGAGTATCGTTATTTATTAAAATTAAATCTCGTATTTTTGCTTTAAATTGGGGAGTCATGGCTCGTCATAACATTATCCCAACCTGTATAGACAAAAAATTTGGAATTTATACAGTTAATAAATTAATTTGCGATAACACGGACACTAAGGTTAAAAGTGCCCAAAGCCGAGTACATGAGACTAATCCGCTGAATAAACAAAGACAATATGGCGCCACAGTTAGCAATGATCAATTATATATCTCGATGGAGGATAATGAGATTATCAGAGAAATAGTAGCTACAAATAAGGGATCAATGGATTTTCGTAGACTTATAGGTAAGTATAGTTCTCTTAATATTCAATTTCTTTTTAGATCTACAGAAATACCATGCTTACAACACTTACCTCAAAAACTTGAGAAATTATATGAAATTTATAAGTCAGTTAATCATGATGATATTAAAAAAATGTTCAAAGGTCTATGTCCAGTAGAAGATGGTTTCCTTCAAGAACTATTCGTTCAATTAGAACATAAATTAGTTTTGGGAGGACAAGATTTTTTCTTGTTTGAGCCCGAGATCGATTTTGATTTTAGCGAAGCCGAACGATTTAAATTCATATTAGCAAACTCTGAATTTGAGAGTGATGAGTTTTTTCTAAGCACATATTTAAAACTCAGAGTAAAACCTCAAAAAGCTGATCTCGAAAATGATATTGTTTGTATTCTTGATGAAGAAGGAAAGACAATAAAGCAATGGCCTATTATTGAATGCCTATACGGAGAAATTGAATTTAATGGATCTAACTATATTCTTTCACATGGTGAATGGTTTGAGATCGCAAAAGACAAATATGAAAGAATTAACAATAAAATAAACTCTATAATTGATAAAGAATTCATTGTTTCGGACTTAGTAAAAGAAAATACACATAATGAAATTGTAAAATTTCAACAAAGTAATCCAGGGAAAAAGATACCGAAAGAGCGAATCTTTAATAAATTACTATCAAAGGAACTAAATGGACATTTATTTGATGAAATCCATAAACAAATATATCTATATGAAGATAGATTTGAGGTTTGCGATGTTCTCTTACCCCAAGAAAAAAAGTTCATACATGTAAAGTTTAATTCAGGAGCCAATGCACTCAGTCATCTTTTTAATCAAGGTTTTGTATCTGCTCGAGCATACGCTAGCTTCCCAGAAAAATATGTTATTGCTGTAAATCATCATATTCAGGAAGCTGATAACCATATTGATCTATCTTATAAAAACAGTTTTATACATTATTTAATCATAAATGACAAAACTGTAGATAGACTGACTTTTTTTTCAAAAATGGTTTTGGAAGATAAAGTGAGAAATCTTGAAATAATCGGATTTAAAATTAAGTTATCCTGGATAAAATTATACGATAAATAATATGACACTTTAAAATTTTAGGATATTCTAAAAATTACTGCTAATTTGATGAATGTAGAGTTGTGCCTTTCAAGTTTCTAGAGAATAAAAAAACCAATACATTACACACGTATAATCCAGAGATAATTTCGATGTTACAACAAATCACCCTACCTATTTTTGGGGTAGAATTATTTATTTGATTTCTTTTGTATTACATTTTTAAATTCAATTACATCTCTACTAACAGCTTCCAATTTTGATTTTTGTTGATTCAATAGATCTAATTGATATTTCATACTGTTATTTATATCCATTAATTTATTCGAAATAATATTCTTTTTGTCATTAGATAGCATTTTTGTAGAGGGTTCACATATTTCCCCAAGCTCTTGTAAAGAATTTTTTAGCTGCTCTACAGTAATAGATAGCTTTTTATTAGATTCAAGAGCATCGTCTAACTGAGTTTGAAGATTATTTGCTTTTGCACTAAATTTTCCCAAAGCTCCCTCGTAGGACACTTGGTCAGATTTCCAAACAACATAAGTGTAAGCACCAGTCAAAGCTGTGAGCATTAATATGAACAACGCAATTGGAACAATCACTGCCCATAACATTCCATTAGTCATTTTATTAATAAGCTCTTTAAACATTGACTTTAGATCCTTTCAAATCTTCGACACATATTCGACACGTGAAATTTAAATTCTTAAACCCATTTGTAACCCATTGATTTTACAATGCCGCTGCGCAGAATCGAACTGCGGACCTTTTGATTACGAATCAACTGCTCTACCGACTGAGCTACAGCGGCTTAAGGAAAAGTATACTTAAGTTGAATGATGATGCAACTGTGCGTATCGTTTGAGACTAATATTTTTTTAAAAAAGCAATGGATTAGATTCTATTTCATGGGTTTGATCTTCTTTTGATATTCAAACTAAGGTTTGTCTTGTAATAATTTTTATTAATTTAGCGAAAAAATATTCAAAGAGATAAAAAATGATTTATAATGTCGTCCTAATTAATTTTTTCTATCCTTTTACTAAAAAATTTAGTGTAAATAGAAAAAATTTAGTTTTAAATTATTAAAGATGAATATAACATAGCGTCACCCAAAAACATGACAACCTGTGAGAAACAAACAGTCCGTGAAAAAGAGCAAGATAGCAATAGATAAACCCATTAAAGACAGTGGTTACAGCCGAAGATTGAAAGACCGCCATGTGCAACTTATAGCCTTGGGGGGAATTATCGGTTCGGGTTATTTTTTAGGCACGGGTGAAGTAATTAACCTGGTTGGTCCTGCTGTATTTTTAGCTTATATCCTGGGCGGATTGATTATTTTTCTAACCATGCTTTGCATGGGTGAGCTTGCGGTAGCAATTCCTATCTCAGGTTCCTTTGTTACCTATACTGCTGATTTTATTTCCCCATCCGTTGCTTGTGGCGTAGGATGGTCTTATTGGATCAGTTGGGTGGCGTACATCCCTGCCGAATGCGTTGCAGGGGGCATAATCATGGAGATGTTTACGGGGGTAAATGGTTATGTATGGGCTGTTTGCTTTGGTTTACTTATAACGTACATCAATCTTGCTAAAGTCGATACATTCGGGGAAATCGAATTTTGGCTTGCTTTAATCAAAATCTTAGCTTTATTAGGCTTTGTTATTTTAGCCATTCTAATTTTCCTTGGCCTCATCCATGGCCCAGAATCGGGTGGGTTTATTGGCTCCAAATACATCTTTGGTGATGGAGGTCTGCTTCCCAATGGGACCATGTCCTTATTGACCGCCATGGTTCTTTTGTTGGTCAACTACCAAGGTTCCGAAATTATTGGCCTTGCTGCTGGGGAATCAGAAAATCCGGCGCGTATGATCCCTCACGCCATTCGAAATGTAACGTTAAGAATTCTTTTTATCTACATCATCCCCGTATTTTGTCTGGTCTTAATTTTTCCTTGGCAAAAAGCAGGGTTATCCAACTCTGTATTTGCTGATGCACTAAACTTTTACAATCTAAAATGGGCTGGTGCTGTGACCAGCTTTGTGACCCTAAGTGCGACTTTATCTTGTGCTAATTCCGGATTTTATGGCACCGTGCGGGCATTAAATGCCTTGGCACGTGATGGTATGGCACCCCACACTTTTGCTAAATTCAATCATAATTCAGTACCCCAAAATGCGGTCATCGCAACCTTAATTTTCATCTGGATTCTTTTAGGTGTAGGCTACTTTTTTGGACAAACAAAACTTTATATCGCCCTACTTCTAGTATCCGGATTTACCGGCACATTGGCATGGATTTCTTTATGCACATCACAAATTCGCTTTAGAAATCGTCTATATCAAGCGGGATACACTACCGAAAACCTGCGCTATGTGACTCCCTATTCACCCTATACCGGCATTTTGGCAATTGTACTCATGCTCATTGCTTTGTTTTTCTTGGTATTGAATAAAGACCCCACCTATAAACTTGCTTTCTATATAGGCATGGTGAGCTTTATAGTTCCCATCATAATCTACAAGATTTTTGACTTATCGAAGAAAAGGAAAAAAGCGCTCCACGTTAAAACTCGTGTTAAGTTTCAGGATCTTTTTCCTCCAGTTTAAACGGTGGCTTGATGTGGTGAAGCACCTGTCTCTCACTTACATCTCGCTCAACGCCCCCCTAACGACTTATTCCCGGTTAACCCCGGGATTCGTGTTTTAAGGTTCTCTCCCGAATATCGAGAACAGCGCTGTGCTGGACTCGCTTTTCAGGGTGTAGAGAAGCTTAAAATGAAAGATGGCAGAGGCCAGGACAGCGTGTTCGTTTAGGGGGTTACCGCAAATCCAGCCCAAACTGGCAGTGAAATTCAAGAAGAAAACCCCTGCCCATAATTCAATATCTCTGAAGTAGGGATAGGCGTAGGCAGTGAATCACCTGGATAATTGGAAAAAAAGCTCATACCTTGAGTTGACATCATACTGGATAAAAAATTCAAGATTTCCGCAGGATTGTCGCGATGTTTTTTTATGGTTTGATAAATCTGATTTTCAAAATTGAGATTTTTTAAGCCCGTTAAAGTGTTCAGAATTTCTAATTTTTTAATAATTTTTTGCTCTTTCTTCATATCAAAATGACATGTTTTAATCAATTCAACAGCATCACTTATCCCCAATAAACTGCTTTCAAAGAGAAGTTTATTCACATAATGACCTTGGGGATGCCTGAAAATTCCGGACAATTCGCCCTTAGCCTCGAAACCAGCCAGTTTCATTCCTTCGGCTGTTTGACTATCTCCTTCTAAAAGTGCCACTTCTATCCGCTTAATCCCTTTATCAACTTGGTCTTTTTTAATACTCTTCAAAAAACTAGCCAGAGTTTCTGGGTGACCTAACGGTTCCATAATTAAAAAATCAATTTCTGCACTATGCTGCAAACGTTTGTATTGACTGTAGGGAGCAAGGTGGCACATACCGATGATTTCATCATTATGTTCATAAACGTATAAATCACCACTCCCCAGAAACTCGGAAAAATCAGAGAAATAATCTTCACTGGATTTTGCTTTAAGCCCAAGACTTTGCTGTTTCCTCTGATATAAGTCATAGCTCTTTTGAAAATCAACGCTTTTCGCTTTACGTAAATTGCAGTCAATACATTGATGTTGTGGTGAGTGAATTGAATCTAAAGGTTTTACTTGCGGTTTATTGATGAATTGCACCATGAAATGTTCTGCAACGAACCATTTGTCTTGATGCGTCCCTTCATAACGTCGAAACCAATCATCATAAATGGCTTCTAACTCAAATCCTGCCTTTTGATATATGTGCTGTGCTGCCGGGTTATCTCCCTCAACACTCAATTGGATACGTATAATTTGCGGTTGTTTTTTAATTTCCTCTATAATAGCGTTTAGCATAACTTGTGCATGTCCTTTACCACGGTACCGTTCACTGATCGCAAAGGAATTAATTTCCACCACATGCTGAGAATCCCCCGAAAAAGGGGTTAATCGACAAATACCAATAATATTTTGTTCATTATCTTCGTAAACATATAAAGTGCTTTTTTGTACCATATTTACAAAATCATTATCTAATTCATGCACAGAGCCATAGGCCATAAATGGATTAACACTGGTTTGCATGTAAATTGCTTTCCATGCAGCAAAATCTTCGGAGGTTGCTTTTCTTAACATATGAATTATCCAATTCAAAATTTGGAAAATATTTTAACACGAACCAACTTATGTGAGCCTTAATTGATCAGCCATGGTTAAAAAGTAAAATGTCTTTGTTTTCTCTTAGACCAAAATAATAAGACCTACATAGGAAATGCTGAGAAGAAAAATAAGCAACCGCAAAAAAACGATATCCTTACCGGCACCAATCATAGCTCAAAAAGGATAGATACTTGCTAGTAACGAAATAATGATGGCCCTTCAGGCTCAAAACTCAGGGCTCCGCGTGATTTACTAAGACTTCAAACTAATTTGTAACTAATGCAACTTTTCTCCATCAGGAACTTTGGGGTCGGTTGTTATGAGACATATCGCTCCATTGGCATCAGAGAATCCAACTAATAAAAATTGCGAAGTAAAGCCCGCTATATTTTTTTCACCTAAATTGACGCAGCCAACCACAGAGCGACCTAATAAGGTTTCTGGCGTATAGTGAACGGTAACTTGGGCAGAGGTTTGTAATATGCCGATGTCCTTACCGAAATCCACCCAAACCTTATAAGCAGGTTTCTTTGCACGAGGAAATTCTTCAACCTTAACCACCGTACCAGAGCGTAAATCTATTTTGGCAAAATCATCATAAGAAACAATCATCATCAACACCTCTTCTTCAACCAATGAATACAATAAAACAAACGATACGCATCAACCCATTAAGATATTGGCACTGCGCTGTTTGTATTTAATTCAGGAACTAAGCTTTTCAACAAAATGAATAACTCGTCATCCTGATTTTCTTCACATGCTGAATGCAACAAGCGCATTGTTTGGATTAGTTCGTCCCAATTTAGCTCTCGGAATTTTGCCTTAAATAATTTTTCATGTTCGGTTGGCGCCAATTGTTCTGATTCGTGGAACAGCTCTTCAAATAGCTTCTCTCCTGGACGTAATCCCGTGTATTCAATCATGATGTCCTTTCCAGGCTCCTTCCCTGCCAAACGAATCATTTGTTCTGCCAGGTAGCTGATTTTAACAGGTTCGCCCATATCCAAAACAAAAATTTCACCACCTTTTCCGTTAACCATGGCTTGCAAAATTAACTGGCATGCTTCCGGTATGGTCATAAAATATCGTTGCATATCAGGATGAGTGACTTTGATCGGGCCTCCGCTCAGTAATTGTTTTTGAAATAATGGCACGACACTTCCCGCTGAGCCCAAAACGTTTCCGAAACGGACCGTAATGAATTGAGTCTTAGACCTACCATCTAAGTTCTGACAATAGATTTCAGCCACACGCTTGGTAGTTCCCATAATATTGGTCGGATTGACTGCTTTGTCCGTGGAAATCAAAATAAATTTTCCAACATTTACCGATACACTAGCCTTAGCAACAACCTGGGTTCCGAGCACGTTGTTCATTACCGCAACACGTATTTGATTTTGCAAAAGCGGTACATGCTTATAAGCCGCAGCATGAAAAACGATTTCGGGTTGAAAATTCACAAAGAAATGATTTACTGCTACTTCATCAGTAACACTCATCAACATGAATTCTATAGAAATATCTGGAAAGTTTTGTTTTAATTCCAGTTCAATTTGATACAGATTGAATTCACAGTTTTCAATAATTGCCAAACTCTTGGGCTTAAGGGCTAAAATTTGTCGGCATAACTCTGATCCTATGGAGCCTCCCCCGCCAGTAACTAATACTCGTTTTCCAGCAATGCCTGCGGTTAACTTATCCCATTGCAAGTGGACTTGTTCCCTGCCCAACAGATCTTCTATGTTAACCGGTCTTAATGCATTAACCTCCACTCTTCCAGAAGCTAAAGCATTAAGGCTTGGAAGTGTGCTAAAAGGTGTTTTACTCTCTTCACAACACGTTACAATACGTCGCATTACTGAAGAGCTTGCTGAGGGAATCGCAATAAAAATCAAATCAATTGCATACTCGTTGACGCGCTGAGTAATTTGACTCGTAGTTCCTAAAACAGGTACTCCATGAACTTCCAACCCCCGTTTTGCCAGGTTATCATCAATAAAACCTACTGGAATATATTGCTTGGACCGCTTTAAATCGCGGGCAAGACTTTCACCAGCCATCCCCGCACCAATAATAAGCACTCGTTTCAATTCAACTGCTTTATTACTGCTAGCCTGCTTGTCCCAATAAATCCTCCGCAACATTCTGCAGCTGCACAAAATAGTAATTAAAATCATGCAATATAAGGGAAATACCGAACGGGGAACTTCGTGAAGCATTGAGACTAAATACAAAACAGGAATTCCCAAGATCGTAGCAGTCAACGTGGCCTTTAAAATTCTCACTACATCATTTAAAGAAAAAAAGCGCCATAAGCCACGGTATGTTTTAAAATAGAAAAAACAGGCAACCTGGATTGCTGTCAATAAGGTTAAACCAATAACTGAATGATTCGAAGTCACTATTTTGGGAAACGGCTGCATGTTATAACGCAACCAATATGCAGCATACCATGCTACCGGAATAGCGAGTAAATCACACAAAAGAACAGGTAATTTTTTATACAGTTTTTGCAAAAATACTGACATCTTTTGTATCATAGGAGAATCCTTCACTCATTTTTATTACTAGCGAAATAGTACACTATATTTCCGCATATATCATGTCAAAAAATAGAACCCACTGGAAAACCTTAGGTAAAAAGGGTACTTTATTGTTTGATTCTTATAAATAGCTAGCAAATTTCTGCCAGGACGATTAAACCTGTTTGCTGAATACGATCCCAAAATTGTTCTCAACGGCCTTTGGCTGATATCAACCCGCTCTTAAATACAGAATTGTTGAATTAGCCTGACTCTTCCACCCATCCCTGATTGGCAGAGGCGCTGTTTAATAAGAGTCTTGCAAGCTACATCGGCAACGAGTAACTCAGGGTGTTGTAAATTTTTCTAACACGGATCAAGTCAAACCAGGAAAATACAAACTGGGCGTGTTATAGACAATTTAGCAACCCGAAAACAGCTTTTTGTGTCAACACACTTTGTAACACATGCAAGAACATTGAGTAAAGCGCGCGAGCAAGTTAAATGGATGGTCAAAGAGGGATTCTCCCTCTGCAAATCATAGTTACTTGCATCGATGGTGTCTGTAGTGGTGAGAGCACACTGTTTATATCAGGGCTTGCTTTTGTGGTTTTTGGACTCACGCCGAGATGAGCATATGGCGCCGTTTTCGCCGAGCTTCTTCATCGACATGAAGTCAATTCGGTGAAATTTTGGGCTCTTGAAGATTATTATCTATCGTCATCTGCTCTTCAAGTTGCGATTTGAGATTGAGAAAATCTTTTGTTCTCACTATAAATAATTCCGTCATGGCAGCCAAATTGCAAGCAACGTGCGGCTGTGCTGCCTCCACCCAGCTGCCAATGGTCGCGGCTCCGGCTTTGAATATTGCAAAATCAACCGACAACTTAGAATCAACGCTAAACCAATTTTCCTTCTCTTTAGTAGTCCAATTATAGAATTGTCTCAATGACTTCTGCTGTGAGGTAAACTTGGGCACGGGATCAAATGGTTCATCAGAGCAGTATTCATCAATAATATGCATCGGCAGCAATTTTTGTGCCCCACCAACACACACTCGCCATTGATGATCATTGAAATAATTATTATTCCCTGGCGCATTCATCGAATCTACTAGCTTTTGCAGCTTTTTAATAATGATATTTGCAAAATCAAAATGTTTTTCAGTGATTTTTTTTTCATCAAGCCTATAAATTACTCCCTCTGAATCTACTTTGTTGTATTGAGAAAGCAATTGCAGTAATACCTGTTGACCTTGCTCATTTTCAGGGAGGCAATCGAGCATCATCGTCCACATATGTTTATCGAGCGCCCAAAGTGCATATTCAAAACCACTAATAAACTCAAACGTACGACCAGAGCAATCCGTTACTTGGTCCCTTTTAACCATTAAACGGTAGTCTTTCTTTAACATCTCTTTAACCGCATCATACTCCCCGCGCACTACGTGATGTATGAATTTTTGCACTGTTTTACGTTGTTCCAATAACGGTTCAAAAAAAGTGCTATACCCCTTTGATACCATGGACAATCTTATCAAATTAGGGGTAGTTAAATGAGATGCTGTTTCAATCGCCATATCTTTCGGCAATTGACCAAGAAATTCAAATTTGTTATCGATATCGTTCAAATTATTAGTGCTGGTTGATTCATAAGGGAAGTAATTATACCTGAATTAATTGAAAATTAAAAGTACAGAATGAATCAAAAAGATCCAAACAGAAAGAAGGCTCTTACCCTTATCATACACTAATGCAAGGTCACACCCGACAAAACTAGCTCTTTTTTGATGGAAAAATAATTTCATAAACTTCATAACGGTAAATCGAACCAGGACTACTACTCTCATAGGTTGTACTGAGTTTATAGGGATATTTGTCCAACCGTGTTTTCAAACAGGCGTCACTCGGTGTATAGATAATTTTTCCGTGTTTCGTAAGTGAAGTTAAAATGATAATTCGGGGCTTCTTTTGCCAAATTCGTTCACAAAAATCCTGATACATATCCTGGGAAGAATGGTGGGTCATTTCTAAATTATTAAGGCAATAGGAATCAATAAAGTTGAGCGGACTGGCATAAGGGATCAATCCACTGTCGCCCAAAACAACCCAATCCCCAGTAGAAGCATGGTTATTTAACCAATCTACCAGCTTCTTGCGTAACAATTCTCCTCGAACCGGATTTTGACTGAAATAGCGATAATCTGCCAAACTCATTTTGGGAATTAAAAGAAACAAAATGACCAAAGTACTCAAATAAAAAACTAATCTGAAAGTAGAATCCCTTTTTCGTCGGAAAGCATATACGAGGGTGCTAATTCCTTGAACTACTAAAGGAAGGAGCAAGGCAAAAGCAGGTAAAAAAAGCCGATTTTCAAAAGCTACAACAGGATCCGAATCGGCCAACATAATGAGATAGACAAGACTAGGCAGCCACAAAAAATAATGGCGTTTATCTTTAGCCTGAATACAAGCTGGCAAAGCGAAAAGAGCTAGAGGCCAAATCAATTTAAGGTAGTGGCGATCCAAAGCAAAAGTAAACGCTTGCGATAATCCCTTACAATACACTGAATTGGGAAATAGATATCCAAAATAAATGACACGCCAAAAAAAATAAGGGCCATAAAATAAAACCAGCGCAATACAAAAGAGCAAAACCCCAACTTGATAGCGCTTTATTTCCTCCTTTGGTCTATCCCAATAGATTAAAATAAAAAATAAAACCATGAATGCGGGTGCTTCTGGCCGCGTCATTCCAGCAAGTGCAAGCAAAATCCCTGCACCAATGAAATAAGCATTTATTGCGGCTCCGCGTGGGTTGGGTGCAAATCGATACCCTATACCTTTGAAACAACAATAGACGGTTCCGCATAAGAGAGCTTCGTATACCGTGGCTTCCAAACCACTGGTAGCCCATATAATTTGCCCTTTATAGAGTAACACCCCAAAACAAGGCAAAAGTGATTCACGTGGTGAAAACCAAAATCGACTGATTGAATAAATGAAATAGCAGGTCATAATAAGACCTATTAATCCTGCCATTTTTAAAACAACCACAGGATTACCTTTGAATAGAAGCGTTAAAGCCCCTAAGGCCACAAAGCTAAAATTGGAATAACCTTCTACAGGAGGAGCATGCAAATTCCATAAAAGCCCCTCTCCTGCAGCCCAATGTTTGGCATAACGTAATGAGATAAACATATCATCAATGGTAAAGGGCCAGATTGCTTGTATTTGTAGAACCAATAGATAAAAAAACAATACAATAAAAATGCTGTCATACCATTGAAACCCACGTTTCATTGGGCTAAAGCCATAAAGGTCAAGACGACAAAACACCAAAGATTAATTCGTGACAATCGATCACTTAAAAAAACAATAACAGGATCATCATTTTCAATATCTTGCGTTGCCAGCCAGCCAAAACGCCACAAGGCAATTGCTGCAAAGGGAACTGTTAACATAAAATAAAATGACTCATCACGAGCATAGATAATATAAAAAACATAGGTAATAAAACTGCTAAATCCTATTGCTACAATCAGCCAATGAAGGACTAAAGGATTATATTTCTTCAACACCTTGCGAGTAGCATGCTTTAATCCTAGTTGCATCTCCATTCGCCGTTTATTTAAAGCAATAAAGAGACTAAGTAAGGTTGCTGCTCCAATTAACCAGGTAGAAATCGGTAATCCAATACCCAAAGTTCCGGCTAATACACGCAGCATAAATCCTGCGGCGATACAAAGCACGTCAACGATAGGAATCAGCTTGAATAGATGGTTATAGGCGACATTAATTACTAAATAAATGCAAAGAATAATAGCCAGTTTCTTCGAAATCAGCCAGCCCAAAGTTAGTCCAGTCAATAGCAATAAAAACAACATGAAAATCGCTTCAGATACAGAAACTTTCTCACTTGCTAAAGGCCTATGTCGTTTGTGAGGATGCAAGCTGTCTTCGGATCTGTCTTCAATATCATTATAAACATAAACAGCACTTGAAATTAGGCAAAAAGCGAGAGAAGCCAGTAACGCCGGAATAAAATATCCAGGAGTAGGTGTATAACAAAACCCAAGCATCACAAAGACTGCTTTAGACCAGTGAGACACTCGAAGAAGCAGAAACAAATGTTTCAGCCTTTCCGTGAAACTCACATTTTTCACATCATTCATCGATTCACTCACCTTATCTATTCCTGTAAAATGCAGCCAGGGCGAAGTAACGCCTAAGCGCCCTTCACCCTGATCATAACAAAGGATCTCCGAACGTTACACGATACGCAGCGTGGAAAAACTTCGCTATGCGGGATGACGAGCCAATGTCCTTCACACCACATACAATAACTATAGTCATTAAGCTTAAAAGTATCATAATCCTGAAAAAATGCATCATTTCAATAGGTTAATTGGTAAATAAAATGAAAACTTTCAATATATTGAAACAATTTAGTAAAAAATAGCCAAATAACATTGCAATTATACAATTACGAAGTAAGATAAAATATACAAAAAAGGAATTTACGCGTATCACGCAAAAAGAATGCCAATGGACGGGGGATATCATGCACTTTATTCTTGCACCTGGATGTATCGCTAAGTTTGACCATTTACGTAAGAACTACGAAGCAGCACGACATGTTGATTTGAATGCAAAGCCTTCAATGATTGGGACACCCGTTTTTTTTGGTGGGACTGATGTGGTCAGCCGTAGTAAACAAGTTGCCTTTTTAGAAAAGGTCAAAGCGGTGCTTAAAGTTCATTTACTCCATGAAGAAGACATCAAAACCCCTCTGCAACGACAAGCATACATTATTGCAGAACGCTTTATGATTGCAGCCTGTTTGTTTGTGCAATCTCAAATTGGAAGTTCAAAACGAAATTCTGCTTTATACCGAATCATCGAAGACAATTTGGGAGTAACTACTGAGAACTTCATCGATGATGAAGATAAGGAAGCATGTTATTTGACCGCAGAGCGACTCCTTAAAACGCCAAGTGCCTTTGAGCACGCCAATATAGCATTGGGAAAAGATGGGCATAAACCCTTTACTGAAAAAGAATGGAATGAGTTTGCTGAATTTTTAAAAGAAATGTGCCATAAAAAAGAAGTTCCGGACCAAGTCAAAAACTTTCCTGTTATCTCACTTACCCAGCCCTTATTTGGAGCAGCTTTTTCTTATGTGGGAGCTACTGTAGGTGTCGTCTTGGCCGAGGGAGTCAGTAATTCTACAACAGCAATATCACCTAGAGTTCAATTAACCGCTCTGGTCGGGAGTACTCTATTAATTTTTAGTCCTGCTGGAACAACTGGTGTCGCTCTTTTTGCCCCTGTAATTGCCACAAGGCTCCTTACTTCATTTTGTACTATTAGTTTGGCCCATCTCATGGGAACAGCAGCAGGATATTTAGGGCAAGGAGTAGGCATCGGTATCGGATTTCCTTTTGATGCCGCATACAATTTACTTTGGTCTGTTTGCTCGCTAATAAGCAGTTATTACAGCAAAATACCAGAGCTTGCTCCTATAGATGGAATACGTATTGCTGACGGTGCAACAATTATTGCGGGTATCCCGGTTCAATTAGTCCCTGAAAATGCAATTCCCGAAGGGTGTACTAAAAAAATCCTTGAAATAACTGAACAGGGTGAAATTCGCATTGAAGGTGAAGAAGTAAAAGAATCCCAAAAACCAATGCAAATTCCTCCTGAAGTTATTGAGGAATTAAAGAAACAATTAGCAAGTCGTACACAAACACAAGAAACACCAGAGATTAAGCAAGAATCCGAACAAGGAATTAAAAACGAGGAAGTCGAATCGGATACCTTTAGCCTGGTATAAGTAATTTCAATAGAAGTATGAATAGACTGGGTGCATCTGCACCCAGAAAAGCAGTTTAAGGACGATTATCAATTTCTTTGCGTTGGCTAGGCATGAAGTCCTTTCTGTCAAGCCCCATTGCTACAGCTAAAGCTCCAGCAACATAAATCGAAGAATAGGTACCAATCACAATACCAATGATCAACGCCAGAGAAAATCCATGGATTGCTTCACCTCCATAGATAAACAGTGCAAGCACAACAAAAAGCGTCAATGTTGAAGTCATAATAGTTCGAGATAGGGTTTGGTTTATCGAAATATTCATAATTTCGATTGATGTAGCACGACGTACCTTTACAAAATTCTCACGCACTCTATCGAAAACCACGATGGTATCATTTAAAGAGTAACCTATTACTGCCAATAAACCTGCCAGTGCTTTCAAATCAAATTCAATACCAAAAAAAGCAAAGATACCTAATATCAATACTGGATCATGGACTAGTGCCACAGCAGAGCTCACTGCAAGTCGGTACTCAAAGCGCATGGCGATATATATCATTGTCGCCAGTAAGGAAACAACAACCGCCAGGGCTCCTTTAGTTGCTAGTTCCTGCCCTACTTGTGGACCGACAAAATCGACTCTTTGTTTTACAGCACCTGGAAGAGCGCTCATCACTTGGTCTACAAGACGTGCCTGCTCTTTATCTTCCCGAGGGGCAATACTGATCAGTACGTCTTTAGAGGTTCCATAACTCACAACTTGAGCTTCTTTGAATCCTGCCTTACTCAAACTTTCTCGAATCGAGGGCAAGTCGGCCGCGGAAGAATAAGAAACTTCAATTTGGGTTCCGCCTGTAAAATCAAGCCCCCACTTTAAGCCATGAATTGCTAAAGCACCTATAGAAACCACAAAGATCAATATGGAGAATATCGCCGTCCAACGACGAGCACCCATAAAGTCCACATTTGAATTTGGATTAAAAAATTCCATCTGAGCCCCGCCTTAAATACCAATAGATAATTTCTTAACAGCTCTACCACCATAATACCAATTTACAATGGCCCGGGTATAAGTAATGCCTGTTAACATGGAGGTGATTAACCCTAAAGAAAGAGTTACAGCAAATCCGCGTACAGGTCCTGTACCCACAGCAAATAAAATGATGGCTACGATTAATGTAGTTACGTTCGCATCAAGAATAGTAGCAAATGCGCGCTCGTATCCTGCATAAATTGCGGCTTGCGGTGATAATCCATGACGCAGCTCCTCTCGAATACGTTCATAAATCAATACGTTCGCATCGACAGCCATCCCCACTGTCAATACAATTCCCGCGATACCCGGCAAAGTTAATGTGGCATCGATCACGGACAATAAAGCACAAAGCAATACCAGATTAAGTAACAATGCAATATCGGCGATGAGTCCAAAAAATCGATAATAGACCAGCATCAAGATCAGAATTAAGCCCATTCCCACTTGTAAAGAAACAATACCTCTACGAATATTTTCTTTACCTAAAGTAGGACCGACAGTACGCTCTTCGATAGGATAGATGGCAGCAGGTAAAGCTCCGGCTCTGAGCAATAAAGCCAAGTTACTTGCTTCTTTGCTATCAGCGAGTCCAGTAATCTGGAAATTGTTTCCTAAAGCATTTTGGATCACTGGAGCACTAATCACACGCTCCTCTCTATGGGTAATCCTTTTCTCCTCTCCATTGACCGTTTGTATGCTATTTTTTGTTTCAACATAAACAATAGCCATCCGTTTGCCAATATTCTCGCGAGTCACTTTGGTAAACAGACTTTCACCCCCCCCACCAAGTTGTATTTGTACTGCTGGAGTTGCTGTTTGCTGATCAAAACTAGAAACTGCTGAAGTAATTGAATCACCACTCAATACCACTTGTCTCTTTAACAAAATAGGACGGCCATCCATCATGAGTAATTTATCATTGACAGGGATAGCACCTGTTTGCTTCGCAATTTGTGGGTCGTTATCCTGATCCACTAAGTAAAATTGTAAGGTTGCTGTTCCGCCAAGGATTTGTTTTGCACGGGCCGCATCTTGAATTCCAGGTAAGTCAACAGCAACACGGGTTGCTCCTTGTTGCTGAACGACCGCTTCACCAACACCTAACTCATTAACTCGGTTGCGTAAAATACTCATTGTTTGCTCAATTGTATTTTGACGCATGGTGTTTAATTCGACCGGTGTAATCGAGGCTATAAATTCATTATCGGTTTTACTTTTTGCGAAAACAAGATCAGGAATTTTTTCCTTTAAACCGGTATAGGCATTATTCATAGATTCACTATCACGGAAATGTAAACTAACCCCTTTATCTGCAATATAACGAATACCTGTATAACGAATACCAAGATCTCGCAATTCTTGGCTGATGTTTTTCATGATCCCTTCATAACGGCGGCTAATCACACTGTCGACATCAACTTCTAACAGAAAGTGCACTCCTCCCCGTAAATCCAACCCTTGCTTCATAGGTGCAGCACGAATAGAGTCCAACCAACTGGGTGTAGAAGGAGCCAAATTCAGCGCTACAGTATATTGGGAGCCTAAAGCATTCTTAATGGCATCGCGAGCTAATAACTGGGAATCAGTAGACGAAAAAACGACTTCAATCGCTTCGCTTTGAACGATGATTGATTTAAAAGGTAGTTTATCTTTTTGTAAGAGCGCTTCTACCTGATTCTTTAATTCATCATAATCTACAGGCGTTTCAGACGAAATTTGTACTACAGGATTTTCTGTATACAAATTGGGTATGGCGTAAATAAACCCAACAACTGCAATAATTACCAGCATTAGGTTTTTCCATAGAGGATATTTATTTTGCATTTCCGTGTGTCCCTATGACTTTATTTAAAGCGATTTTAAAGTACCTTTGGGCAATACAGTGCTTACTGCGCCTCTTTGTATATTAATCTCAACACCTTCTGCAAGACTGATCTTGATGTATTGGTCATCCAGACTAACTACTTTAGCTAAGATACCACCTGAGGTAACGATTTCATCGCCCTTCTTTAAACGGCTTATTAATTCACGATGTTCTTTTGCTCTTTTATTTTGAGGTCTTATCAGCATAAAGTAGAACAACACAAAAATAGCAGCGATCATAACGAGCGAAAAAGTTCCATCTGCTTGAGGCGCTGCTGTAGTCCCCGCTGCAGCCAGAGCATCGCTAATAAAAAAACTCATACTGTCTCCTTTAATCTACTATTGATAACCGCGTGACATCATATAGTGAATTGCCCTTAAGGTAAATGAATCTATGAGGAAATTAAAACAGTTTTTCATAATTTAAATGGGGGCTGCTTTATGTCCCAGATTGTTATAGAGGTGATTTCTTGTGAGATAAAAGAACAAAGGCAACTATGCTGCCCTCATCTTACGCCCAAGGGCAAATAACACAGCCTGGCGGTTTTTATCTAAATACCTGTAAAATATTAGATTCAATGATGCTCTGGTTTTTGTAATCAACATTAGGAACTACTACAGCTCTGCTAAAAAATCTTCCGAAAAGCTCTATTTTGAGTTTTTTATCCTTCTTTGATAAATATTGACCCGTTTCACAAGAGTTATTTGGAATTTCTTCCCAGCCTCTTTCTTTTTCTCCTTCGAATGCTTCTTGATTTTGCTTTGTTTTCTCTATCCCTGCGATGTTTATATGTTGAGTCGCATCAAGAAAAATCGACTCTGCTACTTCATAAGGTAGTTCGATCCCATTAATTTCAATTAACTTAGTGCTTATATAGAAAAGATAATGGGCATGTTTTTTTAATTCCAAACAGTATTTTATAAATGTGATATCCTCAGCGATACAATGCTCTAGCCTAGTAATTAGCTGTTTCTTTGTCATACTATTTTTAATAGGAAGATGATCTTCAGCATAATATTTAAGAAGATAAAGATTTTCATGACTTAAGCATTGATCAATTTGGGGACTGTGGCTGTCTTGTTGGCAGGATTTCATTAACTGATATAGGGAACACAATACAAGATATAACAAGAAAAGAAAAATAATTCCGGCAAATGCCACACCTATACCTTCTGGAAGAATGTAGTAGATCATCGCCTCTGAACAATATTCATTATGCAATTGGATGCACTCACCGGGACGTATATCATCGTGAAGACTGCATTCATCAGCAATCGAATAGTTGGGATCCATGAGGCTTCCATTGAGTTCATAACAGGTAGAACCTCTACCATTATAGGTACTCACAATTAAATTTTTCCAAAGATCTTCAAGCTGTGATCTGTTTGCACATCGAGTAACAAAATCATGTATCAAATAGCTACTACCTCCTCCCCAAGCCCCACTTAAAAGAGTTGTAGTTGCTACCTTTTTGATACTGGATTTTTGAGCACTCGTTAATTTAGGCTCCGCATTAATAAGCTCAATACAACGATTCAGATCTCTTTGACGGAAGTCCAGTTCAGTTAATAAAGTTTCATATTTTCCAATAGGCTCTATTTCAGGATAATTAGGCTTATCTCCGATTAGGGTTTGAATCTCATCATTCTCTTCCTTTTCGCTGGCGATTAGGGGTTGATCTTCTAGATCAAATTCATCGTTAGCTTTATTCTTTCCTTTAGAAAATAGTCCAAACATTTATTTCCTTGTTGTTATTTTAAATATTCATTGGTGCTTTTTTGTATTTATCGTATCGAGTTGAGGTACTTCTTTTCAGTGAAAAGCAACAGCCAGGCTAAGCTGGCTTTCACGCTATAATTTCAGTTCAGTATGTTCCACTTCCTTTGACGAAGAGACTTTTCCTTTTTCATCAAGCTTGGAAAATATTGACAGTACAGGGGCGCAGTCATACGAGGGAATTACTGTACTGCTGGGAATCAATCCCTCTTGTTTTAAGGCTTCCCAAAATTTAGGATTGATTGGTTCGAGAGCATATTTCAAAGATGCTTTAAGTTCTTCTGAGGTTCTTGCACCAACAACGACTTTCTCAACTTGCGGATGCATGTGTACAAATTGCATTGCAGCATGCGGCAGATCGACTTGAAATTGCGTGCATATCGATTTTATTTTTTCTAGTTTTTCCATCTGTTCCTGATTTGCTTTTTCATAGCGAAAAAAATGATTATCCTTTTGACCGCTTAAAAGTCCCCCACCATACGGGGCCGCAATATACAGTTTGATATTTTTTTCTTTACAAAGAGGGAATAATTCATCCAACGCAGAGAAATTAAGTAAATTATAACAACCAGCCAGCATAATGCGATCGATTTGAAAGCGACCATCTTTAATAAGTTTCATGCAAATTTCAACATCGTTTGAACCAATACCGGCAATTTCAACTTTTTTCTGATCTTTCAGTGTACTAAACGCGAGGTAACCCTCTTGCATAAATGTTTCGTAATGGGTGTGGTGTTTTTCGCCGTGAGTTCCTTTATCAAGATCATGTAAATACAATGCGTGCACATTCGATACCCGCATCCGCAATTGGCTTTGACTGAATGATTTTTCGATCCCCTCTTTGCTGTAGTCAAAAATCTGCGAAAAACCACTGGAATTAGTAAAACCATTGCTGCTTTCTGATTTTTTATTCGGATCAATAATGCGACCTACTTTAGTAGAAATCTTTACTCGAGCGCGATCTTCCTCCGATAAACAGAGCAAAGCAACACCTAAGACATTTTCTTGAGCACCATTCCCATAATGAGGGGCGCAATCAATTTCCTCAATACCATTTTGTACGGCAAAGGTCACTGTTTCTATCATTTTAAAAATTGGAACTTCAGCACTTCCCCAATGAGCAAATCCAAGGACAAGTTTGTGACGAGGCATAACAAAACTCTCATATTAGATAAAGGATGGGGCAGTATCTAATGTTAAAAATAACTCGTCAAGCTGAAATGGGCTAAATATTTGATTGCAAACAATAAGATACTTGAAGAAAAAGTTCTGATTTTTAAAACGGAACAATGGGGTCGTAACTTCAAGTCGAAACTAAAAAGATAACACGTGCAACAAGCGTTGGGGGCTGAAAAGCCGAGCGTCAAAACCCTAAGCTTTACCTGGATATTGATTGTGAACTGACAGGTTAAGCATCGATGTACGGCAATCGGATCAGACTTGATTGATACAGAGGGTAAGGTGCGAAACAATCGATTCTGACTCCATTATTTTTTTTGGGCACCACAGCCAGTAATGAATCCGCCTTAATAAAACCATCATCATGGCTAGTCGCTGCATCAACTATCATCAATGTTTTCATTAACCACATAATTAAGTATTATTGCATCCTATTTTTTTTCAAGGCAATAATGGTATGAAACTCAGTGATTTAAAAGCAATGGTGGAACTCTCAGAGCTCATGTATGAGCAAGTTGATAAATCTTCATTTAAAGAACTAACAGAATTTATGGGAACTTTCAGTAAAATTTATTCTCTATTTCAAACTAGAGAACGCTATAAACTGGATCATAGTGTTATTTCAACTGAGCTCAAGGCTTTTTTTGATGACAATGATTCTGAACTTGATCTATTAAGCCGAAAGACTTTAGCTTTGGCTGATTCTATAGACAATGAGTTTAAAAAATTTCGCTCATCTGAGAACTCTTCTCTAGTTGGACAATTTTTTTCATTCTTTGTGCAATCTGATTCTAATCGCAAAGTATCGTCAAGCAGTATCTATAATACTGGAATGAGTCAAACAACAAGTAGCACTTCAGTTACCCTGGATAGCATTCTAAAGAGATACAAAACAAAAGATAAAAATGTAGCCCTCAGAAGAGCAGCTCACCAAGGAAGTGTTGCGCATGTCGAGTTGCTAATTAATCACTTTGGGGCCGATATTAACCACAAAAGTAGTAATGGTTTTACGGCTTTGGACTGGGCTTTCTACAATAATCAGATGGAGCCACAAGGCGTTTTTAATACATTATGCTGGCTAGGGGCAGATCAGTCAACGCTTAGGCCTCTTCTTGAAAAATATGTACGCGATGATGAGTCTGAATTTCCTGCAAAGGATATTGCCCTTGCAAGAGCCATGGAACAAGAAAATCAAAAAGATATCCGCATATTAGTCGATAAGTACAAAGCAGACTTGGAAAAAGCCCAGGAAATTTTGGATGCTAAACCCAAATCTCCAAGCTTCATCTAATTAAAGTACTCGTTTAGGAGCAAATCGCGGTAAGATTCAAGTTTCATGATTACATTTAAATATCAAGGGCTTGCCAACTAGGCATTTGCCCGGAGTTTTGGTTAAGTTTCGTTTTAGGAGAATAGGGAGTGAAAAGTATGATTCCAGATCAATCCAATTTTAAATGTGGGTTAAGCACTATCGCATTACTTACATTTCTGACATTAGTAAGCAATCATGCTGCTGCAAACACTGTCGTGTCTTTAGGACAAATGGCCTCAAACATTACTGGATCATTTGCCAATTTGGCTAAATTAATTACTGCGGGTGCTTACTTGGCGGGCTTGGGTTTCTCTATTGGAGCGATTATGAAGTTCAAACAGCACAAAGATAACCCAACTCAAATTCCAATTGGAACGCCAATTGCTCTGGTCTTTATTTCCGCTGCTTTATTATTTCTCCCTTCCATTCTCGGTGTAACCGAAACAACCATGTTTGGAGCGAGTGGCGGTGAAACTGCCGGACCTAATGGAATTATTTTTGGCAGTCAATAAGACAGGTTGTTGTGTCTACCTGTTGCGGAGATTGAGTAAGGTAGATGCGATGTCCCATTTTTAAGAAAAAAACTTTTGTAAAATATTAGGGAAGTTCATTAAAGGAGATTAGCCATTCTAATCAACTGAACTTCCCAACTGAAGTAATCCACTGAAGAAGTAAGGGCATGCATTATGTTGCTTTCGAATTAGTTGCTTTGCCTAGCCGATTAAAAGTTTAGGAAAAAATTTAAGGAAACTATATTGGCTAAAAAATCTGGAACACCAAAACGTCTAATATACTGATTCATATAACCCATTTCAGTATTTAGCCAAGGATTTATTTTATAACCTACTCCAACAAAATATCGGTTTTGATCAAAGCCACTGCTGTTTGTTCCTACAAAATTATTCTTGTGAAGAAAAACTTCATCACTCGTAACAAAACTCATTTTATTAAAATGCTTCAAAGGAACTGAAATTTTTATCAGTTGTCTCAAACGATAGGCTGTCTTGGGATTATTTTCTAAAAAGCGCTGTTCTGCACGAGTTCTACTGGTAAACGTTAGATATTGATTCGTTTTAATCCATAACAATTGTTGCCAAATACGATCTTCCTCAAATGGATTAGGTGTGTTTGGTTTCCCAGTATAAATCCAGGCATATCCAATCCAGATACTCAAATTATCAGTTAATGCATAGCCTAATCCCGGACGTAATAAAATCTGAGAAAAACGACTGCTATCATCCCCTAAGCGCTCTTGATCTTCCAACCAATATCTTAGACGACTTAAAAATTTGTTATCACTGTGAGAATTACCAATTGCGGTAATATTGATCCAAGTTTGAAAATCCCGTTCTAGAGCACAATTCGCCACTGTAGACCAAGAGAAAATTAACATTCCAATTAAAAAACAAGATAAAATACTCTTTCTTTGCATGTATGCTCTTAATATAAAAGAAACTATTCTAATTGACGACGCTTCATTTGGAAATAATTGTGAGTCTATGCGATCTTTAGACTTGTAAATTTTGCCAATTTCTTGCTGACGTGAAATGCTGAGGAGAGGCGACACGACAAAGCTTTAACAAACCGCGTTCAGGGTGGTGGTCGTCTCCACCCCATCACCTCGAATATTTTTTTAAAGAATGAGGCATCCTCTCCTGTGGTGCGCTTTTTTATCCTCCACTGCCATGGCATTGGATTGATCCACATTTTCGAGGCAATTGGTAAAGGAATCGAGATGGGACAGGTTTTGATAGGCTAGGTGCTGAACATCTTGTATTAGCAAACTTAATTTCTCATGAAGCAATCGTTTTGCTGCTGGAAGATCATCAAGCTTTTCATCATATAAATCCATGAAATCTTTTTTTACCTGGTCATTCTGCACATTAATTGATTTTGGAGATTTGTCCAAAAGGTAGGTTTTTACTAATTTATTCATGCTTACGACATATTTATAATATCCCTCGATTTGAAGTAATTTATAGGAATCTAATAAAAAATCATACAGCTCATCTATATAGACCGTAGCAAAAATTACTTTTAACTTTTTTTTATCATCTTGCTTAATTGCTTTTTCCAAATGGTGGCATATACAGCCGTGAGATCTAATGCACATACGGATCCTTGTTATCGATATGCAGCAAATATATTAAAAATGCCCATGCTGTGCAAATAATATTAGCGGCATCCTAAATATTACACGCAGACTGAATGAAGACATGCAGGCATAATCAGCTCGCACGTCAAAAAAAGATCATCAAATGCCAGGAGCTTGCCCCCTGAAACAGTGCAATCACTCGTTTAAATGGTTTAATTTCTACCTATTGGGTTGTAGCAACAAGTAAATTCAAACGGCTGAGGCTCGACATGCCTCTTTAAATGTAAATAATAGCCTTCCTGTTTAAGTAATGTATTCATATTAAGTAAATTATCAACTTCATATAAATAATCGCGATGCGGGGACTCCCAGTCAGCAATTTGTATTAATGCTTTTTGTTTCGCCTCAAATTCATGAGCAGCCACTACAAAAACATTTTTGTGTAATTCGGTAAACTGCTTCTTATCGTAACCGCCCAAGTTGACGAAAAATAATTTATTATCACCCTCTTCGGAGGGCTCCTGTGAAATCTGAATGCTATGCCCATCTGCATACTTTAAAATACCCCAAGCGTCTATATGCAAACTTTTGGGGATGCCCCACCAGCTTTTTTTAAGAGCATCATAGGTATATTCAATCGAGTGAGCGACTATGAAGCGGAGATCATGGAGTTCGATTAAAGAATTAGGGTGGGAACCACCAATATATACTACAAATAAATTCATTATTTGGTTTATCCTATTTGAAGCAACAGCTTTTAGAGTTTTTCTAGATTTCAGCATTAAAAATGGTCTCCCCTCAGGTGCTCAATGCTCACCTTAAGGAACAAACCGCTGTAAAGTCCAGGTTTCATGAATGCGTTTTGCATTTATTGAATCCGACAACCGATGTTCATTGAGTTGATAAAATTTTATCAGTTCAGGAATTATCCTATAACCCACGTATTCACGAGGCCTTTCTGGGAGATCTTTTTTATTTTGCTCTTTTAATGCAACCAACTCTTCATCTAAGTCCTGTTGTTTATTTATCAACTGTCCGGACTTCGTACCATAAACTAAAAAACGCAACCTTCGCTCTTGATCATATGTCTCCCAGTTTTTTAAATTTTCTTGTTCGCTTACCGGACTTACTTTTCCAAAAACAGTAACTTGTCTTTGGGTCCTCGGTAACATAAAAGTGAAAGAAACATAGGGATTAACTGAAATATGTGCTACTTTCGCACTACCCAGCTGGGTAAAAAAAAGTAACCCATGTTCGTTTATTTCACGAATCGCTACTGTACGGCTTCTTGGGAACCCATGTTCATCTACTGTCGCTAAAACACCCATATTAAAGGGTAGATCTTCTTTCTCGACCCAAACCTTCATTAATCGTAACAACCAACTAGAATCAACTTGTTCAGGTAACTCTTGTAGACACCAGTCTCTGTCGGTGAATTGCATTTTTTATATCACTTTATTCAACTCAGATGCGTTCGATTATAGTACTAATTTTAGTAATCATCATCATGGGATTTGTAACTCATTGTGATATTCCTATGGTTCATGAACACCATAGATTTAGAAACCCCCTTAAACTGTGCACAAGCCTTAGCGTTCTCAACTGTTTAAACAAAGATAATGAGCTATTTTTTCTATTATCTCTTTCCTTGCTTACCCTTTTTACGTCGTTCATGAAAAACATAGTATAAACCCGGTAAAACCAATAAGGTCAAAAAGGTTGAGGAGATAATACCGCCAATGACCACCGTAGCAAGAGGCCTTTGGACCTCAGCCCCAGTTCCCGTCGCAAGCGCCATGGGCACAAAACCCAATGAGGCGACCAAAGCCGTCATTAATACAGGTCTTAGACGCGCCAACGACCCTTGCAACACCGCATCTTTTAGATAGAATTTCTTCTCTTCATGGAGTTTATTGATAAAGGTTATCATGACTAGACCATTGAGTACCGCAACGCCCGATAAGGCAATGAACCCAACACCCGCAGAAATAGATAAGGGAATCCCGCGTAACCACAAAGCAAAAATACCACCAGTTAGTGCGAGAGGTATTCCTGTAAAAACCAACAGTGCATCCATTACTCTCCCAAAACTCATAAAGAGCAATAAGAAAATGCCCAATAACGTGATCGGGACTACGATTTGTAATCGCTGTGAGGCGGATTGAAGCTGTTCAAACTGACCACCCCAGGCTACCCAATAGCCGGAAGGTATTTTAACGTTTTCATCAATGCGACGTTTAGCGTCGTTCACAAATGAACTTAAATCCCGATTTCTAACGTTTGAAGTAACCACCACCCGTCGTTTTCCAATCTCGCGACTGATTTGGTTTGGGCTTTCACTACGAACTAATGAGGCGACTTCACTTATAGGAATAAAGTGCTGCTCTCCATCCTTGGCAAGAGGTAGCGGTATAAATATTTGGCGCAACACGTTCGGATCAGTTCGCAACGATTCAGGCAGACGAACTACAATATCAAAACGCTTATCCCCCTCAAAAAGCTCCCCACCCTTCTTGCCCCCCGTGGCAATCACTATTGCATCTTGAACCGTACTTATTTGTAACCCATAACGCGCCAGGGAGTCACGATTAATTTCAATGGTTAAGAGAGGCAATCCACTGACTTGCTCGACCTTGACATCAGCCGCTCCTGGTATTTGTTTTAATTGAGCACTAATCGCCTCCGCTGTTTTTAACAAGGTATCCATATCATCACCGAAGACTTTTACTGCCACATCACTACGAACTCCTGAAATAAGTTCATTAAAGCGCATTTGAATAGGTTGGGTAAATTCATAATTATTCCCTGGAATTTGTTTTAGCGCGCTTTCCATTTCTTGTACTAATTCCTGCTTCGTTTTTTTAGGATTAGGCCAGTCATTACGCGGCTTTAAAATAATGAACGTATCAGCCACATTCGGAGGCATAGGATCAGTAGCCACCTCTGCAGTCCCTAACTTGGAAAAAACAGTTTTTACCTCAGGGAACTCTCTGACTCGTTTTTCGACCAAATCCTGCATCGTAATTGCCTGGGTCAAACTGGTTCCAGGAATTCGCATCGCATGCATGGCAATGTCTCCTTCATCAAGGCTTGGAATAAACTCACCACCTAAACGAAAGGCAATTAATAAACTGATAACCACTAAACCTAGAGCCACACCAATGATCGTTTTTCGCGCATGAAAACAACGTCGCAATACTTTGCCATAACCTATAGAAAGATGATGCACTAAAGCATTTTCCTTTTCTTGCAGGTGTCCGCGTAAAAAAATAGCTACAGCTGCAGGTACAAAAGTTAATGCAAACAGCATCGAGGCTAATAGCGCAATAATTACGGTTTCTGCCATCGGTAAAAACATTTTTCCTTCAACACCAGTCAGGGTAAGTATCGGTAAATAAACCACCGTAATAATAAACACACCAAAAATACTGGGTCTAATTACTTCCGTCGTGGCATGCGAAATGACTTTTAACCGCTCTTCCAAATTTAAAATACGATGCAGTGCATGCTGTTGTTCTCCCAAATGCTTAATACAATTTTCAACAATAATGACCGCGCCATCCACAATTAAACCAAAATCCAAGGCTCCCAAACTCATTAAATTCGCGCTGATTTGATTGCTCACCATGCCAGTAATAGTTAATAGCATCGACAAGGGAATCACCATAGCAGTAATAAGCGCTGCTCGAATGTTTCCCAAAAATAGAAATAAGATGATGCACACCAAGAGCGCGCCTTCCAAAAGGTTCTTGGTCACCGTATGAATGGTGGCATTAACCAATAAAGTACGGTTATATACGGTAACGGCCTCAACCCCCTCGGGAAGCGATTTATTAATTTCCTTCATTTTGGCAGCAACGCGCTGAGAAACCGTTCGACTATTTTCACCCATCAACATAAAGACCGTACCAAGCACTACTTCTTTACTGTTCTCAGTTGCAGCACCGGTTCGTAACTCCTTGCCTAAAGCAACATCAGCCACATCACGAATTCGAACTGGGGTGCCTTCAAAACTGGCAATAACAATATTTTCAATATCGGAAATATTTTGTACCTGCCCCGGCACCCTGATTAAATATTGCTCGCCATTCGTTTCAATATAACCCGCACCGACGTTCGCATTATTACGTTTTAATGCTTCAACCACACTATCCAGACTTAGACGGTAACGCACCAACTTCATCGGGTCCGGTGTAATATGAAATTGTTTTTCATAACCGCCAATGGTATTGACTTCGGCAACCCCCTCCACATTTCGTAATTGAGGTTTAATAATCCAATCTTGTATGGAACGAAGCTCGGTTGGATTATACTGCTGGGTTTTTGGCACATTAGGCTTATTGGTGACGATGTACATAAAAATTTCACCAAGACCTGTTGAGATGGGCCCTAGGGTGGTTTCGGCGTCTGGAGGTAATTTATCTTTTACTTCTTGTAAGCGCTCATTAATCAACTGGCGGGCAAAATAAATATTAGTTCCATCTTTAAACACCACTGTAACTTGTGATAATCCATAGCGCGACAAAGAACGGGTATAATCCAAATTGGGCAAACCACTCATGGCCAATTCAATTGGGAAGGTAATACGTTGTTCCACCTCATACGGAGAATATCCAGAGGCTTGGGTATTAATCTGTACCTGAACGTTGGTAATATCAGGCACAGCATCAATAGGAAGACGTTGAAAGTTATAAATACCCAAAATGGCAATAATCAGGGTAAATAAAAGCACAAACCAGCGATGTTTTAAAGAAAAGCGAATAATGTGTTCCAGCATTTCTATTCCTTAGTCCTCATGGCTTGCACCTTCTTTACCAAGCTCTGCTTTCATAAAAAAGCTGTTTTTACTCACATAACGCTGTCCTGCATCAAGCCCTGAGATCACCTCGACCCATTGGTCATCTTTTTCTCCTAAAATAACTGGGGTTGCTTCAAAATAATCCCCTTCTTGAACAAAGACTACATCCACATTATTAAGACTTTGTAGGGCAGAAATTAATACCGCCACTGGCGCTTTTTTTTCTTTGATAATTACAGAACCATTCACATACATACCGGGCAGCCAGATATGATTGTCATTCGATAAAACAGCTCGAGCCAGAGTAGTTTGACTGTCCTCTATTCCTAAAGGCGCTATATAAGAAATACTCGCTGTAGATTCAGGCGCTCCCCCATCTCCAGTCACAATGACTTCCATGCCTTGTTTGACAAGAGGCGCTTCTTTGCGATACAGGGTGAAGTCAGCCCAGACAGTAGCCAAGTTAGCCACCTCATAAATGGGTTTGGTATTTTGCGCAAGCTCTCCATTGGTCGCATATTTTTGTATAATGGTTCCGGTGATCGGGGCTGTGATGGTATAGTTTTGCAGACTTTCATTACTTTCAATAATCGCCAATACCTCTCCTTTAGTGACTTCTTCACCGAGATTTTTGGTTAATGACTTGATAATGCCCGAATACCGAGCATAGATGGGCGCCAAAGTATCACGATTAGGGACGATTTTCCCGACCACTTTTAATTGAGTTTTTATGGTCTGACTTTGCGCTGTTGCTACTTCAATATCAGCCGACTTCAGAATATCTGGCACAATTTTTACGCGCCCCTCATAAGTTGCGTAATGCCATTGATATTGCTTGCCGTCAAACGCCAATTGAATACTGACATCAAAAGAATGAGGTTCTTGGACAATTTGATTGCTTTGCAAAAAATCCTCAATCTGCTTAAAGGTAATTTCTTCCTTTTTTCCATTAAATCGAGTCAGTTGAACGGTTAATCGGGCCGCCTCAGGGGAAATAAGCGCACCATCCCTGTAAAGAAAAGCTCGAAAATGGGGTGGCATTGCTCTTTCAAAAATTAATAACTCTAAAGCAATGCTGCTTTCTTTAAACAATCGACCACCCTGAGGGCCTTTAGCAATCTCTTCCTGATGCTCCTCTTTTTCTGCAACAGAGGATTCTTCTGAAGCCCAGAGAGAAAAGCAATTGAATCCTAATAGAAAAATAATCAGTGATAGGGTAGAAAAAACTGATTTTAGTGGTCTCATTTACTCTCCTTAGAAGGATGCAATCCTAATAGCGCTGTCAGTTGAATCAACGACTTATGATAATCGGCATGGGCCTGTTGGTAGTGCCGCTCTTCTTCATACAAGGTATTGAGGGCTGTGGATAATTCAATATAGCTGTAACGCCCCATCTGATAACCATCTTGGGCTAATTTGATGGATTTTTTCGCCAAAGGCAATAAAGAATCCGTAACTAAATTGGCCTCATAATTACTTTGTTTGGCTTGTAAAAAAACGGTATAGATATTTTGACGCACATCAAGACGTGTACCTTGTAGTTCGTGAGCAGTCTGCGTGTATTGCGCCTCTGCTGTCATGATTTTCCCTTGATTGCGGTTATAAACGGGAACCTCTGCAAATGCAGACGCCACTACAGCATTACTACCATCATCAGAAAAATGACGTCCCCCCAATTGAATATTTAAATCGGGCCACACCGATTTTTTAGTCGCGGTGATTGTTGCTCGTTTGGCCTGTAACTGGAGTTGCATTTGGATCAACTGCGGGCTTTGTGGTAGTTTTTTTAATAAATCAGACCATCTCAAGGTTAGTCCTGGCAAACCTTTATCAATCAAAGGGCGGTCCACTCTTAGACCGTCACCTAATAAACGAGCAAGTTTTGCTCGTTGCGCTAAAGCATCTCGCTCTGCTTTTCGTTCCTGAATTTTTGCATCTCCTAATCGGACTTGTGCTAGCCGTAAATCCAGTTCCGCGCCAGCACCGGCTTTAACTCGTCGCTGAATCGCTGAAACAATATTTTGATTTAAGCGAGTCAATTTTTTAGTAACCTGATACCATTGCCCAGCATAAAGAGCATCAACGTAAGTCACTCCAACTGTCATGTAAAGCATTGCTTTCTGAACATTAATCTGTGCTAAAGAGGCTAAATAGTCCGCATAGGTTGCGGTTTTTAAATACTTGAGACGACCACCTAAAGGGATAGGTTGAGTTATTGAAGCAGTGGTTTCTGCAGCTTCATAACCTGAATAACTGCCCGAACCACCAAAGTTTTCACCCGTTAGAGCCAGTTGGGGATTAGGGTACAATCCACTTTGTATGAAAGCCCCTCTCATGGCTTGGGCTTTATCTATTTCTGCCTGCAGTTCGGGATTATTACGATAAGCGATGGCCAGTGCCTGCTTAAAAGTAAGTGGGGTAGCAGCCTGTACTCCATTAAAAACGAATGGCATTAAGACTGCTGCGATTAATCTTAAAAAATAATACATCCCTGCCCTTATAAGATTCTTTTTTTGAAACTATTTTTAAATCTACCTTAATTTTCATCAACAGAGAATTGATTTGGTATAAATCCGTTATTTGATATGCTTAATTTATAGATGTTATCCCAGTCAATCTAATCACCATAAACCATGGAGTGGCGTCAGCATTATCTAGACCTAAGTTCAATAAAGTCTGAGTTTTATCCTCGATAACATCAATCAAGCCTCCTACTCTTTGAGGGCTGTTCCCCAAGAAGCCTCATTCAATGAATTGAGTCCCTGAGCAAGATAATAAATCGAGCGAAATCCTGCCTGCTCTAATAACAGTACAGCCCTCTGGCTTCTTTGGCCTGACTGACAATAAACAAGAATGGGACCTGAGAGATCAAGCTCATCAAGGCGCGCAGAGAGCTCATCCAAGGGAATTAATTTTCCACCTAGATTTTTATGATGGTGTTCCTCAGCGGTTCGTACATCCAACAAAAATAACCGCGGGTTTTCTTGCAGAAAATTGGACAAATTTTTACCGGAGATTGCAACAGCGTGGATCGCCTCTGAAGACAGACACAATCCAAAAGCGTTTTCGTCTAGAGTATGGCCGTAGACACAAAAGGGACATTCTTTATTTTTGCTCAGATGGATATTTTTTATTTCCATTGTCAGTAAGTTGATGCAAAGCAATCGATTTAATAATGAAGTACCACTAGCGGTAATCCATTTAATTATTTCAGTCGCTTGCACAATCCCTAACAATCCAGGCAAGGTACCGATAACACCACCATTTTGACAATTGACGGTAGTATCAGGAATGACTGGAAACAAACAATGCAAACATGGATTTTGTTGTCCGTAAAACAAAGAGCAATGTCCTTGGAATTGATAAGCACTGGCATAAACATAGGGCTTTTCTAAACGATAACACATATCGTGCACAAGATAACGCGTATAAAAGTTATCGGAACAATCCGCCACAAGATCATAGTGAGTGATGATTTCTTCTGCATTATGAGCCGTTAATCGAAAGTCATACGCATGAACCTTAATTTTTGAGTTGAGCGTATTTAACCTCATCTTTGCTACAGCAGCTTTGGCTTGGCCAACCTCTTTTTCTTGGTAAAGAATTTGCCGATGAAGATTACTTTCGTCGATGAAATCACCATCGATTATCCCTATCGTTCCCACTCCTGCACCAGCGAGATAAGGAAGCAGTGTAGCTCCAATGCCTCCTGCACCAAGACATAATACCCTTGCCGCTTGCAGCTTTTGTTGTCCATGAAGGCCGATTTCTTCTAATTTAATTTGCTGAGAATAACGTTCTAACTCAGATAAAACCGTCATATTGGGTTCCTTAACCTAGATTTTGCCGCAACATAATTAGCAATAATGTCTATCATTCAACAAAACTCAACAGTTGCTGCGTCGCTCTGTGGGGATCATCCGCTTGCGTAATTGCAGAAATCAGAGCGATACCATGAACTCCTGTAGCAACTACATCGGGCATACGCTCAATAGTGATCCCCCCTATTGCAACCAAAGGATAATTTAAAGTGCGTTGCCAGCGATGTAAGCGCTCAATCCCTTGGGCTAAAAAAGGCATTTCTTTGCTGGTCGTTGGATAAATGGGGCCAATCGCAATATATGAAGGACAAATCGCATGGGCTCGTGCCACCTCATAATAACAATGAGTGCTTACTCCGAGTAACAATCCCTGATTTCTGATTGCATCTAAATCTGCAGTATCTAAATCTGATTGCCCTAAATGCACTGCTTCTGCATTCAACTTTAAAGCCATGTCCCAATAATCATTAATAAATAACGTAGCACCATACTTTTTAGCCAAAGCAATACTTTGCTTCATCTCCTCTTCCAGAATTTTACTTTTTTCTTTAATTCGCAACTGAATGGTTTTTACCCCAAGTTTCAAAAGCATTTCGACCCAGGAGAAGCGATCAACCACAGGATAAAGACCTAATCGATGACATGGTTGAAATGGTTGGGGCGCCTCATACAATGGTTTGGATGAAAGATAAGGCAGGTCCATTTCATTCTCTGGGAACCCCCCATAATATAAACTGGTCCCTGCCAGACGGGCTGCTTGGTGTGCGTACATTTTTGCGATGATTAGTGCATCTTCGACTGAGTACCCCAGAACCAATGCCCCAGTAATTGCCGCGGATAAAACTGATCGAAGTTCCGGATATTTTGCATCAGAGAAGCGATTTTTCGTCAGCCAAAATGAAGTAAGCCCATTTGTCCAATAATCATGTTCCCATGAAGTTTCTTGCAGATGCCGCCCCAATAGAAAAATACTTTTAGCCCCCAGGGTTAATAATTCATGAGCCGCTTCCTGCATGGCTTGATGGGTCATGATCGCACGCTTTAAAATCAATTCGGCCTCAAGGGTATTCAAGACCAAAACATCTGCAAAAGAGAGCCCTGCAGTTAAATCATCCGCATCTTTATCACGATGCTGAGAAGGTAAAGTAAAATCTAAAACTACAGGCCCAGAATAATTGTTTAGGATTTCTAGGTCTTCGCGAGAAATGGATTCGCTTATTTTAATTGCCTTGGGATAATTGGATCCATTGAATAGCTGTTGTTGCATTTCAAGACCCAATCCACGCACTGTTTGCTGATCGATTTCACTACCAGTATTGCTCCACACTGTGTTCATCATAGAACCTCCTGATGCCAAAAAGGTGTATCGATTAAAGGGGTACAGGATTGGGCGGTAATCCGCTCCGGCATAAGACCTGCCTCGAAAGCACTTCGTCCAGCAATAACTGCATGTGAAAAAGCTTCCGCCATGGCTATAGGATGAATCGCTGAAGCAACCGCACTATTCAGTAACACCCCATCAAAACCTAACTCCAAAATCCGTGTCGCATGCGATGGCTTACCAATCCCCGCATCGACAATCAAGGTTACATCCGTTAATCGATGACGTAATGTCTCCAACGCAAAAGGATTGAGTAATCCTTTTCCTGAACCAATAGGTGCCGCCCACGGCATCAAAATCCTACAACCACAATCCATGAGACGTTGGCATAAAACTAAGTCATCAGTACAATATGGAAAGACCTCAAATCCTCGTTTTACTAATTCATTCGCTGCACGCAATAACTCAAAGGGATCCGGCTGCAGACTCAAGTCATCACCAATCACTTCCAATTTAATCCATGAAGTATTAAAAAGTTCACGCGCCATTTCAGCAGTAGTAATCGCAGTCTGTGCATCACGACAACCCGCAGTATTGGGCAGTAAACAACAATTCAAAGACTGAATGGTTTGCCAAAATAAATCGCTACCTGTACCACTGGCCAGTTGTCGTTTCAGAGAAACGGTAATTACCTCTGTTTTGGAGGCCCTTACCGCATCGGTCATTACCTCAAGTGATGGATAACCCGCAGTACCCAAAAGCAACCGACTTGTTAAAAGCTTATCTGCTAAATGCCACATGATTACCCTCCTTGCATTGGCACGATGAGATCAATACGATCTCCCTCGTACAAGGTCGTCTCCGCAAACATTGATTTGGGGATAAACTGATTATTAATTGCGATTGCCACATGTGCAGCAATATCGTTCTGCCGTTCAAGAATGGCCTGTAGTGTAGTGGATGCATCTACAGTTAGTGGTTCATCATTTATGTAAATGATCATCAATAAGCCTCCCAGAGCTCAGGATAATAAATGTCTTTTTGATTGCTCCTTAGTCCACGTAGAATTTCTTCTACCAATGCCGGCGCGATTAAAAATCCATGACGATAAAGTCCATTTACCGCAATCAGTTGCTTTGCATATTTTATTCGCGGCTGATGATGCACTAACGTGGGACGACAGTGCGTCACCGTTTTAATGATTCGTGCTTCAGCAAACCCTCGGTGGACATAGTAAGCAGCTGTTAATAGTTCAAGCGTCGTCCGTACTGAAATTGGACTGGAGTCTTCTGTCTCCAATTCGCTGGCCCCGATAAGGTAATAAGAGTTCGGACGCGGAGCAATATAAATGGTATATCTTGGATGCAAAAAGCGTATTGGCCTTTGTAATTGCACGTCTGGTGCATGAAGCCAAATCAGTTCTCCACGAAGCCCACGTAAATTTGCAAAAGTGCTTTTTGCTCCTAGGCCTCTGCAATCAAAAACAAAATCAAATAAATAAGTGGTATTTCCTGTTTCTACTTTACCGGAGTGGATGTAAGAAACATAAGTTTGGTCCCGCCAAAGGACTCCTTGTTGGTAAAGATGTTTTTTGAGTGCCAGCAATAAACTCTGATTATCAAGTTGCGCTTCTTTGGGGAAATAATACCCTGCATGGAAATGATCCAGCTCGGGTTCAAGCTGCCTCAGAGAATCTTGAGTGAGCACTTGATAACCTGAGTCACTTAATTTACTCACAATCCGTGTACTGAACTGCTGCCATTCTGCTTTATCTCGAGGGTGGTGCACCACAAGAGAACCTTTTTGACGAAAATATACCGGTTCCGTTAATTGATGCAAAACAGACTTCCATAATGCATCAACTGATTCCATTCCCAACTTGAAAATTACATGTTCCGCTTTATCAAGCTCAGACCAAGGTGCCAATAAACCTGCAGCGGCGTAGCTGCAATTATTGAACGCGCTTTCTGCCTCAAATAGGGTTACCTGCCATCCCTCCTTGTGTAAACGCAAAGCCAGCAAACACCCCATGATCCCAGCACCAACAACAGCAACATTTTTCATTTCATTAAAATCACTCAAAAAGAACATAGCGTAGGTTGAGCCTTGCCCCAAGAAAAAACAACAAGATGATTAGCAAATACTGCTTGAACCTTCTTAAGTGGGGCCAAGGCCTAACCGACAATTATTAACCCACACAACATGCAATAGGCTCTAGATCAGAATGAGGCATCTTCGGCAGTAGCTCGTTGGTATAACACGAATGCACTGAGAAAGAGTCATCAATTACTCCTAAATGCTTGCCAAAACGCCCTACCTTATTCCAATCACGTTCTACATTCAAAAGCGTGCGCGAGAAAAAGGGCAAGCTTCGAATGAAAATCGTATGATACATAGGCGTTCGTAACTGAGGCTTTGTTTTACATAACAGTTCGTAAGCTTCATCTGGATTTTCGGTAGTAAACGCTGCGCCGCGTTGGGTGGCTTTGAGAAAACCTTTAATGGTTTCAGGATTTTTTAGCATCCTTTCAGGCACAATAAACTGAATGGAGCAAAAACAGCAGCAACCTAGACCGGCTAGCTGATCCAGGCGTAAAAATACTGTTTCACCACGGAGATGCTCCAATTCAACTTTTTGAAAATTAATAAAACCAATGCCGGTATCAATTAGGTCACGACAAATTGCATCAGTCACATTCATGCCAATACGCACTGTTTCATAACTGGCCGAATCAATACCAGCTAATTGTGCCAAATTATCAATAATGATTTTGCCGAATTCACCAATATACCCTACCCGTTTACCGACAATATCTTGGAATGAATTAATGCCACTGGACTTCAATGCGATGAGCCCGGTCGGAGGTTCATCCAATAGCGTTCCAATTGATGTCACAGGATAACCCTTCGCACGAGCGGCTAAAGTATGAATCATGGCTTTAACACCAAAATCAACATGC
Source organism: Legionella sp. PATHC035 (assembly GCF_026191115.1). Taxonomy (NCBI): domain Bacteria; kingdom Pseudomonadati; phylum Pseudomonadota; class Gammaproteobacteria; order Legionellales; family Legionellaceae; genus Legionella; species Legionella sp. PATHC035. The sequence goes on along the minus strand of NZ_JAPHOT010000001.1, from coordinate 3,200,949 downwards.
CCCATACCTACAATTTCAGTCACATCACTGGGATCACTAGGCTCCAAAATTGCAAGTTTTATGCCTTCCTGTTGGTAATAACCTAATGAATGAGCAACAAAAATTGGGGTATGGTATGGGTTTGCATACCAATTCAGTAATAAAGTTGTTCTTGTAGATAATGCGCTCATACCATAGCTCCTTATATTGATTGATAAAATAAAGGATGGCTAAAGATATCGCGTAAAGACTCAATTGAAGAAGTTAACCTTCATTAGAACTGTTCGGAATCACTGGCAAAAAAGCTCGTTCACCAAGGCAGGTCATTCAAAAGCTTAACTGTGCTCAAATGAAATTCAGTTTTAAGGCGTTCTTACGCTGGTATGAACCAGATCAAGTTCAACGGGTATTTCTCAGACGTTTATCACGACACCCCGCGCCATCAATTGTTGGTAATGCTAGCTGTTATGGAAAAAACTGTCAAACTTTATAAACGGCTAGAAGGTAATAATACCCTCATCCGCCCTAAGGGCACCTTCTCTCCATGGGGAGAAGGAAAACTCATTTAAATTCCCCTCTCCCATTTCGGGAGAGGGGCAGGGGTGAAGGTAAAATTTATTTATGATTCTGCACATAAAACACATTATGCTGAATCAAAAATCGCTGACACAATAAAGGAGTATGCTGCAGTAAGTGATGAAGATATGCACAGGTGAATTGCTGGGAACACGTGGGGCAAACGCATTCGGCATCAATAAGCTCAAATTTCATTTGTGTTTTTGGATCCATTAAATCGACATCCCCTGCACGACTATAAACCTTTCCTTGCAATGCGGCTCGGGCTGGTTCGTCCGTCTCAATAAATTCGATACCCTGATCGTGCAAGCGCCGTATTAATTCGGCGTCAAAATTGCCCATGATATAACGTGGCAGGTGCGTCCAACGATTTAATTGTTCCCAATCCAACTCGTTCATAACATGAAAATAAACGCCATGCGTCCTAACCACTGCATGTTCCTTGAGATCATCTGCATGTATAAAAGGAACAATCGCATCATTCCAGTTATCCCAAATTTGTGGAAAATCTTGGGTGATGTGTTGGGGTAAAATCACTGCATTGGGTTTTAAATGCTGAATCAACGAGATCAAATCTCCCAAATTAAGTTTTATTCTAGAACCATCATAGGGAGATTTTAGCGTAAAGATTCCTTCTTTATTTGCCACAAGTGATGCGGCATTCAGGACGATAACATCAGGCCAAACGAGATAATGTGACAAATCAGATATTTTTTTAAGCACATCTTGACCCGGTTTATACAACAGACTCTCTAAAGAGAAAGATGCCGCGGTTACTTTTGCCTCTTGCCAATTTGCCGTGGTAAGACACAAACCTGCTTCCGAAGTTAAAACGGGTAAAAAATTCTGTGCTGCTGCCAACATTCCTGATCTCCTGATTAAGCTAACTGTCTTCATCGTGAGTGCAGCGCCGGCTCTCCCCCATTGTGACACTGCGCTACAGGATGGAGCTCCCTCGCCATGCTGGGGATGACGAGCAGCTGCACTCAGTTTTTGGGTAGACAGTTCGCGGATTTATAGCAATAAACTGGTATCACCATAACTAAAGAATCTGTATTTTTTTTCAATTGCTTCTTGATAAAGCATCATCGTCTGTTTATGACCAATAAAAGCGGAAACCAGCATTAATAAAGTCGATTCAGGTAAGTGAAAATTGGTCATTAATCCATCACAAATCTTAAACTCATATCCTGGGTAAATAAAGATGTCTGTATCCCTACTGCATGGAGTGAGTACTCCATTCTGGACCGCACTCTCAAGACTTCGCATAGCAGTTGTGCCGACTGCAATCACCCTATTTCCTGCAGCCTTTGTAGCATGTACCGCAGCACATAATTCAGGACTTATTGTAAATCGCTCGCTATGCATTTTATGATCTTTGATGTTATCGCAACGAACCGGTCTGAATGTCCCAGCCCCAACATGCAAAGTAAGATAAGCTACTGCAACACCTCGTGAATGTAAGCTGGCTAATACGGATTCATCGAAATGCAAACCCGCGGTTGGTGCCGCTACAGAGCCTTCATGTTTTGCATACACTGTTTGATAACGGTCTTGATCCAGATGTTCATCATTTCGGGTAATGTAGGGAGGTAAGGGAATGTGCCCTATCCCATTTAATAACTTCAAGACATCCATATCCGCTTTGCAAGTGAATAAATCATCCTGCCTATCAAGAACTTCAATTTCTTTATTTTGTTCCAGCTTAATAATTGAGCCCGCTTTCAATGACTTGCTGGCTTTAATATGAGCTAGAAAAGTGAACTCACCCGTAATTCGCTCGACTAATAACTCAACCTTCCCTCCAGTCGTTTTTTGGCCATGAAGACGGGCTGGGATAACTTTGGAGTCATTCATTACCAATAAATCACCCGGGTTTAAAAAATCTGCGATTTCACGAAATTGGTAATGACCGTAGTCACCTTTTTGACGATCATAAATTAAAAGGCGCGAATCACTACGATTTGGCAAAGGATACTGGGCAATTAATTCTGAAGGTAAATCGAAGTAAAAATCCTGTTTATTCATAAAGCAACCTGAAAAATAAATTGCCGGCATTATACACGAAATACCCTCATTCATCATCCCCACTGAATGCAATTCCTAACAAAATTACATGTGAATTAAAAAGTTTTATTTTGCCTAATCTTTTTTTGGCAATGTCGGATCGACATTAGGGGTCGGTGTTGTATCTTTTATTAATCGTTTGGCACTATAGAGCCATTGAAGCCTTTGCTGTGATTCCATAATTTTCTCTGGCGAAACTTGTTCGATTAATTTATTAAGCTCCCCTTTGTTTTTAGGGGATATGGTTGAACTTTCGACAATATTTCGTGCTTTTTCTATATCGTCTTCTTTAGGTGCTTTTAATACCAAAGATTCAAATTTCTCGATCATTTGTGAATAGCTGGCATGAGCATCTGTTTTTGGAGTATGTGACAAACGGGGATTTCTACTTAATAATACTTTTTGGGCACGCGTTTCCCTTAAGGTCTCTCCCATTTGATCTCTGGCTCGTTGCATTTCTGATTTTTGGTTTTTTAATACTTCTCTTAAATTGAGGGGTTGTTCGTAGCGATGTATATGCTTCTGCAAATTTTCTTGTATTTTTTCGAGACAATTATAGCGAGGCGTTTGAATCCGTTCTTTAGCCTGCTCAAAATCACGCTTAGCCTGTATCCAGTCCTCTTCAGTCAATTGATTAGGATCCTTGTCTTTAGGAAGCAGAGCATAAGAACCATTATCGGTTTGCACAAGAAATTTTGCATCCTCATGTTTCATACTAAAACGGGCTTGTGAATAATCAAACACTTGTTCTAATTTATCATTGAGAAGGATTTTCTTGTTGTTCATTACGTTCAACGCGGAAACCAAACCTCGTTCACGTAATTTCAAGCCTTCCATTTCAGGGTCCAATTGTCCAGGGATGCTCTGATGCTCTCGTATTTTGGCTCGGGTTTGTTCCAAAGCGAAGCGAAATAATTGTTCATAGTTCGTTGTTGTTTGGTTCAGATGAACTTTATGAAAACTCAGTTCATGTTCAATCGTTTTAATCTGTCTACTAAGACGTCTTTTTTCAACTTCATGAATCTGGGGATCATCAGAAACGGTGCTTTTATAGAGTTCTTCCTGCGCTTTATACCGTTTGAGATCGTCTACCAAAATCGATATTCTTTGTGCAGAAAAAGCGGTAGGGTCTCCTTGCGGGTGCTTGAAAATAGGCAGTTGCAAATACGCATCCAGTATATCGATATGGGTATGAAGTGCCTCATGGTAAGCGTCCATACGTCGCCCTTCCTCTTCGAGAGCCGCTAATTCCTCTTCAACCTGCTCTAATTGCCGTTCCAATTCATCCAGTTTTTCATCTAAAACTTTAATGGTTTCAACGTAATGAGCGATCATATCTTCTATCATTTGAAGTGGAGTGCGATCAAAAGTGGTTTCTTGACTCTGTTCGTGTTTACCCTTTGGAAGATGTTTGTCGATTTCAAGACGAATCAGCTGATCTACATTTTTAGCCAGTTCTTCTCGCTCTGCAATAATTCCCATGAGAAGAAAAATCAAGTGTCGCTGTTGGCTGAGCATTGCTTCTGTATTACGTTCCCTGATTGATTCAATTCGAGCCTCTTCTTTCATAATTTCTCGAGCAATCATGGTTAATGTCACATTACCGCCAGTTGTTTTTAGAAACTCAAATACCTCCGCGGCATTTTTTAACCCAAAATATGACAAAAATTGAGTCGCCAAATAAGAATTTGTTCCGATATTATTAGGTTGATTGTGTTTTTCTATATCTGCAAACCATTGCTCCATCCGGTCTGAAATATTTTTTTGTTCTGTAAGGCTTAAATTTTGCCATATTGGAGTGGCGGCTTCTGTTGCAGAAAGGACCGAATTCTTAGAAATCACTTTGATACTCCAATAAAGCACCTTTGTTTAAATTATAGGCTATTTATGGAGAGAGAAGGCTGCTTATACACCGCAAGCACGTTTAAAGCTACGTATGAATCTAATTCAGAGGATACGAATTAAGTGGTCTGTCTCTATTAGGGTTTTTGGGTTCAGGCACATCGAACCCAAAAACCTACCTCCCACTTTGAATTAACTCGTTGCTAGCAACCAGAAGGATATGTATTTCAAGGTGTAGTAAATGAATTGAGCGATGCAGATTCGAACAGAGATCTTTCATCAGGAAAACTGGGTTTCGCAGCAAGCACCGGATTATAGTGACCTGGTTCTCTATCATCCTTCGAACCAAGTCCGGATTGCTCGCTAGGCTCGTCGCTGGTTAACTTTGTATAGGGGGATGCATTGAGTTTCCATGGTTCACTTTCTGTAGCAGTCGAAGATTTTGAAGGGAACAGCTTTGCAGCAAATTTACTGCCCTGACCCGCCAAACCGCCAATGAGTAAAAATGGAGACCAAAGCACAGCACCTACAGATTTTATGACTCCCATAAAACTTAGTCCATCCTCATTCACAACACGCGATTTAATCATCGTGAATACGTTTTTATCACTGTTATAGCATTCTTTAGCGCTGGAACTTAGATAAGCACATCCCAAAATTGCATAGAAAGCCAGTGCTCCAATGCCAAGAGTCCCAAGAGTCCCAAGAGTGCCGACAGTCAATGCCATTGCACCTGTGGCACTTGCTCCAGTAAATCCAGCAGCTGTCAGTGATGTGGCAGCTAATCCAACCGCACCTAGAGTAAGTTTGAGAATTAAAGCAAGAACGAAAATGGGCGCAACGACAAAAGCAAGGATGAGAAATGCTCCCGATCCCCAGCCTGGACCTGTGGAATAACTCTGACGATAGCTGTAACCTCTTCTGCGGGGAAATATTTCAACCGCTGTTTGGGGAAGTACTCGAACCGGAGAAACAGGTGGATAAAGGGGTGTATGAACGTGAACTGTGGGATTAGTGGAAGAGGGATTATGGTGGTGATGATGATGACGCGAATCTACATTAACTTGAGAACCTACACCGCTATAACCAGTATGTTGATCATGACCATGATATTTACCGTACACTTCAGTCTCCTTTATTATTATTAAAATCCGAACTACCGGTGGCAAGTATAAAAAAGAAAACTTAAGGTTTTATTAAGAAAATGCAGCTTTCTTTACAAAATATTTACATTTCTTTACAAAAGATCAGAGAATGATTAACAAAAAGACAGACAACACCCAAATGATGCTGGATGTTACATAGGGATGCTGGTAGCTCTTAAAGGTTTTTCTTCGGGAAAGAAAATCAAGAACGAGTACCGGAACTACCGAAAGAAAAGTCAACATGAACACAAGTACCACTTGCAGTGCCCAATTCTGAAAAGGCATAATTTGTACTAAATAATTGAGAATATCATGCAGCATTTCACGCAGATAATAGATCGCCCATAAAACCCATAAATCAAAAGAAAAGATTAACCAGGAAGCAACAAAGAGAGGGATTATTAACTTAGCCCCTTTAATGGCAAAAATTTTCTTAATGGTTTTGATGAATTCTTCTGAAAAAAACACCAAAATCGAACCAAATAGAACAAGTAGAGTGAGCGTCAATAACATTTATTAGCTCCTTTTCTCAATATCTTCCAGTGCTTCCCAACGCGCATAAAATTGGGTTAATAAAGCTTCATCTTCAGCCAACCCCTGATTGATCTTTGCAATGACCTGAGCTTCTTGTTGGTAAAATTTGGGATCCGCCATTTGTAGCTGCAATTCAGCTATTTTTTCTTCCAGTTGCTCAATTTTCTGTGGCAACTGAGCGAGCTCGCGTTGCTCATTAAAACTTAATTTATTGGTTGCTACAGTGCGTTTTACAACGGGTGCCTTGACTCCCTGTTCGCGCTGTTCCTGTTTCTTATGCATTTTATAGTCATCGTATCCACCAACAAATTCATTGAACTGCCCTGCTTCTTCATACACTAGGACACTGGTCACCACCTCATTGATAAATGCCCTATCATGACTAATCAATATTAAAGTTCCGGGATAATCAACTAACATATCCTCAAGAAGCTCCAAAGTTTCAATATCCAAATCATTGGTCGGTTCATCCATCACCAACAGATTAACGGGTTTAGCAAACAGCTTGGCTAACAATAACCTGTTTCTCTCTCCGCCGGAAAGCACAGAAACCGGCTGATTAAATCGTTCCGGTGAAAATAAAAATTCGCGTAGATAGCTGGCAACATGTTTTTGTTTACCATTTATTGTTACATAATCTGCACCATCACCGACATTAAACATGACGGTTTGATCTTCACGCAAGTGCCGACGCAGTTGATCAAAGTAGGCAACACTTAAAGAAGTACCCAACTTGATCTGTCCGGAATCAGGCTGTAATTCTCCAAGCAATAGGCGTACTAAAGTCGTTTTACCACATCCATTAGGGCCAATTATTCCAAACTTATCCCCTCGAGTGAGTAATAAGGAGAAGTCACGTAAAATTGTTTTATCCCCTAGTGTATAATTCACCTGATTGGCTTCGATCACTACCGAGCCCGAACGAGTGACGTCTAGTGAAAAGGACTTAACTTTACCTAATTGATTACGTCGTGCCTTATATTCTTCTCGTAGAGCCTTTAATGCGCGAACCCGACCTTCATTACGTGTGCGTCGCGCTTTGATACCCGTACGAATCCAGGCCTCTTCCTCAGCCAACTTTTTATCAAATAAATCATTTTGCTTTTGTTCGCTCAGACGAATCGATTCTCTTCTATCGAGATAGGTTTCATAATCACAATCATGCTGATAGAGCTTGCCTCTATCGATTTCCACAATTCGATTGGATACCTGGCTTAAAAACTCTCTATCATGGGTAACCAACAACACAGTACCCTTGAAACTTTTCAAGTAAGACTCCAACCATTCGATTGCTTCTATATCCAAATGGTTTGTTGGTTCATCTAAAAGTAATAAATCGGGCGTTGCAATTAATGCAGCCCCCAATAAGACACGACGTTTCATACCCCCTGAGAGATTATTCATCCGTTCGTGGGTAGCAATGCCTAAACGACTGGCCATAGTTTCGATTTGTGGCAACTTGTCCCACGCATGTAAATTATCCATCTGTTGCTGACATGCGGCCAATTTTTCCAAGTCACCCAATTGGGAAAGTTCATTAAAACGTGATAAAACTTCGCCTACTTCACCAAGACTTCTCACTAGGAAATGATAGACAGACTCTTCTCCGGTAATTGGAACTTCCTGGGTCAAACCAGCAACGCGCAAACCAGAAAGTTGATTGATTTGACCACTATCTGGGGTCAATTCACCTTGCAAAAGTTTTAGAAGCGTGGATTTACCCGCTCCATTTCGCCCGACTAATGCGATGCGATCGTGGGGTTGGATCTGCCAATCGGCATTATCTAATAACTGATTTCCCGCAATATTGAGGGACACTCCATGAAGGGAAATAATACTCATACACGAACTCTGACTATAAAGTTACAGCCTGAACAAAGCAAAACGAAAACCGAGTTTTGCCGTCATTGGATGACGAGGTTTTTGCTTTCGCTTCACCCAGACTACAATACTAATATTAGACTACTTTTTAAATGAATTTATTTTGAAGATAAAACCATTATACCGTCCATCTCGACCTGAGCACCACGGGGTAATGCAGAGACACCTATTGCCGCTCTTGCGGGGTAAGGTGCAGCAAAGTAACGACTCATTGCCTCATTAATTAACGGAAAATGGCGTAAATCGGTGAGGTAAACATTCAATTTCGCTATATGTGCCAAGCTACCACCAGCCGCTTCACAAACAGCTGACAAATTTTCTAATACTTGAGTGATTTGCAGTTTAATGTCCTCACTGCAGAGTTGCATGGTCACAGGATCCAGTGGTATTTGTCCTGATAGATAGACTGTATCACCACATCGAATGGCTTGTGAATAGGTTCCAATCGCTTCGGGAGCCAATTTTGTATTTATAGGTCGCATTAATTATCCCCTTGTTTCTTTCTATAAAGACGCATCACCACTTTATTTGCTCGCAACCTTCGCATGACCCGAGCCAGATGCGTTCTATCAACAACACTGATTGAGAAGGTAACCGCATTATGCCGACCATCACGTGGATCGACATTGATATTACCTATATTGGAGCCTGACTCAGCAATAGCAGTTGCCAGCGCAGCTAAAACGCCACGCTCATTAATCACATCAACAGTAATATCAACCCAATATTCTCCCTCAACTTGTTCATCCCAACGTAAGGCAACAAATTGCTCTGGACTGGTTCGCGAATTTTTTAAAGTGGCGCAATCACTGCTATGAACAATAATTCCCCGGCCTTGTTGGAATTTACCAACAATATTATCGCCAGGAATAGGTTGACAGCACTCGCCAAAATGAACCACCATTCCCTCAGTGCCTTTAATTGCCAAGGGTCGTGTTTTAATTCCCTTGTCTAACTCATTAGAGTCTTGGGTGACTACCAATCTTTTGGCAATTACCATCGCCATTTGGTTGCCTATACCAATCGCATAGAGCAAATCATCGATTGTTTTATAATGCAAGTCACTCAATAGCGCTTGCAATGATTCGGGGGGTATTTTGGCGTAATCGCTGGATAGTTCATTTAATGATTGCTCAAGTAGACGTTTTCCTAAACTAATTGATTCGGTATTTTGTTGGCTTTTCAGAAAATGGCGGATATTAGAGCGCGCTTTACCGGTAACTACAAAATTTAACCACGCTGGGTTAGGATGTGCGCCGGCCGCAGTCACAATCTCAACGGTCTGCCCATTGGATAAAGGAATGCTGAGGGGAACTAATTTTCTGTTGACTTTCGCTGCCACGCAACTATTACCTACTCCAGAGTGCACTGAATAGGCAAAATCAACGGGTGTCGCCCCCTTAGGTAATTCCATAATATGGCCTTTAGGGGTAAAAACGTATACCTCATCCGGGAATAAATCAATTTTGACGTTTTCAATAAACTCCAACGAACTACCTGTGCTGCGTTGCATTTCCAAGAGGCTTTGTACCCATTCTCGTGCTCGCAGTTGCGCTTCATTGACTTCAAGGCCAGATGATTTGTAAATCCAATGTGCAGCCACCCCATTATCAGCAACTTTATCCATATCACGAGTGCGAATTTGCACTTCCAGAGGAACGCCAAAAGGCCCAAATAAAGTGGTATGCAAGGATTGGTACCCATTTGCTTTAGGAATACCGATATAATCCTTGAACCGTTGTGGAACAGGTTTGTAGGTACAATGTAAAGCACCTAAAATGCGGTAACAGGAATCAATGTCTTCAGTGATTACACGGAAGGCAAAAACATCGGTAATCTCAGTAAATGAGGCTTTCTTCTGGCGCATTTTTTTGTAAATGCTGTATAAATGCTTTTGTCTACCGAAGACTTGTTCATAAGGAATATTTAATTGAGCTAGGGCCAACTGCAAATCACGTTCAATCGTCTGCGTTAACTCACGCCGATTACCACGAGATTTTTCCACTGCCGATTTAATCGCTCGATAACGCATAGGATATAAAGCTTGAAATCCTAAATCCTCAAGACCAACATAAATGGAGTGCATTCCTAAACGGTTCGCGATGGGCGCGTAAATTTCTAGGGTTTCGATGGCAATTCGCCGACGTTTTGCATAAGGCATCGCACCAAGAGTTTTCATATTATGCAAACGATCAGCCAGTTTAACAATAATGACGCGGATGTCTTTAACCATAGCCAAGACCATCTTACGAAAATTTTCGGCCTGAGCCTCAGCTTTTGATTCGAATTTTATTTTGGTTAGCTTGGTAACACCATCAACAAGAGAGGTAATTTCTTCGCCGAATTGGTGGGTTAAATCCTCTTTACTCACGGAAGTATCTTCAACAACATCGTGGAGTAAAGTCGCCATGATTGTTTGATAATCCAGGCGCATTCGAGCAAGAATTAGGGCTGCTGCGACGGGATGAGTAATATAGGGCTCGCCGGAACGACGCATCTGACCTTGGTGTGCTTTTTCAGCGACCAAGTAGGCTTGATAACATTTTTCTATTTGCGACTGCTCAAGATAGCATTTCAGCTCTTCATCGAGCTCCTTAAAGTAGCTCACGCAGTACTCCCTAGTATCTAACATGACCGTACCCCTTTACCCCTAAATTCACACCATTTAAGACGCCTCGAATCAATCATGATCCCTCATGATTCATTACCTAGGTGAAGTGAAACGGAACCCGGAACATTTTAGTCACCTAAAAGCCTGGGTTCCGTTTCACTTCACCCAAGCCAAATGATTTTGTTATCTAAAAATTATTCTTTATCCAAAATTTCAGGGGTAATCAAACCTTCAGCTATTTCACGCAAAGCCACAACGGTAGGTTTATCATTTTCCCATTCAACCATAGGTTGATCGCCTCGAACTGCAATTTGGCGCGCACGCTTAGTAGCCACCATAACCAGTTCAAATCGATTCGCAACATTTTTCAAACAATCTTCAACGGTAACTCGCGCCATAATTCATTCTCCAGTAGCAAAACATCGCATTTTACTGCGATGACATCAGGAAAGAAAGCAATTTTGATTGTTTATTTATCTGCCGCTCAATACGTAAGCGGTTTGCAATAACAATCGCCTGCAATTCCATCGCCGCCTTTTCAAAATTATCATTAACGATTAAGTAATCAAACTCGGGATAATGGCTCAATTCATCTTGCGCTTTTTTCATCCGATCACTAATCACTTCATCCTTATCTTGCCGTCGATCTAACAATCGTTGTTTTAATATATCTAAAGATGGCGGTACTATAAAAATACTTACCGCATTTGGAAAAGAACGTCTAATCTGTTCCGCTCCTTGCCAGTCTATATCCAACACAACATCGATACCATTTTGCAAACGGTCGGTTATTTGCTTCATCGATGTGCCATACAAATGATTAAAGACACGGGCGTGCTCTAAAAAAGCACTCTCATCAATCATACGTATAAATTCATTTTCATCAATAAAAAAGTAATTTACCCCATGCTGTTCTCCAGGTCGCATGGCTCGCGTCGTATGCGAAATGGATACCTCAATATCCGCAAGGGACTCCACTAACTTTTTGACTAAACTTGTTTTGCCTCCCCCAGAAGGTGCTGCAACAATAAATAAATTACCCGAATAATCACCCACAATAATACTCACTCAATGTTTTGAATTTGCTCACGCATTTGTTCAATTAAAACTTTCATTTGCACTGCACTCTGAGTTAAATCCACAGAGTCAGACTTTGAACTTAGCGTATTCGCCTCCCTATTTAATTCTTGCATCAAAAAATCAAGACGTCTGCCTGCTATTTTATCGCAATTTAACGTCCGACTCACTTCATCAAGATGAGTCGTTAATCTATCGAGTTCCTCACTCACATCAATACGAGTCAAAATTAAAGCAATTTCCTGTTCTACTCGTGAATCCTGAACTTCCATCTTCACTGAGTGCAGTCGGGTCAATAACTTATCTTTCACTTGCTCTGCTTGTGTTGATATTATGGAGCGAGCATGCTTAATTTCCCGACCCAATTCACTTAACCGTGCCTCCACGTGCGCTTTTAATGCAGCCCCCTCAGTAGACCGCATCTGCTTTAATTGCTCAATCGCTTCGTTAAATAAGGACAGTGCGCTTTCTGCAAGAGCATCTACATCAGGGACACTGGCTTGTACTACACCAGGCCAAGAAAGAACACGACTCACCCCTAAATCGTTCGGCAAATGGTGTGAAAGGGAAAGTTTCTCCCCTAAATTCACTAATGCATTTACCATGCCTATATTTATAAGCATAGACTGATTATCAGCACTTGTGTCTTGATATTTCAGCTGACACTCCAATTTCCCTCGATTTATCTTATCTCGCAATAAAGAGCGTAATTGTGGTTCTATAAATCGGAACGATTCAGGCAAACGAAATGAAACATCAAGATAACGATGATTCACTGACTTGATTTCCCAACAAAAATGACCCTCTTCAATCTGTTTTTGCACTCGTGAGAAAGCCGTCATACTTTGAAGCATTGTACATACCAATGAATAAACCTTGCGCGAATATACCCCAATTTCAAGCAATTGGAAAATAAAACATACTCCATAGAGAATACCAATTTAACAAAATCGAATAAAATTTCCATCTAATTCAGAAATATAAGTTCAATTCCCTAGCCGCGCTAAGTTGATCGTGCCACTTTACTTCACTCGTGACCTCAAAATGTAAAGCTAAAGCTTGTTGCCTTCGCAAAATGGGTCATAAAGATAATTTTTAGGAGCGTCAGATGAATTGAAATAGTGTTTTAGCGATGCCTGTGTTGTGCTTTACATTCAATGACTAGCAGGAATCATACTTATGGCTCCGTTGCAATAACCTGTGAATATTAACAAATCGCGCAAAGTAAGTACCCGAGTTAAGCAATTCAACTCGGGACTAAAAATTATTGACTAGATGATGATGGCCTGACTGCTTCGGATGGCTGATTTTGAGACAACAACTCACTCATTTTTTCATTCATCCAACTCATCAGCGTCACCGCAGACATCACGCGCAGACCTCGCGGCACCGCCCCTTTGAAGAATATAGAAGCACCCTGGGTTGCATAGAGACTTTGGGTAGTCTTGAAAAAACCAGCTGGGTTTGTAGCAACGGAGGACTGTTGGACTGTTTTCACCACATCAAACTGTTGTGAAGCCAATGTTGCGCCTACTCCGGCGACTATCCCGGCTAGCAGCGATGCCAGGTAATCATTTGGATAGTGCTCTTTTATTTGGTTTTTCAATGCCGGGGTCACCGCCAGAAAAAATGTAGAAAACATTCCTTCTCTCAGCATCGTTGCCATCATTCCGGTATAAAGACGAGACAAGCCCCCTTGTTTCACCAAGTCAGCTCCTGCTGAGAAGAACCTCTTCTTTTGATGGGTCATCACCATTTCTGTAGGACAACTTATCAGCGCAGAACCTACCCCGGCAGCAAAAGCGCTCACCAGTCTTTGACGATCAGACAACTCATATTGATTGCCGAAAAACCAATTCTGGAAAAAACGATTCAAACTGACTTGCACTGCAGTTATGGGGACCATGCTGGCCGCATTTGGCAAAATACCGCGATACAATACTTGTGGATTTAGCGTGAACGACTCTCCTCGTTGCATTCGCGTTTTTATCGACCACAACGGATGATCGACCAACACTTCAAAAGCACCTGTAACGCTTCCAGAGAGGATGCTTTGGAACACACTGAGATTTTTTTTCTTTTCTTTAGGGGGCATGCCTTCTTTATGGGACTCAAATTTAGCTTGGGTCATAATATTCTCCAATAGTTGATTTAAATCAATTCATTATCTGCTTGTCCCACCTCCCTAGAGAGGCGCAGATAATGAAAGACCGCCCTAGGGAAAGGAAGGCAAGAAAATCACTAAAGAAGAAATAAAATTTTGAGAATCAACTAAATCGCAGACAAACAGCGTGCCCGCAGATAAATCTGCAAAACGTGCCACACTGATTTCAGGACTACGATAGTTCATAATGGATTTTTATTTGAAAATTGGATTTCGAACATAGCACGATGAACTATTGTTATTCAAGATGTTTTTAAAAATTTTTTTGTGGCAAAATCGACCTATATGTTTATAAATTTTTCCATCGTTTTAACATGCTTTTTTTATTTTCAGAAAACATGAAACATCGTAATAATAAACCAATAATCACTTCTTTATTTATATCACGCTACTTTAGGATGCAACTCAGGAAGTTAAGCGCTATAATTCTCAATTTTTCGAGGATTATCCAATGCGCCCAAGTAACCGTGAAGCCAATGAACTACGCCCTGTTAAATTAACTAGAAATTATACAAAGCACGCCGAGGGTTCTGTCCTTGTTGAGTTTGGGCAAACCAAAGTATTGTGTAATGCCTCAGTAATCGATGGAGTTCCCCGTTTTATTAAAGGAAAAAACCAAGGTTGGGTTACCGCTGAATATGGCATGCTGCCACGTGCGACACACAGTCGTACAGAACGCGAAGCAAGCAAAGGAAAACAAGGCGGTAGGACTATGGAAATCCAACGCCTCATTGGCCGCTCTTTGAGAGCTTGTGTTGATTTAAAATTTTTAGGTGAAAATACAATAACCCTAGATTGCGATGTGATTCAAGCAGATGGAGGTACAAGGACAGCAGCCATTACTGGCGCTTGTGTCGCGATGAGAGACGCAATCAATTGGATGGTTGAGCGAGAAAAAATACGTAAAATGCCTGCATTTCATTATATTGCCGCGGTTTCTGTAGGACTTTATCGAGGCCAAGCCGTACTCGACTTGGATTATGCAGAAGATGTCCTGGCTGAAACCGATATGAATATTGTGATGAACGAAGCAGGACATTTCATTGAAGTTCAAGGAACTGCGGAAGACAGACATTTTAACCGCGATGAATTAAACACGATGCTTGCACTGGCTGAGCAGGGTATACCGCAATTAATTGACTTACAGAAAAATGCTTAAGTGTCTGATGCCTAGCCCGTATTAGCGCAGCGTAATACGGGGTATGTCCTTAAACCCGGATTAAGACTTTATTTAATCCGGGCGACTCTTCCTTTGTCATCGTAAACGTTCTTGAGAATCCGTCAGGGTCTTAAAATATGTTTTTATCAATAGCCACTTCTCGTGCCGTGTGTGTGGAAATAATATTTTTTTTCACCAGCTCCGTTAAATGCTGATCCAAAGTTTGCATTCCTTTACCTTGGCCTGTTTGGATGGAAGAATACATTTGAGCCACTTTATCCTCGCGAATTAAGTTTCGAATTGCGCCAGTACAAATCATAATTTCCAAAGCAGCAACGCGCCCACCCCCATTTTTTTTCAATAGGGTTTGCGCGACTACCGCTTGCAATGATTCTGACAACATGGAACGTACCATGGATTTTTCTTCGGCGGGAAACACATCAATAATCCGGTTAATGGTTTTAGTTGCCGAATTAGTATGCAAGGTACCAAACACCAAGTGTCCTGTCTCAGCAGCAGTCATGGCTAAGCGTATCGTTTCCAAATCACGCAATTCCCCCACCAGAATCACATCAGGATCCTCACGCAGAGCAGAACGCAAAGCAGCGTTAAAACTGAGTGTATCTCGATGAACCTCGCGCTGATTGAGTAAGCACTTTTTACTTTGATGCACAAATTCTATTGGATCCTCAACAGTTAAAATATGATCATAACGGCTGGAGTTAATGTAATCGATCATGGCGGCCAAAGTAGTACTTTTTCCTGACCCAGTCGGACCAGTAATGAGAACTAATCCTTTAGGGTAACTGGACATTTCCTCGAAAATAGAGGGCAATCCCAAATCGCTCATACTCAAAATTTCAGAGGGAATAGTACGAAAAACAGCTGCTGCACCACGTAATTGATGAAATACGTTCACCCTAAAGCGAGCCAAATTGGGTATTTCAAAGGAAAAATCGGTCTCCAAACTCTCTTCAAACTCTTTCCTTTGCCTATCATTCATCACATCATAGATAATTTTTATTACTTCCTTGTGCTCCATGGCCGGCAAATTAATTTTACGTAAATCTCCATCCACACGAATTAAGGGAGGCAATCCTGCAGAGATATGTAAGTCCGAAGATTTATTTTTTACTGAAAACGCTAATAATTCTGCTATATCCATTGTTTGGTTCATCCTGATTATTTAACAATAACAGATTGGGGCATAGTGCATTGATCGATAAATCACTCATTGATCTTAATTAAATAATTCAACAAGTCAATTTTCTAAATTTTAATAAGAGGCATGTTTAGAGATTGCTCGCTTTGCTTGGGATGAGTCGCCCAGCAAACCAAGAAACACTCGGCAAACAGCGTTTCTTTTGCTATTGTTGAGTTTTTCCAAATGCATTTGAATGATCATGAGTCTTCAACAAAGTCTAAATCAAATCCAACAATTAATCACAGAAACCGAACTGGAATGTGGAAGAAAACCAGGAAGTGTTTTATTGCTCGCTGTGAGTAAACAACAAAGTATTGAGTCGATTCGCGAATTATTTCAGCTTGGGATCACTCATTTTGGAGAAAGTTATTTTCAAGAGGCCCAATCAAAAATCAATGCTTTAAAAAATATACCCATATGTTGGCATTTTATTGGCCCTATTCAAAGCAATAAAACAAAAGGCATTGCTACTTTATTTCACTGGGTCCACAGTATCAGCCGTCTTAAAATTGCTAATTATCTCAATGAACATCGCCCTAGCACTTTAGAACCACTCAATATTTGTTTACAGATTAATCTGGTAAATGAAAAAACAAAATCTGGAATTCCTTCGGAGCAGGCTGCTGAACTCGCTTTGGCAGTAAGCCAACTTCCGCATCTCAAGCTAAGAGGCTTGATGACTATTCCCCCACCGCACAAAGAGATGCAAGCACAATATGATTTATTTATTCAGCTCAATCAACTCATGCATTCACTTAATCAAGAACTTAGTCTAGACATGGATACTTTATCCATGGGAATGAGTCATGATTTTGTCCCTGCAATTAAAGCAGGCGCCACCATAGTCCGAGTCGGCGAAGCATTATTTGGTGAGCGACAAAAATCAGGCAACACGATATAATCTTGTAAAATCAGTTGCTTCAGGGGAAAAATATGTCAGGTCTTATCGCAGTGACACTTTTTGTTATTTCTTTATTTTTTTCACTGGTTATCTTCAGTTTATGGATTCGTATTGCCTTACGGTATTTGCGTGTTAGCGCACTTCATCCAGTAAACCAACTCGTTTATAAAATGACAAATCCGATAGTCAATCCAATACAAGTTCTAGCAAAACAACCCTATAAACCAGGCCAAAAATATGATATCCCTGCGTTCATTACCTTATTTTTGGTTGAATTATTAAAAATCATCTGCATTAGCCTTCTTGCCCTACAAGGCTTAATTCCGATTGGATTTATATTGCTTTATATCATTGCAGACTTAATCCTTCAGCCTTGCGACATTCTATTTTTTGCCATCCTCATTCGCGTCATCATGAGTTTTGTCAATCCCAATTGGCAAGGTCCAATTGCAGACCTCTTACGTTTGCTGACCGAACCTTTGTTAAAACTCGGTAGAAAGATTGTTCCTGACATTTCTGGTTTTGATTTTTCTCCTTTCATCATCATAGTCTTATTAAAAATTATCACCCTATTTATTAGGGCAAACCTACCCTGGAGATTATTATAAAAGCAACTATACTTATTTTTAGGCAGAGGATTATCAGGATTAAATTATGAAATTGACCTACCTCAGCAGTACTGGATTTGCATTGATCATTTTACCTTTTAGTTTATTTGCTGATACACAATCCTATTATTGTCCCCAAAATCACGGATACATTAATATCGGTATGACGCCCGATGAAGTGATTGCAGCCTGTGGCCAACCAGTGAGTCAACAAGAATCAAATCAACCGGTACTCCAAAAAATTCCCGTGCAACAACTTATTTACAATAACATGGGAACGAGTACTGCTTTTTATGGAGTATGGAATGTACCTACAGGGAGCGGCGGGGTTCAGCTTGAGATTGATATTGTGAACCAAAAAGTACGCTCTATTAAAATGAATGGTTCAGACAGTAATTCCGTTTCGGTCTGCCAAGGCGCGAACATTCAGGCTGGCGATCCCGTCCAAAAAGTATATTATGCGTGCGGCTCCCCTTCTATAGTAAATAATTCGTTTATTAATGAAGTGGTACCTACAGCAGAGAAACCTCAAATTTGGATCTATCAACCGGGGGAGTATCAACCTTCCGTATCCATGACTTTTGTTAATGGGAAACTGCAATCCATTCAATAATTCTATTTTGAACAAATCACAGTTCAATACTATGGTAAATTAAAAAAATAAGATACACTCTCAGGATTTTGGCGTAGAGATACATCATTCCTGATGTACCTTTTTTCTTTGATATTTATTGAGGTAAGACTCGACATGACTGCAAGCATAGATGAAATCACTATTGCATATGATGAAAATGGGACAGAAACAGTTAAAGAGCTGGATAAGAAAGTATTAAGCAAAGGAGCCTGGACTACTATTATGTTTAAATACCAGGATTGGGATAACGCACAAAATGATTTCGGTCCAGTTAAATTTTCAATTCGCCGTTATCAAAAACGTAATAATCAATACTGGCAAAAATCTAAATTTAACATTTCCAGTGCAGAACAAGCACAAAAAATTATCGATATCCTCAATGATTGGTTGAAATAGTTTGCCTGCTACACCATTTTTTATGATTGGACATAAAAAAAATACTCTTCCAACCTCCTGATTATCGTTCAATATACCTCAGAACAATTTCTTTGTAAGTCATTATAAATAAACTATTTTTATAATTTACCCATCATATTAGCCCTTGAATTATGGATGTTTTTTGTCCACCTCAAACATTATTATGCCCATAAAAAAAACCCAGAGATCTAATTTTGTTCGATTTATTCATATTTGTTAAGGTTGAGTTAATTTTTGATCCGTATAATGGGGATTAAATTTAACAACTAAGACAAGATATAACTATGCAGACTAAAACAGAAACTCCTAATATAAAAAGTGGGCAACCAACTGTAACTGCACCGGTAGTTGCACCAAGAAAATTATACAATTTTTCAAACTTGCAAAATATGCCATGGATAGCACCGATGGACCTTATTAAAGCCAGAATGTCTAATGATGGGAATTACACTCCATCCTTTTGGCAGAATCCTGTGTTTTCCTCAATGATGAAAGGAATTTATAATCCAGCAATTATGCAAAGTCCTGTATTTACCTCAATGATGCAAAATATGTGGGATATAGCAACCAAAAGCGCAAGTACTCCTTGGTTTCCGCCAATGCAGACATTAAGACAAAAATTACAAACACCAAAAATCGATACACCAGTAGTACCGGTAACAAAACCAGTAGTAGCAGCTCCAACACCAGTTTCGGTTACGCCACCACCAGGGAAAAAGGGCGGTTCCTTTCCTGCATGGATCCCTTCTTTAGAGCAGGTACACCAAGGTTTCTGGGGTGGATTGAATTTCACAACCGTTGCACTGGTTACAAGCGGTGCTATTGTATCGGTTCAAAGTCCGATAAAAACTATATTAGTTAATTTAACCAAGGAAAGAACCATGCTACCCCCATCTGCATTTCAGGGTGGGAAATTGGGTATTGTTAGAGCATTGTATGCTGGAACTTCAGCTTCTCTTTCAGGTTCATTAATAAGAACAGGTTACGTTACTGGTGCTAAAGGCGGCAGCAAACCTGTAGAGGAAGCAATTATTAAAGATGAGAGCGGTAAAGAAGAAGTTATAAAATACGGTACTGCGAGTATAGGGCTTATCACGGCAATGGCACTAGGTGATATTCTGGTAACGCAAATACCTGAATCAATGTCTACACTGCAAAAAGCAGGGATTCTACCTAAAAATTTCACATGGAAGACTGTTCCCAATGCATGGAACTTGATGATGGGTGGCTTTGCTCCAAGGTATGTTTCAGGAATGGTTAATTTTGGTGCGTTATGTGTTCTTGAAGAGGTCATAGCGAAAAATTTACCAGACCATAAAGGGAAGCATTTTACCGCTGGGATGGTGAGTGGTATGTCTGCTGCGTTTTTTGCTTATCCATTTACCGTATTTAAAGATTACACCTTGGTTAGATCTTCAGTGACACCAGAGGGCAAGCTAAAAAGTGCAAGCTCACTTAAATTAACAAAAGAGTTATTTTTTGCCTTTATAAGTAGTCCCGGAGCTTCAGCCAAATCGTTTGGAGAAATGGCTCTAAAACAAGTTCCAATTCGAATGGGCTTAACCGGGGTCATATTTGCTCTAGTTGCTGGTGTTGGTGAGGCTATGGGTCAAGAACCCCTAAAGAAAGTGGTTCCAGAGCAATATCAACCATCACCAGGAAGATCCAGACATGGCCTGTTTGCTACTAAAGCTGAAACAGGTCCTCGAATTGAAGAGATTCATGAGGATACTGATGAGCAGACAAAGACACAAACTCCAGGGTCTGGTCCGGGTAATTCAACAAAAAATTAAGTAACAAATCCACGAAACAAACCATTTTATTATTATAAAATGGTTTGTTCTGCAAGAAAATAGTGTATCATAGTGTTGCGATGTGTAATTTTAAATCACACATTGCAATATTTACTTATTAAAGGATGAAATATGATGTCACGCAATTTTCTTGGATTTTTTGCTAAACCTGTCAAAGCAGTTTGTGAAACGACTCTTTATACCATGGGAGCAACGGCATTAGGTGCCGGTATTTATCGAGCTGGAACTTTTGTTAATGAGCAATTTAAACCGCAACAAAACATTCTGAGACCTCAGACAAGGAATCAATCTGAGTCTGATCACCGTGATAGTTCACATCAATCTGAGATAAAAATCGGAATTTAAATATAATTAGGGATGGTGTAGTCAAATTCAATTGACAAACACCACTCCAATACATTTAACCAAAAGCTGATACACTCTTTAGACCCATTCAAGACCTGGATGAGAACGCTCAAAGTATTTTTGAACCATTGCGTCTGAAACCAAATCCAAACGTGCTGGATGCCATTGAGGATTTTTATCTTTATCAATCAATAAAGCCCTAACCCCTTCATAAAAATCATGATCATGCATAAAATGACTCACCATGTCATAGTCCATTTGTAAGCATTGCGCTAAAGATAACCCTTTTGCCTTTTGTAATTGGGCCAAAGTCACTTTAAGACTCAATGGAGATTTTTGGGCCAAGGTATTATCAACCGCCTCGGCCCATACCGTATTAGCACTTTGTAACGATCCTCGAATCATTTCAATTGTGGGATGCGCAAAACACACATCAATCAAAGGTTTAATTTGGCTGATCTCTTCATTAGAGGCCACAAAAGAAAAACGCTGTAAACATTGATTGACCTGGTCAAATGCATCCGCCGACAAATCTTCATTCATCAAGGCGTCAAATAAGGCAGGCATTTGTTCTGATGATACTATTTTTTTAACCAGTCCGGTTTTTACCGCATCATGAGCACCTAAACGATTACCGGTTAAACCCAAATAAGTACCTAAATAACCTGGGCATCGTGCTAATAAATAGCTCGCGCCGATATCCGGAAAAAAACCGATGCCCGTCTCAGGCATAGCAAATACAAAACGTTCACTGGCTATTGGGTGACTGCCATGCATGGAAATTCCCACGCCGCCCCCCATAACAATTCCATCAATTAGAGAAATATAGGGTTTGCCAAAATGATGAATAAAATGATTTAAACGATATTCGTGCCAAAAAAATTGCATTTGTTCTGCATCATTGACTTGGCCAGAAAAATATAAAGAACGTATATCCCCTCCAGCACAAAATGCATTCCCAGGAGCTGCCCGCACAATCACCGCATGAATCGACTCATCCTCTCTCCAAAGACTTAATTGTCTTTGCATATTCAGAATCATATTTAAAGTAAGTGCATTCAGAGCCTTGGGCCTGTTTAATGTGATGACACCCAATGATCCTTCCTGGTTAAAAAGTACTTCGTCAGTCATAATTATTTTCCTTTGAACTGAGCCGCTCGTTTATCGAGAAATGCGCTAACACCCTCTTGTTTGTCTTCAGAAGCACAGACTTTAGCAAAGTGAATGGCTTCCAGATGCAAGGCATCAGTCAAAGACAAATCATAACCATGATCAATAACTTCCATAACCCCCGCTACAGCAAGTGGAGCCATACTTAAAATTCCCTGCAATAAACTTTTCCCTTGCACTAAGACCATTTCTGGTTCAACGACGTCACTCACTAAACCCCAATTTAATGCGGTTTCTGCGTTGATAAATCGTCCAGTCAAGCACAAATCTAAAGCACGTCCCTTGCCAATTAAACGCGCTAAGCGTTGGGTGCCGCCATAACCAGGGATAACGCCTAGTTTCACTTCAGGCTGACCGAATTGTGCTTTTGTTGAAGCGATTCTTATTGTGGCAGAAATAGCTAATTCGCACCCCCCTCCAAATGCAAATCCGTTCACAGCAGCTAATGATGGCTTGCCTAAAGTTTCCAAAAGTCGAAATACTTCCTGTCCTCGACAAGCAAACTCATAACCTGTTTGTGCAGTACATTCTGCCAATCGGTTAATATCCGCACCAGCGCAAAATGCTTTACCATTTCCAGTAATCATTAATGCCTTAACTTTGGGGTTTGTTTTTGCATAATGGAATGCTTCTTCTAATGCATCTAATACTTCTGAACTTAAAGCATTTAACTTTTCTGGTCTGTTTAAAGTTAAAGTTAAAATTCCTTGATTATCTAAATCTTGTTCTATCAAATTCATTCGTTGACTCCTTTTCTATAGAAAGATATCGTACCTCAAGCATTGCAGTCTGGGTACGTTGAGACGACCTTTGTCATCCAGACTTTAAACAGACACATCAGCACAAAAAGTGTTCTTCATCCAAAGTTGCTTTAGCAACAATTTCTCTCATGATTTCATTGGTGCCTTCAAGAATTTGATGGACTCTTAAGTCCCTAAATATTCGCTCGATCTGATAATCACGTAAATATCCATAGCCACCATGGATTTGCATCGCCTTATCACAAATATGGAAAGCAACATCTGTAGCCAAGCGTTTCGCCATGGCACAATACAAAGGGACATTAGGATCATTTTTATCCATAGCGCTTGCTGCTCGGTAAACCATTAAACGTGCTGCTTCATAATCAGTTAACATATCGGCAAAATAAAAACGCAATGCCTGCATTTCAGTAAGTGGTTTGCCAAATTGTTTCCGCTCATGCATGTAGCTTTGAGTCAAGCGCAAACAAGCAAGCGCCCCCCCCAATGAACACGAAGCGATATTAATCCGCCCCCCATTTAATGCATTCAATGCAATTTTAAATCCCATCCCTTCATCACCCACGCGATTGGCGACAGGTACACGGCAATTTTCAAAAAAAACCATACTGGTAGGTTGACTATGCCAACCCATTTTTTTCTCCAATTTGCCGAAATTTAAACCCGGTGTATTTTTTTCAATTAATAAACAGCTTATTCCGTGATGGGATGAATCACCAGTTCGAACCATACATAAGTAGACATCACTGACTGAACCTCCTGAAATAAAAGCTTTAGAACCATTCAGCACATAATAATCTCCATCTCTTACTGCCTTAGTTTTCAGAGACGCAGCATCCGAACCGGATTCAGGTTCAGTCAAACAATAACTGCCAATGAGTTCCATGGAGGTTAATTTAGGCCCCCATTTCATTCGCAATTCAGAATGAGCATAGCGATCAATTAAAGAAGTCACCATGTTATGAATCGAGAGATAGGCGCTGGTACTCACACACCCTGTTGCCAGTTGCTCAAACAATAATGCAGAGTCCAAACGGGTTAATTGAGCTCCACCAATATCCTCCCTGGCCATCATCCCAGCCATTCCTAGTGCAGCAGCTTCACGTAAAACATCTACAGGGAAATAACTCTCATCATCCCAACTATCAGCCATGGGAGCCAATTTGGTCCGTGCAAAATCAGCAGCCATCTCACGAATAGCTATATGTTCTTCTGTGAATTCAAAATCCATAAACTGTCCTTAGAAAATTCATTTAAATGTATTATTATTGCCAATTTTTACCATCGATGAAAGAGATATGCTTCGAAAATTATCCAGAGCATTTTATGAACGTGATACCATTATGGTTGCCAAAGAACTTTTAGGCAAATATCTTATTCATAATCCATTTGGAGTGGAGTATGTTGGACGGATTGTCGAAGTTGAAGCATACCTTGGAGCGCATGATCTGGCATCCCATTCCTCAAAAGGCCTTACCCAAAGAACTAAAGTCATGTTTGGACCGGCAGGTTATGCTTATATCTATCTAATCTATGGGATGTATTACTGTACTAATGTCGTCACAGAAACTGAAGGTAGCGGTTCTGCCATTTTGCTGCGTGCTATTGAACCCATTAAAAACATTCAAGGAAAAACACAAGGCCCTGGGTTGCTTTCAAAAGCGATGCATATCGATAAAGCACTAAACCAGCATGATCTAACCAGCGATACTTTTTATATTGCCGAAGAAGAGCAGCAACAAGAGTTTACTATTGTAGAAAAACCTAGAATTGGTGTTCATTATGCAAAAGATTGGGCAGAAAAATTACTGCGCTTTTATATAAAAGATAATGCTTTTATTTCCAAACCATGATGATATGATTGCAACCGTTTAGCGCTCATGAAAAGAATAAGAATAATCACATGGAAACTCTGGCGGCACCTATAACTCGCAATCAAAATTCGCTTGCTGTACTCAAAGAGTACTTTGGTTTCGATTCGTTTAGAACACCTCAGGAAGACATTATTAACGATGTTATTGCTGGACACGATGTTCTTGTTTTGATGCCCACCGGCGGTGGAAAATCTCTTTGTTACCAGATCCCAGCCATAGTAAGGCCAGGAGTAGGCATCGTTGTTTCGCCATTAATTGCTTTAATGGAGGATCAGGTAACTGCTTTAAGATTACAAGGAATTCGCGCTGCTTATTATAATTCCTCGTTAACCAGTGAAGAGGCGAAAAATGTATTGATGCAATTACATCAGAATGAATTGGATTTATTGTACATTGCTCCTGAGCGCCTCATTAACACTTCGTTTTTAGAACGATTAAAAGAATGTCATATTGCACTTTTTGCGATTGACGAAGCGCATTGCATCTCTCAGTGGGGTCATGATTTTCGCCCTGAGTATGCAGCTCTAGGTGTTTTAAAAACCCATTTTCCTAATATCCCAATTATTGCGTTAACTGCAACTGCGGACAAACAAACACGTCAGGATATTGTTAAACAATTAAATTATACCCCTAAAAAATACATTGCCTCATTTAATAGACCGAATATTCATTATAAAGTTGTTCATAAAACCAATGCCGTCAGGCAATTAAATCAGTTTTTACAAACAGTGGAACAACAATCGGGAATTATTTACTGCGGAACCCGTACGGGCGTCGAAAATCTTGCAAAGAAATTACAAGAAATGGGGTTTAAAGCGCGTGCTTATCATGCCGGACTTCCGCACAAAGAACGCCGAGAAGTACAAGTGTTATTCCGGTATGATCGTATTGACATCGTTGTTGCTACGATTGCTTTTGGGATGGGGATTGATAAACCTAATGTTCGTTTTGTCGTTCATCACGATCTCCCTAAAAATATTGAGGGATACTATCAAGAAACCGGACGTGCGGGACGTGATGGCTTACCTGCACAAGCACTTTTACTCTATGATGCAGCAGATAGTGCTCGATTGCGCTCCTGGATTATAAACAATCCGCTGGAGGAACAAAGACGCGTAGAAACCAATAAGCTCAACCACATGCTTGCTTTCGCTGAAGCTGCGCATTGTCGTCGCCAAATTTTATTGCGTTATTTTGATGAAGTGTGTGATACAGAATGCCAATATTGTGATGTATGTGATAATCCACCAACAACCTCTGATGCAACAGAAGATGCACAAAAACTCTTGTCTTGTATTTATCGTTTACGGCAAAATTATGGTTTAACCCATACCATAGATGTATTACGTGGCAGTTCTTCGGATAAAATAAAACAATACGGTCATGAACAGCTCAGTACTTTTGGGATTGGTAAAGATAAGTCAGCCCAATACTGGAAACAACTCGCCTGGCAACTTATTCATAAAGAATATTGTGTACAGGATATCAACCAATTTAATGTTCTTAAATTAACTCCTAAAGCAATTCCTTTACTAAGGGGTGAAGAAAAAATATCATTGACCCTGGCCAATACCGATATAAAAAGCAATAAAAAGAAAACCAAAGAACGACGATCAATTCAGACAGCAAACAGCCCGCTGTTTGAACTGCTTCGAATTTTAAGACGTAAACTGGCCGATGAAGAGAACAAACCACCTTTTATGATCTTCAGCGATGCAACCCTCCATGCAATGGCAGAGGCCAAACCTCAAAACCTGGAAGAGTTACTCGCGGTACCTGGCGTAGGTCAACACAAACTGGCACATTATGGAAGCCAGTTCCTAAACGCATTGAACGAATATATTGAATAGGATATCCTAACCTTATTGGCTTATTATTGGCCATTTTTGCTGTACTACAATACGTACTCGAAGGGGGAAATTTCGCGCACGATGCGCCAAATACTGCCGTTCTCTCATATAGGCTAAGCACTAATACAAGGACTAGTAATTATGGGGCTAAAAGAAATAATCACTGCGGTAGAAAAAGAGGTCGGCCTATTTTCACAAAAATATAAAACCATAGAAGGAGGTCATACCTACACGATTCCATTTTCTCAAAAACCTGCCCAACAACTCCTGACTTCATTAGGAGGGATGAAGGAGCCAAGCGCCATACTGTCAAGCATTACACCAGCGATTCACACTTCGGGTAACGCAGATGTTACGATAAATGGTTTTACTCCTAAAACAGCCGATAAAAAATTAATAATCACTGGAAAACGTCTTGATCACCTGCTGCAAAGCGGCAAAATATATGTCAATACAGCGCTTTTTCCTGCGGGTTTGTACCCAAAAGTCCTCTATGAAAAGCTGGCCGGAAAGAACAAAGAGGCGTTGCCGTCAGAAACTCATGGAATTCACTGGGAAAATCTTGCGGTGGGAGTGTGTCATGTCCAAGAAATTGATTTGCTCGTTGATACCATTATGAGCAGTCACAAAAGAGCCCATAGCACAGTTCGTACGGGAAAAATCGAGGAGAATAATCCGAGCTTGCTTTTGCTTTCAAGTCCTCGCTTGAATCTCAGCGATGGACTTGACGATCATATGGATAAAGAAACTCAGATTCGTTTTATCGAAGGCATGTTCTACAACCTTTTTGATGCGGTACAAAAAGAAGGACGCCAATACATCGCAATGCCTGCCGCCGGTTTGGGCGCGCACGGTGGGAAACCTGAAATGTATTTTGCGGCCTTAATGAAAGCAGCCAAAGCATTTCCTAAATTAAATATCATTTATCATCCCAATGATCATGAAAAATCCTTTGATAAGGCATTAAAAAAAGCCAAGCTGGAGAATGTAGTTAAAACCACTAAAAATGTAATTTTTATTGCAGAGAGACTCAACCAACTGGGTAATCCTTGTGCCCTGCACATACCCGCAGATAGCGACGTTATTTATGGATTATCTGATATAGGAGGACCATGGAAATCGCCTCCTTCTAAAAGGCATCTTTTGTTTTTAAATAAAAAAAATGAAACCAGTCAAACTTACATAGGCGCCCTCTCAACTGCACCATTAAATAGTTTTGGCGTGAATCCACAAGCGTACGCAACAATTATCGAGCGAAATTTAGGAAATTCTCTCGATACCCGATTAGGCAAAGAGATTAAAGAGACTGTCTCCATTCAGCTTACCACACAGCAACCGCCCTCCATTTTAGAACATGGAATCGAGTCCCCTATTCAAGTACAAACTGGGAACCAAGCAAAAAGCAATGCGGACATTACTGGAGAACAGCCCAATAAAATTTCCATAAAACCAATTGATGAGCATGAGGTTCTCCCCCCCATAAAAGGATCTATTGCTTCCGATCCCATTCCAGAGCCACCAAAATCCTCTGAACGCACAGCAATTGAAGAACATCCCTCTTCAAAACCTGTAGTTCCAGAGCAATTTCTTCAACGCACTTCCGGCTTACCCACTAAAAATTCATGTGATCCAACCAGAATCATTTCTTCCCCAGCTCAAAATGGCCTCTTCTCCCCACCGAAGGAATCGGTACAACCTAAAACTCAATCAGCAACTTCCTCTTTGAGCGAGCAGCAGCTGCATGAAATTAATCAAACCATTGATCAGTTAACCTTGGAAATCGAAAGTTGTTGGCCTTATCCCAACAAGGATTTAAAACAAATCAAAATCGACGCTCTAAGTGCATTAATAACTCATGCGGAGACGATGAGTATTTCCAATGCGATTGCAGCAATTAAAGAAGAATTTCCAAGAGTTGCTGAAGGAACTTTGAGTACACGCACCGCTGCTTTATTGGTTCGACTGGAACACTCCACTAAAAGTTTGGAAATACATTAGAATGATTATTTGCAGGTCAGGCCAAGGCCCGACCAGCGTCTGCCGGTTTTGTCAATGAATTATCTCAGCAAGACAGGATGCAGGTTACGCGTAAGCTGCCTTTAACTACGGTAATAT
The DNA here is from genome assembly GCF_026191115.1 of Legionella sp. PATHC035. Classification (NCBI taxonomy): domain Bacteria; kingdom Pseudomonadati; phylum Pseudomonadota; class Gammaproteobacteria; order Legionellales; family Legionellaceae; genus Legionella; species Legionella sp. PATHC035. The sequence continues at coordinate 3,172,221 of NZ_JAPHOT010000001.1, read as the reverse complement.
CAGCTCGCCTTGGGCATTAAAACGGAATCGATTTTGATCCCAGCCTTGTCCAAAAAGTCTGAGCACTGAGCTGTAATAACTATCCGCAGTCAACTCCACTGCTTCAATACGTTGTCTTTGTATTGCGAGCTCAGGCGGATTATTTGCAAATAAGGGTAACAGAGCAGCAGTGAAACCTATAGGTCCTTTGCCTTGGGTTTTACCACTGACAATATCAATTTTTTCTGGAGGATACCCCAATTGTTGTGTCAAATTAATAATAGGTAAAAAATGTTTTGTTAATTCTGCTGCTTGCGGCGCATCCTGAGCTAACATTCCTACCCATAGATAGACCCGAATTGCATTATAACTGCCCACATTAGGGGACTGCAAATCAGGCTGCCAACCACTATTCTTTTTCCAAATAGCCCAATCCGGTGCAAACCCTTTAGGAGAAGTTTCTAATAACAAACGTCTGCTATTACGTCCAATAACACTCCATTTACTATTTAATTTGGCAAATCGAGCAAATAACTGCGGAGGTAAATAACTTGGATTAACTCGCCAAGTTTTTTTAAAATTAAATCCAAATTGGCCTGGAAGTACCATGAGTCCAAATCCTGGAATTTGAGCTACTTCCTCTTTGAGAATACGTTTGAGAAGTTTTTTACCTAAGGCATCATAGCGCTTATTTTTCCACAAACGTCCCGCTTCAAGTAAATCATAAGCAATCCATAAGTCCGAATCAGCCGCCGAATTAGTGTCTAAAACGGTCCATTTCTTATTGGAATTTTGTCCCCATTCCCATGCAGGTAGCCGTTGTGTTAAATCACCCGCAGCAAGATTGATTTCAGTCCAATGTAATAATTTGTCAAACATAGGTTGATCATCGGCAACCAAAGCAAAAAATAATCCATAACTCTGCCCTTCGGATGTTGTTTTTCTTTCTGGAAGTTGTGGATCAATGACTCGACCATCCACGCTGATGTAATACTGCTTAAATTTATCCCAAATCGGCCATTGCACATTTGCAATGACATTTGAAATAGACATCGTAGATAGGAGCCATAACAATAAAAATTTTTTAATTTTTGATTTAAAAATCACGTTTTATCCTGTTGACTACCATTTAAACGACGACGATTAATGACTGCTAAACCATTCCAAATCAAAAAAGTCACTAATATCGCAGCCAAAAGAGACAACAGCGCCAAATTGATAGGATGTTTTTGCAATGAAAACCAAAAACGCTCCACCCATGGTATATAACCGAGATGATAGGTCTTGCCTACTCTGAAACTATCAATTCCAGAATGACGAATTACGGCGAGCGAACCAAAGACTTTATCAACATTTTTATTGTTAGATAGAGCATTATTGAGTAATTCAAAGCCCTGCTGATTTTCTGCCAATAGAACAATAATACTGCGCTTATTGTTAAAGGGGGATTGAATGCCGAGAATTGCTGCCAAAGAACCCATGGCACTAATCGTAGTTTTACTCTCAGCTATGCTGAAAGCAGTCTCGCGATGTATCTCAGGCATCGCATTGTTATTTAGCGGTTTTTTAATCCAATCCTGTGTTTGATTGATCAACAAATTGAGATCTCTATTATTTTTAAGCTCTTTGGGTATCGACCCGATAATTAAAACATCTGCATCTTTATTTTGAACCTGAGACCAATCATCTGTCAAAGTCATCGAGAGAACAGGATAACCTGTTGCTGCACCAATATTGCCCATAACATTCATTAAGGTGCTTAGCGCTTCAGGCTGTGATTGCGGATCAATGTACACTATGGTCTGCGAGAGATCAGCCAGGATACTGAAAGGATAGCCTGAACTCATAAAAGCATTTAAATTAGGCATGGTGATGAAATGAGAATAATTAGATAAATTCAAAGTGGAAGAACGATCAATAAGCGCTGAATTGTTAATAACCTGATAGGTAATGCATTGCTCATTTTGCATTCCTCCAGCAATTTGAGTCCCATATGCAAAATCAAAAGTGAATTGGTTGTGTGCTCCTAAATGGGCTGGAATATAGAGTGTTTGACTTGTTTCAGCCATATTATCAGCAAAAGGATGCTCCTGATGCGACTCCAACTGATAACTTTTTACAAAAGAACCATTCAAGCTAATATTCAATTGTGACATGCTGGCAGCTGGGGGAATTGAGTACCGGTACTTTAAACGTAAATTAATGCCTCTGCCTTGATTAACAAACAAATCAGGAGGCACATTAAATCGAAGTGAAACGGGATAAGGGCTAAATCCTTTTGTTTGCAATTGTCCTTCAAATTCCTCTAATTTTGCAAAACTTACTGGTTTATTCGTAGGAATCCAGTTGGGCGCGTCATAAGGCTGGCGATGCTCAAGCATTTTTACGTTATCAACCGTAACGCGCGGTCCTCTAAAAAGCACGTTACCTTGTACTATGCCCTCTATGGCAGCCAATAAATCGCGTTCATCGCGCCCAGAAATCAACAGCAATTTGATATAAGGATTATTGGGATGACTTATCATTTCGACAGTAGGGGCATTTACAGTCTTATAGTCTTTCAAGAAATCAGGTTTTTGTTGGTTTGTGAATAATACTACAGCATTCCTTGTAGGGAGTTGATTCACTAAGACAGGAAAAGACGCTCCACGCCATAATGCCTTACTGCCGAACCATGAAGTTAAAATTGCTGCGGCTCGTTGTTGCATCAAGCTGGGTTGGTTAGTAAACACGATAGGAAGATTTAATGGATTACTATCTAATGGATCAAAGAAAGGTTCTGGAAAATGGGATAGATCATTTTTCACGAGTAATGTTTGAAAGGTCAATTCAAGAGAGCTGAGTTTATCAATATCTAACCATATTGAGCTGTGTGCTGGATTCTCACAAATTGATTTGTAGTGGCCAATCAACTCCAGTCTCAGGCGATTGAAATCACTGATATAACGGGGATCTATAGGGATATCGACAGAATTTAATTTACCCAGTTGTTCGTCACTAATTGTAATAACATTGGCCAATTCATCATTTAAATATATTTTGAGTTGCGATAATAAAGGAGTAAGCGCCGGCGAAGGAATAAACTGCAGATGTAATACCGCTTGAGATATCAGCTCATCTTTACGCACCGTGAACTCAATATTTTTTCCAGTAGTAAAATTGCCTAGAGTAAAATTACCTTGCTGCTGATTTAAATTGTTAAAATATAAATGGACTGTACGTGTTGGCGTATTGGCGGTAGTTGATAATATGGGCTGCGCTGCTTGCATGGAATTTGCTGATGCCGCAGAGGCAGCTTGCGTAGGAATACTAGCCCCCGCGATGCTCAGTAAAGCAATCCAGATTATTTTTTTTATCATTATCTCATCCATTAGTTTTTGTATTTTATTCCAATAACCCATGCTTAAGGATAGTTCTTTAATTTAGGCCTGTGGGGGAGGAATGTTCCCATCCAAATAATTGCATTAGTAAAGTTTATGAGCATCTTACGAACTCTAGCTGGTGTATATTCTATGATATCGTAATAACTACGCAAGTCCAGAACAAATACATCACGCATACTTTTCAACGGCTTATCCTGACCAAACTCTTCCTGCCATAATGTCCAAACATCTGCGCGAGCAAATGTACACTGGATGAAATCGATATTTTGTCTCAGGGAGAACTCATGTAATTGAATTCCTGCATTATGATGAAAGGTATAAGCAATAGTTCCTGGGAAAGCAAATTCATCATCACCACGTCTGAGTAACAGGGTTATCTCATCACCAGTTTGAAACAAACCTTCAGTTTGCATATGTATTCCGACCCCTTTATCAGAATAATTGCGCAGAGTACATTGATACACATGACCATCAGCTCGCATAATTGCTGCTGGCATAACAAATGTTACTCGAGGTGCTCTCCGTCTTTGCCTGGCTTCAATACTGACACCCAATGCTCCCCCCAGAATAGCAATGTTATATACAGACCAGATGGAAGTAATAAGCACCGCAAGAATTGTTGCGGCAGGATCAACTGACACACGAAAGGCGGCCGCGATTAAACCTACAATATTAACACATAACAAGACGATATAGGGCCGTGCTGTCATCCAATCGACATGCTCTTCTACATTGATATCCCCTTTGGGCGTCACGTTAAACTTTCCTTTACGTGGGTTAATTAGAGCCACGGTGGTAGGGACAGCGATGTACCAGGCCATTACCGTTTCATAAATTTCATTCCATAAAAAATGACGGAATCGTCCTTGAATGCGATCATTTGTTAAAACTGCATGGACGATATGAGGTATGGCATAAAGCAAAATCATCACCCCAGATGCATAGACTACGTAAGCATTCAAAACCAAAAATGCCGCAGGGGTAATGAAGAAAATTAAACGGGGAACCCCAGAAAGAAAATGCAACATCGCATTAAAATAACAAAGACGCTGTCCTAGCGATAATCCTTTACCTAATAAAGGATTGTCCATACGTAAAATTTGTACCATGCCACGTGCCCAACGGATACGTTGGGCAACATGGTTTGCAAGGCTTTCTGTTGCCAAGCCGGCTGCCAAAGGGATACGAATATAAGCTGAGTTATAGCCAAGACGTTGAAGTCGCAATGAGGTATGAGCATCTTCAGTAACGCTTTCTACTGCCAAACCACCAATTTTTTCTAAAGCAGAACGTCGCATGAGACCGCTTGAACCACAAAAATAAGTTGCATTCCAGGTATCGTTTCCATCCTGTACTACACCATAAAATAACGAACTTTCATTTGGGGTTTTTCGAAAGGATTTCAAATTACGTTCGAATGGATCAGGTGAGAAAAAATGATGCGGCGTTTGTAAAATAGCGAGATTAGGATCTTTTAAAAACCACCCGACAGTTAACTGCAAAAAAGGATGGGTAATGACATAATCACAATCAAAAATTGCCACTAAGTCGCCACTTGTACGTTTTAAAGCGTAATTAATGTTGCCTGCTTTTGCATGTTCGTGGGTAGGACGTGCTATATAGTGTACCCCTACTTCCTCAGCAAATGCTTTGAATGCAGGACGATTGCCATCATCCAAAATATAGATGTTCAACTTTTCCTTTGGCCAATCTAGGCCTAAAGCGGAATAAACTCCTGGTTTTAATATACTCAAATCTTCATTGTAAGTAGTGATCATGATATCGACACTAGGCCACAAAGAATGATCAGAAGGCAATGGCACAGGCTTACGATGTAATGGCCAAATACTTTGAAAATATCCTAATATCATAACCAGCCAAATATAGGTTTCTGCAAAGATAAGCAAGCTTCCGAATATTGTGCTAGGTACATCATCCCATACTAAAGTATAGGCATAACGCCACCATAGATAACGACAAGAAACAATTACAGAAAGAACAACCAACATAATGGTACATATATGTCCAGGCGCTTTACGAATGCTCATCGCCATCACCCAGAGCAGGACGACAAAGATAAATTGAGCAATGGGTTTAAAAGGCTGGGTAATACAAATCAACAACACTATGGCTGAAAAAATACTCAGTATGATAAACAAAATACGCCGTCCAATTCTGCTGGTGCGTGCAAAATTCATAGCCGTTTTTTTCGCTACTCGGTTGCTTTCTATCTTAGAGGGTAGCTTTTCTATCCAGGAATAATAATAATTAAGGCCACGCTGTAAAAAATGGGTCTTTATTTTGCGTTCTGAATAGAAAAAAATAAGCCATAAACCTTGAATTAAATAACGAACGATATCTCCGGGGCGTGGATGTTTTCTTGAAATATGAGGAAACCATAAATGATGGTTATTACGTACCCATTGCCAACTGGGAGACTCTAACCTTAAAAAAGTCCAACTGGTTATTTGAAATAAAATAATACTTATCGTAGTGAACAGCGAGGTATCATGCTGATGAAAATGATAATAAGTTTTCTCAATTTTTTTATATCCATCATGTGATAAGAGCAAATATAAGATTTTACTCATTATGCATCCCTAGAGTGATTGCTCATACACCAATTGGCCAATTCACTGATATCATTGGCAATAAGACTATGAGCATGAAATTCGCCAATTGGCTTTTTGGCAGCAAGTGACTCTGCGATTGCTTCATCACTATGCAGTATTATTGGTAAAAAATTGGGTAATACCCGCTGCCACAATTGAAACAAGTCTTTTTGTAATGGCTTAGCAGGTGAATAATGATTAATTAAAAAATAACAATGCTTGGGAATTTTTTGCTGATGCAAACGAGTATGACAATTAATGTCTGGGGTTAACAACAACAATACAAAATCGGCGCTATCCAAGCCCTGCTGGGTCAATAATGTATCGTCAGATGGCAGATCAAGCAAAATCCAGCGGCACTCATTCTTAGCCAATACATTCTCTATATTTTTTTGCCAAAAAAATGGATTTTTCTGAAGTTTATTTTCCAATTCAGCACGGTCCGCTTGAGTTATTTTCCCAAAAGGCAAATAACTCAACTGATGGTTATAAGAGTGGGTACTTTCTTTCCAGTCATGGTTCTCCAGATAGGAACGCACCCACCCCTCTTTGTGTTCAAATGGCATATTAAAATGCAAGCGCAACAAATTGTCTGTTGTAAAATCAATTACGAGTACCGATTCATTCAACTGTTGTAAAGCCCAAGCCAACCCAGCAGCAATCGAAGTCACACCTACTCCACCGCGGAGTCCTTGTAGTGCAATTACTGGCATGCTTTTGTCCTATGTTATCTTTTTGAGCTTGTGTCACTAAATTCTTTTAATATATACCACCGTTCAATTATTTCGGTAATAATTTGTTGTTTTGAAATATCTACATAACCTAACCGAGGTAAAGAATATATTCGACTCAGTACGAGCAAATCATCCTGAAGCCTAAGAGATCTCAGTCCATGAAGATCTGATATCTGATTCTTCATGTTATACCTTCTACAAACTGTGTATAAATTGGATTCACCCATTTAAAACATAGCTTGCTTTAGCAAAAAAATCAATTTTATCTCTAGGGTAACGTTCTGATTCATCAGCTGATTTTTTTTTATCAATAATGCCTCGGAATTCAGCTTGAAATGGAAAAATACCTGCTTTTCTTAACCATTTTTTGGTGAAGCGGCCAATGCGGCCTGCCTTTTGTCAATAAGTTCCTGCGCAGCAACAATAATTGGATTTTCTTGGATGTTTTCATCGGGATGATTTAGCTGGCGAAACTCTGTATATTTCTTTAATTCTTGTTCTCGCATATAAAGCTCAAATTCTTTGTAAAACGCTTTTCCACCCTCCTCCCCAAGAATCTCAATAAATTGTTCATATAAACCTGTTTTGGGGTTGCTGTAAAAACAAATATCTAAAAATTTCTTTTGGTAAATATTCGAAAACTGATAGGGTTCGCCCACAAACTCGGGTATTTGTTTAAATAAGATATCGCCCCCCTTTGCCTGAGGTTCATTTTTTGCTTGAGCCAAAAGCTCAATCACCCCCTGACGTTTTTCCACTGGGACAATGATGGATCGAATCGCCGCAAATTTTTTGTTTTCACCATTTAAAAAAGGAGCCCCACCTACCCGCGCACCACGTTCAGCAAGGGATAACTTCATACTTCCATCCGCCATATTTTTTAAAGTAGCAAGTACACTATGCCCGGTAAAACCAGTTGCCTGAAAGGCCATATCTTCACGATCCAAGCGACTTAATATATCAAATGCTGTGGAGTCCGATTGAAGTTTACTTAATGCAAACAATAGTTTTTCAAACCGCTCAGAATATTCTGGATGTTTCTCCTGGATAAAACTCTTTAAATACTCATGAAGAACCGCTACTCCTTCATCGAATAAACCGGAACCAAATTTGACCTCTGCATTAGGAAATTGAAGAACCTGGTTGAGTTTTTCTCCGCCAAAGATGAAATAAAGCCGGCGTCGAAGGGCATACTCGCTATAGTCAATCTGGTATGCTTCAAAAAAACGTGTTACGGATTCTTGAGGAAGTGCATTCAAGTATCCAATGGAAATCACGGTTTGACCTTTATTGTTTTTGGCCAAAACATCTGCCTTTGCCGCCATAAGCACCGTTATTGCTACTGAATTTTGACATTCAATAGCTGACAATAAGGCCGTATTACCTTGATCATTTCGTGCTTCAATCAACTGCATTTTTATCTTTGGCTGAGAGCTAACTAAACGCAGCATTTCCCCTAATCCATCATTTTGCTTAAGCCTAATTGCTGTATGTAGGGGGGATTCCCCTTGACTATTTTTTTCTAAAATCAAGGCTGGGTTGTGAGCGAGTAGGTATTCCATCGCATTTCCTAAATACCCTTTAGCCACTAACAAATGAAAAGCAGTATTTCCCTCTTCATCGCGGGCATCCAATGCGCAACCCTTTTGGTGGAAAAGCTCGACGAGTTTACCAAAGTTCACTTCAGCAGCTACTAATAAAGGAGTCTTCCCTTTCGCATTTTTATCTTCTGGTGAAAATAAACCTCGAGCAATGAGATGTTTCACAAGAGAAGTATTGCGGTATTTTATGGCCACAAAAAATAGGTTGTCTCCTTCACTGTCCTTATCATGTATCAAAGTAGGATCTTGATTTAGAAAATAATCAACGACTGATGCATGCCCCATACTTGCTGCCAACAGCATGGGGGTCATTTTATGTTCATTGGTCGCGGATAGAGAAGCGCCATGATCAACTGCCCATTGTACCGTTGCTAAATCCCCTCGTTTTACTGCATCAAACAAAGCCAGTTCCTGTTCCAGTGCCGTGCTATGAGTGACCAGCAAATCGCCTATATCGAATCGCTTTGCTTCCAATGCGAATTGGAACGCTGTTTTACCTTGCTTATTGTGACGATCGGCAGGAACATCTCGTGTCAAAAGATACTTCACGCAATCGGCATGTCCATTGCGAGCCGCCACCATTAAGGCATTCTCCCCCTTGTCATTAACAACCATGAGATCAACACGCTCTTTATCCAAAAATTTAAGTGTGTCTAATTGTCCCTGTTCAGCGGCAAGAAAAACTGCATTCTCCCCCTGCTTGTTTTTTTGATGCAGATTCCCACCTTTTGCAAGCAAGTATTCTATAGTTTTTGAATTCCCTCTCCCTGCGGCAATCATCAGAGGAGTATTGCCCTGATTATCGGTGACTTCGATTGCGAATTGTACAGGAAATAATCGAATTACATCCAATCGATCGTTGTATGCAGCAAAATGGACGCCGGACCAACCATTTTTAGTTTGATGACGAAGTAACAATTCAGGGACTCTGGTGATCCCCAAAAGAATTGTCAAGGCGGTCGCATCCAATGCGCTCGCAACCATTGTTATTTTATTAAGCCCTTCTCTACGAAAGCCAACTGGCGATACTTTCTTTAATTCTTCATAATTTTTTTCAACAACCAACCTAGTTGAGTTACTTAATTGAGGATTAGATTCTAACAAAGCCTTGGCTTTTGATGATGAATAGATATGCGAACATTCAAGAGGAGTGAACCCATTGTCATTAGGAGTACTCCAAATGGGGCTCTTCAGTTCCTCAGCCCTATTGATAAGTAGTTGTAGCATTTCAGGTTGATCGTAGATTGCAGCAAGATGTGCGAGCGTATTGCCCTCTTCATCAAACATGAGAAAATTCTCGTCTTCTAAATTGGATATTATTTTTTTAAATTGCCCCAGATTCCCCTGCTTTATCGCAGTTTTTAATTGTTCATCAATCATTGAACACATCCGAATCTATCTTTCTATAAAGAAAAGTATAGTTGGTATGAAAAGAATCTACATAAAATAGAAGTGATTAGACTGCAGGCTGTTTGTTACAGGATGAAAAAAACACCGTCTTTACCAAAGAAATGAAGCAAAGACGATATTTTATCAATTTTCATAAATCGCGCCCCTAGATTATCCATTTTGATAACGAACTAACTCACGTAAAAGCGCAGTAGCATATGAGCCTGCAGGCAAACTAAAAGCCAGTTCAGCGGTATTTTCCTTAATGAGACAAGTAAACTGTTCTACATGCAAGATATTTGCACGCCAATCTTCCTCCAAACCATACTGTGCTAACCCTGTTATCCATGGCTGCCAATCATGATATATTTCGTTAACTAAATGCAACGCCTCATCCTTTACTTTATGTTTGCTTTTCCCAGGTAAAGGACTTGCGGGTGAAATATCTTTATTTTTAATCCTTTGTAATAGTCCATTGTCTACATTATCAATAACAAAAATACTGTTGGATCCTTGAAGCTGCATCACATCGCCAGGCAAGGGTATATTCCAACATCGCTCCATAATACGACGCGATAAAATTAAATTATAAATCCATGAACGTGCGGCAGAGCAATACATTCCTCTTAGAAATCGATCCTTAACTTTATGGCCATGAACAAGCATTTCTTCTGCTTTGATTAAATTACCTGCATCTCGACCAAATCGTTGCTCGCCAAAATAATTAGGAACCCCATGTTCTTTAATGCGTTCGATACGCTCTAACAAGTCCTCTTGGTGGGAAATTTCGCGCAAGCGGACAAGAAAATGATTTCCCGTCAGAAAGCCTGGCCTTAATTTTTTATGATGACGAATGCACTCTAAAACACGCCAACCAGGTCCTGCAACTTGCGCAATTCCTGGAATTTCCTCACCAGGAGCATGGATACTCAACCATTGTGTGGTTAATGCTTGCCTGTCTTTTAATCCCGCATAGCCAATTGACTTGATTGGCTTTTTCAATAGTCTTGCTACTGATTTAACTACTTCTAGGGTTGTTAACCCTTTTTTCTCAATTTTAAGAAGAATATGTTCCCCTGTTCCAGTAAATGGGCTATCAAAAAATTCGTTTACCTGAAAATCTTCAGGGGTAAATTTAAAATAAGCCGTAGATTTTGGTAATCCATAAGCATATAACCAATCGAGAGAATACATTAATCAACCTTTTCTAAATCCATAAATACTTTTATCAAAAAATTGATAAAAAACTATATAATTCAAATAATTTTAAGTGCATACTTAAAAATAATTTGTAAAATCTATATTAATTGTTACTAAATGGATAGATTAACAATGAATGCAACCTTTCCACCAATACGCAAAGCAGTATTTCCCGTTGCCGGTCTAGGAACTCGATTTTTACCGGCTACAAAAACAGCTCCCAAAGAAATGCTCACTGTAGTTAATAAACCATTGATTCAATATGCGGTTGAAGAGGCTTATGCAGCAGGCATTCGGCAAATGATTTTCGTAACCTGCCATAACAAACGCGCTATTGAAGACCATTTTGATTTAGCCTATCAACTAGAGAATGAACTGCGCCTCCATGATAAAAATGAATTATTATCCATTGTACAATCAGTAACACCTCCTGACATGGAATGTTTTTATGTACGCCAGGCAAAACCCCTAGGATTAGGAAATGCGGTTTTATGTGTTGAAAAAATCGTTTGCAATGAAGCGTTTGCTGTCATTCTTGCGGATGATTTAATGTCGAGCACGACGCCGGTGATTCAACAATTAACGAACATGTATGAGCAATATGGTCATAGTATTGTTGCGGTAGAAAGTATCCCTCAGGAATTAACAGAATGTTATGGTATTATTCAAGGTGCAGAGTGGGATAAGAACCTTTTAAGTATTCATCATTTAGAGGAAAAACCTAAACCGCATCTTGCTGCATCAAATATTGCCATTGTAGGTCGTTATGTTCTTACCCCAGGTATTTTTGAAGAAATCAGAAAATTACCTCATGTGGAGCATAAAGAAATTCAATTGACTGATGCAATTAATGGTTTGCTAAAAAAAGAAACCGTATTGGCTCTACCCTATGATGGAAAACGCTACGACTGCGGCAGCGTTCTCGGTTTTCTTAAAGCAAATGTAGCTTTAGGAAGAGAGCATCCAACTGAGGGAGAAAAATTTTCCAAATGGCTTTTAGCATAGACAGGGCTTGTTTACTTTTCGTTAACTTGAACCCAAATGGCTTGATTTTCGAATACCGAAGCGTAGCAAACACCCCATTAGTGAGCATCGGAGAATAATCAAGACCGTCTGGCCAAGTTATTAGAAAGGGAAACTGTCCCCTAATTTTTGATTGAGAACTATATATATGGAACAGCTTACAAAAAAGAATACCTGGAAAAAACTCGAAAAACTCGCCAAAACATACGTTCGTCATACTCCAGAAATAAAAAATCATTTTATATCCAATGACGATATTACTCTGGATTACGGCGGGCAACATGTTAACTCCCAGATTATGGATTCACTTCTTGAGCTTGCCAATGAATGTAATCTGCATGAACACATTAATGCCATGATGAGTGGAAAATCCATTAACAACACAGAAAATAGGCCAGTCTTACATACAGCTCTTCGTGCCCCAGAAAATAAAGCCATATGGGTTAACGAACACAACGTTATTCCTGAGGTAGTTAACGTGCGTAACACGATGAAGGATATCTCCCAAAAAATTAGAAACGGAGAATGGCTAGGTTATTCCGGAAAACCTGTTACTGATATCGTTAATATAGGGATTGGTGGTTCCATGCTTGGCCCTTTCTTTTGTATTAATGCATTAAGTGATTACGTCACTGACAAATTAGGCTTTCATTTTATCTCCGATATTGACCCGAATGCATTTTCACGCGCTACTGCGAAACTCAATCCCGAGACTACCCTATTTATTATTTCCTCGAAATCGTTTACCACTCCAGAAACCTTATCTCATTTCCAAAAAGCTTTGTCGTGGATTAACCAGGATCAATATTTCAATCATCATTTTATTGCAATCACGTCACAGGTTAAAAAAGCACAAGAAATGGGTTTTGAAACAATTCTCCCCATCTGGGATTGGGTTGGAGGGCGTTACTCATTCTGCTCAGCGATTAATTTAATTTCCTGTATTGCCGTTGGTTTTGAGCATTTTTCAGAAATCCTCAACGGAGCATACAGTATGGATGTGCATTTTTGCACGGAACATTTTGAAAAAAACCTACCTGTTGTTATGGCACTATTAGGTATATGGAATATTAATTTTTTAAACATTAATAACTTACTGGTTATGACTTATTCCCAAGATTTACAACACTTTGTTCCTTATCTCCAGCAACTGGACATGGAAAGTAATGGAAAGTCCATAAACAAACAAGGCCGTAGAGTCGATTATGCAACAGGTCCCATTATCTGGGGTGGACTGGGTAATCACGCGCAACACAGTTACTATCAGTTGTTATGCCAAGGAACTCATAAAATTGCAGCTGATCTAATTTGTCTTCGTAGTTTTGATGATGATGTAATCAATAAAATATGTCGTGCCCACAAGGAAGTTTTAACAAAAGGTGGAAATCAAAGTGAGAATCCTCACAGTTATATTGCTGGAGAAATACCCGTAAATCTTCTCTGTTTGAACGATTGCACTCCAAGAACCCTGGGATCATTGATTGCTTTATATGAGCATAAAATTTTTGTTCAAGGCGTGATTTGGAATATTAATTCATTTGATCAGCCTGGGGTTGAGAGTTCTAAAGAAATCATTCGACAAAATAATTGGATTACCTAATGTCTAGAGGCAGATTCGGTTTATTATTGTTTAGCTTAATAGCTTTCAAAGCTGTTGCTGACGATTTTAACCCGAAACAGATGTTATTAGATCAAGTCATTTGGGGCGAAACCTATTATCGCGATGATTTTGTTAAGAATTCACTGGAGCGATTACAATTAATCGCTCCCAATGATCCCGAGGTGCTTGCAGCCCGAATTAGGCTTGCAATAAGACAAAAAAATTTGGTTTTAGCGCAAGAATTGCTTGATGAGTTAAAACAAAAAGCACCTAATTCAGAAGCTTACAAACAGGCTAGTATGAGTTTATTTCTGACTCAGCCTATGGCCAAACAAAAACTCCAGCAAGCAAGAATAATGGCTCTGTCCGGGCATCTGGATGCTGCAAAAGCTCAATACGATGCGCTGTTCCATGGTGATTTCCCTACCCTAGAATTAAGTTCTGAATATTGGCGGCTTGTTTCCTACATTCCTACAGAGCGTCAAAATGCATTCAACCATTTGCAAACACTCTATAATTTTTTAAATCTTCATAAAATTTATTCTAACAACAGCAGTCAAGATAATTGGACTTATGGACTCAAAGAAAGGCTTTCAGGGTTATGGGTAGCCAGTGGAGATGCCGCATTTCGAACGGGTAATATGGATTTGGCGCAAAAAAAATATCAGCAGGCCATCCTTCTGGATCACACAAATTATTATGCCTGGGTTGGAATTGGTGAGGTGGCATTTGCTCGTAAAAACTTTGTTGAGGCTGAAAAAGCATACAAACAAGCTTTGCTCGTGAGTCCTGGTAAAAGTAGCGCTGTTTATGGACTTTTAGGCGTCTATAAACATCAATCCTTGAAGAAAGCACTGGATTACCTCAATGGTTTACCTGAGGATTTGAAAATTAAATTTAATGATGCGCGACGCAGTTTAGAAAGTTCCATACTCCAAGAGCAAGCAGATCAATTTGTCAAAAAAAATCAATGGGATAGAGCAATCGAAAAGTACAGCCAGGCAGAAAACCTGGATCCCAATGATGTATGGTTAACTTATCACTTCGCATTAGCATTGAATCATGTAGGCAAATTTAAAGAAGCAAACGAGCTGTTTCAGAAGTTGCTCTCAAAACAAAAAAAAGACCCAACTGGAGCATATGCTTATGCGCTTTACCTATCAAGTATAGACAAGCTACAACAAGCACTGGACCAACTTCATAGCATTCCGAAAAAACAATGGAATGAAGGCATGCGTCAAATGGCACAACGTCTGACTACCGAATTGATTTTACAACATGCACAAAAATTGCGAGATGCTGGAGATAAACAAGCTGCAATCGCCTATTTAATGCATCAAACCCAAACTACACCCATCAAACTAACCTTAGCTGATTGGGCTTTTAATGATGGGGTATTTACCGCAGCCCTAAATTATTATCAAGACGTCAAAACCAATGAACCACTGAATACTGATGCTAACTTGGGAGTTATTGAATCGCTTATTGCTATGGGAAACAAGAAAAAAGCGCATCAATTGCTGGAAGAACAGCAAAAAATAAAATTAACCTACAATTATAATATGCAAAGAAGGTTAGCAAATGCGTGGAATGCTGTAGGCTATCCACAAAAAGCATTACCCATTTTTACTCAGCTGAAGCGAGACAATGTCAATGCGCCTCCCAGTCAAGATAGCGCCCTCATATTTCGTGATGCGGCACGTTTAGAGACCGAACTACGTATGCCTAAACTGGCACAAGAAGATTACAAAAAAGCAATGGTTGAAAGTGATATTACATCGGTTTGGCCTGCCAGCAATGATTATTATACTTTATTGACCCGCAATCAAGCAGGAGACGATTGGCTTAAACGCAGCATTAGGTCCGATGCAGGCCTGCTTTATCAACAACAAGAAACACGCATTACAATCGATCAAGATTACTGGCGGCTCACTGGTAACGCTGGAACCTCTGATTTACGCGCAGAAGATACCATAGCACAAGCAGATTGGGGCTACGCAAACGGACGCGCATTTTTTAGAACGGATACGGTTAGTTTGGGTGCAGGAAGTTTTTCTACAGTGAATGGGCTGTATTTTAGTGACTTTGGGACGTGTAATATTAACGGCTGCTCCACCGGCATAGCGCAAAAAACAAACGGAGTCAGCTTTGATGGAGGATGGCAAAATCGGGTTTGGGGATATGATGTGGGCGCCACCCCCATAGGATTCCCTGTGACTAATTTCATTGGTGGTATCAATTACAACGGTGAAATAAATCATATTGGCTGGACAATCACAGCGTCACAACGGCCGATGACTAACTCGTTACTTTCTTTTGCTGGTGCAAAAGATCCGAATACAGGAGTTGTATGGGGAGGAGTTGTCGCAACAGGCCTGACCTTATCACTAAGTTATGATCGGGGTGAAGCAAACGGTTTTTGGGCTAATATCATTGGCAGTGAATTAACTGGGAAAAATGTACCGTCAAATCAGCGCATTCTTCTTATCGACGGTTATTATTACAAGCTCATCAATGAAGACAATCGCCGTTTTATCGTTGGACTCAACAATATGGTTTGGCACTATGATAAAAACCTTTACGGTTTTAATCTTGGGCAAGCAGGATATTTTAGCCCAGATTTCTACTTGTCATTCACCATTCCAATTGATTACCGCAAAAGAACAGCAAACTGGTCTTATGAATTAGGTGGCACTGTAACATGGTCGTATGATACTACTAAAAATCTGTTGGCATACCCATTACCCAATCTAATTCCAAATTTTAACAGTTCACAAAACTCCATTCAAACTGGTGGTAATGGTACGGGCTATGGTTATTCTTTGCTTGCATTGATAGAACGTCGACTTGGTTCACATTTTGTAGTCGGGGGAATGGTAGATATTCAACGCTCAACAGACTATACTCCGAGCCATCTCTCTCTGTTCCTTCGTTACTCATTTGAAGGATGGATGGGGGATATGGACATGCCTATTATCCCCTTAATACCCTATTCTAATTTCAGATAAAGTAACTACATCTGAGGTCATTTTCCGAAATCGCGCTAAATTTCTGCCTGCAAAATTATAAGCATACGTCTACGTCAAAGAAAAACGATGATCATAGAAAATCACTCAGGATAAGGCACCCAATTGCTGTCACCTTTTAATAAAATATAAAATTTGCCTTGATATTTCATTACAGTAACCCCATCATTCGATGAAACAAAGGCTGTTTGGGGTAAATTTTTAGTTATTGCTTCTAAATTAACATGATCCTGATTAAAGAACTTTCCATCAGCCAAGCGAGCCATTAATTCTGAAACAGCTAAATAGCTACTCGGTTCATTTATTTGTACTGGGGCTGGCTTTGCTTTCAAACCGATAAATTTAATTCCAACAGGAATGTGCGTAATACTCGGGCTGGGGATATCACGTAAGCCTGGCATTTGTAATTTATCACCCACAAGGTTGGCTCCATGTTCGGGAATAAAGACAACCACTGCTTTGCGACCTGCTTTCTCTAATGCAGTAAAGAAGTTCATTGTTTGATCTAAAAGTTTTTGTGCACGCGGTGCATAAGGTGCAGGTGTATTATCGCCAATATAAGTATTGCCATCATGGAGAGAAATTTCATTGTAATAGGTAACACTGCGTTTTTGTTCTGACGTATCTCTTTGTTTAAGCCAGCGGTCGAGTAATTGCCCATCATCTGAAAGCAATTTTCCATCAAATGAAACCAGATCAGGAGTAATACCTGATCTTGCTAGCATTGATACATCGTCTAATCCACCATATTTTTTAATCTCTCCGATAAAATCACCAAATAATCCCTCGTGGTCAAGCATAAACTCCGGAGAAAATCCAAGTTTAGCCAGGTTATCCAAAATATAACAATAAGGAGGTACAGGCTTATAAAGATCACTATGGGGTGTTTGGCCGCAGCTGGCACGCAATAATCGAATCGCTGCAGGACCACTGTATGATGCGGCTGAATTGAACTGATTGAACAAAATATCAAATTTGCTCCATATGGGATGATTTCTTAAATGAGACGCATCGATATCTGCCCAGGCAAGAGAACAAATTTGAATAAACATAATATCAAAAGGCTGTGCGTCAGCAGAGAGAGCGCTGGGAAAAATAGTATGTAAACCTTTTTGCTGCTCATAAAATTGATTCAGATAAGCATTGAGATTCTCATTGGTTGGCGGCAAGTTACTGTTCAGCTCCATTTCACTTGAATTAGTCTCCACCTTAGTTTGTTGATTATTAGCAACCATTTTGTTTTGTACGGGTAGAAGATTAATCGATGGGCCCATTAACGTGATGATGTTTAACCAAGTGAGAGCAATCACTGTAAATGTGGTTATTCGAATCCATTGCGAAAGAAACAGATATGCCACTAATAATACAAAAGCGATACCTATGAGCTCCCAATTAATAAAGCGATTGACTAACTCAAGAAGATAGCCAGAGTTAAAAGCAAAAAGATTAGTGCCTTGGCTCGTAATGGTACTTATTCCAGGCAGCCAGGTATCATGATAAAACACCACAAAACCTATAGGAATGGCGATCCAGTTACGACAACGATGAAGAAAATTTGAGGGCAAAGGAAAAAGTAAAAAAGCTAAAAAAACTAAATTAATAAAAGGATGAAAGTTTAAATATCCAGCCCACAAAAGAGCAAATTTCACCAAAAAATAATAGTTCCAGCCATCAATATCTCGCCACACGACATAAGTTTTTTGTTGTATTTGAACTGTGTCTGTCATTATTATTTCTTGTCCGCAATAATCAATATGGTTTCATAATCGTGTGCATCAATACCCTACCAATACCGAAAGAAGAATTGATTTTTCAATTTTCAGTGTAACAGGATACATAATATATTCAATGTATTATATTCATTTTTCAGAACCGATTTCTTCTCGTTTCTTGACATCAGCCTATGCATCTTGGTATTTTGTAGAAAATTCAAATTATAAGACAATATGTTTAAAAATAAATCCATTGCTATCATTGGGGCAGGTCATTTGGGTAGTGCTTTGGCACGGGGGCTCATTAAAAGTGGTCATCCAGCACGCTCGATAACATTCAGTAATCGTGATCCCAGCAAAGCCGAACGTTTGGTTAAAGAATTAGGTGTTCTATCGGCAAAAACCAATACCCAAGCGATTGTGAATGCAGAGATTCTTATTCTTGCTGTAAAACCTCAATTTATGCAGGATGTATGTAGGGAAATTGCTCCCAGCATCCAACAAAAACAACCTTTAATTATTTCTTTGGCGGGCGTAATCGACATCCAAAGCATGAAGAAATGGCTTAATAACAAAGATCTAGCGATTACTCGGGTCATGACCAATACTCCAATCGAGTTTTGTAAAGGAACCTGCGCATTGTTTGCATGTCCTTCCGTTACTCCTGAGCAACAGCGATTGGTTGAAACTCTTTTTAATGCAGTGGGACATACATTTTGGGTGAATCAAGAATCCATGATCGACTCACTTACAGCACCCGTTGGTTGTGCACCAGCCTATGTTTTTCTTTTCCTCGAGGCATTACAAGAGGCAGCAAAAAGTAGAGGAATTCCTGAGGCGCTTTCGGAACAAATTGCCTTAGAATCGGTACTAGGTGCCGCTGAGTTAGCCAAAAATTCTGGGCGTTCTTTTGCTGAATTACGCGCAGGTGTAACTACTCCGCATGGTGTGACGGCTCATTCTTTAGAAAAACTGTCGTTTACTGATTTTTTTGACCTCTTTAAGCAAATCTTTGCAGCCGCTGAAGAACGTATCGAACAAATAACCCAATCATTAAATACTGATGTATAAAATGAGCAGGTGTAATTTGGGTCTCCCGTACTGGTGAAACTCGGTTTATCTAAGCGTAGGCTTTCCTTGGCCCGACAACCTTTTAAGAGTTAACCTAAAAATGGTTTAATACTTTTCTGGTTCAGTTGATATCCGATCTAAAGTAGCTTCGGAGTAACTATTGTTGGGCCAAGGGCCCAACCTGCTTTTGAAAACATGAACAGTAACTCTCAAATCTAGCCAAGATTGGATACAGGGCGGACCCAAGGTTTTAATTTAGTTAACTTGGTTGGCAACTTGCTGATACTGCGCTGTGCTTCAACTCTGCTTTTATACTCCCCAATGGTGAGTATGTACCAAATGCCTTTTGCATTCGTAAAATGTCTTATTTTGACATCTTGGGCAAGTAGTTGATTGTTCTGCTGAAAACGTTCTATGTCTGCTTTATTGTGGCTGGCAGCAACTTGTATCGCATACAGATTCGTATTATTTTTCGAACTGGGAGCTTGAGATGGTTCTGCTTTATTTTGTTTTGCTGTTGGAATCTCAACTATTTTTGATTCGCGCGTGAGATCTGATTCAGGGCTCTCGCGTTTAAATTCAGATTCGGGAACTCGAGCTTCTTGTTCCGCTGGATTATTTATTTGCAATTTAGGAATCACAACCACCTTATCCACAATTGCCACTGTCTCACTGGGTGTTTCATCGCTTAATTCATCTAAATCTTGTTTTTTGGGTAACGAGGCATATACCAATTGTCGAGTTGAAGAATCCTGCCAAGAAGCAATTTGACTGACTAACACTTCAGGTTGTGCTTGCTGCTTCACGGCACTTGCACTGCTCATTTTCTGTAATGATGAAAGATCGTAGTTTTGAGCAAAGTAAAAACCCACAAACCCTGCAATTAAAGCGACGCTCACGGCGATACCTGCTTGTTTTACCCATTTCAGTGGTTCTTTTTTCTTGTGTGTCGCACATTTAAAGACAAATGCTTCGAGATTGCTGTTTATTTTTGCTACATTACCTTTGGTCAACTGATAAAATTGCTTAAACTGAGCATCTGTTAATGGTTTACTGATCAAATGTGCCGCCATAGCACGTTGTAAAACATAGGTTCTTGTTTCACTTTCATTCAATGAACCCAATTCTATAGTATGTACTAAATTTTCAAAAAACGAAGCGACTAAATTGTTCAGAGTTGCTACGATTGAATAATCCGATATAAGACAAAGATGGAAAAAACTAAAATTCTCCTGGTTCTTTATCGCTAACATTGCTTCTTTAATTAAAGTCTCTGGTAAATGTTGCGCATCATCAATTAAGAGCAGTACATGAGCTTTACGTTCATTAATTTGAGCTACTAATGCACTCATGTCTGTATGTTCATCATGATTAAGATGCAGCTGAGTTGCAATCTCGCGAATGATGCTTTCTCTATTGCAAGGTGCCTTAACCGTCATAGATACTGGTTTAATTTGTTGATCTAAATTACTTTGCAACAAAGTATTAAAAGAAGTTTTACCGCCCTCTTTCTCAGATAAAACGGTAATGAGCACATTGTTAAAAAGAACCAAATGATTAATGAAGTCAATCTTAGCGAGCCAAGCCCCCGGTTTAAACAATACTCTTGGTTGAATTACAGCCGCCACTTCAGACTGAATCATTCCCTCTTTCATTTTTATTCTCCTCTTACAGCTGCAACAAGTGCATTATACAAACAATCCTCAGTGATTCCAGACTCAAGATAACAATCACCAGGTTTTTTAAGTACCACAAACCTTAAGCAGTTATTTTTAATTTTTTTATCTGATTGCATCAATTCGATGAGTTTTTTCAAGTCGACTGAACTTGGAATTTTATGTGGTAACTGTGCTTGATGCAGAATTTGCTCTACTTGGTCCACCAATTGTTTATCAACTAAATGCATTTTATGCGACAAAACGGTGGCACAATATAAACCGATTGCCACCGCTTCACCATGCAGCCATTGTTTATACTGAGTATAAGTTTCCAATGCGTGTGCAAAAGTATGACCAAGGTTCAGTAAGGCTCGCTGTCCTGCTTCTCGTTCATCAACTTCAACGAACTGGGCTTTAATACGGCAACACTCAGCAATTAATTGAGGTAACTGGGGGCTCTCAGCCGTCAGCCCCTGCTGAAGGGTTTCACTTAAAAATTGGAAGAAATTACCCCCTGCAAGTAGCGCATATTTGATCATTTCGGCTAAGCCCGCACGAAACTCTCTTTCAGGAAGAGTGTTTAATGTAGCCAAATCAATAATCACTGCTTGAGGTTGATAAAAACTACCAATCATATTTTTACCTAAGGCATGATTAATTCCCGTTTTTCCACCAATAGAAGCATCAATCTGGGCCAGTAAGGTAGTGGGGATTTGAACAAATTTAACCCCGCGTTGGTAAGTTGATGCCGCAAATCCAGTGATATCACCAACTACCCCTCCACCTAAGGCGATGAGTGTCGTGTCTCTATGATGTTTGTGTTGGATTAAGGCATCGTAGATAGAAAATAAAGTGTGCTGATTTTTATATTGCTCTCCATCTTTTAAAATCAACACATCACACTGAATATCCGCAAAAGCAGCCTGCACCTGTTTTAAGTAGAAAGGAGCTATCGTTTGGTTAGTAACAATTAGAATCTGTGACGACTTAACTATGGTTCGCAGAAAATCTAGGTTTTGCAAACCATTGCGACAAATAATGATAGAATATTGATGTTCACTTAAAGAAACATCAACGTGCTCATAAACCTCAAAGTTCGCCATAAATATATTTTATTATATTATTTGCAACTGCTTTGACTGTTAATTTATCTGTTTCAAAACTAACATCAGCCAATTCATTATAGAATGGCTCGCGCTCGTCTCTCAATAATTCCAATCTTCCTTCAAGATCATTCGTCTGCAGCAAAGGACGTTTTGTATCGCGCTTTGTTCTTTCGAACTGTTGTTGTAATGAGGTTTTAAGATAAATTACGGTTCCACGCCCTGCTAATGCATTTCTGTTTTCAGGAGTGATGACAACTCCACCACCAGTTGCCAAGACAATGTTAGTCTTTTGAGTTAATTCTTCAATAACTTTCTGTTCACGCCGTCTGAATCCCTCTTCACCCTCAATATCAAATATCCAAGAAATATCCGCACCAGCACGTTCTTCAATCACTTCATCTGAATCAAAAAATTCTAACTTGAGCTCCTTTGCCAAAGCACGACCTATAGTGCTTTTACCTGCACCCATGGGTCCGATGAGAAAAATATTTCGTACTTTAACTATGCTCATTTTTTATTACATACCTCTTTAACTGAAATGTCATTAATTAAAGATCGAGTCCGAAATAACTTCCCATTTTAGCATGAAACTAAAATACGATCAGTGGCCAAAGTGGGGGATATTTGGGGCTCAATCCTAACTGTATTTTTCGCAGTTAGAAATTCCCGCTCATTATTCTACAACAAATGAGCATATTTTATAACTATTTACTCTGAATCATTTATATTATATCACTTCTTGATGTACTTTTATGGAGTAAGTACATCATAAAACTAATTTAAATTGGAAAAAACCTATAATCTGAACCCTTTTTACGTGGATATAAGCCTGCCCCTGAACTGAGCTGGAAAAAACATGGTCTCAGCTAATCTATAACATCGAACTAAAACAGCACACATTCTGCTCAAAATTTAATCCACAAAGTGGAGGATGCACAGTTCGCGTCCATGAGACTGCGCGGTTGCACGCCGTCAGTCTGAAGCATAAAACCAGTTTAAGCTGGTTTATTCAGCCCCGCGTTACATAACATTTACAAATTAGTTCTTAGATCAAAAATTGCCCAACAAATGCTGGGCTTAACAACCCAGCCTGAATTTGCTTATGCTGAATGAAAACCTGGTGTAGCTCAAAACATTCATTCTAAATGGCGCATAAACGCAACAAAACGAGCACATTAACGCTGTGCTAATCAACTTTATTTTTCATCGAAACGAATCGGTTTTCTACCTTCAATTGTTGTAATCGATAATGAATTGGTTATTATTTTTGGTGTAATAAAAATAAGTAATTCATCGTTTTTAAGAGCAATTTGGGTGTTTTTAAATAAATTTCCGACGACAGGCAACTGACCAAAAAAAGGTACCCTGGTAATCGTTTTGCTCTTGTCTTGCTGATAGATTCCCCCCAATACTATGGTCTGTCCATTACTGACAAGAACATTAGTCTGAATTTCCTTAGTCAAAATAGCAGGCACACCGTTAAATAATTGGGGTGAGGCCGTATCCTGAT
Source organism: Legionella sp. PATHC035 (assembly GCF_026191115.1). Classification (NCBI taxonomy): domain Bacteria; kingdom Pseudomonadati; phylum Pseudomonadota; class Gammaproteobacteria; order Legionellales; family Legionellaceae; genus Legionella; species Legionella sp. PATHC035. The sequence continues at coordinate 3,148,617 of NZ_JAPHOT010000001.1, read as the reverse complement.
TAATTTTTAACTCCATAAGTATTTTACTATCAGGAGTAATTTGCGGAGTAACCTTTAAACTTAATACCGCTTTTTTGAACGCTACCGCAGTCGCACCACTTGAGGTGGCTTCCTGATAAGGTATCTCCTGTCCTGAATCAATGACTGCAGGCTGTTGATTCGCGGTAATAAGTCTCGGACTGGATATCAATTCAGCAAGCCCTTCACTTTCCAAAGCGGATAACTCAAGATCAAGTAAAATATTATCGCCAAGCTGAGCCAATGCAATACCAACGGAGGCAGGGACTGCTCCCGTCACAGGTGCTGCAACCAAATCTAAGTTTAATCGGTCTGTAAACGGTACGACATTTGCAGGAGCAACCCCCTGCTCCAGTTGGTTCGCTCCAGCTAAAGTACCACTTAAATGAGGCGGTTTGGAAACACCCCAACGTATTCCCAAGTCTTGCGCAAAATCTTTAGTGACTTCGACAATACGTGCCTCAATAAGTACTTGTTTAACAGGCACATCCAACTGTTTTATCAAATCCCTGACCTCATCGATTTTGGTTCCGCTGTCTTGAATCCAGATGGTATTTGTTCGTGTATCAACACTTACTTTACCCTTTTCAGATAGGAGTGAGTTTTGTTTGTCTTTAATTAAAATCGCAAGATCAGTAGCTTTTGCATAATTAATCTGAATCAGTTCAGAACGCACCGGTTCAAGTTTCTGAATAATATGCTGGCTTTTAAGCTCTTCTGCCTACATTTTATCGAAAGAAGCTTTATAATCGATCAACATCACATTACCTGTCTGACGCTTAGCGAGTCCTTGCGTGGTTAAAATAATATCTAAAGCCTGATCCCAGGGAATGTTATTTAGTCTTAGAGTGATATTTCCCTGAACTTTATCGCTTACGACGATATTAATTCCAGTAAAATCAGCCAATAACTGTAACACAGCGCGTATGCTGATATTCTGAAAATTCAAAGAAATTCTTCTTCCGGAAAATACCTTCTTCTTTAATTTAGCCTGTTGCGCTTCTTCTTGAGTTAAGGGAAAGACATCAATCATGAATTGTTTATTAATTTGATAAACATATTGACCAAAATTACCCTTATTAGACAAAATCATGTGCGCGTTTTTACCGGCTTGCTGAAAAGCAACCAGTTGTACTGGGCTGCGGAAATCGGAAACATCAAAACGTTTCCTTAGATTCTGTGGAATATTTGTATTTAAAAATTTGACAAGAATTTCTTTACCATGTTCTTCGACCTCAATTGGAACGCTGCTATTGGAAACATTAACTATTGCACGGCCGCCTTGTCTCTCAATCCCACGAAAGTCAAAATGATTGATTTCATAACTTGTCTTGACCGGTTTATTGGTGATTAAAATTTCTTTAGGAGGTTGAAATAACTCGTTGCTTTTGCCATTCAAAATCAGTGTATAAACTTTTCCAGAAATCGAACCGGAATAAGGTACAGGGAAATTTAAATCCAATATAGCTCGAACACGCGACCCCACAGCTACAATGGTATAGGTATTTAGTGAACCTAATTTGATTTCTTTCGTCCTCTGCTCTGGAGATAATTGCAGGTTGGAATCAATGAAATCTAGAACGATACGTGCCGGCTTTTGCGTCACAAAACTTGCAGGTTCTTGCTTTAGAGGTTTCGCAAATTGGAAATCCAAACGCAACTTTTCCTCAGGCAAAGGAATTACCTTTACCGATTCAAGAGGATTATTTTGGGCAAAAGCCATCATACATAAGCTCATGCCAATAAAAATGAATAAAGCAGTTATTCTCCGCACTTTTGCTCCTACTTCCCGGTATATAATTCAATCGTGGTTCTACGTTTCTCCCACTTTCCTGAGGTTTGTGTTGTTTCTATTAATTGAATTGAATCATTTTTAATGGACACAATACGACCATAATTCTGCCCTATATAATTCCCAATTCGAACATGAGTAATATCTGAGCTTGGTAATTTAATCAATGCCCACAATTCATTTCCCTGTTTTAAAGTTCCTACAAATTTCAAGGCATCCAATGGATAAGCCTCCAAAGGCTCTTTACGTCTGTTTTTATCTGGGGCATTTAAATCAACTTGTTCTTTTTTTTGAGTTATGGGCTTAAATGGATTTCGTCGGTCACCATTATCAGGGAATTTAAACGTCGGTAAAGGTGAAAATGTAGGAATTGGTGCTACCTCCCGTGTTTTTCTGTGTTTCACTTCATTGATGTATTGCCTCAAATCATCATTATCACTGGAGCAAGCAACCAGTAATAAACAACAAATAAACCCCATCATTTTGGGTAGATAACCAATCCTTTGTCTTCGGCTCATCATTGTGTGCGATATCGATATATTTTGGCAGTAATGCTCATTACCAACTCATCTTCCGAGACTGTTTTATGATCCTTGGAAGACACCCCTTCAATAGTAAAATCATGTAACGTTACAATTCGATTCATTTCAGCCACTCGACTTATAAACATAGCCAATTGAAAATAAGTTCCTACAACTGAAATTTTTATAGGTAATTCAACATAAAAATCATGCATTACTTCTGGTTGTGGAGCAAATAACTCAAACCTTAATCCTGAGGCCACCCCTGTTTTAGAAATTTCTTCCAGCAAGCCAGGCATCTCATTTTTTTCAGGAAGCTGCTTGAGCATTAGCACAAAACGCTCACTCATAATCTGCAGTTGTTCACGAAAGGCCGGTAAATTATATAATTGCCGTTGCTTGTTTTCAAAATCTGTTTTTAAAGTTGCTTCTTGACCCTCCAATTTACTGTACTGAGTGAAATTATCTTGAATGATCAACCAATATCCTAAAGCAATAATTAGAAAACTAACACCCAAAAGAACACAGATTTTGACCACCAATGGCCATTGTCCAACATTTTCCAGAGTTAATTCATTGAGGTTGACGTTGTTCATAATATAATTCCAATCTGGAATTGAGGGGCTAGTACAAAAGTTAATTTAAATTCATTTTCAGTAGATTGCTGTTTCTCTTTATCCTTATCTTTATCGTTTTCTTCCCTCTTGATTTCACTAAGTACAGGATTATGGAGCCAATCATCATTTTCTATGTTTCTCATTAATATGGAAACAAATGTATTCGACTCCGTATATCCTGTGACTGAAATGATATCATTTTTGCCCTCCACCTGAGTAAGATAGACTCCAGATGGCGTGATTTTAATTAGCTCATCAAATAGATGAACCATTAATGTTCGAGTAGATTGTAAATGCTGCACTATCGACATTCTAGAAATGAGCATTTCTCTAGTTTTTTCCAAATTTTTAATTTCTTTTAATTGTGCATCCATCGCATTAATTTCTTTTTGAAGCATTTGATTACGCGTAATTTGATTACTCACTAAGCCGGAAGCATAGGAGTTAATTAAAAATACAATGAACGCAGCAGCTACAATGCACACAAGCAGCATGATCGTAAACAGTTTTTTTTCCTGCTCCCGCTTTAATTCTCGCCAGGGAAGAAGGTTAATCTGCGTCATATAGCCTCACCTAATATTCCTCAATGCCAGGCCACAAGCGACCATAAGTGATGGGGCATCATTATTAATCGCATCCAAATTCATCATTTTACCTGGAGTCATATAAGAAAATGGATTCGCAATGGTTGTACTCATTCCTAATCGCTCTTGAACTAATGAAACCAAGCCTGGAAGTTTGGCTAATCCTCCAGCCAACAGTATATGATCCACATCCCCATCTTGGCTGGTAGAATAAAAAAACTGCAAGGTACGCTTGATTTGCAATAATATATCCTCTTTAAAAGGTTCTAAAACTTCCTTTTCATAGTCTTCAGGTAATTCTCCATTCTCTTTTGCTAATGTCGCTTGTTCTAAAGTCATTTTATAATGTTCCGCTATCGACTCGATTAATTGTTTACCCCCAAATTTTTCCTCCCTGGAGTACACTAACTTCATTCCCTGTAATACAAATAAGTGGGTATAACTCGCCCCCACATCAATGATCGCTATTGTTTTATCTTGTCCTGATGCAGGTAAATCTTTCGCAATCTGTTGCGCCGCTCGTTCGACAGCATAAGACTCAACGTCAATGACTATTGCATCTAAGCCGGCACGAACCGCAGTCTCAACACGCTGATTCACATTTTCCGCTCGTGATGCAACAATAAGAACATCCAACATATGCGGATTTTTTTCAGAGTGGCCTAAAATTTCAAAATCAAGGTTGATTTCGTCGATGGGATAGGGAATGTATTTATCAGCCTCAGTAACAATTAGTTCCTCCATTTCCTCATCATTTAAACCCTCATTGATTTGTATTACCTTGCTAATTATTGCAGCATCAGGAACGGCTAACGCAACCTGCTTACATGGGGTATTCAAGCGATCAATTACTTTCTTAATACAGCGGGAAACCACATCAATATCCTTAATTGTATTCCCATCCATGGCATTCGAGGGTAATACTTCACGTCCGTAGTTTTCCACAACAAGGTCACCTTCTTGCCCTGAAATTTCCAATACTTTAACCGACGTTGATGTAATGTCTATTCCGAGAATTGAACGATGTTTGGGCTGAAACAATTTGAGCATGTTTCTTATTCCCTTGAATCTTCCATGCATTCAAAAAAACTCCTTTAGGATCATTTATTGATGTTAACGTAAGCTCTTAAAAAATTACACTGTTTTCTGCTTCATTCACTGATAAATAAGTGATTAGATTTTGTCATTTTCACCATTGCACTATAACAACTTGCACTGCTCAAAAACATTTAATATAGTGAAAGACCAACTTGTAAGGGGATTTCACATTTATGCTTTAAAAGGAGATTTGCATGACTCGATTAGAAGAACTCATTTATTCACTCGCAACAGTTATAGTTCGTTATCACGACAGCCAAGCCGTTAAAGAGAAACTTGTTTCTGCAGTTGAACCCACAGCACTCAGAAAAAAATCTCACGAACGCGCAATGGAAATAATTCAAGATACCAAGACTGACTATTTTCCATACCTGCAAGGCAAGATCTCTGCGTGCACAAAGTCCTATCATGATCGAGAGGATTTTCTTTTATTTATTTTAAATGAAACCCGCTTTCTTAAAGAACAGCTCGATAGAAAAACTCCTTTTGAAGAAATAGAATTACAAACGTTTCACGAACACTTAACGCAATTATTCATCGACTTTCGACAATTATTAAATCTAAAAAATGGAGTGGCGTATTCAGTAACCTCAAACAACACCAAAGGCTCTAAAATGCCGGATTTGTCTGGTTTGTTAAATGCTCGTATGGTTGGTGGCAAATATTGTAATTCCGGTCAATTACTGATTGAGGAAGTATTGTTTGTACTGCATATGACCCCAGAGGACTCTAACGCGGAACTGAAACAAATTGCTTCAAACATTTGTTTAGAATTTCAGACCCAATTAGAGAATCAAAGAGAAAAATTGAAGAGAGCGAATGAAGACTCAGAAAAGGAAACTCATAAATTAGAATTAGACAAACTAAAATCTTCAACAGAGATACAAAAATCTGAGTCAGAAGCCCAACAATTAGAAATTGAAAAGTTAAAAGAATCATTGGAGAGGCAAAAATCTGAATCAGCAGCCCAAATATTGGAGCTACAAGAAACAAATAAAAAACAACTAGTCAGTATTGATCAATTGACACAAGAACTAGAAAAAACCAAAACAGAATTACAAAAAACTCAAACAGAAGCGCTAATGAGACGTTATCCCACCTATAGTCCTATATTTGGTCTTACCGGATTACAAATGCTTCCAAGACAAGGAACAATTCCGCAAACAGGAACAAATCGGTTTTTTCCATCTATTCAGCCTACGCATTCTCCATCACAAACTCCATCAACAGATCAAGAGTTAGAGGAAAGTCGTCATGGTAGTACAATAGAGTAAAGATAAAAAAATCATCGTCATTTGCTGACTTGTTTATACAACTCACTATGTTTCATTGAATTTTTTCTGCAAAATTCAGTGAAACAAAAAAAACAGTGCAGAATTTCCCTATTTTTTGCACAAAACTCGCAATCTTACAGAGAATCACTGTATAATATCCGCCTAATTTCATTAAAAACGCATGACTCTATGAAAATGGCATACTTCTGGCGTAAAGGTCTATGGGCGCTGATGAGCCTGTTTTTTATTTTAATCGTAGCAGGTAGTTTCTTATATCTCTACCTTGAAAGCCAACTCCCCAATGTCGATTCCTTAAAGACAGTACAACTGCAAGTACCTTTACAAATCTTCAGTAAAGAAGGTTTACTGATTCAGGAATATGGTGAAAAGAAACGAATTCCTGTCACCTATGATGAAATACCACCCATGCTGATTCATGCTTTGATTGCCACCGAAGATCAACGTTTTTTTGAACATCCTGGTGTCGATATTTTGGGCCTTGGCCGTGCCGCTGTGCGCATGGTGAAAACAGGAACAAAATCACAAGGCGGTAGTACCATTACCATGCAAGTGGCACGTAATTTTTTCTTAAGCCGCAAAAAGACGTTCCTACGCAAATTTAATGAGATTATGCTTGCTATAAAAATAGATAGGGAGTTAAGTAAAGAAAAAATTCTCGAACTCTATTTGAATCGAATCTATTTAGGAAATCGTGCCTATGGAGTTGGTGCCGCAGCAATGGTGTATTTTGGCAAGTCACTCAAGGAATTAAATCTCGCAGAATTAGCGATGATTGCGGGTCTTCCTCAAGCCCCTTCAACACAAAACCCCATTGCAAATCCGCTTGCTGCCAAAAAGCGTCGCGATCACGTATTAGAGCGTTTGTTGGAAGAACATTACATTAATGAAGAACAATATCAGAATGCCATCAATCAACCGATTACTGCCAGATATCATGGCACTCATATTGAAGTAAAAGCGCCTTATGTTGCTGAAATGATTCGTCAATCGCTGTATGACAATTTTGGGCCGGATGCCTATACTAAAGGCTACAAAGTGTACACCACTATCGATGGCAAACTACAAAACACGGCCAATGATGTAGTTGAAAAAAATTTAATAGCCTACGATCATCGTCATGGTTATCGGGGACCTGTTGCTACTATTGGGGAAAATGACAGTAAGTCCTTGCATTCAATCCAAAAGAATTTGGAAAAATATCCAGAACTTAATCACCTGATACCTGCCGTTGTTACTGAAGTTCGGGAAAAAGAAGCTACCGCCACATTACAAAGTGGCCGAACTGTTCTTATCCCTTGGGCCGGTATGTCTTGGGCCAGACCAGCACTTAAAAATGGTTGGGTAGGAAAAGCGCCATCCAAGGCCATGCAAGTTGTCGCTGTAGGCGATATCATTTACGTACATTCGACCAAAGACCATTGGGAATTAGCGCAAATTCCTGAAGCTGAATCAGCGATGGTAGCACTTAATCCTAAAAATGGTGCTATTGAAGTTCTTGTTGGCGGATTCAACTTCCAAAAAAGCAAATTTAACCGTGCCACGCAATCAAGCAGACAACCCGGATCCAGCTTTAAACCTTTTGTCTATGCCGCAGCGTTAAATAACGGTTATACCCTGGCAACATTGATAAACGACGCACCTATTGTTGTTGATGATCCAAGCCAACCCAACCTATGGCGTCCTCATAATGTGAATCTGAAATTCAATGGGCCTACACGATTGAAAAAAGCTTTAGTTCAATCTAAAAATTTGGTATCCATACGTATTCTTGATGACATAGGCATCAATTACACCATCGATTTTTTAACTCGATTTGGATTTAACAAGAAAACGCTTCCGAAAGGTCTTTCTCTCGCATTAGGTAGTTTATCCGTTAGCCCTATGGAACTGACTGCCGCCTATGCGATCTTCGCAAATGGTGGTTATAAAGTTGAGCCCTACCTTATCGATCATATTACTGATACGGATGGTAAAATTTTACTGCAAGCCAAACCAACCGTTGTTTGCAATAATTGTACTAATGTAGATCATTCCACGCTGGCGCCTCGCGTCATTCCTGAGGACATTACCTTTTTAATGAACACTGCATTAAAAGACGTGATTCAACATGGTACCGCGCGTGCGGCTCGAGTGCTCAATCGTCAAGATATAGCTGGTAAAACCGGCACAACCAATGATCAAGTAGATGCCTGGTTTGCTGGGTTTAATGCCGATCTTGTTGTAACCACCTGGATCGGTTTTGATAATCCCAAATCCTTACATGAATACGCTGCAGGACTTGCTCTGCCATTATGGATAGACTTTATGAAAGTTGCTTTGAAAGGGAAACCTGAGAGTGAAATGAAACAGCCCGAGAATGTAGTCGCTGTTCGCATCGATCCGAATAGCGGCTTACTGGCTCGTCCTAATCAGGCTAATGGAATTATCGAGTATTTTCGTAATAAAGAAGTTCCTGCGGAAGAAGATCCAACTCCCGTTTATAATGCGAGTAATGATCAACAACAACTTCCAACGAGCGAAGACAGTTTGTTCTAATCAATTCATGTAACCCTAGATGCTTTCAACACTTAATCCGAACTTCGACGTACCGCGGCTTGTCCGCGGTATTCAGATATTGTTGCTGTGTCATTTGTGGGATGAAAATTCTTTAGGTGCAAGCCACGATATGTCGAAAACCTGTGTCGACTTCTGGAGAAAATACAGTTACCAGCACTGATGCATAAGGAAGGTTCTTAATAATTCGCTAGATTGAGTGACAAGGTTTTGATTATCGAGCACCGCACCAAAGTATGTGTGCATCGAATACAGAACATCTTGGCCTTGCGGCCAAGATTGCAGAATGATAAACAAGCTTTTATCGACCAGCTAATGCAATCGCAGCAGGTGTATACTCATAACCTAAGTCACGCGCAACCGCATCAAAAGTAATCTTCCCTTGATGGACGTTCAAGCCATTGAGTAAATGCTTATCATTTAATAAAGCAAGCTTCACGCCTTTGGTTACGATGCTCAACACAAAAGGTAATGTTGCATTATTTAAAGCAAAAGTCGATGTTCTAGGGACTGCACCAGGCATATTTGCAACACAATAATGAACTACATTATCAACAACATAGGTAGGTTCTTGATGTGTTGTGGGGCGACTTGTCTCAAAACAACCACCTTGATCGATGGCTACATCCACTAATACCGAACCAGGTCGCATTGATTTAAGCATGGAGCGAGTCACTAATTTAGGAGCAGCCGCGCCAGGTACCAATACCGCACCAATCACTAAGTCAGCACTGGCCACATATTTTTCTATAGCATCAGCTGTAGAATACACCGTATTGAGCTTAGAACCAAATTGGAAATCTAATTCGTTTAAACGTTGTAAAGAACGATCCAATACGGTAACTCTTGCCTCCATACCCATAGCCATGCGCACTGCATTCGTCCCGACTACACCCCCACCAATCACCACAACGTTTCCGGCGGCGACTCCAGGAACGCCACCTAGTAAAATACCACTGCCACCTTGAGCCATCTCCAAGCAATGTGCCCCAGCTTGAATGGACATCCGCCCTGCAACTTGTGACATTGGAGCCAGTAATGGTAAACCACCACCCTCTTCTGTTACTGTTTCATAAGCAATTGCAGTGACACCAGATTCTTTAAGCATACGTGCTTGATGAGGATCTGGGGCCAAATGCAAATAAGTAAATAATGTTTGACCTTCACGTAGACGCTTGCACTCAATGGGTTGTGGTTCTTTTACTTTGACGATGAGATCCGCTCTTGAAAACACTTCATCCGCGCTGTCAACAACCTCTGCTCCGGCATGTCGATAATCATCATCGGAAATACCAATCCCCAATCCAGCACCCTTCTCAACTATAGCAGAGCTTCCCACTCTTATAATTTCTCTGATACTAGAAGGAACAAGACCTACACGATTCTCTTGAGGTTTAATTTCTTTTGGAACACCTACTAACATACTTTCTCCCTCTAACGGTTTTTTAATTGTGCAATTAACTGTGGCACGAGTTCAAATAAATCACCAACCAAACCATAGTCAGCAATTTGAAAAATAGGGGCATCTTCATCCTTATTAATTGCTACTATAATCTTGGAATCTTTCATCCCTGCCAAATGCTGGACAGCTCCTGAAATTCCTACAGCAATATAGAGCATTGGTGCAACGATCCTTCCGGTTTGCCCCACCTGATAATCATTAGGAACAAATCCCGCATCAACAGCAGCACGGGATGCTCCCACAGCAGCACCAAGAACATCGGCTAACTCTTCAATCAATTGAAACTTTTCAGCGCTTTGCAGTCCTCTTCCACCTGAGATGACAATTTTAGCACTGCCTAAATCAGGACGTTCCGATTTACTGAGTTCATGTTTAACGAATTGGCTCCCTTTTGCAATACATTCTTTATCAATTTGTTCCATGCAACAGCTTGTTTGACTCTCTGTAATAGGATTAAACGCCGTAGAGCGAATCGTAAGAACTTTGATAGGATCTAGGACATGTACTGTTTCTATCGCATTACCGGCATAGATTGGATGTTCAAAAGTATCTTTATCAATAATTTTACTGACCTCAGAAACTTGAGCCACATCTAATAGTGCTGCAATACGTGGTGCAATATTTTTACCAAAAGTACTTGCTGGCATTAATATAGCTTTAAATGAATGTGCAAAAGAAAGAACTAACTCACTGATTTGTTCTGCTACAGGATGCTCATAACATGGTTTATCAAGGCACCAAACCGCATGTGCCCCTGCAAGAGTTGCAGCTTGTTCAGCGACGTTCCTGCATTGATGTCCAATAACAAGTAAGGTGGGATCATCACCCAATTCTAATGCCGCAGCTAAAGTATTACGGGTAGATGGGTGTATGGTTTGGTTATCATGTTCAACGAGTATTAAAGTGCTCATCACGTCCCCTTATTAAAGCACTTTGGCTTCATGCTGTAATTTATCCAATAACTCAGTCACTGATTCAACTCTCACTCCAGCACTGCGCACTGCAGGTGCTGTAACTTTTAATATCTCAACATGTTTTTTAAGTGACAATCCAAGGCTATCCAATTCTAAAACATCCAAAGGTTTCTTTTTGGCTTTCATAATATTGGGTAGGCTGGCATATCGTGGCTCATTTAAACGTAAATCCGTACTCACTACAGCCGGCAAATCGACGCTGATTGTTTCGAGTCCGCCATCAATCTCACGAGTTACCTCAAGGTGATCTGCATGTGCTTCAATTTTGGAAGCATAGGTAGCCTGCGACCAATTTAACAGAGCAGCTAACATTTGTGGGGTTTGATTATTATCCCCATCAATAGCTTGTTTACCCATCAATACTAAATCAGGCTTTTCATCATCGACAATCTTTTTCAGTATTTTTGCAATATTAAGGCTTTCCAATGACTCCTGGGTTTGAACCAATATTCCTTTATCTACCCCTAAAGCCAAAGCATGTCTTAAAGTTTCCTGTGAGCTGTCGCCGCCGATACTTACTGCAATCACTTCGGTCGCCCAATTTTTTTCGCGCAAACGCAAGGCTTCCTCTACGGCTATTTCATCAAATGGATTCATGGCCATTTTAATATTTTGTGTTTCAACTCCGGAATGGTCCGACTTGACCCGAATTTTCACATAAGGATCGATTACACGCTTCACTGCCACGAGAATTTTCATAATTCCTCACTGGATAATCAAAACAATCGCATCTTGCCAGAGATACTGTGCCAAATTCAAGTGGGTATTTCTAATTAAGCTGAATTTGATCCCTTTATCGTTGCTGAGATAACGATTAAAAGTTGCGTCTACTGGCGGTATAAATAGATTCATTATAAAAAATTTAGGACTTACTTAAAGCAGGCTGCATCTCAAAATTATCTTGCAGCAGTCTAATTACACGTTCTGCTCTATCCACAGCTAAAGCAGTTTTTCCTCCCTCAGTATACACATTAGGTTTTTTTTTAACTTTCTCTAATGCCTCATGTGCTTTCGCTATTTTTTGTTCAACCAGTAAGTCATCATCTTTATCTAATACACGCATAGTCAGCAAAAACGAGTCTAGGGCTCGATACTTCTCTCCTCCGGCCCTCCAATTTCTAAAAAATTGTTGTTCCAACAATCCAAGATAGGATTCGATAGGTGCTGCGATCATTTTTAATTGCGGTGTTTTGAAGTTATCACTGATACTTTGATTTTGGCTGGCAAGAATTAATTCCCGACATAAGTTTTCATCTGCCATGGTGCGCTCGAATTGATCTTCAGCAGCAGAAATGAGTGGGGTTAAAAGACTAGAACCTATATGCAAACTCATCTCATAACACTGACGTGATGCCCAAAAGGTCATTTCAACGAGGCGTACCAATAAAGTTGTCGTAGCCGTAGCCGAAACCATAGTAATTTGTTGCAAGGTACTGCCAACACTTTGTAATTCTTTTGAATTGCTACTCTCCATATATTGTCCGCTCTTCAATAAAGCAAAGTAAAGTGCGTAAACAGCAAATAGTTCTTCAGCAAAAACAAAGGTACCAAAACTGATAAAAACCATAGGTAAAAATGAAATTAACGCCCGTATGCCCTTAGGTTTTATCTTACCTACTTCATCAAAATAACCCGTAGATTGATCGAACAAACCTAAAAGTCCCACGTATAAATTACGTTCAGTAAATGTTCTGGAAGAATTTTTTAAGTGTTCTAACCATTTTTTAAGATCTTCTCGACTTGAAATGTCTTCAAATTTAAGCGGTTTAAAATCCTGGGGGAACATTAATTTCTCATAACAAAGACTTAATGTTTTAAAACAAGCGCCATCATTACGATTTTCAGATAAATTCTTCTCGAGCCATTTAGCTTCCGCACAAAATTTTGACAAAAGATCCGGATGAAAATACAAAGACAAATTTTTATAATTTTTTTTGATTTTTGTTTTTTCTGGGCCCTCGTTTAGCAATAGTTTATTAATTAACTTAATAAAATCAGCATCCAGACGTAAAAGGGCCTCTTGATTCAAATCACTGATATAACATTTGTTTTCTTCATCAAAACTGGCATAAACAAGAACCAGAGTTTTTAATTCAGTCTCTATAGTCATAACCTCTCCCTAGATTGGCTAGGATCGATACCGGTAAAAACTCAGTCAACTTCGAGATCTGAGATCCCGAGTTATCAAACAGTACAATCCATTTTTTTAAACCAATTTTTCCGTTTAAGATATTCTGTAAAAAAGCCAACAACCAACAGAGTAATATAAAATGCGCTCATCACATCACTCAAATAATGAAAACATAGCAAGACTCTGGATGCGACAACGAATAGCGCAATAACAAGTAAAACATAAAAATATCGAGAAAAGACTGTACCCAGACCCGCTGCCAAACTAATAACTGTCGTTGTATGTCCTGAAGGTAAAGACCAATAGTTTGAACTTAATTTAAACCAATAAAATCCAAACTCATTGCTTGAAAATAATAAGTCAGGACGAGCTCGGCTTAATGTAACTTTTAAAATCAAACAAACCAAATTGGCTAAAAACACACAACCTAACAAATACCAAGATCGCGCCTCATATACAGCATTCACTTGAATGTATCGGAAATACAATCCAGCAATAAAAAACAAAATAATATAGGCAACCCATTTTCCTAAAGCAGTCAGTAGTTCTAAAAATGGCAGCTTCGTTCCAAGAGCTGATTGATAAAAGTAAGTTGCCAAAGGTTTATCTACAAAATGATAGGCCAAAATAACAAAAATTGCATAAATAAAAATAACCCAAGGTTTTTTCATAACATGAAATAACGTTTCAAATTGTGTCATCAATCAATCCTTATTTTTATGATTCACGTAAATACCAAGGTATTGTAATCACAATCATGCGGGGATCGCGCTCTAAAAATAGTAAAGCTCGTAACCCTGGCGCATGAATATTATGTAATAAGTACTCATACCATTTAGGTTCTACTAACTCAGGTATGATAAGAGCAATCAGTCTATTTTTCCTCTCTTTTCTTACTTTATTCACAAAATTTAATAAGGGTTTATAAATACGACGATAAGGTGATTTAATGATTTCCAGTTTGGGAATCCCCTTATCCATCCTTTTGGCAGGTATTTCAATTTTTTCATGCCAAAGCTGCTGCAAGCGATCGACATCATCATATCCTGCATCAATATAAACAGCCGTAATATCATCTGAGAGCAACATTCCAAATTGAATTGCTTTTTCTGCAATTAAATCAACACCATGAATTGGAATAATGACAACAGGAGGTTTTAGAGAAAGAGAATCTATTTTGATTGGATTTTCAATTTCATGCGCGATTCGTTCGTAATGATGTTTAATCCGGTGCATTAATAAAGCAAGCACAGGGGCAAGAACAACAATTATCCAAGCACCCTGGGTAAATTTTGTAACAATAATAATAAAAAGTGCAATGCCAGTAACTACAGCGCCCAATGCATTGATGACTAATTTATAACGTACTTTTCGATTTTCCTGACGTAACCAATAGACTACCATCCCAGTTTGGGAAAAAAGAAAGGCACTAAAAGCACCTACAGCAAATAATGGAATCAGATTATTCGTAATTCCTTTAAAAGCAATCAGAATGATTCCAGAAAAAATGGCCAAAATAATAATTCCGACTGAGAACACCAAACGTCTACCCCGTTCAGCAAAAAAATGAGGTAAATAATTATCCTCAGCAAGGAATCGACATACCCTTGGAAAAGCTGAAAAACTGGTTTGCGCTGAATAGGCAAGAACAGTAAAAATACTGGCAATCGAAATATAGTAAAAAACACCCTTGCCTGTAGACGCCTCAACGAGTTGCGACAGTATGGTTCGATACCCAGGTTTATTCTGATCCATGGCTACAATATGATAAGCTGGGCAAAGATAGCCAATGATGATTAAAAATAGCGCGAGTGTGCCAACAATTAGAGTCAATGTCCATTGTGCATTTCGAATCGTCGGTTTACGAAATAACGGCACCGCATTACTGACTGCTTCTACTCCGGTCATCGCGGTTAAGCCATTAGCAAAAGCCGTTAGCAACATCCATAAGGTTAATGTTTCGGTTAAGTTTGTTTGATTTTGTGTTATGTCATTTAGAGGTTGTGGATGACCTCCATGAGTCCAAACATCGGCTAATCCTACAAACAGCGCGATTAACATGCACAATATAAAAATAAATACTGGAGCAACTAAAAGTCTTCCCGTTTCACGGATTCCACGTAAATTGATTACCGTCAGCATGAGTAAAATGACAAGACATAAGGTCAGTGTATAAGGTTGCAAAGCAGGAATTGCCGAAACTATAGCACCAACGCCGGCTGATATACCAACGGTAACGTTTAATAAGTAATCAAGTATCAAGGAAATCGCAGCTCCAACTCCATATTTTTTACCTAAATTGTCACTGGCAACAATATAAGCCCCTCCTCCTTGGGGATATGCCGCTGTTGTTTGCAAATAGGAAAAATACAAAGACATAAGCACAAGAACGACTAACAGGCAAATAGTAAAAAAATGCTGCAACCCGATTACCCCTGCCGGTAATAGAACGGCTAGTGCCGCTTCGGGACCATAAGCTGTTGAAGACAATGCATCTAATCCAAGGGCTGGAACCCCAGTGAACACCGACAGCTCTTGCCTTTTCCTGGATCTTAAAGAGAGCGGTTTCCCCAAGATTTTATCAATTATAGACATGTCCCTATGACCTCATAATTTTTCATCTATTGTAGCTATTCAAAAAAACTTAATAAAGAGATCTTCATCCATGCAATCCGCTTGGATTTATTCATAAAATGCCCGAAAAAATGGCCTCATTGATTTTGTTGTCAATGATTAAAAAACACCATAATTCAACTTCAAATTTTATTCAGGTAATGACTAGGCTGTAACCGAATAGTCACCCATTTCGAACCAGCCGAGGAGTAGTAGAAAAAATAAAAATTGCGGCTAAAGTTGCTGACGATAAAACTCGCTTGCATTGGTTAATAAAATTTTTTTAGCCATGTGATCATCAAATGCATCCACTATAAGCTTAATGTCTTCCTGTTTAAAGGGCTGTGGCGCTCGTGTTGAGGGAAGATCAGTACCAAACATCAAAGCGTCAGGATTAATCGAAGCGATCATTTTTAAAACTTTAGCCACATCAAAATCAACTCGCCCAAATCCAGATGCTTTGACTTTGACTCCTTGCTCTACAAGCCTAAATAAATCAGAAAGTCCTTTTTTGGAGAGCCCTATATGGTCAATACTCAAAGCAGGTAAGCGAAGTAGGCTATCGGTTAATCCAGTAAGCTCTGTAGAATCGATGTATAATTCAACATGCCAGTGAGCAATCTCATACACTCGATGCGCCATCTCCCTTAAATGTTCGATTGTTTCTGAACCCCCACGTTTTAGATTAAATCGTATGCCGCGAATCCCTTGTTGATTTAATTCAATAATTTGTTCATCGCTTACTGACGCAGGTAATTGGGTCACTCCAACAAAATTTGGACCTAAGTTTTGCAAAGCATCAACGAGATAGGTTTGGTCAAACGCTTGAAAAGAGCCCGATACGACCGCCCCCCCAACAATATGCAACGGATTTGCAATTTGAAGGTAATCAGTCACAGTAAATGCATGAGGCAGGTAGGATTGGTTAGCAACCAAGGGAAAACGATAATCGATAATATGAAAATGTGCATCAAATACATTGATCATTGATGTTCTATTTTGGGAGTATCTTTATTTTAGTTTAACCTTTTGTACATAATAGTCTAGATGCTTTGTAGCTCAGAGCGAACTCATCACCAAGTCCTGGCTTCTGCAATGACACGCGCGCACTACGCAAAACGTTTAACAAAAACGTCTTCTGCAACAGGAACCTGCACTGGCACTTGAGGTTTCGCTTTTTCAGCAAAGAATCGATGCTTTTTCGTATCGGAATTCATCGAGGTCAAGGAATCTTCTTTGAAGGTCTCTATGAAACTCGGAGTATCCCTATATCCCCCTAAGCAGTATCTATCCCATTGACCGTCTAACTCCATCTCAATAAAACAATGCTCCGAGTTACCAATAATAGAAACAGGAACTGTAGGATGCAAGCGTTTCATTTCCTCTTTAAAGGCAATAGCCCTTAAACGGCAACTTCCAACAGCCAATTCCCTTGCTTCATCAAGATATTCATTGCCATTATGAACTTGGGCGTTCCGTAATTTTCCATTATCTTTGCCAAACTTAAGGTACTTCATTAATAGACGATGAATCTCTTGATGTTCTGGATGAGCGGTTAATGTATTAAAAACAGGATGTGCTCGATACTGCTTGGGCATGCGCAACAAAAAATTGATTTTGGCGTCCTTTGGCTCTGTGGTTGCTTTTAGTAAGCGAATGTAGTGCAAACGATTTTCTTTAGAATACTTTATTTCAAAATCATCTTTTTTTAATCCGTCAATGGCAATATCTAACAAAGTCTCACCAGGATGCACCGAAGGCAATGGCTGCCAATTAGAAGTCAAACTTAATCTTTTTTTTCCTTTCAAGAGAACGAGATTTTCTTCATTCCTCCTTTTTTTGATAAGTTCTTCACTTAATCCATCGGGGTGAAATTCATAATCACAACCCGCCAGGTTTTCAGTGGCATTCATTCCCACTAATTCGAAATAATGAAATGGAGAGGATGGGTTTTCGTTAATCACCAAATCGGAATAGACTTCATCACGGTAATACTTGGTGGATGGTGTAAAACTCAGTAAATCAACGGGTTTAAATATTGGCTTTCTATGGCGTGGTTGCGTCACAAAAGCTTTAGTGTCAACACCACTTTGATAAGTTTTATGCTTTATATCGTTTAACGTCGCAATTCGCTTTTTCAGTTCTTGCAATTTAAGTTGTTCCTTTTCATCCTGAGTATTGGCGAGTTCAATATCAATGAGTGCAAGCTTCGTTTGATTCAAATGATACTCATCTTGTTTCGATGAAAATATTGACGCAACATCTAGATGAGTTTCAATAGATTGATGATCATCTGCTAGTTCTTGACACACTTTATAATCAAGAAAGTGGACTTGAGCTGTATTCAGCTGCTGAGACTCTGCTTGCTTCAGCACAGCAGCTCGAGTTGCCGGTTTCAATTTAGAAGCCAGCAAGTCATCAAAATCCTCTCCATTAATCGCACTTTTTAAGGACTCTTTGTTCATTTTGACTAATTGGCCATTTTCCCAGGTGTATAAAGCATGCCCTTTAGCAAGTAATTGGTTCATATACCCTAGCAACTGTGCGCGCTTTTCTGATGGCCAACTGGAAAAAGACCAATCCGAAAAAACATAAATCTGCCCGGTAGGCACTGGTTCTTGGACTAATTCTTCTGGAACTTCTTCTTGAGATGTGATTGAAGGATGCGTTTTTAGCCTCTCTACTGCGTCCCGGATATCCCCATCAAAAATACCCTGAGTACGTGCAAATGCACGGACGTTGGTATAGGAAGTTGACGGAAACCATTCCCCTAAAAAACCTGTCTTTTTTTGCAAGGTAGGCAGTAAGGTTGCAATAAGCTCTAGAGCAATATCAACCTGTAACTCAACAGAATAGCCTTGATATTTAGGATTACGAAAAGGCAAAAGAAGTATTTTCAAATCACTCGCTTTTTCTCTATCCGTCTGATTGATCCACCATTTGGACTCAATGCGCTGAATCTCCTTATCCACAGTTGCTAGTAAGGTGCTCATCAACTTTTTACCTGATGCGGGTAAAATTTGTAATTTAAATGGAGGGAGCAATTGTTCTTGTGCGGCAACCAAGTCTTCAAAATCATCGAACTGATCGGGTGCTTCTTTTTCAGGTCGCTTTTTACTTTGTGTTGCTTCACGAAGACCTGCTTCCAAAGTTTTTGGTAAAACATATCGTCCTCTGTTTACCAGATCGGGATTAACTTGATTTAACACTTGCATTACGTTGCTTGAACAAAAGGTTGCATCCGAAGGAGCAAGGTGTTCTCTGTCGTGTTGATCCTGCTGATTTGACCATTGAAACAACGATTTGAGCACGTCCCAGAAACTGGTTCGGCTTTTTCCTTGCTCATGAAATCGTTGTGTTACTTTAACCTGTTGCTGATAAGCACTTAAAAATTGTTGCCGTTGTTTCGTGTCGGTATGCTTAAATACCAAAAGGCTTGAATTCACCACCGGAAGAATTTCTGCCTGTCCTGAGGCACGCCAAAATACAAGCACTAACTGAATCAGTCTCTCTTTATTCTCTTTGGATGCCGCGAGGAATTGTTCAATCAATCGATCAGGATCCTCACTTCCAGTCATCTTAGCAGCCAATTGCCTCATCCACGTGGTACCGCGTGCAAGCGCTTCCTTGATTTGGATTGAGGTGAACTCCTTATCACAATACTTTAGGAGGAGTGTGGTTAATTCCTCTATGCTTTTTTCTTGCAGTTTTGCACTAAAAGTTTCAGTGGGTACTGATAGTTGTCGTTCGTAATTATGACAAATGACCCCGTATTTATTTTTAGCGGTACAAACAAACACGGTAACCACTTCTCTATGTCCATGCTTGTTGCCCGGGGTGGTTATTGATTGAGCGGCCTGTTTTAAACGTACAAAAGGTTTACTGCTATTTGAGACCACAAACACAATATCGCCTGGCTCAATAGCGCAATCGTGCATCACTAACATGACCGCTCTCCTAAGATTTAATTATCAGTGATAGTGATGATGAGAGCCATAACCCGGAGTTGACACTATTACTTCAGATCGATGGTGATGATGGTGGTGGTGATGCCCATCGTCACAGGTGGCGCTGGTTATGATTAATGACGAGAGAATCGCGAGTAAGTCATCATCGCCGGCCTGCTCTAATCCTTTGCTAATTTCCTCAATTTTACTCGGTTCAAAATCCAGCTCTTTGAGTCGAGAAGCTAAATCTCCTGGTTTAGAAAAAGTATGGATACCCACTTCCGCTGCATGTGCTCTGAGTAAAGGTAAATATGTCTCTTTTTTAGCTTGTAAATCTGATGAGCTAGGTGATGTCCCTTTAATCATTTTATATCTTTTTACAACGTCATCAATGTATTGAACTGCATCCTGATTGTCTTTCAGTTGACCCTCATGACTTTTTTGAATTAAGCCTTCATATCGAGCTTGAAAATCATATTTGTTACCTAAGGCATTTTTCACTTCCGGCGTTAATTTTTTTAACGTTGGCATTTTGTCTCCTAGACTAGTTAAATTTCGGACAGGATATTATCACGGGCAGATCAAGCAATCAACTTTCTGACCTCAATTTAATCAGTAACTTAAGGAACCTATTTGAAGCATGCGAATTCGAAAATTGATTTAAACATTAGAAATATAAAGTAAGATGAATATTTTGATCTCGTTCCATACTTGTTATTGAAAGCCACTATTCGATAGAATCGGAATATCTTTATTACAGGTTTTATTTAATGATAGAATTTACTTTGATCCAAAAGATATGTATCTGGGCTCTTCCCATTCTACTCGCCATCACCCTGCATGAAGCGGCTCATGCTTATGTCGCCTATCGTTGTGGTGACACCACGGCAAAAATGTTTGGTCGTTTAAGTTTAAATCCGCTGCGACATATTGATCCAATAGGTACGGTATTTATACCTTTATTGGTTGGTATTTTAACTCAATTTAACTTTGTCATTGGTTACGCAAAACCTGTCCCTATCAATTGGAGCCAATTTCGTCATCCTCGCCGCGATATGATCCTGGTAACACTTGCCGGACCTTTTTCTAACCTTTTGATGGCATTTTTATGGGCTGCCTGTGATAAAATCGCCCTAATCTTGAACCCCAATACCTCGATGGCAGTACTCTTTCTTTATGCTACCGCACAAGCCGGTGTATTCATTAATTTGATTTTAGCTGCATTAAATATTCTCCCTATCCCACCACTTGATGGCAGTCGAGTAGTGATGAGTCTTTTACCTCCCAGACAAGCAATTGCCTATGCAAAAATTGAACCTTACGGTTTTTTTATCTTAATCCTTTTAGTATTTACTGGGGTTCTTGGTATGATATTGACCCCTCTGATTAATCTGGGACTCATCACCTTAAGTGCCATTTTTCAAATATGAATGGATAGTAGACAAAATGAGATAGAGGCAGTGTGGTAATACCCACATCCCTACACACTGTTTTTCAACGAATGAACAAAATGAAGAGCTACTTTTTTTGATGCGGAGTATGCAATGACTATCAATATTCTTGCTGATGCCTCTCTTCCGGGGTTGGAGCAAGCCTTTCCCAAACCTTTTCATTTAACGAAATATCATCATCCTGAGGAAATTCATCAATTACTTGTTGGGAAAGAGGTGCTCTTATGCCGTGCTACGCTAAGAGTAAACCAATCGTTATTAAAAAATCATTCGGTGCGTTATGTTGCTACAGCGACCAGCGGTACGGATCATCTCGATCGTCTTTGGCTTAATTCCCAAAACATTCAAATAATCGATGCCAAAGGCTCTAATGCACGAGCGGTTGCTGATTATGTCGTTGCATGTCTTGCCCTATTAAAACAGCAACATCTGATACATGGAAATACTGCCGGTATTATTGGTCTTGGAAAGGTAGGTTCTCAAGTTGCTGCTCGTTTTCAGGCAGCGGGTTTTCGCGTGTTAAGTTATGATCCACCTAAAGCAGCACGTGAGCGCTTTCACAGTTGCAGTTTAGAAGACTTATATCAGGTTGACCTCTTATGCATCCATGCGGAATTACACCATACTCCACCCTATCCAAGTGCCAATTTAATCGATCTGAATTTTTTTAAGCACTTAAAACCAGGCTGCATCATTATCAATGCGGCACGTGGTGGAATTGTCAATGAAGAGGAACTCCTTCGCGCCTCAAAACCACTTATTTATTGTACTGATGTATACCTCAACGAGCCTGAGATAGACAAACGCATTATTGATAAAGCCACCATTTGTACCCCTCATATCGCGGGCCACAGCCTCGAAGCAAAATATGCTGCGGTTTCTATGGTCAGCTCAACATTACATCAATTAGCAGGA
Organism: Legionella sp. PATHC035; assembly: GCF_026191115.1. Lineage (NCBI taxonomy): Bacteria > Pseudomonadati > Pseudomonadota > Gammaproteobacteria > Legionellales > Legionellaceae > Legionella > Legionella sp. PATHC035. The sequence goes on along the minus strand of NZ_JAPHOT010000001.1, from coordinate 3,126,646 downwards.
CTACCTCTTCCACAATTTGCAGCACCTGAATTACCTCCCCGCTTAAATTTGAAAAAAAATGAACTATGGTTCGAATCGATATTAAATATCTATAACCCTCTCAGAGAAACATTATTCTTAAAACAAGCCTTAGATCAAAAAAGCGCCTTTTTAGATTTACGGAAACAGCATCAAATGCGTCATGATTTTTCTCGTTATCCTATACCATCGAGTATGGACCATGAAACCAAATTATTGCTTGGAAAGTAAAAAATAAGCCAATTAATCTCTCAAATATTGACTTGATGGATACGGATAAATCTAAAAACTGTCCATTGTAAATTATGAAATCAAATGATACTCTTTTTGCGATTTTTAAAAAACAAAGGAGTATGTGTTATGTCTTTAGGAATTAAATTATCTACTTTTGCAGCAGCGTTAGTTCTGGCTGGGTCTGCTTTTGCAATTGATGCAGGTTGCCCTGATCTGAGTGCTCTTCAGGCAGAAGGAATCTCCATGTCTGAGCAAATTGGTAATGACTATTACATCGGTTATTCAATGAGTAACTTCGGCTCACCCTCTGAATGGGGTTTTGCTATCGGACCAGTACAAGCTGATTCAAGTGAAGATGCTGTAGATGCTTCAAATCAAATTCTAGATAATATGACTACTCCTGGATTTCCTTTGGAACTCGATGAAAATGTATTAGTTTGTTTATATGATACAGGCAATCCTTATGTTTATTCTATTGCTGTTAGAGGTTATGGAATTAGTCCAATGAAGTTAAAGCAATACTTGTTAAAAGCCCACAAGTAAAATACCAACCGGTACCTCTCCAGGTTCGATAGGTCAATTCAACCTGGAGTAAATTGGAAATAATTGGATTTAACAAGGAGTATACTATGTCTTTAAGAGCAAAATTAACCACTTTAGCAACTGCTTTGGTTCTTAGCGGATCTGCTTGTGGAGAAGAAGCAGTTTGCCCTAAACTCAATGAAATTCAGTCAGTAGGAATCGAAATGGCTTCCCAACTGGCTTATAATTATTTTATTGGTTATTCAATCAATAATTACAACACCGCTTCAAGCTGGGGATTTGCTATTGGCCCTGTAGAAGCAGAATCTGAAGAAGAAACTATCGAAATAACTAACGACATTTTAGACCAGTTGACTGCGCAAGGAATTCCCGAGCATGGTAAAAATGGTGAGTTAGTTTGCTTCTACGAAACAGGTGATCCCAATCTTTTTGCAATCGCAATTAAAGACTATGTAGATATGTCACCAATGAAGTTTAAGCAATACATCCACAAACACTAAGAAAATGTAGATGGGTTTTGTAGCCTGGATTAGCGCAGCGTAATCCGGCTACAAAGTAACCAGGCCACAGCGGTTCATTTATTTCTCGATTAATCTTTTCACTACATCCTGATCCGAAAAAGTATGTTTTACCTTACCAATTTGCTGATAAGCCTCATGCCCTTTTCCTGCAATCAAAATGACATCATGCTCATCTGCCTCATTTAAGGCATATGCAATTGCTTCTTCACGATTAAGGACTTGAATGACATTCGATGGGTTTGAAATTCCATCTGCTATCTCATTGACTATCTCTTGTGGATCCTCAGTGCGGGGATTATCACTGGTAATTATGATTTGATCTGCAAGTTTACTCGCAACCTTGCCCATCACCGGTCTCTTGGTTTTATCCCGATCGCCGCCACAACCAAAGACAACCCACAAACGTCCTTTTTTTAATTGATTTAAGGTAGTCAAAGCATTCTCCAAAGCATCTGGAGTATGTGCGTAATCCACAAGTACATAAGGTGCATTCGCAACAATTTCCATGCGGCCTGGGGCAGCTTTTAATTGCGCCATAACGTCAATTATTTGTGCAGGTGGATAATCTGAAGCTAATAAGCTACTCCATATGGCTAAACTATTATAAATATTAAATTGCCCTAGCGCTTTAATCCTTAATTGATGCTGTCCCCAAGGAGAATTCACTTCAATTTGAGTACCATGAATATCCATAGACCAATTTACCGCTTTTACATCACAATCGTGTTGAATTCCATAAGTCAACTTTTTAACATGTGGCCTGAGCGCCGATGCCATTGTTTGTTGATAGGCATCATCTTGATTAATTATCGCCCATTGCAATGACTCTCTAGCAAATAACAGTGCTTTTGCCATTGCATAGTTTTCCATGTTGAGATGAAAGTCTAAATGATCCAGGGTTAGATTGGTAAATACAGCCTGATTAAACTCAATAGCATCGACACGATGTTGTGCCAACGCATGAGAAGACACTTCCATACAAACTTGTCTTATACCTTGATTTTTGTATTGGTTTAATAATTTTTGCAAACAAAGGGAATCAGGTGTTGTGTTATCCAGCAGCTGAAGTTCGTTTACATTACCTTGACCAATAGTGCCAATATATGCAGCTCCCTGCCCCAGTAAATGATGGGCCTGAGCTAACTGATAAGCAATCGTGGTTTTACCATTAGTTCCGGTTACCCCAGTGATGGACAGAAAACGCCCCGGATCCTCATAAAACAATTTTGCAATCATTGCGAGTTGTGTCGCTAATTCAGGAACAGGAATACAGGGGATTGTCTCAGGTAAAACGCAACCCTCGGGAAAATGGGCAGGATCATAGGCAATCGCAACTGCACCTGCTGACACTGCTTTGTCTATAAATAATCGGCCATCAGCGGCTGCCCCAGGATAAGCAATAAATAAATCACCTGGCTGGATGCGACGGCTGTCATTTTCAAGCCCAGTAATAATACAATCCGATTTTTTATGAGGCATCCATGGTTTTAATAATTGTGAAAGTTTCATCACTATTCCTAATCGTTCTAAAGTCGCCTACGTTTCAATCTTATCCTAAGATCCCATTACCCAACCAACTCATCAGTAGGTATATTAAATAATCGCAAGGCTCCCGACATGACTTTAGCAAACAAAGGAGCGGCAACTGCTGCTGCATAATACCCCTTACGGGACGGTTCATGAATGATTACAACGACAACAAACTTGGGTTTTGAAACTGGAGCAATACCTATAAAACTCGCAGTATATCTTCTATCTTTGTAACCGTCTTTTCCTGCTACACGCGCTGTTCCTGTTTTACCTGCTACTCGATAACCTGGTACCCTTGCTGCTTTTCCGGTACCATCTTTACCCAAAACAGCCTCCATCATGGAAAGAACCTGCTGTGCTGTCTGCGGTTTTATTACCTGGACACCTGGAGTGGGTGGATCATTATGCAGTAACGTGACTGGAATTAATTTCCCTTGATTTGCAAAAACCATATTGGCTTTCGCGAGCTGCAACGCAGTAACCGACAATCCGTAACCAAAACTCAAAGTGGCTAACACAAAAGGATTCGCATCTTTTACACTCACAATGCCCCCTTCACTTTCGCCTGGATAAGTACTTTCAGTTCTTTGTCCAAAACCACATCGTTGCAGCAAGCCAATCAATTGTTCTGGGGGACTGGCTAAAACCATTTTCGTTACCCCAACGTTACTCGAGTGCTGCAAAATACCCGTCACATCCAGAACACCGTAATTATGGATATCTCGGACGGTGTGACCGTGAACAATCATCCAACTGGGATTCGTGTCAATAATTGTTGTTGGTGAAAACAAACCTGTTTCCAAAGCACTGGCAATACTAAAGGTCTTAATCACCGATCCAGGTTCAAATGTATCCGTGACAGCTCTATTCCTGTAAGTATCTTTATCGTAACGTCCACGTGAATTAGGGTTATAAGAAGGAACATTAGCCATCGCTAAAATCTCACCGTTTTCTGTATCAACAACGACTACAGAACCCGATTTTGCGGCGAATTCTTCAACGGTTTTGTTTAATTCACTGTATGCCAAATATTGTAATCGTCGATCAATACTTAAAGCCATATCACGTCCAGGACGTGGTTCTTTGATGACTCCTAACTCTTCGATAATTCGGCCTAAGCGGTCTTTAATGACTCTTTTTTTTCCAACAACACCTTTCAACCAATCTTGATACGCAAGCTCTATTCCCTCTAAGCCTTGATCATCTACATTAGTGAATCCAATCAATTGGGAGATGCTATCTGAGTCAGGATAATAACGTTTGAATTCTTTCTGAAAATTAACACCAGGGATTTTTAAGGTCTTTATTTTTTTAGCTAAAGGAGGGGGTAATTGTCTTTGTAAGTAGAGAAATTCCAATTCTTTATTTTCTGCATCTACTATTTTTTTGCTTAATTGTTTGGGAGTCAAATTCAAGTATTCAGCCAAAGACATAAATTGTTCTTTGTCAGGTGAAAATTCTTTAGGATTCACCCAGACAGATTCCACCGGTGTACTAATTGCCAATGGAGTACCATTCCTATCCATGATCATTCCTCTATGGGCAGGAATATCTACTACTCGTAAGCTACGCGCATTACCTTGACCTTGTAGAAATTGTCGATGAAGTACCGTTAAATCAACCATACGCCAAATCAAAACGAGCAAAAGCAGAGAAAAAAAGGAAGATACTACAATCAGTCTATTTAAATGAGTTGAGTTTTTCATGGATATTTATCCATCTGTAGCCTAGGTAAGTTAACCGCATCTTCATTAAGTTAAATGAAATCCCGCCCTCCCCATAGAGAGAGATAAAGCTGGGGATTGCCACCATACTCCCCTCATCGCCCTGACAGGCACCTTCTCCCAGGAAGGGAGAAGGGAAATTTCCATTAACTCGATGAAGTGCAGTCCTAAACCCCAGGTTTTATTGCACTAAAATTCCCGGGTTACGCCCAGGCTACGTTTTTCAAAACAAAAAGCCAATGGTACTCGTTTAAAACAAAAACTTCTACTGCTGTGCCTGTAACCAGTAAGTATTTTTAGCGGTTGGTAAAACCATTTGTAATTTTTCGGTAGCCAATTCCTCTACTCGCGCGGGGGTGGCCAGGCTGGCCTGCTCCAGAAGCAACTGTCCCCATTGCAACTGCAAATAGTGTGTTAATTGTTCCTGTTGCTCCACTTTGTTTAAAGTCACACGATATGAATTGGTACTGTATACCACCGCCAAAGCACTCACTAATACAGCAATTAATAATATAATCAGCATGTATAATGATTTCGACATTTGCATATCTGCCAGTTGACCATTAAATATAGTCCCTTGATTGATTACTCTCGCTGCAGCATTCATGCTAATTTCTCCCCTATTCTCAATACAGCACTTCGAGCCCTGACGTTCTCTTTTACTTCACTTTCTTGCGGCATAATCGCCTTACCTACTCTTTTAAAATTTGTTATTAATTCCTCATGACGGATGGGTACTTCGGGAGGTGGTTTTTCCCCTTGTTCCTTATCACGCATAAATTGTTTCACTATGCGATCTTCAAGAGAATGAAAGCTAATCACTGCCAATCGACCTTTGGGTGCCAATACATTGATGCACTGCTCCAAACAACTCTTTAAATCGTTGAGCTCTTGATTGATATGAATTCGGATCGCCTGGAACACACGAGTTGCGGGATGCTTATGCTTTTCCCATTTTGGATTTGCTTCCTTCACAATTTCCGCTAATTGCAAGGTTGTAGAAATAGGAGCAATGCTTCGAGCAGCCACAATCGCCTTAGCAATACGGCCTGCAAAACGTTCTTCTCCGTATAACCTGAACACGGAAGCCATTTCTTCTGCCTCTGCCTCATTAACAAATCGAGCAGCACTCATAGGTTGAGATAGGTCCATACGCATATCCAACGGACCTTGCTGCATGAAGCTAAATCCTCTTTCAGGATTATCCAGCTGCGGTGAAGACACCCCTAGGTCCAACAAAATGCCATCCACTTTTCCCAACACGTCTGCTTCGCGAGCAAATTCCTCAATTCGTGCAAATGAGCCTTGGAATATATGGAACCTCTTATCTTGACCAAAATGATCCGTGGCATACGCAATGGCATCTAGGTCTTTATCTATGGCATACAAACGACCTTGCTCATTTAAATGACGTAAAATTTCTCGACTATGGCCACCTCGACCAAAGGTACCATCAAAATAGATGCCACCACTTTTAATGGCCAAGCCTTTTATTGACTCATGAAGTAATACTGATTGATGCATTGCCATTTAATTGTTTCCATTACAAAGAAAACGTTTTCATTTCATCAGGTAACCCACCAGTTCCAGAGCTTTCCTCAGCCAACCACTGTTCACGCCGGGTTTCCCAAAGATCCTTATTCCAAACTTCAAATTTATTTCCTTGGCCTATCATCACCACATCTTTTTCCAACTGTGCATAAGTTCTTAAAACTGTAGGTAACAACACCCTTCCATTTGCATCGAGCTCAACATCGGTCGCATGACCAATCAATAAACGCTGAATTCTTCGTGCTGCTGCATTAAAACTGGGTAATTTCTGCAAATTATCTTCAATTATTTGCCATTGAGTCGCCGTGTAGAGCAGCAAACATGTTTCCTCGGTATCGATAGTCACCACCAAAGGGGTTTTTTCTTCAGCACCCAACGCAGAACGATAACGCGTAGGGATAGCTAAGCGCCCTTTAGTATCAATGGTGATGGCATTTATTCCACGGAACATGGCTTTCATTTATGTGGAAGTTTTTACCCTCCACAATTCTCCACTTTTTTATTATTTTACCCCACTTTTATACACTATAGAAACACATTTCTCCATGCGTCAAGATAAAAACCCACTTTTTAATTAATTTATTTGGGAATTACAAAATTGATGAACAAAAACAGGGCTTTGTATGGAATTTTTGATCAAAACCAGTTGAATTAAGGTGCAGTAGAGACCACGGGATTGAATACACTTTTAAAGCTTCTGTAATTGACTTATTTAAAGCAAATATCTCTGGACAAATGTAAAGACAAACCGCAAAGATTCAACACGATTCATTGAACAAGCACTTATGACTCACGTGAATTAATTGTGGTCATCATGGCAAGTTTATATCCAAACTAAAAAGAAGATAGGATATAATAAGATTAAGATTTTAAAAAAACTACTTTTTAAAGCCGGAGCAAAAAAGTGAGTCAAAACCCAAGCTTAACACAAGTTCAACTCCTAATAGAAAATCTCAAAAAAACATGGAAATCTATTGCTGACTGTAACCCATATCAAGACACTTCAAAGATGGAGCGTGTTAATGACCGAATTGGGTCAATCAGAGTGGTAACTAATGACATAACACAGAAAGCTTTTTGGGATGAACAACAAGAGTTATACAAAACTTTGTTACCCGAATTTAACCGATTAAAACAACAGTTCAGTCACGCATTAAACAATTTATTGCAAGTAGATAATAAGGTGCATAAACAACAATTCGAGAGAGCAGTAAAAAACTATTATCAAGGTTTAAAAGCGCTTAAGTTTTGTCAACTCATAATGGCTGATTCTTTATCTCACCCTAATCGATTACAAGGAGAGAAATTTCCTGAACGAATCAAGTTTTTAAATGAGCAATATGAGTTTTTGAAGCAGGAAATAGAATCATATAAAACAAATATTTGTTTGCTGGGTGACAAAAAGATTGGAAATTCGCTTAGTAAGCATAATGAAATCTCGCTTAAATCAATTGCTTCATTATATGAAGATGCATACACACAATCTTGGGGTGATTGGGCATGGATAAAAAAATATTTTCGAAACAGCGACAGAGCTCAAGAAATTGAATTTTTAAATCAACTATCGAAACAGGTGGATTGTGATGAGCTCATTCAGGTCCAAGCAGCTGCTCTGGTTCATAATAAAATTCTTGATTCAGAATTTTTTGGTAGCAGAAGTCAGCTTGGCAAACTATTAGGAAAATTTTTAAAAGAAAAAGAACACCCTGAAGGTGAATATGACAATTTAGCCGATTTTCTTGAGCGGCATAAAGACATTAAAAATGTAATGCCGGAAAGTTTAAAACTCTATTTTAAAGAAAATCAAGAAAAACGCAGTGAGAACACCGTTTCTAAGTTTTCATTTTGATAATTAATCCGGCTTTTCAGGTGGTCACTTAGGACAATTTGCTCAATTATAAGTTCTAATTTAAGGGTAATTGCTGCACGGTTATTTTTGAGTCACCTAATTAGGGTAAGTCCCCTTAATTAATTGTTCATCAGCGCAGCTAATCTTATGCCTTGCAGAACCAAATCAGGGACGAGATGGTCATACAACTCCTGTTTTTCAAATAAAGAAGCAAATCCACCGGTAGCTAATACCAACGCTTTTTCTGTCCCAAAGGCTTCCTGTTTCAGACGTTGAATCAATTCTCGGCATGCACCAATCGCACCGTAAAAAACACCAGACTGAATACTTTCTATTGTTGAACGCCCAACTGCGTTTTCAATTTTTATTATTTCCACGGCAGGCAGCTTCGCCGTATTTTTTGATAAAGCATCTACTGAGAGTCTAACCCCTGGCAAAATAGCCCCTCCCATATAGGCTTTTTGAGCAGTAATGACACAAAAAGTAGTTGCGGTACCAAAATCTATCACAATCACGTTTTGATTGGGATAGGCATGCGTCGCAGCAATTGCATTAGCAATGCGGTCAGCCCCCACTTCTATAGGGTTACGATATTTGATATTCAACCCTGTTTTAACCCCCGCTTGTAACAAAAAGGGCTCTAAAGAAAAATATTTAACACATGCTGCGCGTAGTGAATAATCAACTTGGGGAACTACAGAACAGATGCCAATTTGTCTAATGCCTTCAGGAGAGCAATTATTCTCCCTTAATACACTTTTTAGAAAAATTCCCAGTTCATCTGATGTAGTGACTTTCGATGTATGGCGAAAACGAAGCTTTATTTCTTCTCCATCAAAGACGCCACCATAGATATGAGAATTTCCAACATCAATACAAAGAATCATAATGCCACATTTCTGTTTTTAAAAAATAGGATAGTAAATTGTGATTCTCTGATTAGCAAGGTGTTATTTGAAAAAACGACTACTGGGTCTGTTGACACATCGTCATCATGCCCATCCCAAATGCAACGAGGGTCTCCTCGCTTTAGTGCTGTGTGACTTGGAGAGCCCTCGTTGTACTTGGGATGATGGGAGTAAGTGGAAATAAAGGGAAGTAGAATGCTTAGCAGACCCTATAAAAAAAGCCCTGCTTATGCAGGGCAGTTGTGGAGATTGATATGTTTTTATTAACGTCAATTTGACACAAGCTGAAAACGCTTTCTGCTGTCAAACGGATTAGTATGGTTTAACAATCACTGTAGTACCAATATCAGCAAAGTCTTCGTTTAACCATTTTGCTGCGCTCGGTAAAACCCGGATACAACCATGACTTGCGTTGTAGTTGGGTACTTCATATGCCGCATGGATGGAGTAACCACCATGGAAATGCATGCAATAAGGCATTCTTGCGCCACCATGTGTTTCCAAGGGATAAATACTGGAAGTACAATCTTCCCCTTTTTTAGAATAAATACTATAAGTTCCGGTGACAGTACGGCATGGTTTACCTGCATCCTCGCAGAAATCTTTACCCCCGGAAGCACTACCTGTATTAACCCTGTTGCCATCTCTATCGTAAGCTGCCCAGGCAGTGGCTTTAGGATCGAATACGATCACCTTTTTCCCGGTTGCAGGTCTTTTCATAGGAAAATAATTGGATCCCTTATGGTCAGATTGCATGCTCATTGTGTAATGTGTATACCCCGCATCATCAACGATAGGCACTGATCTATCCATGGAAGCACAGGATGTAGCTAAAGCACATACTGGAACTAACACTAGATATTTTTTCACTTTATTTCTCCCTCTTTTTTTCTTCGTTATCGGGAGATTTAAAAATAGGTTTAGGGGTTTTTATAAATTTTTTTTACATTATGCTTTTTTTGTGAGCTTTAAGCTTATTAAATGATTATTTTTGGGGTTGTTTTGGGAGCATATAGCGAATCGCACGCATTAACTGTTTATCAGTACACTCAAAGCATCCTCCCCTGGGGGGCATTGCATTGTAACCCTCATTAGTATGCTCAAAAAGTACTTTCATTCCTTGTTTTAAACGCTCTTTCCAATCCGCCTCCTCGCCAATTCTTGGTGCCCCTAAGGAAATTAAGGGTTTACTTGCATGGCAATTAGCACAAAAATGCTGATAAATTTGTTGCCCTTGATTTTTCGCACCACTAATTGATTTTAAAAATTCTTGAGGATGATGACTGTCTGCATGAACAGGAAATTGAATCATCAATAAAGCTACAGCATAAATGCTAAAACGTATCATCATGTAGTACTCCTGAAAATTGGCATAGTATTTGCTAACTACAACAAGTTACTCAAAGAGGGATTTTTTGTGAAAAAATGCATACTAAGTGTTTTACTATTTTTTGCAAGCACCGCATTGTATTCAGAGGCAATACAGTCGCCTGAACTATTAACAAATAAAATAGAACAACATATTCGTAACGAACTTTCTTCATATAAAGAAGGAAAAATTCAGGTCATAGCAGATAAAATTGATTCCCGTTTAAACCTTAAGGCCTGTGCTGAAGATCACCTAGTCGTGTTTAATCCTTATCAGTCTCCTATCTTGAATACGAGCACTATGGGTATTAAATGCCAAGAAAATGACAATCGCTGGTCTTTGTATGTCCCGGTTAAAATCACCGTATTAAAAACAATTTATGTGGCAAAGCGCGCGCTTATCAAAGGAACCCGAATTAGTCGTGATGATATTTATGAAACAGAAATGGATGTACAAAAACTAAATCATGGATATTATACTGAAAAAGATCTCCTAATAGGACAAATTTGCAAAACAAATATTCCGCCAAACACTCCACTGAATCCACATAATGTTGAGGCAGCAAAATTGATTAACAAAGGTGAACGTGTTTCTATTGTTGTTAATGACAACAATTTAACGATCAGTATGGATGGGGTTGCTATTGAAGAAGGCTCACTGGGCGAAACCATTAAAGTGCGCAACCTATCTTCAAAAAAAATTATTGAAGCCCAGATCTCAGGTCCAAAGAAAGTTAATGTTATTATTTGACGAAATGAGTTAACGTCATCACCAGCCTAGCGAGGGATCTCCAACGTTAGCAGGGAGTTACGACGGAATGACAGTAACAATGAAAACAGCTTCTAATTAAAAATTTACTAAAGATTTTTAAAAAAGAGCCGATACATATAGAAGTCAAACGTGATTGAGGATAAATTATGTTTAATCAAATCAGTGATGCAGCTCCTGTAAAAACTCTAGATTCAGACAATCGTCTAAAAACGAAACATCAAGATCAAATTAAACGTTTGATCGAAGACCCCTCATCACTTGTCAGTATCAGTGATACCTCAAAACAATTAGAAGCTATAAAAAATTCTCTTAAAGATGCTCCTGAAATTAATGAAGCTCGTGTCTTATATTTTAAATCAGAAATTGCACTTGGAAACTATCAAATTGATAGTGACAAAATTGCCATGAAAATGTTAAATGTAGAACCTGCTTAATTTCTAAGGGCAATTATATGGATAATAAGATCAGCATTTTAAGTAATCATTTGGAACAAGAAATTAATTGGGTAGAGTCACTCAATTCATTATTGGCTGAAGAAAAGGAAATATTATCATCTCGTCAATTCGATAGACTTGAAGAGTTTGCAAATAAAAAACAGGAATTATCCAATAAATTGGAAGAAAGCGCCAAACAACGCATGCAGCTTATTCATCATAATAATCCCAATGAGCCCATGAGTCCGGCTTTATCAGAATTTCTAAAAAACTGTAGTGCTGACGAAGCAGCGCTCATCAATCAATTAAATTCGAAACTTGGTGAAATTCTTTCTCGTTGTCGTGAATTAAATGCCGTTAATGGACAAATAATTACCAATAATCTCTATATCCGTCAAGAAATTGTCAATACCCTGTCGGGAAATAAAGGAAATGCGATCAGTGTTTACACTGCCAACGGAAACATACAATCATCTCAAGAAAATACTCATCATCAAGAAGCCTAGATAGAGAATCTATTCAATTGATGCAAAAACACTTTTAATGACTGTATCCCAAATCCTTTGTAACTTGGATTAGCGTGTCTAATCCAAGTTACAAACCACTAATTGATTACCGCATGCGCAGTGCGCCATCCAGACGTATCACTTCTCCATTAATCATTTGATTTTCAATAATATGTGCCACTAATGAAGCAAATTCATCGGGCCTTCCAAAACGTTTGGGGAAGGTCATAGTTGCTACTAAATTTTCTTGTACCTCTTGCGGCATATTCAGTAACATGGGTGTGGCGATTAATCCAGGAGCAATCGTATTGATACGAATCCCCCACTGAGCTAACTCACGTGCTGCTGGAAGTGTCATAGCAACGACCCCCCCCTTAGACGCACTATATGCCGCTTGCCCAATTTGTCCTTCAAATGCAGCGATAGAGGCTGTATTAATAATGACGCCACGTTCCTGTGAATCACTGTCCAACTCTAAACGAGTCATCGCATGCGCTGCCACGCGCATGACATTAAACGTTCCTACAAGATTTATATCAATCACCTGTTTAAAGGCAGCCAATGGCATAGCCCCCTCTTTTCCAACAATCCGCTTTGCTGGAGCAACTCCTGCACAATTAATGCAAACTCTTGGAGTTCCTAATTGTTCTATTGTTTGTTGCATTGCTTTTTCCACCGATTCATCACTGGTTACATCACAAGTGATAAATAAATCAGCTTCATTTTGGGCATCTTCCTGTTTATCCCATGCTACAACTCGCATCCCACGCTTCTGTAAGTAGTGTACCGATGCTTTCCCCATACCGGATGCACCACCGGTAATTAATGCGATTTGATTTTTAAAATTCACTATGACTCTCCATGATTTGTAGTCTGTTTGAAGCGCAACGCCTCTCCGCTATTCGGAGGATAGCCATAAACCTCCACCCTGAAGCACCGTGTTACAGGGGAGATCCAGGCTACGCTCGGATGTCGAGGAGTCGCTACGAGATACCCAGGTTATTACTAAAAAAATTCCTTACTCAGTTGTTTGAACTCAGGAGTACCGGCCTTTTTTAACCATTCAAAAAATACCATTTCGGAGGTAATTAAATGAACCCCTTCATTTTTCATTCGTTTCAATCCGTATTTCATATTTTGCTCGCCACGACAGCTGACAGCATCAACAACAACAAAAACTTCAAATCCTGCTTCTCGCATTTCCAATGCAGTTTGTAATACACAAACGTGAGTCTCAATACCAATAAGGATTAATTGTTTTTTATGCAACTGCTTCAGTCGTTCAACATAGGTGGGTTCACCCATACAGGAAAAAGATACTTTATCAACACACTCTCGAGGATCAAAATACTGTTGAAATTGTTTTAAAGTGGAACCAAGGCCTTGTGGATATTGTTCGCTTACTAAAATTGGAACACTCAGCCGTTGAGCCAACTTTAAAAGCCATTCACATCGCGCGATAAATAATTCATGATTTAATACAGCTGGTGTTAATTTTTCTTGCACATCAACCAACAGTAAGAGTGAATCCTCTTTATTAAGTAACATCCTTATTCTCCTTAGCAGATAAATTCTAGTATCTTAGCCAAGACATTAGAATTTTAAACCAAACCGGTTGGCGATCTTTAAATATAAATTCTTATAAAAACTTATAGCCTGGATTGGTGAGGGTACAACCCAGGCCATAAGCAGATGAGTAGAGAAGATTTTCTGTTAAATCCTAAACACCAGCAATATCTATGGTTCTCATTTTTACATCCATTTGCTTGTTACCACGTTGGATAGTAACGGTGACTTGCTCCCCTACTTTTATTTCAGTCAGCATATTATACAAAACATCATAGTTAGGCACTGCATGTCCATTAAGTGCGACAATAATATCACCTAATACAATACGACCCCAAGCATCTCGGTGAGTCGCTCTTAGATGTGCCTTAGCTGCGGGAGTATTTGGTATAATGTCAGCGATTAATATTCCTTTACGTATACCTAATTGACGGGCAATACTGGGCGGAACACTTTGTATGCCGATACCAGACAACACGACTCGACCATTTTTAATGATTTGAGTCACAATTCGATCAATATCTTCAGCAGGTACAGCAAAACCAATTCCAGCAGACGTGCCCGAATGAGAAAAGATCATTGTATTCATTCCAATTAACTGTCCAGCACTATTCAATAATGGACCACCAGAGTTGCCTGGATTGATTGGTGTATCTGTTTGGATCATATTGCGAATGGTTACCCCGCCAATCCCAGGAACTTTTCTGCCCAAAGCAGAAATGACTCCTTTAGATAGGCTGTGATCAAGACCAAAAGGGTTGCCGATTGCAATCGCTTTTTGTCCGACCATGAGATCATTAAGACGTACGACCTCAAATGGCTTAAATTCTTTAAGTAAAGCCAAAGCCTGTGGTGATTCGATTTTGAGTACTGCAATGTCTTTACGAGGCTCTGATCCAACGACCTTCGCAGGTACCGTCAATTTGCCCAACGAAATAGCCAGTTTGTCAGCTCCTTTGATCACGTGATAATTAGTCACTATGTACCCATTATTATTCCAGACTATCCCTGATCCTGCCCCATCTGGTACTTCCATTTTACGAGCAGCAGCTCTATTTGTAACGGTTGCTAGTCTATGAACATAAACCACTTTAGGTGATGCTTCATGAAAAACTTTCACTGTGTTTTGTTCATCAGGAAGAAGGGAGTTCAAATCAGCACTATGTCCTGGTAAAGCCAGAAGAGAACATAGCATAAAAGTACTAAACCATAAAAAACGATGTCTTGCCATTCAATATATCTCCACCAATTAACTCCAAATCTTGCATTCTCCTCAATGCAAGTGAATTGTAATATATACCAACAAAAATGTCACTAAATGACTTAGAAGAATAATTTTCATGCAAATGTCATTGATCGCGCTTTTGCTGACTCTTTCTCTTCTTCCTCACCCTGGACGGTCTCAGGTGGTTGATTTTGCTGGACGGCACTTTGTTTCTTTTGTTTATCCTCTTTAGGTGTCACATTTTCTTTTTTCTCAGGCGCTGAATCATTGATCTCACGTTGGGTTTTATCGACTTCAGCACGTGCAATATGTTCTACTCGTGTTTGAACTAAAGAGATTCCAGGTGTTACTGATACCCCAAAATATTGCATCAGAAATTGTATGGGGATCATAAACATATCTTTAAACGTCATTGTTGATGCTTCCATGCTCTTGACGGCTACAATTTCAGTATCATCAATATGACGCAAATAGACTTTTTCTAATAAAGCAGAATGTTGTTTGTAAACGTTATCCAAACTGGCATTACGTGTCTTTTCCTGATTCAAGAGATATCTTTGAAAATCAGTATGAGCGTCCCATAAAGATGCTCTTCTTTCTTGCAACTGCTTGAGCTCGCTCTCATAAAATGCGATTTTATGATCGATTTCTTCCCTTAATCGATCACAAGCGCCTTTACGATCGGCGGAGATTTCTCCACTGACTATTGAGCCAGACTCTCTCACAATGGTCTGGGCGTAACGTTCAATCAACTCGGTTTTTTTACGTAAAATCTCATCGATTTGCGAATCAATGTACCTAATCGCTTCTTTATTTGCTCCAAGAACTTGGTAGTGAGAATCAAAGCGTTTCTCGTTTTGCATTTGCTCCCGCATCTGTTCCAGCTCTTTGAACTCTTGAGACAATGCTCTCATTTGTGCGTCATCGTTTAATTGTTTGTCTCGGCTTAACAAGATTTGTCGGATAAATGCAGCCAAAACCACAACTGTTCCTAATACTGCTGCACAGATAAGCGCTATACTGACCGGCTCCATAGTCCACTCCTTGGATTAAGACAAATGAATCAATTGAGTATGTATTTCAATAGCAAAATAGTGACTAAAGTCTTGAAAAGAGTCGATTGATGGCCACTGCTCAGGTTGACTCGACATTCGACTCATCGCGGCTGAAAAGATTGAAATGTAATTTTCTTTGATAAAAGGTTTGATTTCAGTCAAGTTAGAAAAATTCTTAACCAGGGCTGTGGCATTTTCTTCCAGATGAGATAATTCGACTTTTTCAATCACATCGACCAAATCATCCTGGCCCTCTAGGCTTTCTTTAATCCAATTCAGTAAGGCCATACGCGGTTTAATCAGCAGTAATTGATGACTTTTTTCTATCGAGGGTTCCATTAACAGAATATGATTATGCAATTCAAATTTAAAACAACAAAGAAAATCCAGAAAATTGGTTTCTATTGCATGACGTGCTTTATCGCCTAACCAGCGACCAATTTCATGGCGAAACATTTTTGAAAAATATTTTTCTATTTCATTTAAAGTTGCATCATCTGAATTTTGTTTTTGCAGGACATAAGCTGTATTATCAATTTGCAATAATCGAAGATCCGGTAATTTAGTCTCAGGCAACTGTGAGGTAAGAAATGATAAAAAAACAGCCGTAGGTTTTAATACCGCTATTTCGTGTTGGCTATGGCGCATATCTCTCTCCTTGATTTCCCTAAATCCCTCACCAACAGATTTACTGCGCTCACTGTAATGATTCAGTTTGTAAGCTTTTTAAGACTTTTACTCGAGTATTTTGACCTTTTCCTGAAAAATCTTTAAAAAACTCCCATCGTCAATGCATTAAGTGCATTCGCGACAATCTTTAGCAAATGATTCAGCTTGATTTTTACTCATCCTGAGTACACCAGGTACCCTATTAACGATAGACTATATATCGACACTTAGCGAATCGATTTTAATTTTTTTATTATTAACTCAGGTCATGAATTATTAACTTCACTCATTGACCTCGGCCATTACTTTTTTTACAGTACGCCAATAATAAAGTATCAAAGAATCACAGCGTGGATAAGCAAAATTTATACAAACAATTTAGTCAGCCCTTATTGCAGTGGTTTGCCCTTAATGGACGTCAAAATCTGCCTTGGCAACTCCCCCGTACGCCCTACAGAGTTTGGATTTCTGAAATTATGCTGCAGCAAACTCAAGTACAGACAGTTATTCCTTATTTCGAACGTTTTATGCAACGATTTCCAAACCTGAGTGATTTGGCCCGAGCAAATGAAGATGAAGTACTTTCTTTATGGTCAGGACTTGGATATTACAGTCGTGCAAGAAACCTTCATCAGACGGCAAAAATAATAATGCAACAACATCATGGCGTTGTTCCTGATGATTATCAGTTATTAAAAGAACTCCCTGGAATCGGTCCGTCTACTGCAGCAGCCATCTTATCACAAGCTTTTAATCAACCCGTTGCTATTCTTGATGGCAATGTAAAACGAGTTTTAACTCGTTTTTTCATGATTAAAGGCTACCCAGAACAAGCTCAAGTAAAAAAAACGCTGTGGGATTTAGCGAACTCATGCATGCCCAATGAAAACTGTGCCAATTACACTCAAGCCATTATGGATTTAGGTGCATTATGTTGTACCTCTAAAAATCCAAATTGCACTCATTGTCCGTTACAAAATAGTTGTCTCGCTTTGAAATTTAAGGAACAGCACTTATACCCCACGAAAAAAATAAAAAAACCCATACCCATTCAATGCCAACAATTTCTGGTTTTGTATAACGAGCAAGGGCATATTTATTTGGAAAAAAGACCTCCTACCGGATTATGGGGAGGATTATGGTGTTTACCCAGTTTGGATGAAGAGGATTGCCCTCTTGATTTCATTCGTCTTAACTATGACTTATCAGGAGAGACACTACAACATCTCATTACTTTTAAACACCGCTTTAGTCATTTTCATTTGGAAATCAATGCCATCAGTATCAAAACCAAAATCCTGGGTAACAAATTGGCTGAACAACAAGGTCAATGGTTTGAAAAAGAACGAATTGACTCGTTAGGCTTGGCACAACCTACTAGCAAAATATTGTCTTCTCACTACAACATGTTTATGTAAAGCTCATAATGGATATAATAGGGGCTTTCCGTTGGATGCTCCTTGTATGAAAGAATTTATTCAATCCAGTTCGTCTTTAACTCCTTTGGTTAATTATATCAAAGAAAAAGGAGTTTCTTTAAAAAGTTCACCAGCGAAAGAAAAAGCATCCGTAAGAAGCGCAGAAGAACTTTCTGATGAACAACAAAAATTCAAAGCCAATAGAGCGGCAACAATAATCCAGCGCAGTTATCGTGCCTATAAAATGAAACAAAAAATAAGAAATAATCCTTATAGTTCTTATTTATCCATGATGGATCGAATGGAAGTACAAAGAATCCCTGCGAACATTCTATTTGGAAGACATATAGCTGAAATTAGATCAACCTCAAAAAATCAAATCAAAAATCCTTATATCTACTCCGATGCACGATATCATCGAGATGATGATTTGTCTGGAATTTTGTTGGACAGTTTAATCGATTCCTTCAAAATTGATGAACCATCACGCTCCACTCATGATTATGTTCCTGTAACTTTGCTCGATAATACCCCTGTTGAAGACATTATCAGCCGTTATTTTCCCCAAGCGACGCAAAAAACAAAACCACAGCCCCGAGTGATTAAAGATACGAACCACTCCATTGCATTAATTGCCATACCTCATAGCTTTTATAGAGCAGATGAAATAAAAGGAATTTTGAGTATTTGTGGTCTGGTTGCAAGTCCTTGGGAAATTGCGATTAATGTGAAGGTACCACCATTTCCTCTAATTGAACCAGAACAACTCCCTGCTCTCAATAATCTACCCACAACGAAAGAGGCTTTATTAAAAAGTAAACTTTTTAATAAACTTCTTTTAATTGCTGAAAGTGGAAAACATTCAACGAATAAATTGGCGGCGGGGCTTAGGAATCTTTTAATAGACCTTCCTGAATTAAATCAAAAGGCCATACAACGCATCGCAATAATGCTGCAAGTAAGCTGTTTTTTTTATGATAATAATTATCCTCAATTCGCATTTTGTCTTTATACAATTATCCACGAAATCAGTCTTTGTTTATTAGAGCCAAAAGAGACGCTTGATTTGGAAAAAGACTTTTCTCGATTTATGCAAGAAACAGAAAAACTACTGTTACAGACATTGGATCTAAAAAAGGAACATTTGGCACAGACTACTTTTTTCGCCTCACTGGCCATGTCAGGAACTAATGCATATGTCATTGCCATGCATCTGGCGCAAAAAATGAAAACAGAGCAAAACAAAAAACCTAAAATTAAAATTTATGGCACCAATTATTATGAATTTGAGTTCATTACCGAAGGAACTCAAAATTCTGATGCGGATGTTTTTATCGTGTGCACTGGACCCACTGTCACAGAGAAAGGTCTTATTCCAGGAGTAGATATTAATCGGCTAATTAACCAAGAGGTAATCAGTAAAAAACGAACAAAACCTGTTACTGTTATCATCGACGCGACCTCAACATTATATAAAAATTTGCGTTTAAATCCCGAAGTTCAATCGCTTGTTAAAGCAGGGAAACTCTCGTTAATCATTCATGAAAGCATTCAAAAATTTGGACTCCTCCATACAGATCAACCTCAATGTGGAAAGGTCTATGGTTTATGTTCTAAAGGGAGCTATGCAGAAGAAGTACTTCAAGAATTACAGCGCAATGCCCAGAATGATTTTAATAATCATGTCGATTTGCGAATCGGAGCGTATATCAGCAATACCTGTTGTCACATATTAGAAGAAATAAAACGGCAGCATTTTGCTAATGGAGCACTTTTAAGGAATATATTGATTCAAGGCAAGCTGATAGAGGAAGGAGTGATTAGCCATCCTTATATGCTGTCTAATCCCGATGAACTGTATTTTGTAAGTTTTGATCCAGAAAAATCAAAACGACTTGAAGAATCAACTCTAAAATTTATTGAGCATAGAGACAGTTTCGGACATTTTTGTACTACCCGATCGATTATCAGTGACTTTGTAGACTCTGATGAACTAATGCAAACACGTATTAGTGTAGATGCCTCAGATACCATAGATTGCTTAATCCAAACATCGCAACTTTTTTTGGCAAGCTGTTATAAGACCGAAGAACTATTGGACATTCTCCTTGAAAATGCCAGAAAGTCTGATTTGCTATCGTTTGATGAGCAAATTATTTCGCTTGGATTAATTAATGTTTTGGTTGCCGACATGCCAAGTGGTTCGCCCATGATTAAAAATCAAGCTGAAGTCTTTGCTTCGATAAGTTGTGTATTGGAACGCTGTTTTTTATTAAAAGGCCGTCAATACACTGCAAATGCACATTGTTATTTAGAGGAATTACAAAAAGAAATTATTAGCAGGTATCAACCCCAATATCGGCACAATTTCATCCAGTCGATTCACACGCTTTATCGTCAAGGTACTCCATTAGATGCCCATGTTCTGGAACAATTAAAGTTAAGCAATGAGCAACTAATCGATTTACCAAAGAATACATTCTCTTTTTTCAATTCCTATACAGCAGTAGTAGAAAAACCTGCGCTTCACCATGAGAAGCCACAAAGTTGTGATTTTTGAACACGCCAAATGAGTAGTTAACAAAACGGCTTTTCCTGCTCTATCGAGCGAACAGCTCCCTTAGCTGCAAGGAAGCTGGGAAATTTAACTTAATGAACCCCCACTAGCCAATATGCGAACAGCCTCTTTGGCATCAGGTTGTCCCAAATTTGCGGCGGCATTAATCCAAAACCAAGCTTTCTTACGGTCTTCAACTACTCCTTTACCGTAATAGTACATATAACCCACAGCATATTGAGCATCAGGTTGGCCTCTCTCAGCGATTGGTTTTAGGCGGATAAAAGCCTTGCGGTAATTTTCGACTCTGAAACTATCAATCCCTTCACGTAAATTGATTGCATTTGTAGTAGCACAGGCAACAAGATTAGAAATAAAAATTACAACGATTAATAAATGTAATAAACGTCTCATAAAATTTCTATTCCCCTTGTAAAGGCTTAGCCACTGGTTCAAAGATTAATTCATTTTTGGGTAAACTTAAACTCTCTAATGTACCATTACGTTCAACTAAAATCCCAGAGGCCATAATTCGCTTAATCACTGCACCGCCAGGGATAGTATCACCTAATTTGTACGTTTTTTCCTCTCCGGTTGCAGAACGAATAATTACTTGGGAATTATTAAGCTTATTTGCAAATAAAATTCCTACTAAAGTGACATTCAGCATGGATTTTTTAATACTGGATAAATTATTAGAAACATACACACCAAATAATGATGAATGTAAAATTGCATCGAAGGAATTCTGCTGGGGTATCATCGGCAATTCTTTAGAATCATCTGGAGCGGCTTCCATCTTTATGGGAGAAAAAATCAATTGGGTGTATTCGGCTATAATGAGTATGGAAAAAAGTGAGATAAAGGCAATAATAATCCATTGTGCGTATTTTGCTGAAAATAAAGCATGAAGATCAAATTTCATTATCAAAACGCTCCTGAAGCCTAAACTTACACCGCACTCTGGCTACCACATACATTACCTAGAGGAAAAGTCTCCTCCAATGTCCCGTGTGACTCGATCAGGGGCATCGGGTAAGGATTAAAAACCTTAAACTTAATAGCAATGACTCTGCCTACAACCCCACAAAGTAGAACTTGCCTATCTATAGAACCCCCTCTAGAATATCCTACATAAACCACTCTGAAAAGATCACTCTTTCATAAATAGACCTCTTTCCAAACTCGCTCAGGGGAGTGAAGTGCGTCAGCTTCAATAACGTTTGGAAAAAGGCCTCAGAGGATTCGACATAAAAAATTTATAGCCTTTAAGGATAGTCCAATGAAAAAGAATCACTTTGAAACTCGAGCCATTCATGCAGGTCAGAAACCTTGCCCAAGTACTGGGGCGGTTATGACACCTATTTATGCCACATCAACCTACAAACAAATTGCTCCTGGGGAACATTTGGGCTATGAGTACTCACGAACACATAACCCTACTCGTGACGCCTATGAAGGATGCATTGCCAGTTTGGAGTCAGGTCAACGTGGTTTTGCTTTTGCCTCTGGAATGGCAGCCATTAACACCATTGTTGACTTGTTAGACGCAGGAGATCATGTTGTCGCCATGGATGATCTTTATGGAGGCACCTTTCGATTATTTGACAAGGTTAAAACCCGCACATCAGGATTATCCTTTTCTTTTGTAGACATGTCTCATATTCACAATATAGAAGCAGCAATTACTCCAAAAACGCGCATGCTCTGGGTAGAAACCCCCTCCAATCCTATGTTGAAACTGGCCAACTTACGCGAAATAGCTAAAATAGCAAAACGTCATAATCTTATAGCTGTCGCAGACAATACTTTTGCGACCCCCTGGATTCAAAGACCTATCGAGCTAGGATTTGATATAGTGCTTCATTCTGCAACCAAATACCTTAATGGTCATTCGGATGTAGTCAGTGGGGTTGTGGTTGTTGGAGATAATCCAAATTTAGCTGACAAAATTGCTTTTCTACAAAATTCTTGTGGTGGTGTAGCAGGTCCTTTTGACAGCTTTCTGGTTTTAAGAAGCTTAAAAACCTTGTCGTTACGTATGGAACGACATTGCGAGAATGCGAACCATCTGGCAAACTGGCTAAATAGTCAATCCAAAGTAAAAAAAGTAATCTATCCAGGCCTTAAAAGTCATCCCCAACATGATTTAGCTAGAGAACAAATGCATGGATTCGGTGGTATGATTTCCATGGTAATTGATGGGGGCATTGATGCCGCCAAAAGATTTCTTGCTCGCTGCGAATTGTTTACATTAGCCGAGAGTCTTGGCGGAGTAGAAAGCTTAATTGAGCATCCAGCAATTATGACCCATGCCTCTATACCTCCAGAAAAACGTAAAGCCTTAGGAATAGAAGATGGTTTTATTCGGCTCTCAGTAGGCATAGAGCATGTAGAAGATTTACAAGCTGATTTGGAGTATGCACTTGCATATTAAACTTAATACAATTGTGTAGCCTGGGTACTGCGCAGCGAAACTCCTCGGGTTCCGCTGCACAGCACACAGGCTACAATAGGATATGGGAACAATAGATGCAAACCTTACAATCTATAATTGAACATGCTTTTGACCAACGTCAAACGCTATCCATTGATACTGCCTCTCAAGAACTGATTACTGCAGTGAATGAAGTACTTTCTTGCCTCGATAGTGGCCAATACCGTGTTGCAGAGAAAATTAATGAGCAATGGGTAGTTCATCAATGGATAAAAAAAGCAGTTCTTTTATCTTTTAAACTTTATCCAAATCAAGTGATTGATTCAGGTTTTTGTCAGTTTTATGACAAAGTTCCCCTCAAATACAGTAACTATACAGAAGAACAATTTAAACAAACTGGAGTTCGCGTAGTACCTCACGCTATGGTGCGTAAAGGGGCATACATTGCGAAAAACTGTGTTTTAATGCCCTCTTATGTCAATGTGGGCGCATACATTGATGAAGGAGTTATGGTCGATACATGGGCAACTGTAGGTTCTTGTGCGCAAATTGGTAAAAACGTACATTTATCAGGTGGAGTAGGTATTGGCGGCGTTCTGGAGCCCTTGCAGGCTAATCCAACAATAATTGAAGACAACTGCTTCATTGGTGCTCGTTCAGAAGTAGTCGAAGGAGTGATTGTCGAACGAAATTCAGTCTTATCTATGGGAGTATATTTAGGGCAAAGCACTAAAATATATAATCGCCTGACTGGAGAAATTACTTATGGTCGTATTCCCGCGGGTTCCGTTGTCGTTGCAGGAAGTTTACCCAGTGAAGATAAAAGCTACAGCTTGTATTGTGCGGTCATTGTCAAACAAGTCGATGAAAAGACAAGAGCAAAAGTAAGCATTAATGAATTATTGAGAGCAGGATAAAATGACTGAATCAGTAACACCTCATTTCAAGGACTTACAAGAAATTTTAGCCAAACTTGTTAGCTTTCCATCGATTACACCGGAAGATGCAGGCTGTCAGGAGTTTATGATCCAATTTTTAGAACACATTGGATTTTCTTGCCAGCGTATGAATAAAGGCCCTGTTTCCAATTTCTTTGCGTTGTATGGTGAATCAGGCCCCCTCCTGGTTTTTGCGGGCCATACTGATGTGGTTCCTGTGGGTGAACTGACAAAATGGTCATCCAATCCTTTTGTGGTAGAAAATAAAAATGGGATGCTTTTTGGTCGTGGTGTTGCGGATATGAAGGGAAGCCTTGCCTGCATGCTGCTTATGGCTCAACGATTTGTTACAACATATCCTAAATTTAGAGGAAGATTGGGCTTTCTCATTACCAGCGGTGAGGAAGGTGATGATTACGATATGGGCACGCCTTATGTCATGCAGCGTCTAAAAGATCAAGACATTCATATTGATTATTGCATTGTAGGTGAACCTTCAAGTACACATAAAGTAGGGGATGTGCTTAAAATTGGCAGACGTGGTTCCTTAAGTGCAAAAATTGCCCTGCACGGGAAACAAGGTCATGTTGCCTACCCGCACTTGGCAGATAATCCAATACATAAAATTAGTCCTGTACTCGCGAAACTGACGACAACACTCTGGGATCAGGGTAACCCTCATTTTCCACCTACATCCATGCAAATTACTCATCTGCAATCTGGAGGTCATGCTCCCAATATAATTCCTGGAGAACTGGTTTTACACCTCAATTTTAGATACTCAACCGAGCAAACCCATAGCCTGTTACAAGAGAAAGTTGCAACGACTTTTCAAGAACACGATCTGAACCCCACTATTGACTGGCGTCTCAGTGGCGAGCCTTTCTTAACCGCTCAAGGGGCACTACTGGACTGCTGTAAAGAGGCCATTGTCGAGCTTACAAAAAACGCACCTGAACTTTCCACCAGTGGAGGGACATCTGATGGTCGTTTCATTGCCCCCTATGGTGTTGAAGTAGTAGAACTAGGACCCGTTAATGCCACCATTCATCAAGTGAATGAATGTGTTTCCTTAAGTGATTTACATCAATTAGAAGCTTTATATTTTTCTATTTGTGAAAAATTGTTAGTTAATTCAGTACAGTAGGCTATACTTTTTTTAGAATCTATTGAATTCATTCCACTTTTTACAGTTTTGTAGCCCGGGGGCAGCGCAGCGAACCCCGGGTAAATGGATTCCTGGGTTTCGCTTCGCTGCACCCAGGCAACGATTTATAGGACAGTATCAAGGAGAGACGGATATGAACGGTTGCAAATTAAACCCTTTGGCTCTAGGCCTTGCATTTGGAGTTCTATGGGGTGTGTCTATTTTGTTGATGGGCTTGCTTGCATATTATTATACGTATGGGCATGCTTTTGTAGTCGCTGTAGGTTCTTTATATCCCGGATATGCTCCCTCAATTAAAGGAAGTATCATGGGAGGTGTTATAGGTTTTATTGATGCCTTCATCATGGGTTTTATTATTGCCTGGTTGTACAATGTATTTAATTGTTGCAAATGTGTATGTTGTGACAAAAAGGCTAAAGAAGGGAAATAAGACTTCATGTAGCCTGGGCTTTACCCAGGCTACATGACCTAATTTGAATTGATTTTAGTTTACAACATGCCAAGTACCATCTGGCTGGCGACATGCACTACCACGTAATGTTTGCGGTCTTCCATCGATAATTGCCTTAGTGTAATACTCGCGACAAGGTAAATGTTCACGATAATACGTACGAGTGGGCTGAACGGTATATCTATTTCCAGTATCTGGGTTTGACCAGGTTACAGCCTTACCGGTTGGTGCTGTTTCTAAGGCACGTTGCATTTCCATTCTATCCACTTTATCCATAGTCTTTCCAATTTGACCACCGATGTAAGCTCCAGCAATAGCACCACCTGCTGTTGCAGCCAATTTAGCTGCTGGGCCCCCACCAAATTGGCTGCCAATTAATCCGCCAATAACCCCACCAGAGAGAGTACCTACGTCTTGATTATTCATTGGTGCACATCCAACCAACAACAAAGACAATGATGCAATAGCTATTTTTTTCATCACATATCACCCAATTTAAAGGATTAGAAAATCGGTTCCAATTCTAGCATCACGTTCAGTTATTATCCATACCTCTAGAAAATCTATGCTCTATAAGCCGAATCCCGAAGACGCACTCTGCTGTTACATTAAAAAAACTCGCTTCTCCCATTTGTGGGAGAGGCGCCGGGATGAGGGTTCATTAGCCATAATCCAACACCCTTATCCGCCCTATCGGGCACCTTCGCCCCAAGTGTGGAGTAGGAACTTTGGTTCACATAATCGCAATATCGCTGTACTGCATCGGCCACACGATACGTCAGGTTACCTAAACGTGACGTACTCGCTCAGAGATCTGACATAACAATTCGTACCCTGAGGTTCCAGCTGCTTGTGCGATTCGCTCAACTAAAACATGCTTCCCCCAAAGCTCAACAGGTGCTCCAGGTTTCACTTCTGGATGGTTCGTTAAATCCACAGCAAGCATATCCATTGAGACACGCCCTACAATAGGAACTTCTTTACCCTGAACCCAAACAGGAGTATTCGCTGCGATATGTCGTGGATAACCATCACCATAACCGGCAGCAACAATACCAATAATTGAAGCTTTTTCACTTTTCCAAATACCACCATAACCGACCTGCGCTAATGGCGGATTATGATGAACTGCACTGATTGCAGAAACAAAACGCATTACAGGCAGTAATCCCAGATCAAGCGCGGTCTGATGAGCAAATGGAGATACGCCATAAAGCATGATACCCGGTCTGACCACATCAGCATGAGTTTGAGGAAAAGAAATAATAGCGGCTGAATTAGCGATACTGCGTTGGCTAAATCCAGCAACAGAAATGCTCTCAAATAAAGCAATTTGCTGAAAGTTTTCTACACGTTCTGGCTCATCCGCACAGGCTAGGTGAGTCATCAAGCCAATATCGTGATCCACCCATGGGCAAGCTTTCAATGCATCCATCACTCCTTGCAACTCATGGACTTTAAAACCCAAACGATGCATACCCGTATTTACTTTGATCCATAATTTAACAGGCGTATCGAGTGGCGTATTTAAAAGCCACTGAATTTGATGAGGTTGATGAATGACGCAACCAAATTGGTGTTGTGCTACCACCCTAAATTCATCAGGACTAAAGACTCCCTGGAACAGAATGCAATGGGTACGAATTCCTATTTTTCGTAGAACCATAGCCTCCTCAATACATGCCACCCCAAAAGCATCTACGTGTCCTTCCAATATGGGTGCTACAACATGCACACCGCAGCCATAGGCATTGGCCTTGACCATCGCAATTATTTTTTTGCCAGGAGCCAAACGTCTTATTCGTGCTAAATTATGGTGTAAAGCATTGGACTCTATCACCAATCTGGTAGGTCTGGACACTTTAGTCTACCCCTTGATAACCATTATATGCTAAATCTTCAAAACGAGTGTATTTACCTATGAAAGCGACACGCACTTTACCAATAGGGCCATTTCTTTGCTTGGCAACTATAATTTCGGCTGTACCCTTATCGGGACTATCCTCGTTATACACTTCATCCCTATAAATAAAACAAATTAAATCAGCATCTTGCTCAATTGCACCCGATTCACGTAAATCAGACATGACTGGCCGTTTA
This sequence comes from Legionella sp. PATHC035, assembly GCF_026191115.1. Classification (NCBI taxonomy): domain Bacteria; kingdom Pseudomonadati; phylum Pseudomonadota; class Gammaproteobacteria; order Legionellales; family Legionellaceae; genus Legionella; species Legionella sp. PATHC035. The sequence continues at coordinate 3,099,104 of NZ_JAPHOT010000001.1, read as the reverse complement.
TCCGAACGTTGCTCCAAGCTCCGGTTCAACTGAGATAAGGCAATGACCGGTACTTGTAACTCTTTTGCAAGCGACTTAAGACTGCGTGAAATTTCAGAGATCTCTGCAGTTCGATTATCGGCACCAAATCCTGGCACTTTCATTAATTGCAAATAATCCACCACAATTAGGCCCAAATTGCTCCCTTGATCTTTTGCTAATCTTCGGGCTCGCGCACGCATTTCACCTGGACTTAAAGCGGGGGTATCATCAATAAATAAAGGAGCCTCTGAAAGCATATGCACTGCAGAAGTAACACGAGGCCAATCGTCATCATCCAGTTTACCTGTTCTAATCTTATGCTGATCAATGCGTCCTAAAGAAGACATCATCCTCATTGCCAAAGAATCTGCGGGCATTTCCATGGAAAAAACGAGAACGGGTTTTCCAGATTTTATTGCGGCATGCTCTGCCATATTCATAACTAATGTTGTTTTACCCATGGAAGGACGACCTGCAACGATCACTAAATCGGCAGGCTGTAATCCGGATGTCATTTCATCCAAATCGGACAATCCCGTAGCAAGCCCTGTGATTGCATCGCCATTATGGTAGAGGGCATCAATTTTTTCTACGGCCCGAACCAAGATTGATTTTATATTTTCTGGACCACCATCACCACCAGTTTGCTCACCTATAGCAAAAACCTTGGTTTCGGCCATGTCCAATAGCTCTGGAACTGGTCTCCCTCCGGGATTATATGCTGAATCCGCGATTTCAGTAGCGACATTAATGAGCTGCCTCTGTACTGATTTTTCACGGACAATATCCGCATAAGCAGACACGTTAGCAACACTGGGAGTATTATTCGCCAGTTCAAACAAATAGGCCTCACCACCGGCATCATCCAACTCATTATGAGACTTTAATGCATCAAGCAACGTCACGACATCAAATGGCTGATCTTTCTTTACCAAAGAAGAAATTGCACGAAATAAAATTCGATGCTCAGTGCGGTAAAAATCTGCTTCGCATAATTTATTGCTGACTTTGTCCCAAACCTGATTGTCCAGCATTAATCCACCAATAATGGATTGTTCCGCCTCGACCGAATGAGGTGGGCGTTTCAAAGGATCAACTGACTTTTTGGAATTTTGCAGATCATACATATTAATGACACAATGACTATTTAGAACAAGCTATTGTAATGTGCTTTTGACAAATAGTCATTATTCTTGACTCTTTGAGGTAGTGAATTATCCCTACTTTGCAAGATAACATCCCGAACAGACTGTTCGGGATGTATTTGAGGCTGTTATTGTTTTTGCCAAACTTGAGTACGACCCAATAAAGAAATACCAACATATCCTCTGACCAAGAGTTTATTTCCTTGGACTGTCAATTTTGCACGATAGATCTTACCTGACTTGGGATCTAAAATAGAGCCACCGCCCCATTCATTGTCACCTTCGCTCTTCAAACCCCACATAAATTGCAATCCTTGGATTTTCTTGCCCTTAAAACCACCTGGACATTTCTCACAAATTCCAGTATCACCAGGTTGTGGGAATACCTTGTCGATGACCGCACTCAGCTCTCCACCAGATTCACTAATGGTGACAAGTGCTCTTTTTTTACCCGTTTTATCATCAATTGTGACCCAATTACCTACTGGTGCCTGGGATGCGGCTAGTGCTGCGGGTAAATAAATAACAGCAACAAAAAAACCACAAGCGAGCTTCCATAAGTTCATAATTTTCTCCATGTTTACAATCATTTAATAGCTTATGCCATGAATGAAAACTATGCCAGTTATTAATGCAATAAATTTTCGAATAAGCATGGGCATCTGAATAATTTTGTGATTTGGAGCCTGGGTTTGATAGCGGCAATTTTCAATCAAAAGCCTGAGCTATAGCATAGCGGTGCACTCGCTACGCGATTGACGGGCGCTATTAGCTCAAGGGCATAAATAGGTGTTCTATATCTTCTTCACTCAAAGTCATCGCTTTGGTCGGATCAGCGGATAGAACACCGGCAACTAATTGTCTCTTTTTCTCTTGCATCCCTAAAATAGCTTCCTCTACCGTACCCAAGGTAATGAGCTTATAGACAAAAACGGGGTTTTCCTGACCTATTCGATGACTCCGATCGGTTGCTTGATCTTCAACGGCGGGATTCCACCAGGGATCATAATGAATTACTGTATCAGCACGTGTTAAGTTAAGTCCGGTACCTCCCGCTTTCAAACTAATGAGAAAAACTGGAGTTTTTCCTTCCTGAAATTTTTCTACCATTGCTTGTCGATGAACGGTTTGCCCAGTTAGCTTTAAATAATCATAATTTCTCGCACGCAACTCCTCTTCAATTAATTGCAACATGGAAGTAAATTGTGAAAAAACCAGAACCCGCCTACCCTCGCCCACCAAATTATCCAATAACTCCATCAACGCCTCGAGCTTTGCAGAAGTTCCATGGGCAATCGAGGCTTCAGACAAAGACAAAAGCCTGGGATCGCAACACACTTGGCGTAGCTTCAGTAGCGCATCCAGAAGAAGTATATGACTTTTACCTAATCCCTGCTTTGCAATCGCATCCCGAACTTTTTTCTCCATACTCATGCGAATCGCTTCGTACAAATCACGTTGTGGACCAATAATTTCTATGGTTCGAGTCATTTCTGTTTTGGGTGGTAATTCACGAACCACCTGATTTTTTGTCCTTCTTAATATGAAAGGCTGCACTCGTTTAATTAATATGTTCCGTCGGGCCAAATCTGCGTATTTTTCAATGGGCGTTCTAAACCATAGTCGGAATTGTTTTGCATCGCCCAATAACCCCGGCATCAAAAAATGGAATAAAGACCACAACTCACCTAAGTGATTTTCCAAAGGCGTGCCGGTCAGACATAAACGATGGGTTGCATGTAATTGCTGAATAATTTGCGTCGTCTTAGTGCGCGCATTTTTAATGAATTGCGCTTCATCCAAAATCAAATAATAAAAAGGATAAGAAATAAACTTATCTTTATCACGGTGAATTAATCCATAAGTAGAAACAACGATGTCATAGTCATCAAAATTATCCTGATGGCGCTCAGAACCATGATAAATTAAAACGTTTAATTCTGGGGTAAACCGCTTTGCTTCGGCATGCCAATTTCCTACAAGGCTGGTTGGTGCAACGATTAAACTTGCTTTTTTAATACGTCCTTGTTCTTTTTCATATTGCAAATGAGCTAAAGTCTGTACTGTTTTACCTAATCCCATATCATCGGCCAGAATACCACTAAAATGAGATACTCTTAAAAATTGCAACCAATTTAAACCATGACGTTGATAATCCCTCAACTGAGTTTGCAAGCCAGTTGGCAGTGGTATTTCAGGAATAAGGGTTAATTGCGACAGTTTTCTTATTTGTTCTCTTAGCGTTTCAGCGCCTTGCCAACGCGTTTTGGTTGCCGCAATTGCCAATTCTGCTTCGCGCATTAAAATAATTTGATATTTGTTGATTTGCACCTCTTGATTTTCATCGATATGACGTATGCCAAATTGCAGCAACAATCGGACTAATGGTTTAATTCGTCCCATTTCCAACTGCAAAGCACGTCCATCATGCAAGGGCAATTTGACTAATTGTGTATCAGGCAGATTATCCAAGTCATCCCCTCGATAACGCTGAATTAAATCTGCTACCAAAGGAACGATACTGACCGGTTTACCCTCAACCAAAATCCCTAATTGATACGAGAAAAAATCCGTCGTACTTCCTGAGAGATCGGAATACCATTCTACGTCGTCAGCACTTATCACTTCTTGATACAACGAACTAATACGCTCAACTCGCCAGCCTCGACTTTCTAACTCGGGTATTAATTGACTATGAAGAAATTCTAAATCTGCGACGACATGAACATTTTCCAAAACAAAATCAGCTTGTTTTATTTTTTCCCATTGTTCATGTTCCCATGACCTGGGTACTCGTAACTCCAAGATTTCCTGGACTTCCTCCCATTTGGATTTTTCATAATCTTTATGCCGCACATATTCAATTAAAACCCCATCTTGCTGACAAACAACCGTTTCACTTCCATCAGATCCTGCAATGATTAACCCCGCATAATCAAAAATAATACGCGCAATAAACAAAACATGCAGTTCTTCTTCAGTGTCATAAAGCCAAGAAGATTCTTCGTCAAATTCACTCACGGCATCGAGAATGAGTACAGGTACTGGCTGTAGGTTACGAATTTCTCGTTGTTCAAAAACGCGTGGCACAGGAAATTCAGGACATGTTTTAGCCATTTTATCTGCTAATAATTGGGCCTGTCCCATTGGAATTGGTGGTGCTTGCAATAAATAACCCAGTTGCTTTATTGGATATGAGGTAATTAAACGTCCCATTTTGTTTTCTGCATAATTAAAATACCAACTATCATCCAACAGCACAGGGTCAAGCGCACTTCCTTCGTGCATTAGCAATAAGTTCTGACTGCCATTATGAGATAACACCCATTCACAGGTACCTTGGATCGACTCACCTAGGTGAATTGGATCATGCTGATTGTGTATAAAAAAGGCCCTGCCAGTTGCAATGGTTCGTTCTAACAATTCGCTATTGCGTATGATTAATGTATCGAACCAGCCTGAGACACCACATTTAAACAACAACAGTGCGACCAGATCATTATCATCACCAACAAAATGCTGCTTTTTAGAATCAGAAAGGCTGTTAAAAGTAATCATTTTTCCATAACCGCCGCGCTTTAATAGCTTGGCTAAAGCCAACTTAATCGCGACCCGGTGTTCATGCCCATCAAGTCTTAGTTCCAGGAGATAAACTAAGTGATGGGTGACTTCCGTGGTTTTCACTACAGCTGCTTCTTGGGCACGTAAGTTCTTCAACCAACTATCAAGCTTTTTATCCAATTTATTGGCAGGCAAAGAGAGTAAGCTTTCCTTTTCTCGATCCCTTAGGGCAAACAAACACGCAGCAGCATGCTTGCAGTTAAATTGATAAGGACAGGTACAATGCGCTAATTTTTTTGGCCAAGCCTTCAAGTCCATATGGACATCATAAATCTGACTTGAACTACCTTTCACCCGCCCTTTGAGTAGGCCATCACTAAAACGGATGTTGAGCACATGCCCCTTTTCAAAATACTCTTGGCCACGCAATAATAATTTGGCCTCAAAGACTTCTGGCATTTTTGAGAGTGCTTCATTTAACATAAATGTGATTTTTTAATGGCAAAGGGTACATTTTAGACAATTTTTAAATTAATTAACATTTTTATCTTTAAATTAAGGGTTCTTTGTATTAGGGTATCCTGTTGAGCACACCTTGGGGTTCTTTATAGAGTATATATCATGCAGAATAAGCTTACTGTACTTATGGCACAAATTAATCCAACTGTAGGAGCTTTGGCATCCAACAGGGATAAAATCATCGAAGTTATAAAAAGCAAACAAGCAGATCATCATGTCATACTCTTTCCTGAATTGGCTTTAACCGGCTATCCCCCCGAAGATTTACTCTTTCGTAAAGAGTTTCAACAAGCCGTTACCGAACATTTAAAACACATTCAAGAGGCAACAAAAGACTGCTATGTCCTGGTAGGACATCCAAGCCGGGATAAGCAACGACTGTATAATAGCGTGAGTATTTTTTATCAAGGACAAAAAATTGCAGAGTACCATAAACAAAATTTGCCAAACTATGAAATTTTTGATGAAGCGCGTTATTTTACCCCAGGGAAAAAAAATCCATGCCTCTTAGAAATAAATAACAGCAAAGTAGGCGTAATTATTTGTGAAGATTTATGGCATCCAGGCCCTGCAGAAGATTTAATTGAAAATGGAATTTCTGTCCTACTCATTTTAAATGCCTCCCCATTTGATTACAGTAAATACCAAAAAAGAGAAGCCCTGCTAAAATCTTATGCAAAACGGGGTATATCTATAATCTATGTAAATCAAATTGGCGGTCAGGATGAACTGTTATTCGATGGTCAATCATTAGCAATTGATTCTCATGGTGTAATTTGCGCACGGTCTCCAGCATTTGAAGAGGATTTACGTACGGTTGAAATCCAAGCAAATCAGATCAAGGGAGAAACTTCCCCTCTTCTCGATTTTGAACCATTAATCTATGAAGCATTGGTTTGTGGTACTCGAGATTATGTCAATAAAAATCATTTCCCTGGAGTTTTAGTTGGACTTTCAGGAGGTATTGATTCGGCATTAACGTTGACTGTAGCAGTCGATGCATTAGGCGCAGAGCGCGTCCATGCGGTTCTTATGCCTTCACGTTATACAGCCCAAATGAGTAACGAAGACGCTTTAACACAAATAAAGCACTTGAATGTATCCTATTCCATGCTCTCTATTGAACCCGCTTTTGATGCGCTAATGACTACTCTCGAGCCCGAATTTAAAGGGTTACCAACTGATACCACTGAAGAAAACATTCAAGCACGAATTCGTGGTTTGTTGATTATGGCGTTGTCTAACAAAACAGGAAAAATGGTACTTACAACATCGAATAAAAGCGAATCTGCTGTCGGCTATGCCACCTTGTACGGAGATATGGCTGGAGGATTTGCGGTATTAAAAGATGTTCTAAAAACCCAAGTTTATGCTCTGGCACATTACCGTAACAGTCTTTCACAAGTGATTCCCGAACGGGTCCTGACTCGTGCTCCATCCGCTGAATTAAGAGCCGATCAAACCGATCAAGACAGCTTACCTGACTATGCAATACTGGATGCAATCATTGTTGCCTATATGGAGAAATACTTAACCCCTGAAGAAATAATTCAGCAAGGTTTTGCCGCAGAAACTGTAGCTAAAGTAATTCAATTAATCAAACGCAATGAATACAAACGGCGTCAATCTGCACCAGGGATAAAAATAAGTCCAACCGCTTTTGGTAAAGACTGGCGTTATCCTATCACGAATGGTTTTTGAACAGTACGAGCGTCACTAAGTTAAGTGGACTACCCCTTCTCCTTATGGAGAGAAAGTGCCCCCTGGGTGGATGAAGGGATTAATTACGGCTAATGAACCCTCACCCCTACCTCACTCCCACAAGTGGGAGAGGGTATTTAGGCTTACTGGTTACTCTTTACACCAGGTCTAATTAAAATTAAGGATGACTCAGAGGCTGCTTTTCATTGATGACTTCATTGGCCAATGATTCTTCCATTGCACTTTTACGTTGTTGCCAAAAAGTAGGTAACCCTGAGAGTGCTGAATATCTATCTTGTCCCAACTTATTAGACTTTTTCTCTGGGGTAATTTCTTCAATACATTCTTGCTTTGATTCAGAAACTACTTTTTTTGTAGGTGCAGGATCCTGCGAAGCTATTTTTTTTACGCGATCTTTCATATTTTCTTCAAGAAAGGCAAATTTCTTCATGTTTATTTTAGGTACCTTAGTTTGATTCTCTTCTTTATCAGGCGCATCAATCAAAAGTTGCTGTTGTTTGTCTTTATTTTGTAATACTTTTGATAATAAGACACTCATTTTATCGAGTTTTGCGGTTGCGATGGACTGTTTGGTATTGATTTGCAACAAAAAAGCTTTTAATTGCAGCACATCAGCTTCGCTAAATGAACCGTGATGATTAGTCAACCAAGAAGACATTGCCGGATGATCTGTGAGACTCATTTGATGAGGAACACCCATGCTGTTTATCCACCAAAGGCTTTGCCCTTTTTCTTGATGGCGTAAAACAAAAGTGGAAGTAATACCGTTTCGAATCAGATCCTCGTTACTCAATTCAGGATCAATATCTACTTGCACTTTAGCAACATATACCTCTCTTGCTTTAATACACTCCTTCTTAATGGCATTTAATTTTTCTGGATCTTTTTCTATATCTTTTTCCTTTAAAGTTGCCAATTTCTTCCTTAACTCTAAACCTGGGGTAAGAGGATAAACTTGTCCCGTTACATCGACCCAAGAAAGATGCCATTCGTGGTTTTTAAAACTAAGAGAAAAAACAATTTTGTTTTGTTCTTTCGCTTGATAATTTTTAGCAGTTTCAAGATCATTAAATACCATTACATTTTCAGCCAGTTGGCGAGCACTTTCATGCGCTGCCAGAAGTTCTAAGTCACGTTTCTTTTTGTCTTCTAATGAAAGTTTATGCTGAGCCAAATAACTGTTCACCTCTACCATTACTTCATTTTTGAGAGCCTTCAGAAAAGTAGGGATAAGATGTTCTTCTACCGGTTGGAACTCGGAGTTAGCTAGGTATACCGCATCCGCTATCTGGCGAAAAAGGAAATAATTATAGGAACTATCTACATTCCACTCCCCCTCGCTAATCATCAATTTAAACTCGAGTAATCGAGTGTAAGCATCAGGAAAGTTTTCCATTACATTAATGGATTGTTCTACTTTATCACCACGTGTTCTGGTGAATTGATAAACCCAGCCTGTTAACCATGATTTTACAGGGCGTTGATACTCCTTTTCTGCTCTTTGGGCAATGGCAACGATCTTTTCACGCCCTTCTACTGTCTCATTAGCAAGTATCGCTATTACTTGTTCAACAAATTCTTTCGCTATTTTTAATGGGTTTTTTTTTGGCATTTTTTGAAACTCCTTTTCATGATGCAAAAATTTATCTTTGCATTAATGTTAATTTGATACAAGTAGAAAATTATTATGCTAAATTGATTGCATGAATGTAGTCATGTTAATTTCTCTACATCACAATAGATTATAATAATTAACCCTCTCTAAACATCACCACTTTCCATTGGCCTAGAGTTTGGACTTGCATTTCAAAGAAAAAATTGGATTCATTTCCGCTTTAAATCACTGCATTAAGACGCTATTTGCAGCACTCATTTGAGCACGAAGAGTCATTACTTTTTGAAAGCATTTTTTAGAGTGCCAGTTGAAAGTATAGTCTTTGTTCTAGATCCTGCCAAAAGGATTAGTAAACTATTCAAAATTACATCAATGTCATTTTTGATTATGATTTTATTGAGGAATAATTATCAAGTGGAATAACAGGTCACTTTTTAAAGCAAAAACAACTTTATAATCAAACCAAAATCGCATTAACGCTTCTCTTTTCCAAAAATATGCCTTTCCAATACTTGCAAATTTAAAGTAACACGTTAACATGATTCCACTAAAAAAATAATAACAACAAAGGGATGTTATGAAATTTGCATTTTTCTCTGCTAGTTTATTCGTAAGTGGTATTGCGGCAGCTGCAACCCCAGTTAATGGTTGGTATTCCAGTATATTTGGAGGGTACGCTCATGTATCTCAAAAAGTATCGACAACTATTTTGGGTTATACCTTTTCAGAAACCTTTAATAATAATGGGTTTAACGCCGGACTACGTTTAGGTTATCAAAGCAATCCTATTCGCTATGAATTGGAATATACCTATATCCAGCCAGAGAATAAAGAATTTGATTTTGGCTTCCTCGAATTAGAGAGAAAATCCCATGCCAATGTGGGAATGGCAAACATCTATTATGATTTTTCCGATGGCCTTTTACCAACAATTTATCCGTTCCTGGGAGTGGGTATTGGTTATGCGTACGCGCAGGATAAGCTCACAGGTACTGGCCCTATTGGCGGAACATTTCTTGATGTAAAAAAAGGCGTGTTTGCCTACCAAGGAACTGCCGGACTCACTTTTAACTTTGAAGAAAATTGGGCATTAAATGCTTCCTACCGTTATTTGGCAACAAGCAATAAGCATGATTTTGGCAGCCTACAGGTTCAGATGGGTGATGTAGGTATCGTTTACCGATTTGATCATTGCGATTATAAATAATTGTTACACACCACCAAAACCTGGTTGAATTGCTTGCTGGTCAATTCAACCTGCTCTCCTCCGTAAAATCGTACGTAGTTCAAGTACCCAAGTGGTCCTGACGCAAACCTAATTTTATACCTTGCTGAAAGCAGGTAGTTTTTTTACGAATGATGTATTTTGCTAGCAGCTAAAATTTGCGGTTCTTGCCATAAAGTCATAAAGAGAACCATGACTAAAGGTCCCACAAATAAACCAAGCAGCCCCAGAGTTTCTACACCACCTAAAATTCCAAATAACACCGCTAAAAAAGGCAATTCGATTGCACCGCCAATTAATGCAGGTTTGACAAAATGATCGGCAACAAACATAACAAGTGTTCCCCACACTAAAACAACGATGGCACTAATCATGCTGCCCAATGAAAATAAAATAACAGCAACTGTAATAAAAACTATTGGAACGACGAATGGAATCATTGCCGCAAGCGCCGTGATAAATCCGACTAAAGTGGGGGCAGGAAAACCGACTAGACCGTAACAAACTCCCATTAAGATCCCGACACCAAGCCCTACAACTATGGTTCCATTCACTGTGGCTCTCAATGCTCTTGGCAGTCTGTCTGCATATCGAAACCATCTTTTACCCAAACAATATTCGCCTACCTGATAAATCTGCAAGAGTAACCGATCCCCATCACGATAAAAGAAAAATAAACTTAAAAGAGTAAAGCCCAATTGAACACTACGATGCGCGAGACTCGAACCTATTTCTTTCACATAATAGCTCGTCGGAGTTAACGATAAATGAACATTGGATAAAAGACTTTTAATCATTCCTGGCTTGCCAATATTTTCATCCCAATACTTTACTAAGTCATTGCCTACAAAGGGAAAATCTTTTAGAAATTCAGGTGCAGCCCCTCCTTGTTGATTTAAAGATTGCAAGAAATTAATAAATATTTGCAATTCTTTGATTAAAAGTCCCAGCAGCCAGCTTAAGGGAAGTATAAACAACAAGCCAATTAAGGTGGTAAACAGTAAGGCAGAGAGATTATCTTTGTTGCCAAAAAAATAGCGCCATTTTTCATATAAGGGATAAGATGCAATAACAATTATGGAAGCCCATATCAATGAAGGAATAAAGCGATGAATAATAAATAAACTAAGAGCCACAATTCCAATAGTCAAGCCCATACTGATGAGCTCTTTATGATTTTCATTCATTAAGCAAAACTCCATGCTAATAGTTGCATCAAGATCCAAGAAGGCACGGCAGCTAACACATCATCCAACATAATTCCCAAACCGCCATGAACTTTTTGATCGATATAATCAATAGGCTGAGGCTTCCAAATATCAAAAATTCGGAACAAAATAAAACCACAAATCATCCAGGATAATCCTTTAGGGGCCATAAACATAGTCAATAAATAGCCCACGACCTCATCCCAAACAATCCCTTTATAGTCATGTACCCCCAAATCTTGAGTCACTTTATCACACACCCAGACACCTAGAAGGAAGGCGGCAAGTGTAAAAAAAAGATAAACTGCCCAATGAGTGCCTATTAATAGCAAGTAAAGAGGTATTGCTGCCAATGTGCCCCAAGTGCCTGGGGCAGTAGACATTAAACCACTCCCAAAGCCAAAGGCAATAAAATAAATAGGATCCTGGAATACACTTTTTGCTAAATTTATTTGTTTCATTTTATTTTTCTCTATGCTTGGCCCATCTTAAAGGTTGGATTAATTTATTCAGGAGCATTTCATCTGTTCCCCAGCATTCAAGAAGATACTCCAGGAACCGTTTCATACAATTAACTGAGAATAACCTAAATCCTTAATTATGTTTACTCAAAGAACCCAATTAAAAATGTGAATAACCTGCAGGTGTCAACTTATGGCATTGGTTGTTAGCATCTTTCATTCTTAATCCAGAGGCCTCTTCAATGACTCCTATAGGATAGCAGGGTAAATTAGCTTTTTGAAACTCGTGCATCAATAGAGCAAATCGATGTTCCGGAACTGTAAAACATAATTCATAATCATCACCGCCAGTCAAAGCGATGTCAACAGCATGATCCGGCCAATATTGATTAAGTAAGGCATGTATGGGAATCGCCTCTTCATTAAGGCAAGCACCAACACCACTTGCAACACAAATATGATTTAAGTCGGCACTGAGCCCATCTGAAATATCTATTGCTGCAGTGGCATAATTTCGCAAAAAATCAATTAAATCAGTACGAGGCTTAGGATGGAGTAATTTATTCATCAATTCCGCCTTGTCGTTTGGAGGAATTTTCTGATTCTCAAGAAGTTTAATGGCTAAAGCTGCAGCGCCCAACTCACCTGAAACGACAATAATATCACCAGGTTTTGCTCCACTCCGTAGCACCGCTTTTCCCTTGGGGGCGGTACCCAAGATAGTTAATGTAATCGATAATGGACCGTGTGTTGTATCACCTCCAATTAAAGACAGGTGATATCGACTTAATGAATCCTTTAATCCTCGCGTAAACGAGTTCAGCCATTGTGGATTGAGTTCCGGCATAGTTAAAGCGAGTGTGACCCAACAAGGCTCTGCAGCCATAGCCGCCATATCACTCACATTGACTATCACTGACTTACACGCAATGTCATAAGCATCCCAATGCGGAAGGAAATGAACATTAGAGACTAAGGTATCAGTGCTTATCAGTAAATTCATCCCTTCAGGAATACGCACGCACGCTGCATCATCACCAATACCAAACAAGACGTCATCACGCTTTATATCAAGTGGTTTAAAAAAATGATCAATAAGAGAAAACTCATCCATGGCTATTGATTTCAATTGACCTCACCTGCTGTGCCAAACTATTTAATACACCATTGACATAACGGTATCCATCCTGGGAACCAAATTCTTTAGTCAATGAGATCGACTCATCAAGAACAACTTTATAAGGAATTTCAGGACAATAGAGTAATTCAAAAGATCCGATACGTAACACCGTCAATTCAATTGGATTAAGTCCTGCGATCTCTCGATCAAGAAAAGGAGAAATACGCTCTTCTAGGGTTTCAACATGATCTGGAACACCGTGTAAAATACGACAAAAATAATCTACATCTACTTTATCCATATTATTGATGACTCGAAACTGTGCTTCGATTTCATGCAATTCACTTCCAGACATTAACCATTGATAAAGAGCCTGAAGTGCTAATTTTCTGGCCTTTCTTTTACCGCTTATTGACCGCTTTTCCACCTTTACCTCATAAATTCTTTTTAACATCTATAAAGCTCCTTTTCTCTATGAAAAGGAGAAAAAGGATGTGGCATAGTATAACAATCGGGCACGCACCCAGGTACACAGGAATTGACTTGAATTACGCTAAGGGCGCGATTTTTAAAAATTGCGCATTAGCGCTCATTGACTTGCCTGCGCCCGTTTGCGTGTCCATGCCCGGTTATTTACACCCGTCACATACCTACCCATTAATCAAATGGGAAAAGTACTAATCCTTATCCATTTGATCAATTGTCTGCCTAAAATCACTTACGTCTTTAAAGCGTTTGTATACCGATGCAAAACGCACATAAGCAACATGATCCAAACTATATAATTCCTTCATAACCAATTCGCCAATGATTTGGGAATCGATCTCCCGCTCGCCTCTACGACGAATTTCTTGTGTAATTGAAATAATCGAGGCCTCTAATGCATCAACACTTACCGGTCTTTTTTCCAAAGCCCGCAACATACCTGAACGTAAATTATCAATGTTAAAAGGCTCGCGCCGTCCATCACGCTTAACGACCGACGGCATGATTAATTCGGCTGTCTCAAAAGTAGTAAAACGTTCATGACATATGAGGCACTCTCGTCTTCTGCGCACTTGAGCACCATCAGCGACAAGACGTGAATCAACCACTTTTGTTTCTTCTGCGTGACAAAACGGGCAAAACATAATTATTTATAAACCGGAAATTCACGACATAAAAGCAATACTTGTTCTTTAACCCTTGCAATAGTCGTTTCATCATTAATATCATCAAGAATATCAGCTATCCAATTCGACAGAAGCGTAATTTCTTTTTCTTTAAATCCTCTGGTTGTGACTGCGGGAGTCCCGAGACGCAACCCACTTGTTACAAAAGGAGAACGAGGATCATTAGGTACCGTATTTTTGTTCACAGTAATATTTGCTTTATCTAAAGCGGCATCAGCATCTTTACCTGTAATATTCTTATCAATTAAATCCACCAATATTAAATGGTTATCTGTGCCACCAGAAACAATCTTGTAACCACGACTCATTAGCACAGAGGCCATCGTCTTCGCATTGACGAGTACTTGTTGTTGATAGTCTTTGAATTCTGGTAACAATGCTTCAGCAAAAGAAACTGCTTTAGCTGCAATGACATGCATTAATGGCCCACCTTGACTGCCAGGAAAAACAGAAGAATTTAATTTTTTTTCTATTTCTTCATTCGCTCGACATAAAATCATTCCACCTCTTGGTCCTCTGAGTGTCTTATGAGTAGTCGTTGTCACTACATCAGCATAGGGAACTGGAGAAGGATAAAGGCCTACTGCAATCAAGCCAGCGACATGAGCAACATCCGCCATCAAATAGGCACCGACTTTATCGGCAATTGCTCTGAATCGTGGCCAATCAAGAACACGGGAATAAGCAGAAAATCCAGCGATAATCAATTTAGGCTTATGCTCCAGAGCCAATTGCTCCAAAACGTCATAATCGATTAAACCCGTTTGTGAATCAACACCATAAGGGATTCCATGATAAAGTTTACCCGAGAAATTCACTTTAGAACCATGGGTTAAATGACCGCCATGGGGCAATGCCATACCTAACACAACATCACCCGGAGCTAATAGAGCCATCATGACCGCAGCATTAGCTTGTGAACCAGAATGAGGTTGAACATTGACATAATCTGCAGAAAAAAGTTTTTTTGCACGCGCAATCGCCAACTCCTCAGCAACATCAACATACTCACATCCGCCATAATACCGCTTCCCAGGATATCCTTCGGCATACTTATTCGTTAATACAGAACCTTGAGCCTCCAAAACACGCGGGCTTACATAATTTTCTGATGCAATCAGTTCAATGTGCTCTTCTTGTCGACGTTGTTCGTCAACAATTGCTTGAAATAACTCATCATCAAAATGTTTTATGGTATAGCTTTGGTCAAACATGAGTAATCCTTGGGAAAATGGTTAAGGTCTAACGATGATGTCATTACGTACCTTTCGAACACCATCTACGCTTGCAGCAATCATCCCTGCTCTTTGCTTCAATCCAGGAGTAGCAACAAAACCACTGAGTTGCACTTCATCTTTAAAGGTTTTCACTTGTACTGCTAAACCTGTACGCCCTAATTGATTCACTAATGTTGCTTTTACTTTAGTAGTCGTCGTTGAACTATCCAAAAATTCACCCGTACTTTCAGTACCTGGAGAAGCAACACACGCTATAATAAGTATAGTTAAAAGACCCACAAACAACATTTTAAGTGAGTTACGCATCCAAAAACTCCCTAAAGAAAAAACGTCATAAGAGTACCACAAAATTTAACTGGTTACGAACTGTGAATACAAACTGAATAGGCTATTTTTTTAATTTTGACGGTTAAAATACTGCACACGCTTTTCAGGCGATTCGTTAGCAATACATCTTCCTACTGCCGCAGCTTCTATGCGGCACGTAGGCCTTTAGAAAATCTATAAAACTTACCACCCGATTTTTTTCTTCAGTATCTTAACCTGTTCATGCTCGTGTTTTTTATTTTTATTATTCACAACCACTTGTTGATGATCATTCTTATGCCGATGTGCTTGATTACCATGTCCATGTACCTTAGCTTGGTTAGGAGCCACGTGTGTTTGATGATGGCCTCGATAATGACGAGAAGGATGGCGATAATCATGTGGCCGCTCATCGAAACCATAAATTTCAGCTCGGGGAGGAACGGAATGATAATAACCAGCATCGTAATATTCGGGTTCGGCGATATAACATGAAGTCAAAAAAGGAATGAATACTACACAAAAGACTAAACGCTTCATGAACAACTCCTGAAACATAAAAAAAAGGGAAGGTGCACTTGCATGCAACTTCCCTATCGTAAAATAAGTGATTAATTACTTATTTTTTTGCTGTAACTTCAACTTTCTCACTCTTAATCCCTTTATTCAGGTAATTAACAATGCGTACTGTACTGTTTACGTTAGTCCAACCAGAATAAATCGTTCCGTAAGGACCCTGAATCATAAGGTTCATACCAGCATGGCAATAACCATAGTAGTATAAGCTGATGTAATGAGGTGCATCATAATAGAATATAGTGAAAGGCTCTAATGGAGAAGCATCATCAAAAGAACCGTATACACGAACATTGTCAATACTGTTGTTGATGATTTCAATTTCACAATAACCTGGATACATCATTGATTTACCAGCAGGCTTTTTATCAGCTTCGGTAGCTTTGGGGTGCAAATGTGTATTTGCTGCAAAAGCTTGTCCAATCAAACTAACACAAAGAGCAAATAACAAGGACTTCAACTTCATGGTTTCTCCTTTGACTTTATTGAAAGCTGCATAGTAACAAAGTGTTGTATTTAGTCAATAGGATATTTTTATAACCATGAAATAAATAAAATTGAAGCTTATAAGCACAATAAGGGTAATAATATTCATCTTTCATGTTATATTTGGCGAGTTTTGTAATTTACCGTTTTTTGGTCTGTTTACAATTCGCTCCCTTCAGCCAAAATGAGAGTCGAATTGTCAACTGAACCTAGTATTTCAGGGGAGCATAATGAAAAAGCGAATGGTCATCATGGGAGTAGCCTTACTGATTGTTTTCGGTGGGATCATTGCTTTTAACTTGATCAAGACAATCATGATCAAGCGTTTCTTTGCAAGCTACCAGCCACCCGCTGTTTCTGTCGCTTCCGCTGTTGCTCAAGCTGTAGATTGGCAGCCCACCATCAATGCCGTAGGCAGTTTCGTTGCTTTAAACGGAGTCGATGTGAGTTCTCAAGCATCGGGCAATGTAGTAAAAATTGATTTTGAGTCTGGGCAATATGTGGATAAAGATGCACCTTTAATTACCATTGATGACAGCGTGGATCAAGCCGTATTGAAATTTAATCAGGCCGAACTCACGCTAA